>DATMVE010000078.1:0-92039 GCA_035563515.1 Pyrinomonadaceae bacterium
GCGGAGCTGAGCCTGATATTCGTCGGCGCGGGCTGGGTCATGCGCCTGCTCGCGACGGGGCGGACCGGCCTGAAGCGGAGCGCGATAGACCTCCCCGTCCTGCTCTTCCTGGGCTGGACGGTGCTCTCGTCCGTCTTCTCCGAGGAGCCGGGCATCAGTGTGCCAAAACTGCAATCCGTCCTGGTCGTCCTGCTCTTCTACTTCGCGCAGTCGCTGCTCACGCGGCGCGCGGCCGTCGGGGTGGCCGTTCTGATGATCACGTCGGGCGTGGCGGGCGTCGTGGCGAGCGCCGTTGACCTCGCGCGAGGGCGCGGCGTGATGATCGAAGAGTTGTCGCCCGAGAGCCCGTTCCACGAATTGCAGATGGGGGCGGGCGACGCCGTGTGGCGCGTCCGCGGCGCGCGCGTCCGCTCCGTCGTTGAGATTGACGAGGCCATCAGGCGCGCGGGCGCGGGCGAGAGCCTCCCCGTCAGCGTCCTCATTGGCGGCGAGCACGGCGAGCGCTCCGTCACGGTGACGGACGAGATGAGGGGGCGCGCGTCGCCGTCTGGAATCAGGAGCAGCGGGCCGACGCGCCGCTTCCGCGCCTCGGGCTGGACGCGTCACTACGAGACTTTCTCCGAGACTCTGCAAATTCTGGCACAACTCGCGCTCGGGCTGGCGCTGGCCCACGCGCAGCGCCGCGCCTCCCGGCGCAGATATTTCTACCTCGCGCTCGCGGCCGCCGCGCTCCTCGGCGTCGGCGTGGCGCTGGCGGCGATGCGGACGGTGCTCGTCGCGCTGGCCTTCGGCGCGGCGGTCATCGCGCTCCGCGCGGCGAGGGGCCGCGCGCGACTGCTCGTCCTACTGCTCATCGTCCTGGCGCTCGCCGCGGGCGCGCTCAGCGTCTGGCGCACGCGTCAGGGCGGCGCGCTCCGGCTCGAAGATCACAGCTCGTCTCTGCGCTGGCGTGTGGCGCAGGTGGGCCTGTCGCGCGTCCCCACGCACCCGGTCTTCGGGCACGGGATGGACGCCGTGAAGAGGCACTGGACCGAGTGGGGCTTTCCGGGCACGGACATGGTTCACCTGCACTCGACGCCGTTGCAGATAGCCTTCGACCGCGGCCTGCCCGCGCTCGCCTTCTGGCTCTGGCTGATGCTCGCGTGCTGGCGCACGGCCGCGCGCGCCGAAAGACAGTTCCGCGACTTCGGCGACGCCGGGCCCCACGGCCTGCTCCTCGGCGCGACCGGGGCCGTCGCGGGCTTCTTCGCCAGCTCGCTCGTCAACTACAACTTCGGCGACGCCGAAGTCGCCCTCGTCTTCTGGTGGCTGATGGGTACGGTCGTCGCGCTGTCGGCCGAAGAAGGCAAAAGAGTCGTGAATCGTAAATCGTGAATCGAAGAACGGTTTTTCTTTTTCTATTCACGAGCTTTTCAGATCACGTCCGCGAAATTCTTGCGCGTGCGGGCGAACCACCAGTAGCCGAAGATGAAGACCACGAGGGCGAAGCCCGTGAAGTAGGCGAGGCCGCGCCAGTCCGGCTGCGCGCCTTCGAGCATGATGTTGCGGTAGCTCCTGATGAGGTGCGTGAACGGGTTGGAGTTAATCAGGGTGCGGAAGCGTTCGGGCACGATTGATTCGGGGTAGAAGATCGGCGTCAGGTACATCCAGACCATCAGCAGCAGCACGATGCCCTGCACTATGTCGCGCAGGAAGACGCCGAGGGAGGCGACGAGCCAGGCCGCGCCGAACGTCACCAGGAGTTGCGGGACGAGGAGGACGGGCAGCCAGAGCACGGTCGGGTGAATGACGTGCTGGATGACGGTTGCGGCGGCGAGGAGCGCGGTGGTCCCGAACAACTGGTTGGCGAGCGCCGAGAGCGACTGCGCGACGGGGAGGATTTCGAGCGGGAAGACGACCCGCTTGACCAGGTTGGCCTGCGAAACGATCTTCTGCGACGAGGCTTGCACGGCCTCCGCGAAAGCGGTCCACGGCAGCACGCCGCAGAAGAGGTAGAGCGCGAACTCCCAGGCGCTGCCCGTCGCGCCGAACCGCGCCCCGAAGATGCCCGCGAAGATGAGGGTGAACGTCGCAATCGTCACGACGGGCGTCAACACAGCCCAGAGGATGCCGAGCACGGAGCCCTTGTAACGCGCCGCCACCTCGCGCCGCGCCAGCTGCATGATTAAATCCAGCCGGCCCGGCAACTCCCACAGCGGACGCCACACCGCCCGCCTCGCTGTCTGCGACGAAATCATGCGGCGAGTATAGCAGCGGGCGGGAAAAAGTGGGCAGCGGGCAGTGGGCAGCGGGCAGTTAAAGACAAAAGCTCGGCGCGGCTTATCGAATCTGTTCTTACTGCCAACTGCCCGCTGCCCACTTGCTTTGCCCGGCTCTTTCCCTGATTATTCACCGCTGATTATGGATACTGTGTTGAAGGACGAAGGCGGGCGGTTCGCGGAAATCAAGTTGGGCGTGGTGTGCCCGATGGCGAACGAGGAGGGGAGCGCCGTGCGCTTCGTGGGCGAGGTGCTGGACGAGTGTGTGCCGCGCGGCTTCAAGTCCGTCAACTTCTTCGCCGTGCTGGACCGCGTGAGTAAGGACCGCACGCGCGAGCTGCTGGAGGAGCTCAAACGGCAGAGGCCGGAACTGGAGGTCGTCTGGTCGCCGGAGAACAGGAACGTGGTGGACGCCTACGTGCGCGGCTACCGCGAGGCTCTGAACGCCGGGTGCGACTGGGTCCTGGAGATAGACGCGGGCTTCAGCCACCAGCCTTCCGACATCCCGCAGTTCTTCGACAAGATGATGGAGGGCTACGACTGCGTCTTCGGCAGCCGCTTCTGTCCGGGCGGGGCCATCTCGGACAGCTCCGTGAAAAGAAAATTAATCAGCCGCGGCGGGAGCGTGCTCTCGAACCTACTGCTTGGCACAAAACTCAAAGACATGACGAGCGGCTTCGAGATGTTCACGCGCCGGGCGCTGATGGAAGTCATCAAGAAGGGCATCAAGTCGCGCGGGCCGTTCTTCCAGACGGAGATCAAAGCCTACTGCCGCAAGCTGCGGATAGCGGAGGTGCCGATTCAATACCGCGCCGCCAGCCACGCGGTTGGCAACCAGGCGCTTAAAGATTCCTTCAGCAACCTCTGGCGTCTCTTCCGCCTCAGACTGCAGGGACAACTCTGAAATGATGGACTTGGGTCAGTGCCGCCTGCCGCAAGCGGGCGGGTACTCAACGCTGCGGACCCGCCCGCTTGCGGCGGGCGGTACTGACAGATGACGCATTCCGCATTATGAAAGCTAAGACCACCCTCGTCGTCACTTCGATTGCGCCGCCGAACGCGGTGCTGCGCGCGCTCGCCCAAGGCTGCGTCGAGCACGGCCTTGAGTTCATAGTCATCGGCGACGAGAAGAGTCCCGCGGACTTTCGCCTCGAAGGCTGCCGCTTCTACGGGCTCGCGGAGCAGCGCGGGCTGGGCCTGCGCTTCGCCGAGGCGTGCCCGACGCGCCACTACGCGCGCAAGAACATAGGCTACCTGTTGGCCTTGCGCGAGGGCGCGGGCGTGATCGTGGAGACGGACGACGATAATTTTCCTGGCACAGAATTCTGGGGTGAAAGACAACGCCGGCAGCGCGTCCCCGTGGTGACGGGCGCGGGCTGGGTCAACGTCTACCGCTACTTCACGGACGCGAACATCTGGCCGCGCGGCCTCCCGCTCGACCGCATACGGACGGCCACCCCTGAATTCGATTCGCTGAAAGATTCGGAGGCGGACTGCCCCGTCCAGCAGGGGCTGGCCGACGAGAACCCGGACGTGGACGCCATCTACAGGCTGGCGCTGCCGCTGCCGCAAGACTTCAGGAAAGACCGGCGCGTGGCGCTGGGCTCACAGGCATGGTCGCCGTTCAACAGCCAGAACACGACTTGGTGGCGCGACGCCTTCCCGCTCCTCTACCTGCCGGCCCACTGCTCCTTCCGCATGACGGACATCTGGCGCAGCTTCGTCGCGCAGCGCATCTCGTGGGAGAACAATTGGGCCATCCTCTACCACGAGCCGACCGTCCGGCAGGAGCGCAACGAGCACAACCTGATGCGCGACTTCCGCGACGAAGTGCCCGGCTACCTCAACAACAGCGCCATCGCCGAAGCGCTGGGCAAACTCCCGCTCCGGCCCGGCGCGGACAAGCTCACCGAAAACCTGCGCGTCTGCTACGAGCAACTAGTCCGCATGGAACTAGTCGGGCGCGAGGAGCTGGATTTAATCGAAGCGTGGGAAGCCGACCTGAAAGAGACTTTGTAAGGGCGGGATAAGAAGGATTTGAGATTTCAAATTTGGGCTTTCAAATCTTCCTATTACGGCAGCCATCCCGCCATGAATTGCGGCTGACTCCAATCCCAGAGGCGTTCCGGGTGCTGGTCAATCTCCACGGGCCTCTGGTTCCAGAGCCACGTCGCGTGAGAGGTCGCGCCGCGCGTGTTGATGAAGAGGCTCGCGAGCAGGAGCAGCGCGCCGCACGCGAGTTGGGCGCGCCACGCCGCGCGTGACGCGGCCGCATGTTTCTCCCGCCAGTCGAGCATCGCGCGAAGTCCGAGAACGGCGAGCAGGAGGAACCAGGGGACCAGGCCCGTCGAGAAGCGCGGCCCGAAGCTGTGCCCGCCCCACCAGTGATTGAAGCTGGAGATCGCCGCGAGGTGCACTGCGATGATCGGCAAAGAGAGCCACACGAGACGGCGGTGTGGGAGTGTGTGCCAGTAACGAACGAGCAGGAAGGCCACGAATAAAAGTACGGGGACGTAGACGAGCAGGCCGCGCGCGGGGCTGATGAGATTTCCCGCGAGCGCTTCCCAGAAGGAGTCGAACTCCAGGCGGTTCGCGTTGTAATAGCTCGGCAGGAGCTTGCCGAAGTGGAACCAGGAGTACGAGACGAAGAGCACGAGCCACGCCGCGCCCGTCAGGGCGTAGGGGAGGAAGAGGCGGCGGTGGAAGACGAAGAGGTAAACGCTGACCGCCGCGATGTGCACGCTGAAGGTCGGGCGCACGAAGTAAGTCCACGCGAGCAGGCTGGCGAGCAGCACGGGGTTGAGGCCGCGCCCGGCCGCCTCCTTCCTCAGTAAGAGGAAGACCACGAGGCCGAGCAGCAGTATGCCCCAGGTGTCCGACCAGAGGGCGCGCGACGCCGTGCTGTAGACCTGCGTGCCGAGCGCGAAGCCTCCCGCCGCCGCCACGCTCCACCAGAGCGGGAGCACGAGCCGCGCCGTGTAAAAGAAGATGACCGCCAGCGCCGCCATCAGCAGCGCGGCGAGTCCCGCCTCGATGATCACCTCGCCGCGCCGGTCGTAACTGCCGTCCGGGTTGGCGGGGGAGACGCCCAACAAATTGAAGACCGCGACGAACGGCACGGAGAGGACCGAGCTGCCGGGCGGCATGTGGTAGTAAAGGTGCCCGTCCGCGACTTCGAGCTGGTAGAGGGGTCCGTTCTTGAAGTAGTAGCCGTGCCACACGGGCTCGTGGCGCGGGATCGCGTAGGCGTCCAACGTGAAGCTGCGGTGGCTGAGCAGACTCTGGCTGACCAGCATCGAGTAATGCGAGTCGGCCATCTGGTGAATCCGCGAGAAGAGGAAGGTCGAGAGCGTGAGGACGAAGATAATCGCGGCCGCGACAGTAGTCCGGCTGAATCTCCCCGCCAGTTTGAAGCGTCCTTTAGTCATTAACGTCTGAGCGTCGATGCGACCGCAACGGTGAAGGATGATAGCAGAAAGCGGCCCGCGCTCTCCGGTGCGCCGAAGATTATTTTCAAGAGAAGGGCCGCGCGGAACTGAGAATTTCCGCGCGGCCCCGTTCTGGCAACGGCCTTACTCCCCGTCACTGCACGGAGACGAAGAACACGTCCCACGCCCACCTGCCGACTTTCGCGCGTTGCGCGTCCGACACCTTCGCGCGGTACTTGAACTGGTTGCCGTGCTCGTCGGTCCTCCCGGACTCCTTGTAATCGAGGTTGATCTGCGTGACGCTCGACGCCGGCAGCGAGCGCAGCTCGTCCGGCTCCGAGATGCCGTTGTGGTTCGCGTCCTGCCACAAAAGCAGTTTGCCGAAAACCGCGTCCTGATTATCTATCACGCCGTTATCGTTCCCGCCCGCCTGCGTCTTGTCGTACTCGGCGAGCGCCAGGAACCCGTTGCGGGCCTCGGGCGGCGCGGGCGGCTGGGCCGTGAAGTTGCCGAAGAGTTCCGAGCCGTCGTCGATGGTGCCGTTCTGGTCGCGGTCGAGCGCCAGGAAGGCATCGTCGGAGCCGGCCCGCGTCCAACTGATGTGGTCGATCTTGCCGTCGCCGCTCAAGTCGAAGTTGACGCCGTCGGTGCCGCTCGTCAGCGCGAACCCGTCCCCGGCCGAATCGATCAGAATCGGGGAGCAGTAAGGGTCGCAGCTCCCGCTGCAACTGCAGGTAGTCTCGTCCCAGTCGTTGCCGAGTTGAAGACACTTGGACGCCGCCCCGGTGTTGAGGCAACTGGCGGTGCCGGAGCAGGTATGAAACTCCCTTATCGTGCTGGTGCCGTTGTTCGTGCACCCGCCGTCATACTTCCGGTGGTACGCCGTCTGCCACCACTCCTGGGAAGCGACGCCGACGATGCTCAGGGAGGCCGTGCGCGGCGGGTCAAATATCGGCGCGCACTGGGTCGTGGAGAACCACCCGGAGAAACATTCGCCGCGGGCGGAATTTGTCTTCGTGGAAACGTTGCCGTCCCGCCAATCAACCCTCCACGTGACTTCTTTGTACGGGCTGGGGCAGCCCGTAAACGCGCTCATGACCTCTGTCGTCAGCGGCGGGCAGTAGCTGTAAACGACGACGCCGAAAATCAGGCTGAGAGTCAGCACCGTTAAAACACAAGCTAGTTGTCTTTTCATGTCGCCTCCTATGGGTGGGGGAAGTTGCCGGACGTTCGTCTACAGCCTCGCGAGCGCCTTCTCGATTTGTGCCAGTTTCTTGCCGACCTCCGCGCCGTGCCTCAGACTCGGGTCGGAGCGCAGCCTGCCCTTAACGTCGTCGAGCTCGGTGCCGACGAACCCCCTGGCCTGAACGAAGCCCCGCCTGAAGTTCAGCGGGACGGCCGTCTCACTCACGGACGCGACTTCGTCCGAGAGCACCCGGACCGCCGCGTCCGCCGCGACTGTGCCATTCTCTTTCGCCGCCCGGCGGAGAATCGGGGCGATGCGCTGGTAGCCCAGCTTGACCCCGGCGCGGACTTCGTGCAGCCGCCTCAAATCATTTCTGTCGCCCTCGCCCGCGCCGTCCTCGAACATGACGGCGTAAACCGTCAGCACGACGTTGCCCCCGGACGCCGCTGTGACGCGGACCACGTCCGTGCCATTCGGCGGCAATGACCAATTGTCCGTTAGGCCGCCCCTTTCGACGGCGCTGACAGTGCCTTCGTCCGTCGAACTGTCCTCCACCCGGATAGAGTAAACCGCGACGGGTTTGTCGGAGCCGTTTCTGACCGTCACGTCGAACTGGCTAAGGCCCGCCTTGACCGCTCCCGCGTCGTTCACGGACACGACCGCGAGCGAGCGCGTCTTATTCTCCACGCGGACCCTGTCGGCCCCCGGGCGTCCGTGAGTCACCCACACGACTGCGACAGTCGCGATCAGGATTACGAGCGGCGTCCCCGCCGCCAGACGTGATCTGAGCAAGCGTTTCATTTGAGCTTCCTTTCGTTCTGAGTAGTGGGTGCTCTTTGGGTGGACTGTTTTATTCCGTCGCCGCATCCGATTAAGCGACGGAGGCCCGACTGGGATTCGTGCGGATTGGCAGATTTTCCAGAGCCGTGGAGAACTAGCTGGGACCGAACCGCCTCGTGGACGACCTGTTATGACTACTGGACGCGGAAACTTCGTCCATATTCTTACCCCGGAAATATTTTTCTGGCAGGCGACAGTCGGGGAGGGCTGGCCCAGCTTTTGGGATTTAGAATTTCGGCGTGAAGATGACGGCCCGAGCCTTTACCTGTCGCCCGCGGCCCGCTTGTCGAAGATGAAGTCGAAGCGTTTGGAGATGTAGGCGCGCTGCCGCGCCATGCTGAGCTTCCACGCGCCGGCGTCGATGACGAAGTGCGACATGGTCGCGCCGAGGACCGCGCCGAAGAGGAAGTCCGCCACGCCCGTGTAGAACCAACTGTTCTTCACCAGCTCGACCTGCTTCAAGTCGCCGACGCGCCAGAACGCGAGCCCCGCGACCACGAGGAGGATCAGAAGTTTCCAGACGTTCCGGCGCAGGGCCTTGCGCGGCTCATCGCCCCCCCTGGCGTTGGCCGAAATCACCGTCATGAAGATGATGTACTGTAGGCCGTGCGCGATGGCGTAGCTGAGGAAGGCGACGTTCATCTCGGTCGAGATGAAGACCGGGTAGAAGAAGAAGACGGAGGTGAAGAAGAAGAGCGTTTTGAACGCGGTCGTGTCCCGGTAGAATTTCAGGTAGACGACGAGGCTGAAGACGAAGACCGCGGCGAAGGCGAAGAATCCGACGCTGTAGAGCCGGTTGAAAGTGCCGTGCAGGAAATCGGGCGCGACCGCCATCCCGAGTATCTTGAACGTCCCCAGAATCCCCAGGATCGTCCCGAACTCAATCGCCAGCTTCTCGGCCCTGTGCGGCCCTGTGCCAGTTTGCGCGATGGAGGCGAAGGCGTAGATGCCCACGTTCTGGCGGCCGTAGTGGAACGCCTGCCAGGCCCAGTAGGCCAGCAGGATGAAGGCTTGGAACCTGTAGCTCGAAAGCGCGAACGCGAGCCCCGTCGCGATTGTCAGGAGAATTGGCACATAAACGTACCTGACTTTGTGGCTCCTGATGATCTCGGAGAACTCCCTGTCCGTGTAGAAGAAGAACGTGGTCGGGACGTGCGCGGTGCCGAGGAAGAGGAGGACGTACTTGACGCCTGCCAGCCCGCCGCCAACGCCCTCGCCCGCCGGGGCGAGCAGGATGAAGAAGGCTATGGGCAGCCAGGTGGAGATTAACAGGGCGACGAGGAAGTAGCGCTTGGAGAGAGCGCCTTTGGCGGGCCGCACTCTCTCGTCGCGGCCCGCGACGATTTCCTGAGTTGTGGACAGGTGATGGCTCATAGTTTATCTCACCCCAGCGCCCCGCTGGTTTCCGCCTTCGTGCGAGACGCGCGGACGCCGAGCGAGCGCGCGGCGACCGACGCGTTCAGGTTGGCGACGCCTTCCATCATGGCCTCGCTCACCACGCTGAAGAAGAGCGCGCCGTCGAGCCAGTCGTAGCTGACGCCGTCGAGGCTGTGCGCGGCGACGGTCACCGAGTAGGTGTCGGGCGCGAGCCAGCAGTCGAAGGCGAAGACGACTTCCACGACCTCGCCGCGGCTCACGGGTCCGAAATCCACCCGCTGCAACTGCGTGTTGGTGCCGTAGAGGTGTATGCCGTGGCGGTTGCGCAGCAGGAAGCCGCAGACGGGTGCCTCCTCGCCCGTCTCGAAGCGCAGGCGCACGCGCAACTGCACGGCCTCGCCGCTCTCCACGAACTCCACGGGGCGGCGCGACGAGTCCAGTAGCTCGACGTGTAAAACTGTCGCGCTCCCGTCGCCGTGGCGGTAAGTGCCGGAGGGAGGTGCAACGTCGTCCGCCTCCTCTTCGACGCCGCCCTCGGCCTCGGCTTCGACCGCGGCCGCCTCCTGCTGGTCCGATTCGTAGGCGTCCTCGCGCGCCATGATGATTTTCTGGTAGCGGTTGAGTACGTCCGGCGGCTGCCCCATCGCCTCCATGCGCCCGTTGTGAAGGAGCACGGCGCGCGAGCAGAGGGCGCGTATGGCCGCGAGGTCGTGCGAGACGAAGAGGATGGTCGTTCCACTCTCCTGCATCTCGCGTATGCGGCGCATGCAGCGGTGCTGGAAGACGGCGTCGCCGACGGCCAGGGCTTCGTCCACGAGCAGGATTTGCGGCATCGCGCTGACGGCCGCCGCGAAGGCCAGCCGGACGTACATGCCGCTCGAATAGGTTTTCACGGGCTGGTGTATGAAGTCGCCTATCTCCGCGAAGCGCTCGATCTCGGGCAGCATCTTTTCCGTCTCGGCGCGCGAGAAGCCCATCAGGGACGCGTTCATGAAGACGTTTTCGACGCCCGTGAACTCGGGGTTGAACCCCGCGCCGAGTTCGAGCAGCGCGGCGACGCGCCCCTCGTGGCGGACGCTGCCGTGCGTGGGGTCGAGCGTGCCGGCGATGATCTGAAGCAGAGTCGATTTGCCGCACCCGTTCGGGCCGAGGATGCCCGTCGTCGTCCCCTTCTCCAACTCGAAGGAGACGTCGCGCAGCGCCCAGAACTCCCTGTGCTGCTTCCAGCGGCCGCGCGTCAGCGTCTCCTTCAGACGGTCCGCGGGGCGCTCGTAGATGCGGTACTGCTTCGAGACCCCTTCGACGCTCAGCACGGTGCTCATGTCCGCCATGATAATCAAGGTGGGCCGAAAATGTCGAATATCACAGGGACCACGAAGCCACACGAAACGACACCAAACCAGAACAAAACTTTTCGTGTCACGCGCGTGTGTCTTCGCGCTTCGGGTTTTCAAGGGCGACCGACTGCACTCGTTTGATACGTTCAGATTCATTTCAAATCAGCGCGCCCGCGCCTCTTTTCCCCCGCCGCCAGGATAAGCCTCAAATTCAACAGCAAGAACGAGGCCCGCGACGCCCGCCGGGTTTGGCTTGCCTATTGCTTTTACATCAGGGCCAAGCGGATAGAAATGAAGGGCGAGAGGACGGCAATCGTTAAGCGAGTCTTGTGAAATTGTTGCCAACACATTCGGGCGTGAAAATAATGCGGCGTTTAATTGCATCACTGGTTCTGGTCATCTTCAGCCTCGGCTGGGTCGGGCCGGCCTCCGTGCGCGCCTACACGCTCCAACACACAGACAGCACAGCCTCCGTCCGAATCAAATGGCCGAGCCACACGATTACGGTCGCGCTCTCAAGCTCGCTCAGCTCCCCGCCCGCCAACATCAAGCCGGGCAGCGACGTGCTGGGCGCGGTGCGCCGCTCGCTCGCGCGCTGGGCCGAGGCCGCGGGCATACAGTTCGTGGAGACGCAGTCCGACGCGCTCAACATCAGCCCGAGCGGCGGCGGCGACGGCGTCAGCCTGATTACCATCGCGGACACGGCCGAGAACCGCGCCGTCTTCATGAGCGCCGAGCGGACGGGCCGCACGCGCATCTTCTACGACCCCGCGACGGGGGCCATCGCCGAGGCCGACGTGGTCCTCAATCCGGTGGCACAGTTTTCGACCGATGGCACGCCCGGCACCTACGACCTTGAGGCGACGCTGACGCACGAGGTCGGTCACATACTGGGGCTCGAACATTCGGACGAGGCCGGGGCCGCGATGCAGCCGCGCCAGGGAACCAACGGCCTCTACGAGCAGGCGGCCGTCTGCCCGCGCACGCTCTCGGACGACGACCGCGCCGGTGCCCTCGCTCTCTACGGCTCGCCGGAAAACTTCGGCTCAATCGCCGGGACCATCACTGACTCCGCGGGCGCGCTCGCCGCGGGCGCTCACGTCTGGGCCGAGGACGCGTCCACGGGCCGCGTCGTCGCGGGCAACACGACTCTGGCCGACGGCTCCTACCGCATAGAAGGCTTGCCGCCGGGCCAGTATCGCCTGGTCACGGAGCACGCGGCCGGCGGCGACCACGCCTCCGAGGCGGGTTTCGCGGAAGGCTTGTCGGGCGAGTTGGGCGACGGCCCGTCGTCCGTCAGCACGGCCGAGTCGGCCGAGCAGGTACACGTCGCGACCGGCGCGACGCTACAGCAGAACTTCACGCTCGGGCGCGAGAACTCTACGCTCCGCCCGCACGTCTTCGGCAGCAACGGGCACCTTTCGACCATAGCCGTCCCGATTATGCAGGGGCAGCGCTACACCATCTTCGTCGGCGGCCAGGGCGTTGACCAGATAGAGGGCGGCGGCGTCACCGTCAGCTCGCCCTTCATCAAGGTGAACCCGGCGAGCCTGACGCTGCAATCGGGCATCAACTACCAGTACCCGATTGTCAGCTTCGAGGTCGAGGTCGGCGCGGAAGCCGCGCTCGGCGACTACACCGTGCGCCTGCAGACGAAGGCGGGCGAGGTCGCGTACATTTCGGGCGGCCTGACGATAGACGAGGCGGCCGGGGCGCGCGCCCCGGCCGGCAAATTGGCCCTGGCCGGCGCGCTCGGCCTCTGCGTCGGGCTCCTGGACTCGCTGCTGGCCGGCTGAACCACATAAATCTTTGCGCCCTGCCTTGCGAAGCGCGCCCTCTTGCGCTTAAAATGGCCGTTCTTTGGCCGCTCGGGTGTGCGAGAAAGCTCTTCACCTGCGCTAATCTGGCTACAGCTCAGCGTGCTCCCCGTTGTGAACGTTATATCTTTTACGTCCGTGTCTTAGTTCGGAGGCTTTTTACGTGAAGCAAGCTTTTCGTTTGTCGTGTGCGGCAGCCTTTTTTGTCCTTCTGGCGGCCGCGGCGGCCGTCAACACTTTCGCCCAGACCCAGGACCCCTTCGTCGCGCAAATCACCACCTCGAACCGCGAGTCCTTCGCCGGCGACATCAGCGGGGACGGGCGCTTCGTCGTCATCGAATCGACCGGCGACATTTCCACCGAGAAGACCACTTCGCGCAACAACGCCGACGGCAACCGCGAAATCTTCCTCTTCGACTACGCGCAGCGCAAGATTTTTCAGATCACCAACACGACGAGCGCGCGCGTCAACACGGCGAACCCGTTTTTCCCGGCGACCAACCCGAACGACTTCAGCAACATCAGGGTCGAGATCAGCAACAACCAGCCCGTCATCAGCCACGACGGCCGCTGGATAGCCTTCATGTCAAACGCCAACACGCCCGGCAACTTCAACGGCGACGCCAACGCGGCCGCGCTCATAGCGGACGGCAACCAGGAGATTTTCATCTACCAGGTTCCGGCCACGACGGCCGTTGACTTGTCAGAGGGGGCCGACCCCGCGTTCGTCAATTTGGTCGCGGACACGTTCACGCGCATCACGAACACGCCGGCCAGCCGCGTGCCGGTCGCCGGCACCGCCGCCAGCTCCACCACTATCGCCGCCACGCCCTACGTCGCCTTCGACAACCGCGACCCGGCCATAGACGACGACGGCTCGGTCGTGGCCTTCGTCTCGACGCGCAACCTCCTCGGCGTCAACGCGGCCAACGACATCAGCCCGGAAATCTTCATCTACAAGAGGAGCCCCTCGCCCGCGGCCATCTTGCAGTTGACGAACACGACCCCGACGGGCAACCAGATTCCCTTCAGCGAGAACCCGTCGCTGTCGGGCGACGGCTCGGTCATCGCCTTCATCTCGAACGCGAACCTCCTGACCAACAACACGGACCTCAACGCGGAAATCTATCTCGGCAGCTTCAACGGGGCCACCGCCGCCGTGACGCGCCAGGTGACGCAGACGAGCGTGCCGTCGCCGGACCTGATCGGCATCTCGATCAACGCGCTCTCGCCGGGCCGCCGCCTGAGCCGCGACGGCGAGTTCCTCCTGTTCGAATCCCGCGCGGACCTGCCGGGCAACGGCGCTATTCAGAGCACGACGACCGTGATGCTCTACGACATCCCGGCCAACACTTTCAGGCAGGTGGGGCCGCGGGCGAGCGTCTCGAACGCGCTCAGGTTCCCGACCTTCACGGACTACAACCCGGCGACGCTTGAGCCGGCGACGATCATCTTCTCCTCCGCGCTCAACTTCAAGGCCGACGGCTCTGTCCCCTCGACCACCGCCGAGGGCATCAACCCGAACCAGAGCACGCAGATTTTCTCCACGCCGCGCAGCAACCCGACGACCTTCACGCGGCTGACTAACACGCCGTCCGTCTTCGGCCCGGCCATGCAGCCCTTCACGAGTGACACGCGCGAGCGAATGGCCTTCTCGCTGCAGCTCGTAGAACTCGGCGGGCTGAACACGGAGCTTCTGTCCGAAGCGTTCTACCTGCTCGTCAAGCCCGGCACGAACACGGCGAACACGACCGTCACGTTCTTCACGGGGGCGAACGGGCGGCAGGTCGTTTCGACGCCGACGCCCCCGGCCGTCGCGGGCCTGGCGCCCGGCATGGTGGGCCTCGCGCGCTCAACCACCCCGCTCGCGCCGTCGGCCGAGTTGGCCGACAGCATGTCCGAGTCCTCGCGCAGGCCGCCGCTGCCCGTCGAGCTGAACGGCGTCTCTGTCTCCGTCAACAGCGCGGCCGCGGGGCTCATCTTCGTCAGCCCGAACGAAATCCAGTTCGTCGTCCCGCTGGGTCTGACGGCCAGGACGGACCCTTACGATGTCGTCATCAACAACAACGGCTCGATAATACGCACGACGCTCCGGGTCCTGGTGGCGCAGCCCGATCTGTTCTCACAGACCAACGCCCTCGGCACCAACCGCGCCCTCGTGTTCAACGTCACGAACCCTGGCGTCGGCACGGAGGAGCCCTTCAGCGTGACGACGACTTTCGTCAACTCTTCGGGCCAGACGGTCACGCAGCCGACGAGGCTCAGAATCTTCCTGACTGGCGTCCGCAGGATAACGGACAACTCGCAGGTCACGGTCCGCATAGGCACGACGGACATCGTCGGGACGACGGCCGCCACTTCGCCCGTGACGGTGTCGCCGAGCGACACGCCGGGCACGGACCAGATAGACGTGGTGCTGCCGGCGTCGCTGGCCGGGGCGGGCGACGTGACCGTCATCGTCAGCGTCACGGTCAGCGGCACGACCTTCACCAGCCGCCCGGCCGACTCGGCCCCGCGCATCAGGATTAACTAAAGGCAGTGATGAATGCGGAATGCGGGACGGTGGATTAGAAGGCAGTTGCTTTCTGATCCATCATCCCGCATTCCGCATTTCTTTTGCGTCTTCCCTTACCTTACTTCCCTTACCTGAGAGCCTCCCGGTAAACGTCCAGGGTCGCGCGCGCCGTCTTCTCCCAGGAGAATTCGGCCGCGCGTCGCAGGCCGGCGGACGATAGTCGCTCGCGCTCGCCGGGGTCTTCGAGCAGGCTGACGACGGCCCGCGCCAGCTCTCGGTGGTCGGTCGGCGGGACGAGGCGCGCGGCGTCCCCGACCGTCTCTAAGAGGGCCGGGACGCGGCTCGTGATGACGGGCGCGCCGCACGCCATCGCCTCCAGTGGCGGGAGGCCGAAGCCCTCGTACAGCGATGGGTAGACGAACGCGCGGCACGAGGAGTAGAGCGCGCGCAGGTCTTCGTCCGAGACGTAGCCCGTGAAGCGCACGCGGTCGCGCGCGTCCGCGCCCTTCAGGTAGGAGAACAACTCGTCGGTGAGCCAGCCCTCCCTCCCGGCGATCACGAGTTGCGGGCGCAAGCGTGTAGTGCGGAGGATTTCGTCGAAGGCGCGCGCGAGCGTCAGCAGATTTTTGCGCGGCTCTATGGTCCCGACGAAGAGGACGAACTCGTCTTCGACCTTGAGCCTGCGGCGCGCCTCCGCCGCCTCCGCGGCCGGCACGGGCCGGAAGGAGCGGCGCGCGGCCTCGGGCACGGCGACGACTTTTTGAGGGTTTACGCCCAAATGCTCGCTGGTCTCGCGCCTCACGCTCTCGGACGGCGTGATGATCATGGCGGCCCTGCGCGCCATCATCGGCAGCCGCCTGCACGCGCGCCGCACCAGGTGCGCCTCGTGCGTCTCCGGGTGCAGGAACATGGAGAGGTCGTGGACGGTGACGATTGTCGGACGCCCGCCCCAGAGAGGCACGTCGTAGTTCGTGCCGTGGAAGAGGTCTAGGCGTTCCTGCCTGACGTAGAGCGGGAGCCCGACAGACCACCAGCGGCGGCCGCGAAGCTGCCCGACCTTGACGCGCGTCAGGCGCAGGTTCGGCGGCAAAATCTCCTCGCCCGCGCCGCCGACCGCTGCGACGTAAGGGTGCGGCGAGACCAGCTCGAACTCGTCCTCGGGGGCCGCGAGGGCGAGCGCTCGCGCCAGCTCGAAAGTGTAATGGCCGACGCCCGTCTTAATTTCGCCGAGCGGGATGCCGTCAAGTCCGATGCGCATTCGTTAGTGGGCGGTCGGGTCCGTGCCGCTGAAACAACGAGGCCGGCCATCTCGCAATGGCCGGCCTCTCACACAGTAGGTTCGATTCCTCGCCCTCCCGACTTCCTAGAACCGGTTGAGATACTCCGGCGACTCTATGAAGCCGCGGACCATCGTGTTCTCCAGCAAGGGCTGGTCGAGGGCCAGCTTGAAGCGGTTGTTGTGGAAGACGTAGCCGGGCAGGTCCGGGTCGCGGCGCAGGTAGCCGAAGTACTGCATCGTGACGAACGCCTGCTTGTAGAACTTGTCGGTCACCTCCGGGCTCTCGACGACGGCGCGCAAGACCTGCGCGCGCGTCTTGCGCGCGGCGTTCAAGTCCGCGACCAGCGCACTCTGGTTCGAAAGCGTCACGCCCGCCGTGTCGGCCAGCTTCTGCACGAAGGCCGCGTTGGTCAGCCCGCCGAAGCGCGCCTGAATCTCAGGGCGTTGCAGCCAGGCGACGGTGAGCGCGTCCTTCTTGGCCGAGACGACGGCCTTGTCGTCGTTCGGGTCCGAGATGCTCCCCAGGTCCGCCATGAACTCCGGGTAGTGCGGGCGCTCGAACTTGTTCTTGGTCGGGTCCGCCAGTTCCGCGTTGGTCGAGGGCCTCTGGCCGAGGGAGACCATGTAGAGGTGCATGACGAACGAGCCCTTCTGCTGGAACTCGGGCGAGCGGAAGAAGTTCGCCGACAGCGCCCCTCGCGTATACAGGATGCACTCGGTGTCCGTCTTCGCGCACCCGTTCAGCATGTTCAGGTAGAACTGAAGGCCGGCGGCCTCCGGGAAGCGGCGCAGGAAATCCACGTACTGCTGCTGAATGAAGAAGTCGTAGTCCTTGATGGTGATGAGGGTGTTGGTGCCGGGGCGATACCGCAGGGGCTTCACTTTAACGTCGCCGTAGTAGAGCTCCGAAGGCAGGTTCGGGGTCTCGGTGACGATCCTCAGCGTGGGGGGAGTGGTCGTCTGCCCGAAGGCGTTCAAAGCGAGTAGGGCCGTGATAAAAAGAGTGGCCGCAAATTTCTTCATGTTTATTTAACTCCGAAGTGTCGCTGCTGGCGGTTCGACAGGCCAAAAATTACGCGCACCATGGGGATGCGCTCGGCTTAAAATATACCTTCCCGCTCTCGGCATTGTCAACGAGCTTTTACCCTTTGATTACGGCCTCTTAACGCTCAAAAATGCAGGGACCATGAACCGGCGCGAAACGGCACGACGCGGAAACAACCCTTTTCGCGTCTCTTCTTGTGGCTTCGCGGTCCCGGGCTCTTTCGAGGTGGGAGCAAACATCCCCGGCGCGGCTCGATTTACGTAGACTTTTCGGAGAGGACCTGCCTCCAGCGGGCGATAATCTTTTCCCACCCGAAGACGTTCCTGACGTATTCGGCGGCGTTGTTTGAAATCGCCGCCCGCAGGTATTTGTCCGACAGGAGGGCGCGCAGGTATGCGTAGAGTTCGTCCGCCTGGTTCTCGCCGTCGGCCAGTTTCCAGCACACCTTGTCCGGGAACTCGCGGTACTGGTTAAGGTCGCTGACAATCGTCGGCCTGGCGGCGGCCAGCGCGTGCATCAGGGTGCCGGACGCCTCGCCCATCGAAGGGTTCCTCAGGTTGACGATCACGTCCGACGCGAAGACGGCGCTGAAGTAGTCCGTCTCGTCCAGGTAGCCCGTGAAGATGATGTCGTCGCCCGCCTGCACCTCGGCCTCCAGACTTTTGACCTGCGGGGCCGGCTCGCCCGCGAAAACGAGCTGCACGGGGTAGCCGTCCGCTATCAGCCTGCGGACGACCTCCGCCTGTAGCCGCGGCAGCTTGTTACTGTTGACGAATCCCAGGCAGGAGACGACGAAGTGGTCGTCTCTGACGCGGAACTTCTTCTTGAAGCGCTCTATCTCTTCCCGCGTCGGCCGGCGGTTCAGCCTCGCGAAGTGCGGGATGACTTCCACATGGTCGCGGCCGCCGAGCTGGGCCTTGACCCACCTGTGATGGACGACGGCCTTCCTGCTGCGCGAGACGACCGCGTGCGACATGGGGAACGCGGCGTGGTCCGGGACGTGCCCGTCCATCAGCGCCCGGAACGCCCGAAGCCCCTCGTCGCCGTACCCGTCGATGAGGGCCTGCCGGTACATCTGCTCCTCGTTGCGGCGGTAGAAGGTTTCGTACATGAAGGCGCTCAGGTTGTAATCGTGCAGCACGACCGTGCCTGGGAAATCCCACGCGAGTTTGTAGATGCCCCCGTGAAAATCGCTGTGGTTCCCCAGGTGGTAGACCGCCTCGTCGTAAATTTTATAACGCCCCGAGAAGGCCGATTGCGGGTACACGTCGAACTCGTCTGCGAGCGGCGTAGTTTCCTCGCCGTCGTAATAGAGGTCGATTTCGAAGTAGGGCTTGAGCGCCTTGACGAGCCAGTAACTGTAGTTGGCGATGCCGCTCCTTTGGGGAGGCAGGGGGGAGAGCCAGGCTATTTTAGGAAGTTGATCCGGCATGGTCCTCACTAGTCCTTCTTCTCTCTCAACTCCACGTCGCCGAGGCAGTCGGCGAAAGCCGCGAGGGTCGCCAGCGCCGTGTTTTCCCACGAGAACGTCCTGGAATACTGATACCTTCCGAGCCTGGACGCGTAGTCCGTGGGCGCTTTCAGAGCCTGGCGGAGTGCGTCGGCCATCTCGTCAACGTCGTAAGGGTCGAAGTAGACGGCGAGGTCGCCGCCGACTTCGGGGAGCGACGAAGTGTTTGACGACGCCACGGGGAGGCCGCAGGCCAAGCCTTCCAGCACGGGGAGCCCGAAGCCCTCGTACAGCGACGGGAAGAAGAGGCAGCGGGCCTTCTGGTAAAGCGCGGGCAGGGCGTCGTCGTCCACGAAGCCCGTGAGCCTCACCTTCCCGTCGAGCCCGAGCCCCCTCGCGTAATTCAGCATCTTGTCCGCCGCCGCGTTATCAAAACTGCACGCGATCCACAACTCCGCGGCTCGAATTTTCTCTTCGCCGCCGTACCTCGTCTGCAAACGGGCGAAAGCCTCGACCGCGCGGTCCATGTTCTTGCGCGGGTCGAAGCCGCCGATGTAAAGCACGTAGTCGCGCGCCGCGGCGATGTCCGGGAACGGGTACGGGCGGAAAGAAGCGCCGGCCGCGAGCGGCGTGACGACGTGACGCTTGTCCCCGACCCGCAGCGCGCGCGTGAAATCCGACTGCGTGTGCCGCGAGATGTGTAGGAAAAGATCGTAGTCGCTCTCCAGCCGCTCAAGTTTTTCGCGGTAGGCGGCGACGGCCGCCGGCGTCAGGTGCTCCGCGTAAGTTTCCGCCATGACCAGTGGGATCAAATCATAGATCGTCACGGCGAACCGGCAGGCGCTGCTGCGACGGGCCGGGAGAAGGACGTTGTCCATCAAGGCGTTCGGCGACCAGTAGAGATTTATCCCGAGCCTCTCAATGTCGTCGTGCAGCGCGTCCGCGTAAAGCTCCGCGGGATTTCCGCTCCGGGCGCGAACGTCATAAGCCTCGCTGTCTACAACGCAGAGTTTCTCGCGCGCCCAGGGCGACAAATTGTTCAGGTGCGCGCCGCGCGGCGTGGCCATGTAGAAGTCATTCGTGAAGTCGTTTTCGAGTACGTGCTCGACGGTGTTCTTGAAGTACGTGCCGATGCCCCTGTTGATCTCAGGGGTCAGAAGCGTCTGGCCGTCAATTAATATTTTCATGTTACGCGGCGGTGGCGTCGTAAAGCTGTCGGGGCCGCCGGCCCTGGCGGAATTCGCGCAAGTACCTTGAGAGCACGGCGTCGAAGGAGAACTCGCGCGCGACGTACCTTCGCCCGTTCGCCGCCAGCGCCCCGCGGGCCGCGTCGTCGTCTTCGAGATACTTCAGGGCCAGCGCGAACTCTTCGCCGTCGGCGACGTGCAGGCCGCCGTCGCACCTTCTGACGTGGCCCGCCGTGACGGCGCACCTCGAAGAGACCACGGCCGGGACCCCCAGCAGCCAGCCCTCCATGATGACGATTGAAAAACTCTCGTTCTCCGAGAGGTTGATGACGCCCTTCGAGTTCCTGATGAGGCGCTGCTTCGTCGCCTCCGGGACGAAACCGAAGTCCACGAAATTTTCGGCCGGAGGTATCAGGGACGCGTCGCCTCCCCCTATGAAGACGAGTTTCGTGTCGCGCCGAAACCTCTCCGCGTAGCCCGCGAACCACTGGCACAAAACGCGCACGTTCTTCCCCTCTTCCTTGCGCCCCGCGTAGACGAAATAATTGTCCGGGAGTTTGTGCGCCGGGCCGCCCTCCTGCTCGTCGTCGCACGCGGCCAACTCGACGCCGACGCCCGCGACGACGCTCTCGACCAGGGCTCGGCCCACTTTCGGCCCGTACCTTTTAATCGTCATCAGCTTTTCTTCGTGCGAGTTGAAGAAGACGTGATGGGCGTTGCGGAGCAGCGTCTCGGTCGCGCCCCAGTAGAACTGGGGCTCGTCGTGGAAGCACGGGGCGAGCGAGATTCGGCCCGGATAGCTGTTGACCGCCGAGTGGACGAGGCCGTGGAAGTACGGCAGCGCGACGACTTCGTATTCGCCGTCGACGTAAGCGGCCAGCGCGTCAACCAGCGCGTCGCTGTTGATGCCGTGCGCGAAAAAGTCCTGCTCTTCGCGGGCCGTCAGCTTTTCCCCGCGGCCGACCTTGACGACGGCCGCGTGATACGGCGTGGGGTCTTTCACGGTGGAGAACCTGCGCGTCTCTATCCCCTCCACGTCGTAGACGCCGGGCTCGTAGTGGTCTTCCCACCAACTGTCGTAGGGCGAGGCGGAGCAGGTCGTGAAGACCGTCACCCCGACGCCGCGCTTCTTCAACTCGCGGGCCATCCCCCGCGCCAGAAGCTCCGCGCCCCCTGCGAAGCGCCCGAACCACGGCGTGACGATGATTATTTTCCGGTCGAACATTGAAGGGTTGAGTTTGTGTCTTGAGGCGTGCCCTAAATCTTCCGGCCGATGACCGCGTAGTCCGGGGCGCTGTAGAAGTATTCGTTAAAGCGTTTGACGATCTCGGCGTCGCCCTCGATCCTGGCCGCGTCCCAGGGGCGCAGCTTCATCACCTCCACGCGCTCCAGGCCGCGCGCTTCGAGCAGGAACTTCAGCGTCGGGCTCGGAATCGGGTTGCGGTGCGTGGGGTCCGCGTAGAAGTTACAACTCCCGACCATGAAGTTCTCAGGGTTGGGCGTCTCAAGAATGAGGAGCCCGCCGGGCTTGAGCGCGCGGACGCTCTCGTCCAGCATCTTGATTAACGTCCCGAACGGCAGATGCTCCACGAGGTGGAAGCTCGTCACCACGCTGAGACTCCGGTCGGGCAGGCCGCGCAGGTAAACGAGCGCGTCTTCTTCCACCACGTCCAGGCCGCGCCGCCTGCACTGCTCTATGAAGACGCGGTTGAGGTCTACGCCGTGCGCCACGATGCCTTCGCTCTTTAACAGCTCCAGCCACTCGCCGCGGCCGCAGCCTATGTCCAGGACGTCGCCGGTCACCCCCGCGCCGTCCAGGACGGGAAGGTAGACGCGCAGGCGGCTCGTGACCTCTTCGCGGCTGCCCCGAAATTGGTCCTCGAACGAAGCGTACAGGTGATCCAGAAGGCGCTCTTCCTCGTTCGCCAGCGCGAGCGCGAGCGACTGGTCGGGGGCGGACGACGCGGTCTCGCGGGCCTTCTCAAGCAGCCACGTGAGACGCCGCTCCTGCGCCGCCAGTTCGTCGCGCGTCCTCCTGTGCTGCTCAAGGAACTGCCGCGCCTGCTCGTCCACCTGCTCGGTCAACTCCTTGTGACTGTCCAGGAGACGCCGCACGCGCTCTTCCAACTGCCGGGCCAATTCCGCCGCGCTCTCTTCCACGCGCCGCGCGAAAGCAGCCTCGCTTTCGTCCACGCGCCGCGAGAGCGTCTCCGCGCGCTCGCCCATCTGCCGTGTCAGCTCGGCCGCGGATTGCTCGACGTGTTCCCGGACGGCGGTCAGACGCGCCTCGACGGCGTTCCTGAATTCGACATGCCGCACCGCCTCTTCGTGCTGCTGCCGCGCCAGCGTCTCGAACGACTGCTGCTGCGCCGCGTCCCTGTCCGCGCCCGCGGCCGCTTGCGCGGAGAGCTGCGCCACGGACTGTTCCAGGGACTGTGCCAATCGTTCGTGGGCCTCGTTGTGATGGTCCACGACCCGCTGCTGCTGTGACAGGAGGTAGAACTCCGACTGCCTCTGCTGTTGGAGGAGGTGCGGCAGCCGCCCGAGGGCGACCATGAGTTGAATCAGGTAGCCTATGACGGGCGCGCGCCCCGCGCGTCTGACGGCGGCGGGCCACGCGAGCCCGTTAATCTTCACGCCCGCACGCTCGCCCTCGGTCGAGTGCCGCAGGCTCGACAGGACGTCAATCTTATTGAAGCGGCCGCTCGCCAGACTTTCGATGTATCGGGCAAAGCCCTCCGCGTCCGGCTCGCGCTTCAAGATGGCGCGGTAGGCGTTACGCACGAAATCCCCGCCGTGATATTTCAACAGGTCGTTGACGTGATACTCATTGTCCGGCCGCGACTGAAACTGCGGCTGCAGGCTCAACGGCGAAAACTCGGCACGCACGCCCGGCCAGCCGTCGCCCGGCGGCGGCGGGGGGGGCGTCGCGGAGACATTCGCGCCCTGCCTCTCCCGCGCCACGGCCTCACGAATCTCGTGCATCAGCCGGTCAACTTTTATTTCGGAGTCGCTGATTTCCAACATAACGAATTGCGCCTAACGCGAGGCGGCACTGACACGAGCGCTTTACGTGGCCTGTGAATTCTATCGTAAAAGCTGCCGTTAACGGAAAGGCTGGCCGATTTGCTCCGTGCCGAACGCGCCGATGCCGTTCAGGCGGAAGCCGAAGACGAAGCGGTTCTCGTTCCTGAGGCCCACGTCGAAGCTGTAGTACTGCGCGGTGATGGCGCAGCAGTCGAAGGCGTAGCCGATGGTCGCGACCGAGCTGACGAGTGAGGAGTGCTGCTGGCCCGGACGGTTCTGGAAGTCGAAGAAGAAGGAGACGCCGCCGAAGGGGCCGCTCTCGCGGTTGCCCAGAAAGATCGACGGGCTCCACTGCGAGCCGCGCAAGGTTCCCGGCTCCTTGCCCTGCGAGTCCGCGAAGCGCGCGAGCGACGGCGCGAGGTCTATGGCGCGCGTGTAGTAGAAGGTCTGGAAAGCCTGTATCAGCGGCCGGTTGAGCCCGAAGGTGACCGAAAGATTACGAAGCCCGCCGCTCTGCACGTCCAGGTCCGAGCGCACGTCCGCGACGAGCGTGCGGCTCGGCCGGTAGCGCGCCTCGATGTTGAGCGGCGACCAGCGGCGCGGCACGCCGCCGTAGGTGAAGCCCGAGAAGGTGTTGATCGGGTAGAACTGGTTGCGGCGGCCCGGAATGAGCGCGCCGCCGAAATAAGGGTCGAAGAAATACTTCCCGCGCACCGTGATGGTCAGCGCCTCGTAAGGCTGGCTGGAGAGCGGGACGCGCTTGCGCCCCTGCGCGTCGTCGGCGCGCTCGGCCTGCGGGTTAACGTTCTCGGTCGAGCGGCGCGTGAAGAAGCGGTTGGTGATGCCGAACTCAATCTCGTTGGTGTCGGCGACGGCGTCCGCCGAGTCGAAGCGGATGATGCGCTCGAAATTCGTGATGCCCTCTATCTTGCGGTAGATGAAGTAGGGCTCTATGACGTGGCGGAAGAAGAAGGAGCCGTCGCGGTGGCGGAAGTTGCGCGCAAAGGCCGGCGGCCGCACGTCCAGCTCGAACTCGCCGTAGCCGCGCACCACGTCGCGGCTCAGGATGAGGCGCGTCACGGGGTCAATCGAGTTCGAGTAATAGGTCGCGCTCAGCCCCGCGGTCGCCGTCACGGACCAGCCGGCGAAGTCTACGGGGAGGCTGAAGCGCGGGTGCACGTCCAGGCGCTGCACGATGGAGGGCGAGACGATGGGCTCGCCGTCGACCTCGTCGCGGAAGAGCAGGAGGTCTTCGACGGTCTCCTTGCGGCTGACGCCTTCGAGGCTGCCAGCGAAGGAGAAGTAGACGGGGACGCGCTCGAAGTAGCGCAGGGCCGAGGGCCGCTTGTCGAGCGAGATGCTCGGGAGCTGGCGCGTGCGGATGCGGACGTTCGGGATCGAGGTGACCTGCGAGCGGGCCAAAAAGTTGAGGCTGTAGTCGCCGAAGTTTTTGTTGATGAAGACCTGCGAGCGCTCTTCGGGGGAGATGGCCTGCTGGATCGAGTCGGAGAAGACCTGGCGGAAGGCCAGGTTCGACGTGATGTTCACGTCGGCCGCGGCCAGGAAGCCGTTCGGGAAGTAGTGCACGCCGTCCATGTAGAAGCTGGAGCCGCCCTGGTCCGGGTTCGCGGGGCTCGCGTCGGGGCCGAGGATGCGGTCCTTGACGGCGTAGAAGCCGAAGTTCAGGTAGGAGCGTGAATTGGCGCGCGTGCGCACGTCGAGGCCGAGCCCTATGCCGCGCCCCGTGTAGATGTCGTTGCGCAGGGTGGCGTCGGCCGAGCGCCCGAGCGTCTGGTAGTAAGCGTTCGAGAGGCGGAAGCCCTTGTTGCCGGAGCCGCTGAAGGTCGGCGTCAGGAAGCCGGAGGCGCGGTCGCGCCGCTTGATGGAGACGGACGCGTAAGGCAGATAAAGAATTGGCACATTCTTGACGCGGAAGGTCGGCCCCTTGACGCGCACGCGGTCGCCGATCTTGATCACGGCCCGCGCGGCCCTGAAGCTCCACTTCGGCACGTTGTCCTCGCAGGCCGTGATCTCCGCGTTGACGGCGACGATGGTGTCGTAACTGACCTTCTCGACCGAGTCGGCCGTGTAGAAGATGACGGTCCCATCCTGCGTCTGGTTGGTGAAGCCCGTCGAGTTGACGAAGAAGCCGGTCTTGGTGCGGTAGTTCCACTCGGCGCGCGAGCCGGTGATGCGCTGCTGGTCGCCCTGGTCGAAGACGACGTTGCCCTCGGCGACGACGCGGTTGCCCGCCTCGTAGACCGTCACCTTGTCGGCCTGCAAGCGGAAAGTCCCGATGCGCGCGTCGACGTTGCCCTCGTAGACGGCGACGACCGCGTCCTTCGGGCCCGAGACGGTTTCTTTGGCGGCCGTGACGGTCAACTCCTCCGTGTTCTGCGCGGCGTCGCCCGTCTGCGCGACGCGGGGCGGGCGGATGGGCGTCTGGTCCTGCGTCAGCGGGTTGACGTTCGGCGTGTCGGTGATGGGGTTGGTGACCTGTCTGTCGACCGGGTTGGTCTGCTGCGCGAAAGCGGGCAAAGCCCCGGCGAGACACAGCAGGACGCAGGCGAGCCTGGCACAGAATTTTGCCGCGGGGAAGAAGTTACCCAAAGAAGAAATCGAAGACCTCCGAAGGCCGAGCGCTGGGCGCGTTTTCAGTTCTCAGGGAAGTGAGAAGTGCGCGCCGTCTTGGTCTGAAAATCCGGGCGATGCTAACACGGAACGGCGGAAAGCAGAAAGCAGTGGGCAGTGGGCGGCAGGCAGTTGGCAGTTAAAAACAAGAAAGAAAGAGGCAGCCGAGTCTGATTACCACGGCTGCCTCTTTCTTTCTCTTAACTGCCCACTGCTTGCTGCCTACTGCTATCATGTTCGCAATGACCGAACACATGCGCTTGATGGTCGTCGCTGGCGAGCCTTCGGGCGACGCACATGCCGCGGCACTGGTGCGCGCGCTGAGGGAAGAGGCGGGCGGGGGGCTTGAGTTTTTCGGGGCGACGGGGGCACTGATGCGCGAGGCGGGCGTCGAAACGGTCGTGCGCTCGGACGAGCTGGCGATCATGGGGCTGGCGGAAGTGGGGCGCGCGCTGCCGTCCTTCTGGCGTGCTTTCAAGGCGCTCAAACGCGCCGCGCTCGAACGCCGCCCACAGGCGGTCGTCCTAGTCGACTGGCCCGACTTCAACCTCAGACTCGCGCGCTCGCTCCACCGCCGCGGCCTGCGCGTCATCTACTACATCAGCCCGCAGCTCTGGGCGTGGCGCGCCTACCGGGTGCGTGCCGTGCGGCGCGACGTTGACCTGCTGCTCGCCATCCTCCCGTTCGAGCCCGGCTGGTACGAGGCGCGAGGCGTCAGCCACGTGCGCTTCGTGGGCCACCCGCTCGCGGGGCGCGTCACGCCGCGCTACGGGCGCGAGGAGTTCTGCCGCCGCAACGAGCTGGACCCGTCGCGCCCGCTGGTCGCGCTCCTGCCGGGCAGCCGCCGCAAAGAGCTGGAACGCATCCTGCCGCCGATGCTCGCGGCGGCCGCGCACCTCGCGCGCGAGCGCCCGGAGGTTCAGTTCGTCGTCGCGCTGGCACACAACCGCCCGCGCGAGGAGGCCGAGGCCATCGTCGAAGCCGCCGCGCGTAACAACTCCCACGCGGCCGTCAACCTTCGCCTCACGCAGCACGAGACGCGCGAGGCGCTGGGCGCGGCGGACGCCGCGGCCGTCGCTTCGGGGACGGCCACGCTCGAAGCCGCGCTGATTGATACGCCCTTCGTCATCGTCTACAAAGAGTCTTTCATTAATTGGCACACATTGGGCCGCCTCATCAGCGCGGAGCACTTCGGGCTCATCAACCTGATCGCGGGCGAGCGCCTCGTCACGGAGCTGATGCAGAACGATTTGACCGGCGAGCGGCTGGCCGAAGAACTCAAAAGCTTACTGAGCCGGGAGCGAAACGAAGAGGCCCGCGCGCGACTCAAAGAGGCCGCCGCGCGACTCGGCGACGGCGGGGCGTCGAAGCGCGCGGCCGAAGAGATTTTAAATTTCCTACGGCAACAGGGATAAGCGTCAAACTCTTTATTAACGACTTTGCGTGGACCCGCAGGCGGTACTGGCGGCAGGCGCACCGCCGAGCCTCAATAAGTTTCACGCAAAGGCGCAAAGTGGTTGAGTCGTTGCCGACTACTTCCCGGAGTTCATCTTCTCGATGAGTTCTTCGAGGCGTCGTCGCAGCTCTTTCACCTCTTCGCGCAGTTGCGGCAGGCGGTTGAGGTGCGCGTTGAGTCGTTTGTACTGGTCTAGCGGCTGGACGGGGATGCCCCACCAGACGCCCGCGCGGACGATCTTGCCCGGCAGCACGCCCGCCTTCGAGCCTATGATCGCGCCGCGCTCGACGCGCGCGTGGTCGCCGAAGCCGACCTGCCCGCCGATGACCGCGTCGTCTTCGATGACGGTGCTGCCCGAGATTCCGGTCTGCGCGGCGATGACGACGCGCCGGCCGATGCGGACGTTGTGCGCGATCTGCACGAGGTTATCAATCTTGGTCGCGCTCCCTATGCGCGTCTCCCCGAGCGCGCCGCGGTCAACGCACGTCGCGGCCCCCAGTTCCACGTCGTCCTCTATGACCACGGTCCCTATCTGCGGGAACTTGTGACGCACGTTACCTTCGTCCGGCACGTAGCCGAAGCCGTCCGCGCCGACGATTACGCCCGCGTGCAGAATCACGCGGTCGCCCAGGGTGACGTTGTCGTAGAGCACCACGTTCGGGTGGAGCACGCAGTCGCGCCCGACGCGTGTGTTCTCGCCGACGAACGCGCCCGAGAGAACCTGCGTGCCCGCGCCGACGCTCGCGCCCGCCGCGATCTCCACGCGCGCGCCGACGTAGGCGCTCTCGTCCACGCTCGCGCTCTCGTCCACGACCGCGGTCGGGTGGCGCGAGCCCGCGCGGCGCTTCGGCGGGTGTAGCAACTCCGCCACGAGTGCGAAGGCCAGCTTAGGCTTCTTGACTTCGATGAGGCACGGCGCGTCAAGCTCCGCGCCTTCCGGCACGAGCAAGCACGAAGCATTCGACGAGCGCGCCCGCTCGAACATCTTGCTCTCTTCGACGAAAGCTATCTCGCCCTCCGCGGCGCTCTCGACGCTCGCCACACCTCTGATTAAAACGCCGCCGTCTCCGCGGACGCGCCCGCCGACGTGCGCGGCCAGTTCTGCCACAGTCACTTCTCTTCTCTCCAGGCTCATGTGATTCAGCTCGCCGGCGGCTCCTCGTCCGCTCTGGATTCGTCTCTGCCGCGGCGTCCGGCGCGCGTGAAGCCGCGGCGCGAGCCGCGTATGAAGTTGACGAGGTGGCGGACGTTTCCGTCGTCGATCCGCTCAAGCTCGCCGAGCGAGTCCGCGAGCGTGAGGTTGCCGCGGAACAGAACCCTGTAGGCTTCCTTCAGGGCCTTGCGCTCTTCGCCGGAGAAGCCCGCGCGCCTGAGGCCGACGGAGTTCAGCCCGCGCACGCGCGGCGGGTTGCCGTCGGTCGTGAAGAACGGGAGCACGTCCTGCACGATTTTGGACTTGCCGCCGACCATCGCGTACCGCCCGATGCGCACGAACTGGTGGCAGCCGACGTTGTTCGAGAGGAAGGCGTGATCCTCGACTGTGATGTGCCCTGCGAGCGCCACCTCGTTGGCGAAGATGTTGTCGTCGCCGATGGCACAATTGTGCGCGACGTGGACGCCGATCATCAGGAAGTTGCGCGACCCGACGCGCGTCTCCCCGCCTTCGCCGCTCGCGCGGTGCAAGGTCGCCCCCTCGCGTATCAGGTTGTCGTCGCCGATGACGAGGCGGCTCTTTTCCCCCCTGAACTTCACGTCCTGCGGCTCGCCGCCCAGGAGGGCGTGTTCGTAGACGCGGTTCCCGCGCCCGAGCGTGGTGTACCGCTTGACGACGACGTGCGAAGCTATCTCGCACCCCTCGCCTATGACCACGTCATCCTCTATGACCGCGAACGGGCCTACGCGGACGCCCGCCGCGAGTTCGGCGCGCGGGCTGACGAGAGCCGTCGGATGAATGCTCATGGGACAATGGTAATGGTTAAATGGCGAATGGTAAATGGACAAAAGCAGTTTCTATTCATCATTTACGATTTGCCGGAGGCCGTTTTCCGCTTGCCTTTGCCCCGCTCAGCCTCTATCATGTCAGGCTGCTTGCTTTTGTGCGCCGTGGTGTGCGAGGGCGGCAGATATTTGGGCAATTTTTCAAATTTTTGGTCATCCGGGCGCATCTCCCCCTTCTTCTTGCGCCCGCTTCGTAGGAGAACGATTCTTGTTTAGCGATCAATTCCGCAGGGGCGAGGAAGAAAAGCCCAGGTTCAGCGGCGTCAGAAGCTCGCGGCTGATTTCGGGCCTGTCCGATGTCGCCTGGAAGGTCTTCCAGTCGGTCAACCGACGCCTGCCCGAAGGCGAGGCCATACGCCCGACGTGGGCTCCGGGTCCGCTCCTGAAGTCTTACGAGCGCTCGGCCCCGCCGCTCGGGTTCCCGCGCGAGACCGATTCCTTGTGCCCGCGCTGCGTCAAGGAAGTCAGGAACGCCGTCATCACGGGCGAGACGCCGCTTGAGACGTTGATGCACCAGCACCCGGGCGAGATTACGGCCCAGATTCTGGAAGAGGACGGACAGGTCATCATGCGCAAGACCTGCCCGAAGCACGGCGAGTTCACGGACGTGATGGCGACCGACCCGAAGTTTCTGGAGCGCATCGAGTCGCTCTTCTTCGGGCGCGACTTCCGCGCCGCCGAGGACGCGAGCATCCACAAGCACGGGACTTCGAACATCAAGTTCGGCCGCGGCGCGGTGCTGACGGTTGACCTGACGAACCGCTGCAACATGATGTGCGACCCGTGCTTCATGGACGCCAACCAGGTCGGCTACGTGCACGAGCCCACGTTCGAGGACACGAAGGCGATTTTGGACCGCGCCGTGAGTTTCAAGCCGCGCCGCCAGATCATCATCCTCTTCTCGGGCGGCGAGCCGACGCTCTCGCCCTACTACCTCGAAGCCGTCGCCTACGCCAAGAAGGTCGGCTTCTACCGCATCCTCGCCGCCACGAACGGCATACGCTTCGCCGAAGACATAGAGTTCTGCAAGGCCGCCAAGGAAGCGGGCCAGCACGGCGTCTACTTGCAGTTCGACGGCGTGAGCGAGGAGAAGAACAAGCACCGCGGCGTCGGCAATTTGTTCGACGTAAAATTGCGCGCGATTGAGAACCTCGCTTCGGTCGGCATCAAGGTGACGCTGGTCACGACCATCGTCAACACAATCAACAACGACGCCATCGGCCAGATAGTGGAGTTCGCCGCGCAGAACATCGACAAGGTTCAGACCATAGCCTTCCAGCCCGTCTCGTTTACGGGCCGCGACGAAGACATCTCCGACGAGCTTCGCACACGCCAGCGCTACACGCTCGCAGGGATGACGCACGACCTCAAGGATCAACTGGGAGGCCGCCTGCAACCCCTGCGCGACTGGTTCCCGCTTTCGAGCTACTCCGCGTTCACGAGCGTGATGGACATGCTGCAAGGGGCGGACGCGCCGTGGGGCTGGTCGAGTTGTAACTGCCACCCGAACTGCGGCATCTTCACGCTGATGGTCGTCAACCGCAAGACGGGGCAGTTCACCTCGCTCTTCGAGTTCTTCGACTACGAGCAGTTCATGAAGGACGTGGCCGTCATCACGGACACTGCGCGCGGGAAGAAGCTTTCGTACGCGCAGCTCGCGATGGCGATTTTGAGAAACTTCGACGCGCGGCGCGCGCCCGAGGGCTTCCCCGTCTCGCAGATCATCAACCTCTTCCGGCCGTCTTCGACCAACTCGAACTCGGACCGCAACGACCGCATGAAGACGCAGCACGATTCGGAAGACCCGAACGACGTGTGGCGCGTCCTCTGCGTCGAGGGCATGTGGTTCCAGGATTTGTTCAACTACGACTTCCGCCGCACGGAGATGTGCGTCATCCCGTACGGCACGCAGGAGGGCGAAATCTCCTTCTGCGCCTACAACACGGGCGTCGGCTGGCGGCAGATTATCGAGAACATGCACAAGACGGCCAACCTCGCGGACTGGTATCAGGAGCACGGCCGCCACGCCGTCTACGCCAAGGGCAAAGCTGTGCCAGGAATTTCCGGGAAGCACTCCTTGAGCCTGCCCGTCATCAACGCGATTCTCGCGGAGGACAGTGACGAACAGGCGGCGACGCCTTACCTCGTGGAGGACAAAGAGGAAGTCACGGTTTAAGCATCAACCCGCCCGTCGCGGGACGCGCGGGGCACCAACCCACCGAAGATGCGCGGCATTCACTTGCCGCGCATTTTCTTTTTCGCCGCGGGCGGCGGTTGAAAAAGTGTCACACGGCGGGCGGCGACGGACTTCCCTGTCGGCCTAAGCTTCACCGACGAAGGACTGGCACCGTGCTTGCCAGCTTCACTTCGGTAGTGATTCTTATTGCCAGGAGTCCAGCGCATGAAGAGGCTCATACACGCGCTTTTATTGCCCCTGCTACTCATCCAAACCACGCCCGCGCTGACCGCGGCCCCGGCCCCGCGAGCAGTAAAAAGTATCCAACAGTCGCAAGAGGGCGCAGCGCCGCTCGGCAACCAGGACGTGCTCAGGATGGTCGAAGCCGGTTTCGCAACCGAGACCATCCTCGCCACCATCAAGACTTCGCCACGCGACTTCGTGACGACGCCCGACGCGTTACAGCACTTGAAGGAAAAGGGCGTGCCGGACGCCGTGATTCTGGCGATGGTCATGTCGCCCAGGGGCGGCGCGGCGGCCGAAAGCCACGCGCCGCACGCGCCGCAAAGTCTCAGGGTGAAGATTCCCAACGGGGTCGTGATAGAGGTCGAAGCGCCTTTCACCGTGAGTTCGCAGGACGTGAAGAAAGGCGACGCGATCAGCTTCCGCGTGGTCAACCCGGTCAAGGTGGACGGCGTGGTGGTCATCGCGGCGGGCGCGACCGCGACGGCGCGCGTGGTGAAGGCCAGCCGCGGCGGGCACTTCGGGCGCGCGGGCCGGCTGGCCTGGATTATGCAGGACGTGACGGCGGTCGACGGCACGCGGATTCCGCTACAGTCTTCCGGCAGGATCGTGGGCGACAGCAAGGGGGCCAAAGTCGCCACCGCCATGGTCATCACGGCGGTGGCCCTCCCGCTCATCGCCCCGGTCGCGCTCCTGCACGGCTTCAAGCGCGGCGAGAACGCGATTCTCCCGGCCGGCAAAAGGTTTGAAGTTCTAACTCAGGGAGCGGCGGAGATCGGAAAGCAGTAGGCAGCGGGCAGCGGGCAGCGGGCAGTGGGCAGTTAAAAAACCTTGACGCCGAATCTTGAATCTTAACCTTCAGGCTTCAAGCCTGCTGACGCTCAACTACTGCCCGCTCCCACTGCCTACTGCTCACTGCTTTTCTTCTGTGGGCGCTGGACGGCGCGCAGTTGCGCGACCGTGTCGCGTATGCGCCCGGCGAGGTGTTCGATGGTTTCGACGCGGCGGCGCGCGGACTGGCTCAATTCTTCGCGCAGGAGTAACTGTGCCTGGCCGATGACGCCGGTCAGCGGATTGTTGATTTCGTGGCGCACGTGCGCCACCAGGTCCGCTATCTCCGTCAGCCTGGCCTCGTGCTCGGCGACCAGGGCGTGCAGGCGCTCGTCCCCTACGTCCTCCGTCTTCTCGTTGATCATCGGCCTAACCCATCCCTTCGGGAATCCGGTTAAAAGAACGCCGCCCGGCAAGGGGCGAAGAGGGCGGCTTCATCGTGTCTCCATTGTGCGTCCAATCCACGACGCCCGGCAAGGGGAAAGTTGCCGCGCGGATTTGTTCCGGCACATTTCGCCGCGGTTGACAACCGTGGCCTCCATACGTAAATTTATTCCCCGTGCTGGGAGGTCGTCCAATGGTAGGACTCCAGACTCTGGATCTGGCTATCGGGGTTCGAGTCCCTGCCTCCCAGCCAGCCATCTTAAACAAGTTACGGGCGGCCTTGTTTTAGGGCCGCCCGTTTTGTTTGCCTGGAGTGTGCCAAAAAGATGAGGGCATCAGGAACCGTCGAGCAGCCTCAACGAGAATCAACGCCATGAAAAAACTGGCCCTTCTCTGTCTCCTGACCTTGCTCCTTACCGCGAGCGTGAGCGCCGCCGCCCGGAGTGAAATCAAACCGCGCCGCGACATCGTCGGCCTGCGCCTCGACATGACCAAAGAGGACGCGCACAGCCGCTTGCAGAAAATTGGCACACTGCAACGCGAAGAGCGCAAGCGCCAGGAAGTGTGGGAGGTGCGCGACCCCTATTTCTCACACGTCATCGTAGGCTTCGACCGGCAGTCGCGCGTCCGCTTTGTGACGGCCGTGGCGCGCGAGGGCGGCCAGCGCATGCGCTACAGCGACGTGGCCAATCTCAAAAAAGCGCGGCAGGAAGGCGACGCTTCGATTAACAACTACAATTACGTCTGGGAACTGGCCGCGCGCGGCAGGCAGCCTAAAGCTCTGGTGGTGGCGCGCGGCCGCGACCCACAATTCCTCTCCACTTATTCGATCAAAAAGTCGGACTGAGCGATGAGGGCGAAGAGTCGCCGCGCGCCCGACCGGTGAACCCCCCTTGCGCTTCGTTAAGGAATTTGTTATTAACAAGTTCCCCCAATCAGACACAGCTTGCGCCAGTCACGTGTACGTCCCGTCGAGAGGGTCGTGTGCTCCTGCCCCGGAGACATGTGACGAGATGGCGTAAAGTCGGTGGCCGACTTTCATTCCTGTGACATTTCCCCGCTTGCTTAGGCAGGCGCTCCGCCGAGCGCCGGAGCAAGAGTGCCGTTGAACTATAAGATTTACCCTGACCGCCCGTTCCGACGTGTGGCGGTTTGAACCGGGGTGCGGCTGAACGGCCCATCTCTCACGACCATCAGTCCGCTTTTCACAGAAGGAGACAGTTCATGGCACGGCATCGTCGTCAATCAACCCGCCGCATCTCGAAAGGCACGCGCCCGGCGAACTGGCGCACGCGACTTATTCTGACCGCGTTGGTCTGCACGGCCGCGGCGCTCGTGGCGACGCTCTCCGGGTCGGCCGCGAACCCTGCGAGCGGCACAGTCTCGGTCGCCACCCCGACCCTGACTTACACGGGCGGGCCGCACCTCATCTCCAACCCGTCGGCCCAGGCCGGCGCGGTGGATTGCGTCAACCTGCCGTGCGACGACTACGCGCTGACGATTAACGTCCCGGCCTCCTACGAAGACACGCACCAGGTCAAGATTCAAATCACGTGGGACATCCCCGTCGAGGATTACGACCTACAGGTCACGGGCGTGGGCAGTTCGGGCAACTCGCCCGGCGTGCCCGAGACTGTAATCGCCCCCGCCGTGTCCGGCACTCATACCGTCCGCGTCATCCCCTTCGCGGTCGTCGGCGGCACTTTCACAGGGACGATTACGCTGGAGGAGAAACCGCAGGTGACGCCCGGCGGCGCCGTCAACACGGGGCCGTCGCCGCGCTTTGAGACTTACACGCCGCCCGCGGACAGCACGCTCGGCGCGAGCGCGGGCGAGCCCTCCGTCGGTTTCGGCAAGCCTTCGGCGCAGTACCCCGGCGGGAGGTACATGTTCATCGCCGCCCTGCAAACCCTGCGCATCTCGTTCGACGACTGCTCTTCGCCTGCGAAGCAGACCTGGGAGGACGTGAGTTCGACGACGACGAGCCTCGCCACGCTCGACCCGATTCTCGAATCCGACAAGGACGGCTTCGGGCGCACCTTCGTTTCGCAGTTGGGTCCGAAGACCAGCTTCCTCGCCTCGACCGACGACGACGGCGACACCTGGACGCCGAGCGTCATCGGCTCCGGCATCAACCCCGGCGTTGACCACCAGACCGTCGGCGTCGGCCCGTTCGTGCCCGGCTTGCCCGACAGCATCAACGGCTACCCGAGCGCCGTCTATTACGCCTCGCAGGACATCGCCGTGGCCCAGCTCGCCATCAGCCGCGACGGCGGCCTGACGTTCGGCGCGGCCGTCCCCATGTACAACCTGACGCAGTGCGGCGGCCTGCACGGGCACGTCACGGTCGCGCCGGACGGCACGGTCTACGTCCCGAACAAGGGCTGCACGGCCGGCGCCCTGGGCGTCGAGGGCGGTGGCGCGCAGGGCTTCGCCGTCTCCGAAGACGAAGGCACGACGTTTAAGATTCGCACCGTGCCGGGCAGCGTCAGCGGCAACAACGACCCGTCGGTCGGCGTCGGCCGCGGCGACAAGACCGCCGGCAAGGGGCGCGTCTATTTCGGCTACCTTGAGGGCGGTCGCCCGAAGATCGCCGTCTCGAACGACAAGGGCGTCACCTGGTCGAACCCGGTTGACGTGGGCACCCCGTTCGCCATTCGGAACAGTGTCTTCCCGCAGGTCGTCGCGGGCGACGACGACCGCGCGGCCTTCATGTTCCTCGGCACGCCGACCTCCGGCGACTACCAGGACGCGGCCAACTTCCAGGGCGAGTGGCACATGTACATCGCCACGACCTACGACGGCGGCCTGACCTGGACGACCGTTGACACCACCCCGAATGACCCCGTTCAGCTCGGCTCGATCTGCACGAGCGGGACGACCTGCGGAGCCGACCGCAACCTTCTCGACTTCAACGACCTGAAGATGGACTACGAAGGGCGCATCGTCGGCGCTTACGCAGACGGGTGCGTGGGCTGCACCTCGCCCGCGACTTCGCGCAGCGCGCTGGCGACCATCGTGCGCCAGTCGGGCGGCAAGCGCCTGCTGGCCCAGTTCGACCCGCCGGAGAACGGCAAGCCGCTCGCACCCCGCGTCGAGAGCGTCGCCAGGACGGACGGCGGCGTTCTCCTGGAATGGTCCGCGCCCGACAACGGGGGCTCGCCCATCACGGGCTACAACGTCTACCGCAAGACGGGCGCGGCCGGCGCTTACGGCCTGCTCATCAACACGAACAAGACCACCTACGAGGACACGACCGCCGACGCGGCCGTGCAGTATTTCTACAAAGTGACGGCCGTCAACGCCAACGGCGAAGGCCCCGCCTGCGGTGACTTCCCCGTGGGCGCAGCCCCGCCGGCCCCGGACCCGTGCGCCGTGCCGGGCGTGACGGTGCTGACGGACCCGGAGGGCGACGGCAGTCTCCCCGTCGGGACGCCCGTCGGCGCTAACGACATTCTCTCCGTCTCCGTGGCCGAGCCTTTCGCCGTCGGGGACGGCAAGCTGGTCTTCACGATCAGGATGCGCGACATGCAGTCGCCGCTGCCGCCGAGCAGCAGGTGGCCCGTGCAGTTCCAGGCGCCGAACGCCACCAACTACGTCGTCGCCATGAAGACGGACGCGGTCGGCACGGTCTCGTTCGCTTACGGCGCGGGCACGACCGGGACGGACCCGACGACGCCCGCCGACCCGCTGAGCAACTACTCGCCGCTGGGCTTCATCACCATCGTCGTGCCGCGCAGCGGCGTCGGCTCGCCTGCGGTCGGGCAGCAGTTAACAGGCTTCCTGATGAGGCAGACCGTGGGGGCCATCACGCCCGACAACGCGCCCGACAGCCTCGGGCCGGCGGGCTCTTACACAATCGTCGGCAACACCTTCTGCCGCCCGAACAACGCGCCAATCGCGGCGCTGAAGGCCACGCCGTCCACGGGCCTCGCGCCGCTCACGGTCAAGCTCGACGCCTCAGGCTCGACCGACCCTGACACGGGAGCGCCGGCCGACACGGTCGCCTCCTACACGTTCACGTTCGGCGACGGCTCGCCGAACGTGACGCAGGCGAGCCCGGTCATCAATCACACCTACCAGGCGGGCAATTACCGCGCCGAGGTGCGCGTCAAAGACTCGCGCGGCAAGGCGAGCGCCAACGTCGCGGGAGCCAACATAGAGGTGACCGCGGCGACGAGGCCGCTGGCCCCCACCAATCTGACGGGGGCGGTGAGCGGCACAGGGCAGCAGGCGACCATCTTCTGGAAGGACAACGCTTTTAACGAAGTCGGCTTCCGCATCGAGCGCTGCCAGGGGATGAACTGCACCAACTTCCTTCAGATAGGGACGAGGACGACCAACTCGACCAGTTTCCTCAACACCGGCCTGACCGCGAACAGCTTCTACCGCTTCCGCGTGCGGGCCTATAACGGCGTGGGCAATTCCGCCTACTCGAACGTGCTCAACCTCGACACGACGATCAAGCCGGGGACCCCGAGCAATCTGAGGGCGACCTTGTTTTACACGGGGAACCAGGTGACCATCTACTGGCAGGACAACGCGAACAACGAAGTGGGCTTCCGCATCGAGCGCTGCCAGGGGGTGAACTGTGCCAACTTCCTGGAGATAGGGACGCGGACGACCAACTCCACCAGCTACCTTAACACCGGCCTCGCGCGCAACGTCACGTACCGCTACCGCGTGCGGTCTTACAACAAGGCCGGGACTTCCGCCTACTCGAACATCGCCAGCGTGACGACGAAGTGACGCGGGCCTTTAACGTGCAAGCGGGCGAAGAGGGGCGGGCGGTCGCTGGGGCCGCCCGCCCCCGACATTGACACCCCTCCGAAGTCTTGCTTATAGTTCCCTCTGCTCGAAAGTCATGTGCGCCGTGCAGAACAGAGAGCATCATCGCTTCGCTTGCGCCTGTTGTCGCTCTATTACGTGGGGGCGGCCGGGTGGTACTTGCGCGAGCGCGGATTCGAAAACCGAGGGTTAGACGCCGCGACGACAGCGAGGACTTAAGACCGAGGCCGCGAATTTCCCGGAAGGGAGTCGCGGCTGACGCTTTTTGAGCCAAAATGATTATGGCCCGGAGAATCGTAGGACAGGCGGAGCGCGCCGGCGACTTGTCGCACGGCATCGGCGGCACTCCGCTCGTCCGCCTGCGGCGCGTCACGCGCGGGCTGGTGCCCGAGGGGGTTTCCGTCTTCGCGAAGGCCGAGCACCTGAACCCCGGCGGCTCCGTCAAAGACCGCGCGGCGCTCGCGATGATTCTCGAAGGCGAGCGGCAGGGCGAGCTGCGCCCCGGCAAAGTCATCCTCGACGCGACGAGCGGCAACACAGGGATAGCCTACGCGATGATCGGCGCGGCCCGAGGCTACGGGGTCGCACTCTGCCTGCCCAAGAACGCCAGCCGCGAGCGCAAACGCATCCTCGCCATCTACGGGGCCGAGATTATAGAGACGGACCCGCTCGGCGGCACAGACGCCGCGCAGATAAAAGCCAGGGAGATGGCGGCCGCCGAGCCGGACAGGTATTTCTACCCGGACCAGTACAACAACGACGCCAACTGGCGCGCGCACTACGAAGGGACCGCGCCGGAAATCTGGGAGCAGACCGGAGGAGGCGTCACGCACTTCCTCGCGGGGCTCGGCACGACGGGCACGTTCACTGGCGTCGGGCGCAGACTCAGGGAATACAATTCGCAAATCCGCCTCGTCTCCATGCAGCCCGACTCGCCCCTGCACGGGCTAGAGGGCATGAAGCACATGAGGACGGCGATTGTGCCTGGCATCTACGACCCGTCGCTCGCGGACGAGGACGTGGAAGTCGCGACCGAGGACGCGCAGGAGATGACGCGGCGGCTCGCGCGCGAGGAGGGTCTGTTCGTCGGCGTCTCCTCGGGCGCGAACGTCTTTGCCGCGCTCCGCCTCGCGCGGGGGCTACCGGCGGGCTCGACGCTCGTCACAATCCTCTGCGACGGCGGCGGGAAATATTTGAGCGAACGTTTTTGGGAGGGAGAGAGAAATGATTAAGGCTGGGACGCTGCTGCTGGAAGACATCAAGCGCCACGCGGAGCGCGAGTACCCGCGCGAGTGCTGCGGGCTATTAATCGGGCGCATCGAAGACGACGGGCGCACGCGCGAGGTCCGCGAGACTTACCCTGTGGCGAACGCCTGGGAGGACGGCGACACGATGCACCGCCGGATGCTGATCACGCCGCAGGACTACATGAGCGCCGAGCGCCATTACGCCGAAGAGGGCCTGGGCGTCGTCGGCAACTATCACTCGCACCCGGACCACCCGGCCGTGCCCTCCGAGTTCGACCTGAAGAACCTCGCGCCCTGGCCGACGATGTCTTACGTGGTCGTCGCGGTCGCGAAGGGCCGCGCCGTCGAACTGCGCTCCTGGGAGTTGGAGGCGGACGGTTCCCGCTTTAAGGAAGAGGAAATCTTGAAAGGAAGCTAATCATGGCAGTCACCATCATCATCCCGACGGCGCTGCGCCAGTTCGCGGGCGGGAAGTCGGAGATCGAAGTCGAGGCGCGGACGGCTGGCGAGGCGCTGGAGCGTCTGACTAACGACCACGCGGAGCTGCGGCGACACCTCTACACGGACCAGAACCGCCTGCGCAACTTCGTCAACGTCTACGTCAACGACGAGGACATACGCCACGCGCAGGGGCCCGACACGCCTTTGAAGGACGGCGACTCCGTGATGATCGTGCCCTCGATTGCCGGCGGCGCGACGGCCGAAGACGAAGTTAAATCAATTGAGTTGCCTTCCCTCTCCAACGACGAGATCGCGCGCTACAGCCGCCACCTCATCATGCCCGAGGTCGGGATGGAGGGGCAGCGCAGGCTCAAGGCCGCGAGTGTGCTGATGATTGGCACAGGAGGTTTGGGCGCTCCGACGGGCATGTACCTGGCCGCCGCGGGCGTCGGCCGCCTCGGCATACTAGACTTCGACGTGGTGGACGAGTCGAACCTACAGCGCCAGATCATACACGGCACGAAGGACGTGGGCCGCCCCAAGATCGAGTCCGCGCGCGACCGCCTGCGCGACATCAACCCGCACGTCCAGCTAGACACCTACGAAGAGCGCCTGACGAGCGAGAACGCGCTCAGGCTTTTTAAAGAGTACGACATCGTCGTGGACGGCACGGACAATTTCCCGACGCGCTACCTGGTCAACGACGCGTGCGTGCTCACGGGCAAGCCGAACGTCTACGGCTCCATCTTCCGCTTCGAGGGGCAGGCGTCCATTTTCTGGGCCGAGCGCGGCGCGTGCTACCGCTGCCTGTACCCCGAGCCGCCGCCGCCGGGCCTCGTGCCGAGCTGCGCGGAGGGAGGCGTGCTCGGCGTGCTGCCGGGCATCGTCGGCGCGATTCAGGCGAACGAGACCATCAAGCTCATCCTCGGCTCCGAAGGCACGCTCATCAACCGACTGCTCCTGTTCGACGCGTGGCGCATGCGCTTCCGCGAGCTGAAGCTGAGGAAAGACCCCGCGTGCCCCGTCTGCGGCGAGAACGCGACCATCAGGGAGTTGATAGACTACGAAGAGTTCTGCGGCCTGCGCCCGCCCGCGCAGGAGGTGAAGGAAGAGAGAAAGCTGGAAGAGATCACGGCCGCAGAGCTTAAAGCGCGCCTCGACCGCGGCGACGACCTACAGGTCATAGACGTGCGCGAACAGAACGAGTACGAGATCGCGCGCCTCCCCGGCACAAAATTAATCCCGCTCGGCCAGGTCACGAGCCGCATGAGCGAGATCGACCCCGCCCGCGAAACAATCGTCCACTGCAAGGGCGGCGTCCGCAGCGCCAAAGCCATCGAGGCCCTGACCGAGGCGGGTTTTAAGGGGAAGCTCGTCAACCTCAAGGGCGGCATCGCCGCGTGGTCGGACGAAGTTGACCCGAGCGTGCCGAAGTATTAGGCAAGTACAGTTTACCCGGCCCCGGAGGGGTCGAAACATTTTCGCCGCGCGTTCCGGGCGCGGCGCTCGCGCTCACGCGCTCGCTTGCCCGCGGCTATCTTGTGCGACCCCTTTGGTGTTAGCCCCCGCGCCTTTGCCGCCTTCCCTCTTCTCCATCGGGACGTAGTCGCGCGTGCGATGGCCGAGGTAAATCTGGCGGGGCCGGGCGATCTTCTGGTCCTGGTCGTTGAGCAGCTCGACCCACTGCGCGAGCCAGCCAGAGGTGCGCGGGATGGCGAAGAGCACAGGGAACATGTCCACGGGGAAGCGCATCGCGCGGTAAATGATCCCCGAATAAAAATCGACGTTCGGGTAGAGCTTGCGCTTGACGAAGTACTCGTCTTCGAGCGCGATGCGTTCGAGTTCGAGCGCGAGGTCTAAGAGCGGGTCTTTGCCCGTCACCTCGAAGACCTCGTAGGCTATCTTCTTGATGATGCGCGCGCGCGGGTCGTAGTTCTTGTAGACGCGGTGGCCGAAGCCCATCAGCCGGAACTCCCCGGCCTTGACGCGGCGGACGTACTCCGGCACGTGGTCAATCGACCCGATCTCGTTGAGCATCCTCAGGACGGCCTCGTTGGCCCCGCCGTGGAGCGGGCCGTAGAGCGCGGCGGCCGCGCCCGCGAGCGCGGAATACGGGTCCGTGTTCGCGCTCCCGATGGAGCGCATCGTGTTGGTCGAGCAGTTCTGCTCGTGGTCCGCGTGGAGGATGAAGAGGACGGAGAGGGCTCGCTCAAGCACGGGGTTCGGCTCGTACCGCAGCTCGGTCGTCTTGAACATCATGTTGAGGAAGTTGCCCTCGTAGGAGAGGTCGTTGTCGGGGTAGGCGTACTGCATCCCGACGCGGTGGCGGTAGGCGAAGGCGGCGATGGTCGGGACCTTCGCGATGAGACGGTGAATCTGCTTCCGGCGGCACGCCTCGTCCTCTATGTTCTTGGCCTCGGGGTAGAAGGTCGAGAGCGCGGCGACCATCGCCTCGAACATCCCCATCGGGTGCGCGTTGTAGTGGAAGCCGTCCAGGACCTTCTTGATGTTCTCGTTGATGAAGGTGTGGAAGGTGATGTTGCGCTTCCACTCGGAGAGCTGCTGCTCGCCGGGCAGCTCGCCGTAGAGGAGCAGGTAGGCGACCTCCAGGTAGCTGCTCCGCTCTGCGAGCTGCTCGATGGGGTAGCCGCGGTATTCCAGGATGCCCTTGTCGCCGTCAATGAAGGTGATGCGGCTCTTGCACGAGGCCGTGTTCATGAACGCCGGGTCGTAGGTCATCAGCCCGAAGTCGTCGTCCGCGACCTTGATCTGCCGCAAGTCCATCGCGCGGATGGTGTCGTTCTCAATCGGGACCTCGTACTGGCGGCCCGTGCGGTTGTCCGTGATTGTCAGAGTGTCGTTGCTCATCTCGTTGCTCCCCCGCTTTGTCGCTAACTCACTTGTCCGCCTTGATGGCTCCCCCGTTCTCTTCGAGCGCGGCCTGCGCGGCGGCGAGGCGCGCGACGGGGACGCGGAACGGCGAACAGCTAATGTAGTCGAGCCCTATCTCGTGACAAAAGCCTATCGAGCGCGGCTCGCCGCCGTGCTCGCCGCAGATGCCGACCTTGAGGCCCGGCTTCGCCTCGCGCCCGAGCGTCGTCCCCTTTTTGACCAGGTAGCCGACGCCCTCGCGGTCCAAAACCTGGAACGGGTCGTCGGGCATGATCTTGTGCTCGACGTAGTAGGAGAGGAACCGGCCCGAGTCGTCGCGCGAGAGCCCGAAGGTCGTCTGCGTCAGGTCGTTCGTGCCGAACGAGAAGAAGTCCGCGTAGGCCGCGATCTTGTCGGCGGTCAGCGCCGCGCGCGGCAACTCGATCATCGTCCCGACCGTATAGTCGATCTTCATCCCGTGCTCGCCCATCACCTGGCGAGCTACCTCGTGAATCAACTCGGACTGGTGGTGCAGCTCCTCGGCGGTCGAGACGAGCGGGACCATGATCTCGGGCCTGACGACGAGCCCCTCGCCCTGCACCTGGGCCGCGGCCTCGAAGATGGCGCGCACCTGCATGCGCGTCACCTCGGGGTAGACGAGGCCCAACCGACAGCCGCGGTGGCCGAGCATGGGGTTGTTCTCGCGTATGCGCTCGACCTGGTGGAAGAGGCGGCGCTTCTCGTCGATCTGGTCGAGCGTGCGGTCCATGTCGCGGATGGTGCCCGCGCGCTGCAACTCCATCTTCAGCTCCGCGAGTTCGCCCATCAGCTCGCGTATGTCCGGCAGGAACTCGTGGAGCGGCGGGTCCAGGAGGCGGATGGTGACGGGCAGCCCCTGCATCGCCTGGAAGATGCCGACGAAGTCCTTGCGCTGGAGCGGGAGCAGCTTTTCGAGCGCCTTCTCGCGCTGGCCGACGCCCTCGGAGAGAATCATCTCGCGCATCGCGGCGAGGCGTCCTTCGCCGAAGAACATGTGCTCCGTGCGGCACAAGCCTATCCCTTCCGCGCCGAACTCGCGCGCGACCTTCGAGTCCTGCGGCGTGTCCGCGTTGGCGCGCACGCGCAAGCGGCGGAAGTCGTCCGCCCACGTCATCAACTCCTTGAAGTCGTCCCCGAGCTTCGGCTGCACCGTCGGCACCTGGCCCAGAAAGACGCGCCCCGTGGAGCCGTCGACCGTCACCCACTCGCCTTTGGGGACGACCGTCCCGTTGACGTTGAACTGCTGCTGCCCGTAATCAATGTTGAGGCTGCTCGCCCCGCACACGCACGACTTGCCCATGCCGCGCGCCACGACCGCCGCGTGGCTTGTCATGCCCCCGCGCGCGGTGACGATGGCCTGGGCGGCGACCATGCCGTGGAAGTCGTCGGGGCTGGTCTCCTGGCGGACGAGGATGACTTTCGCGCCTTCGCGGGCCATCTCTTCGGCCTCGTCCGGGTCGAAGACGACGCGCCCCTGCGCGGCCCCTGGGCTCGCCGGCAGTCCGGTCGCGAGCACGGTGGTTTCGGCGTTCGGGTCGACGGTCGGGTGGAGCAACTGGTCCAGTTGCTCGGGCGAGACGCGGCGCACGGCCGTGGCCTTGTCGATCAATTCCTCGTGCACCATGTCGACGGCGACGCGCACCGCGGCCGCGCCCGTGCGCTTGCCCGTGCGCGTCTGGAGCATCCAGAGGCGGCCGCGCTCGATGGTGAACTCCACGTCCTGCATGTCGTGGTAGTGCTTTTCGAGGAGCTGCGTGATCTGGTTGAACTGCTCGTAGACTTCAGGCAATTCTTCCTTGAGCTGGCTGATGGGGTTCGGCGTGCGAATCCCTGCGACCACGTCCTCGCCCTGCGCGTTCAGGAGGTACTCGCCGTAAAGCGCCTTCTCGCCCGTCGAGGGGTTGCGCGTGAAGGCCACGCCCGTCCCGCTGTTCATCCCCATGTTGCCGAAGACCATCGCCTGCACGTTGACGGCCGTGCCGAGGTCGTCCGGGATGCGGTTGACGCGGCGGTAGTCCACGGCGCGCCGCCCCATCCACGAGTTGAAGACCGCGGCAATCGCCACGCGCAACTGTTCGTAAGGGTCTTCGGGGATGGTGTGCTCGCTCTGCTCGGCGAAGATGATCTGCTTTTCGGCGGCGATGATCTCGCGCAGTTGGTCGGGCTGCAGGTCTGTGTCGCGGCCGCCCTCGGTCTGCGCCTTGAAGCGGTCCATGACGCGCTCGAACTTTTCGTGCGCGACGCCGATGACTATCTCGCCGAAGAGCGAGGCGAAGCGGCGGTAGGCGTCCAGGGCGAAGCGCAGGTCGTTGGTCTGCGTGGCGAGCCCCTGCACGGTGTTGTCGTTGAGGCCGAGGTTCAGGACCGTGTCCATCATGCCCGGCATGGAGAAGGCCGCGCCCGAGCGGACGGAGACCAGCAGCGGGTTGTCGGGGTGTCCGAAGCCCTTGCCGGTCTTCTCTTCGAGGCGGCTGAGGCCCTCCACGACCTGCTCCCACATGCCTTCGGGGAACTGCTTGTTGTTCGCGTAAAAGGCGTTGCACGCCTCGGTCGTGACGACGAAGCCGGGGGGCACGGGCAGTCCCGCGCGCGTCATCTCGGCCAGCCCCGCGCCCTTGCCCCCGAGCAGCCGCTTGTCCTCGCCGCTGCCCTCCTCGAAAAGGTAGACCCACTTCCGACTCTGATTTTGGCTCATAGGACGATCCTTATATGGCGATGAAATTTTGTGGTGTCGGGCACGCCTAGTCTATCACTAAACCCCGGGCGGCGGCCTAATGGGGAATGCGGATTCCGGGTCGCGGGTTGAGAAAAGCAGCGACTGGCTTTTCACTGCGCGACCCGGAATCCGCATGACTCAACCCGCGCCGCCCGGCACTCAGAATTCACGGCGGCGGCCGGGTCAGCTCGACGGGACGCGGCCCGTCTAGTAGACGCCGAAAGGTGAACTGATAACGTTAATCAGCAGCCAGAGACCTAACAAGATCGCGGCAATGCCGAGGGGGCCCTGGTATGAGGCGAGCTTGGCCTGGACTCCCGCGCCGCCGGCCGCCGCCCCAACGTTTTTGCTCAGGACGTACTGGTTGATCAGCCCGTATCCGAGCAGGAAGCCGAGCGCGAGTCCGACCAGAATGGTTAGGAGCAGGAGGAGGCCGCTGAAGGTCGCATACCGTAACATTATCCCTAAGAACTGGAGGGCCTGGATTAGCCAGATGAAAGAAAAGATGAGGAGGACGATGCCGATGATGCCCTGGAAGGGCACCAGCTTGCCGATCAGTTCTCTGGCGTCCGGTTTATTCTTGATGATGAGCGCCGCGGCCCCCAGGACGCCGGCGACGATCAAAAGAAGCGCGAATAGTACACCCATAATCTGAGTCTCCTTACTAAGTTTGGGTCAGAGCGCGAAGTGTGCCGTCAGACTATATTGCAACTTTCGGTTTTCGCCAACTGTTTTTCAGATCGCGGGTGAAGACGTGCGCCAGGCAGTTCTTTGCGGCGCTGCGTCCTGGCGTGAAATACCAAAACACTCACGCCGGAGCCGCGAAGTCGCGAAGGGGAAACGGGCTTCTCTCTTTAGCTGACGCGGACGGTCAGGCCCTCGCGCGCGAGCTTCCAGTCGAGGACTTCCACGTTCTCTTCGAGGAGGGCGCGCTCCACGTCCTGTCGCCGGCCCTCGGCGCAGAGGAAGGCGATGCAGCCGCCGCCGCCCGCGCCGCAGACTTTGGCCGCCTCGGCCCCGTTCGCCAGCGCCTTCTCGACCAGCATGTCCATGTGCGGCGTCGTCACGCCGGGGGCGAGCCGCTTGCGGCCCGGATACGCGTCCTGCATCGTGGCCGAGACTTCCGGCCAGTCGTTCGCCAGGAGCGCGCGGCGCACGCGCGCGGCCGAGTCCCTGATGCCGTCGAAGAGCCTGAAGAGTTCGGGGTCGCCGTCGATGTGGTTCTTCGTAATCTCCCAGTTGTTCGTCCCCGAAAGGCGCGGCTCGCCCGTGTAGCAGATGGCGATGCGGCGCTCCAGCGTCTCCTCGTCAACCTTCAGCGCCTCGCGCTCGATGCCGTCCGGGCGAAAGTGGACCGCGTTCACCCCGCCGTAGAGCGCCGGGTAGTAGTCCTGGAAGCCCGCGGGGACGCGGATCACGGTCGTCTCGACGTTGGCCGCGATGGTGACGAACTTGCGCTCGTCGTAGCGGTTGCCGACCAACTGGTTGAGAGCGCCGACGCAGGCGATGTTGAGCGCGCTGGAGCCGGCGAGCCCCGCGCCCGCAGGGGCCTCGCTGTGGGCCACGAGGTGGAAGCCCGTGGTCGGCTTGAAGAAGTGTACGAGCTTGGAGATGAGCTCCAGCCGCTCCTCGCGGATCAAGTCCTCGATGGCCGCCAGCTCCGTCTCGAAGCTGACCTTGCGGTCGCGGGATTCGAGCACGATGCGCCCGTCGTCGCGCGTCTCGATGCGGCACGAGGCGCGCAGGTTGAGGGCGAAGTTGACGGTCGAAGCGCCGGGGTGGAAGAGGTAGAGCGGCCAGATGTCTATGGTCCCCCCGGCCAGGTCGACGCGCGTCGGCGCGGATGATTCGATAATCATAGTAGTCAGTAGTCAGTAATCAGTAGTCAATAATCAGTTTTCAGTAGAAGCAAGTTGTCTTTGCTGAGTACTGACTACTGCCTTTCAGTCTCCCCCGCCCTCGCTCTTCGGGGCGGGCCGCTCGTGCTGGGCTGACGAATCCTTGCGGCGATGGGGCAGGTGCATGCGCTCCTGTATCTCTTCCTTGAACTCCTGGACCTCGGCCTTGATCTCGTGAATCTTCTCCTGCGCGGCGTGCTCCAGCTCCTTCAGCTTCTCGGGGTTGGCCTCCTCGACCTTCTTGCTGAGCCAGAAGCGCTCGACCACGTAGAAGCCTATGACGCCGACGACGAGGACGACGAGCAGGTAGACCGTGATGTTCTGCACGTCGCCGATGACGCGCGTGATCGTCCCGCTGAACATGTAGCCGACGCCGCTCAGGACCATCACCCACGCGGCGCAGCTCGCCAGCGTCCAGAGCAGGAACTTGACGAGCGGCATTCTTCCGACGCCGTAGAAGACGCACGAGGCGATGCGCAGGCCGTAGATGTATTTCACTATGAAGATGGAGAGCGTGCCGAATTTGTCGACCAGCTTGACGATGCGCGGCGCGGCCATCTTGTAGAAGCGGAAGCCGCGCACGCCCCGCTCGAAGCCGCGCCCGCCCGCGTAGGCCAGGCTGTCGCCGACGAGGCCGCCGAGCGTGCCCGCGCCGAAGACCTGCGCGAAGCCGTACTCGCCGAAGACGCCGTGGTGTGCCAGAACGCCCGCCAGGAGCAACGTGATGTCGCCCTCCCACATCGTCAGGAAGAAGACGGCGTAGAGGCCGTAGGTGCCCATCAGCCTGTAGAAGAAGCTGCCCTCGACCGTGTCCGTAAGCAGAATGGTATTGTGCCCCGCCGCGAGCGTCAGGGAGAAGAAGGCGTAAAAAATGAGTTGACCCGTTAGTCCGTAAAAGTAGCTAAGAGCCATAAGCAAAGTGGGCCGGGAGGCGTTCCCTACGTTGACGGCCGGGCCGAGTCCTTTGGGCCGGCCGCCACGACCTCCGGCCCGTTTTATGAATCTTCCTTCTCCGGGGGCGGCTTGACGACGAGCACGGGGCACGGCGCGTGGCGCACGACGGCCTCCGCGGTCGAGCCGAAGAGGATGCGCCCGAGGCCCGTGCGGCCGTGCGACGAAATCACGATCAGGTCGCAGCCGTGCTCCGTGGCGGCGCGGACGATCTCGGTCGCCGGGTCGCCGTGGGCTATGACCTCCTCGACTTCGAGCCCCGAGCACTCCTCGCAGCCGGCGATCTTCGGCAGCTCTCTTTCGGCAGAGTCCTCCATCTGCTCGCTGATGTCCGCGATGGGGAGCGGCTCCGTGATCCCCGTGTAGCCGACGGACGGCATGACGGGCTCGATGACGTGGACGCAGACGATTTTTGCCCCGGCGTCGCGCGCCAGCTCGGTCGCGTAGGAGAGCGCGTGGCTCGCGCACTCGCTGAAATCCGTCGGCAATAGTATAGAGCGAAGCTGCATGATAAAGGGATGAGTGCGGAGGGATGAGGGATGAAGTTATAAATTTTTCTTCATCCCTCATCCCTCATCTCTCATCCCTGCATTCTACACGGAGAAGTGCTTGTTTGACAGTCCCGTAAACCGTTTATTACAATGCGCGTGCTTCCTACCCCGTGAATTTATTCTGTGACTTCATACGGAAGACCTGAAAGATGGCGCAGCCCGCTCAACCGACAACGAATTTTATTGGCGTGGATGTCTCCGGCCAGACGCTGCGCGTCGCGCTCGTGGGCGCGGAGGGCGCGGTCCTGGAGCGCCGCGAAGCGCCGCTGGAGCCCAACGCGCTGGTCGCGCAGATAGCGCGCACGGTCACGGGGCTGCGCGACGTTTCCCCCGAAATCGCGGCCATAGGCATAGGCATCCCAGGACTCGTCAACCGCCAGACCGACCGCGTCCTGGTCTCCACGGACCTGCCCACGGTCGTGCGCGGCGACTTCCACGCGGAGATGAAGCGCGCGGCGGGGATGCGCGTGGAGTTGGAGAACGACGCGAACGCGGCGGCCTACGGCGAGTACCAGGCCGGGGCGGGCCGCGGCAGCCGCGACATGTTCTACGCCACGATTGGCGCGGGCATCGGCGGCGCGATCATCCTGAACGGGAAACTCTGGCTCGGCGCGAGCGGGTTCGCGGGCGAGTTCGGGCACATCACGATTGACGCCGAGGGCATAGAGTGCATCTGCGGCAACGCGGGCTGCCTCGAGACGGTCGCCTCGGGTCCGAACATCGTGCGGCGCGCCAACGAGCGACTTTACCGCGACAACACCTCTTCGCTCTCGCGGCTCGCCATCAACAAGGAGTTCACGGCCACGGACGTGGTGCACGAGGCGCAGAACGGCGACGACTTTTCGCTGATGATGCTGGAGCGCACGGGCAAGTACATCGGCGCGGCCGTCGCCTCGGTCATCAACCTGCTCAACATCGAGCGGATAGTTTTAGGCGGCAGCGTGATGGAGGCGGGCCCACTGATTCTGGACTCCGTCATACACGAGGCCGAGCGCCGCGCCTTCCAGCCCTGCTTCGAGGCCACGCAGATCGTCGCCGCCGCGCTCGGCACAGACGCCGTCGCCGTCGGCGCGGCGCTCCTCGCGCGCGACGCCACACCCGAAGCTCGTTAGGACATCCCCGCAACGCAATCCACACAGGTCAGTGCCGCCCGCTTGCGGCAGGCGGTACCGACTCTTGTTCAGCGCGCGGCCGTCGTCGCGTCCACGGGCTCGTCAACGGCCCTCGCCTCGCCGACGCCGAACAATTTGCGGTGAAGCTCCGCGACCTCTTCGGGGCGCACCTTCGGGCGGCGGTCGTAGGTCAGCAGCCCGTTGATCTCCTGCTCTATGTCCGTCAACTGCGTGTAGCAGAAGCCCGCCAGGAACGGCAGCGACGCGATGCCCTCCATCAGGTCGCGGTACTTCGCCAGCAACTCTTCCGCCGTGTGCACGGAGCCGTAGAACCTGTAGAGCAGGTCGCGGTCTTCGGAGGGGACGTTCGGCGGGATCATCAGGAAGCCGCCGACCTCGGAGAGCATGACGGGCTGGCCGCGGTAGCGCGAGCCGAGTACGAAGAGCGGTTTGTTGCCGATCCAGACGTGCGGCGGGAGCGGCCCGCCCGTGGTGGTCTCCTGGTAGCGCTCGCGCAGGAGTGCGGCCGTCGGCGTGTAGTCGTGTATGGCGCAGATGTCCGTGATGTCCGTGTGCTCCCACCCGTCGTTGTCTATGACGGGTCGCTTCTGGTCTAGCTGCCGCGTCATGGCGACCATCCGCTCGATGAAGGCGAACTGGCCCGGATGATTCTGGCGCAGCTTCGGGAAACCCATGCTCTCGTTGACCGGCACCCAGCAGATGATGCACGGGTGGTTGTAGTCACGGCGGATGGCGCGCTTCCACTCGGCGGCCAACCGTTCCTCGGCCATCGAAGACCACTCGCGCGTGTTCGGCATCTCCTCCCAGACCAGCAGCCCCAGCTTGTCGCACCAGTAGAGCCAGCGCGGGTCTTCGACCTTCTGGTGCTTGCGCGCGCCGTTGAAGCCGAACCGCTTCGTCCACAGCACGTCCTCGCGCAGGCTGGCGTCCGAGGGCGGGGCCAGGTAGCTCTCGGGCCAGTAGCCCTGATCCAGAATCATCGCCAGGTAGACGGGCGCGTCGTTGAGCCACACGCGCCCGTCGCGCAGCTCCACGTCGCGCAGGCCCGCGTAAGACTCGACCTCGTCGAGCAGCCTCTCGCCCTCGAACAGCCGCAGGCGCAGGCCGTAAAGGTAGGGCGACTCGGGCGACCAGGGCCGGGCGTCCGGGATGTCCAGCCTTACTTCCGCGGCGGCCGTCCTGATCTCCGCGTGCGTGCGCGCGACCACGGTGCCGTCTTCCTCAAGCGCCTCGACTTCGAGCCCCCAGCGCGTGGACGGCGCGTGCAGGAGCACGCCGATCTCGATGGAGCTTTCGCGCGCGGAGGCGTTGAGCTTGATGTCCTCGATGCGTATCGGCGGGACGGGTTCGAGCCAGACCGTCTGCCAGATGCCCGTCGTGCAGTAGTAGTCTATGTCGTGCGGGAGGCCCGTGGTGGACTGCTTGCCGCGCGGCTGGCGCGGGTTCTGCCGGTCCTCGACGCGCAGCGTCAGGCGGTTCGTCTCGTGGTTCAGGTACGGGGAGATGTTGAACTGGAAGGGGACGTGGCCGCCCTGGTTGTGGCCCACTTCTTTGCCGTTGACCCAGACGGTCGCGCGGTAGTCCACAGCGCCGAAGTTCAAGAGCACGTTCTGCCCGCGCCACTCTTCGGGGACCTCGAAGCTGCGCGCGTACCAGACGATCTCGTGAATCGCTTTATCGTTGATGCCGGAAAGCTCCGACTGGTAGGGGAACGGGACGACGATACGCATTTCGAGCGGCAGGCCGAAGTGCCAGCCCTGCTCGCGCCCCTTGTTCGCGTCGTCGAAGGCGAACTCCCACTCGCCGTTCAGATTCAGCCACTCGCGGCGGACGAACTGCGGCCGCGGGTACTCCGGCCGCGGGACGTTGAGAAGCGATGATTCCATTGTCAGACCCCGTACACGATTTTTTACAGCTCAACGCGCCCCCGCAGGGGACGACGTGCATAATAGCCCAGGACCGACGCTCGTTGACAAATTGATTCGCCAATCGCACGCCGGGCATCCCCGCCAGGGGGCGAACACGATATCCGAGGGCAAGCGAGTGCGCTTGAAGCGCACGACGCGCCGCCCACGGGACGACGGGGAGAATATTTTCGGCCCTGAAGGGGTCGCACGTTCAACGTCGAGGTGCGACCCCTTCAGGGCCGAAACGTTTTCCTATACCTGACCGTGGGCGGCGCGAACTCGCGTTTGCTTGCCCACGGCTATCACGTTTGACCCCTCCGGGGTCGAAAGCGAACCGCCGCACACTGCCTTCAAACCTGCGCGCCGCCTTAACTCTTCGTCGCCGCCATCGTGCGCGGCGCGGCCTTCGCCGCGCGTTCTTCCGTCTCGTCGCCGCCCCGGCCCACTTCGCACTCGCCGACGTAGCGGGAGAGCGCGTGGTCGAGGGCCGGGAGCAGCGCGCCGCGCTCGCTCCCGAGCACGCTGTAGAGCGGCCGCGCCGCGGCGAGCTTCAGAGACTCGGTCGTGCAGCCCTCCACGAGTCCCGCGTCCAGTCCGGCCAGCGCGGCCGCGCGCCGCGCGAAATCGGCCCAGGTCACAGAGCCGACGCTCGCCAGGTGCCAGACGCCGCCCTCGTCGTCGATCAGAAGGTCCAGCGCCGCGTTGACCAGGTCGGGCACGTAGGTCGGCGAGACGACCGCGTCGTCGGCCGCGCGGAACGTGCGCCCCGCGGCGAGCGCGCGCAGGGCGTGCGTGACGAAGTTGTGCTCGTCCCACGGCCCGAAGAACGCGCTCGTGCGAACCACCAGGGCCGAAGGGAGCGCGCGCAAGACCGCGGCCTCGGCCAACGCCTTGCTCCGCCCGTAGACGTTGAGCGGCGACGCGGGGTCGCTCTCGACGTAGGGCGTCTCACCGCGCCCGTCGAAGACTAGGTCCGAGGAGAAGGTCACGAGCTTCACGCCCAGGCTCGCGCACGCCTCGGCGAGCGTCTTCGGCCCCGTCGTGTTCTCGCGCAGGCACTTCTCTCCCTCGCGCTCGGCGTCGTCCACGCGGACGAACCCCGCCGTGTTGACGACGGCCCAGGGCTCGTACTCCGCGAGCGCGCGCCCGACGGACGCCGCGTCCGCGATGTCCATCTCGCGGCGCGAGAGCAGGCGGTAGGCGAGCCCGCGCACCTCGCAGACGCGCGCGAACGCGCGGCCGAGCGTGCCGGTCGCGCCCGTAATCAGAATCGGCTTCGCCGCGACACCTTTCATACTCACCCCCTGCACGGCCGTAGAGACGCCGTGCGCGCGACGCGTGACCGGCGGGTAGCAGAGCCTCCCGAGCCTGCGCCACCAGCCCGGAGAATCGAGCGCCGGGTGCTCGTGCTCGCGCCCCGCGCCCAAATCGCGCAGCATGCGCGCGAGCGCCGTGGGCCTGGGGGCGCGCGGCGAGCCGCGCAGGTCGAAGACGCCCGGCTCGTAGTGCCCCTCGTCGCGCGTCAGCAAATTGTGCCAGTCGTACGCGCCGAGCAGCGACCAGGCCGTGACGGCGCGCACGTCCGCCCCCTCTGCCCTCAACCCCCGCGCCGCGTCCCAGACCTCCTTGAGCCAGCGCAGCTGTTCCTCGCGCGTGCAGCCGAGGTGCGCCTCCGTCACGGCCAGAGGCAGGTGGTAACGCTCCCAGGTCTCTTTCAAGAGGGCGCGCGGCCCCGCTGGGCCTTCGGCGCAGACGCGCACCGCCTCCACGTCCGCGTAAGCGACGCGCCCGTTCCCGCCGTGCGTGTGGGCCGGGTAGCGTTTGAGCCGCTCGTCCAGGAAGCGCTCGCTCGTCAGGTAGTGATTGACGCCGACGATGTCGGGCGGGCAGGGATTCTCGGCGAACCACTCAAGCTCCGCCTCGGCCGTGCCGACCCAGCGCAGGTAGTCCCACATCGCGTGCCCGCGCGTGACGCGGCCCGCGAGCAGGTCCCAGGTCAGCCAGCGGCGCTCGTTCTCGAACTCGGCCTGGTAGCCGAGCGCGCGCGTGCTGAAAGTCTTGCCGAGGTCTTCGGTCTGGACGAGACGCGCCGCGGGGTTGACGCGGCGGACGGCGCACATGGCGAGCACGACTCCGCGGCACTGGTTCAGGAACGCGCGACTGAACGTGCGCGCGTCGCGGCCGTGCGGATACCAGTGGCCGTAAAGCCCGCTGAAGCGCGCGGTCGTCAGAGGCTCGTTGACAGGCGTGTAGTCTTCCACCCACGGGAAGCGGCGCGCGACCGCCGCCGCGTAGGCGGCGAGCTTTTGCGGGAAGGCAGGGTCGACGAGGCTCGTCGAGCGCGGCCCGCTCCCGTGATGCACGAGGCCGACGATGGGGCGTATGCCCAGCGCGCGCAGCCGCGCCAGCCGCTCAGTGGGCCAAGTCCAGTCGGCACTCTCCAACCCGTCCGGCGCGGTGCGCTCCCACAGAACGGGGTAGCGCAGCGCGCGCACGCCGAGCCCGGCGATGAGGTCTAAGTCGCCGGGGCGGCGCGCGTGGCCGCTACGCTCCGACTGGTCGAAGAACTCGTCGCCGACGCGGTTGACGCTGCACTCGACCCCGGCCCACAACTCAAGCGGGCCGCGCGGCTGCGGTGTCTCTACAACAGCGGCCATAGCCGAACCTCTCACCTAAACGGCCGCGCCCGCCGCCACCTTGACCTTCTTGGCGCGCGTGCCGTTGCCGTTACCGCTGCCGTTCGCCGCCACGGCCACCTTCGGCTTGTCGGCCACGCGCAGGGTGGACTCGGAGCGCTTGCCCGCCCCGCTCAGCTTGCTGTAGACCGTCAGCGCCTGCGCGACGATCTGGTCCATGTTGTAATACTTGTAGGTCGCGAGCCGCCCGACGAAGTGCACGCCCTGCGTCTGGTCCGCGAGCGCCTTGTACTTCGCATAAAGGTCCGCGTTCTCCTTGCGCGGCACTGGGTAGTACGGGTCGCCCTCGCCCTTCGGGAACTCGTAAACGACGCTCGTCTTCGAGTGCTCCTGGCCCGTCAGGTACTTGAACTCCGTGATGCGCGTGTAAAGGTGCTCGTTCGGGTAGTTGACGACCGGGGCCTCCTGGAAGACATCCCTGTCGTGCGTCTCGTGCTTGAATTCGAGCGAGCGGTAGGGGAGCTTCCCGTAGCGGTATTCGAAGAACGAGTCCACAGGCCCCGTGTAGATCATCTCCTTGTAGGGAATCTCGTCCTCGATCTCGCGGTAGTCGGCGTTGAGCATGACCTTGATGTTCGGGTGGTCGAGCATCTTCTCGAACATGCGCGTGTAGCCGTGCAAGGGCATCGCCTGGTACGTGTCCGTGAAGTAACGGTTGTCGCGGTTCGTGCGCGTCGGGACGCGCGACGTGACGGAGGCGTCCAGCTCCGAGGGGTCCAGGCCCCACTGCTTGCGCGTGTAGTTGCGGAAGAATTTTTCGTAGAGCTCGCGCCCGACGGCCGAGACGACCACGTCCTCGCTGGTGCGCACGCGCTCGACCGGCTCGGCCATGCGCTTGAAGAACTCCTCGACCTCGAACGAGGTGAGCTTCAGGCCGTAGAGCTTGTTGATCGTGTCCAGGTTGATGGGGATGGGCACGAGTTGCCCGTCGACGTGTGCCAGAACGCGGTGCTGGTACGAGCGCCACTCCGTGAAGCGCGAGAGGTACTCGAAGACCTCGCGCGAGTTGGTGTGAAAGATGTGCGGCCCGTACTTGTGAACCAGAATCCCCGCGTCGTTGTAATGGTCATAAGCGTTGCCGCCGATGTGCGGGCGCTTGTCGCAGATTAAGACTTTTTTATTGGAGCCGGCCGCTAGGCGCTCCGCCAGAACACTCCCGGCGAAGCCTGCGCCGACAATCAAATAATCAAACATCTAAGTTCTCCTCCCAATGTTCGTCACCCAGGGTAACTACAAAACTCAACTGCCCTGCGGCTCGACGCCTCCAGCGTGAGTGATTTAGTTTTTCACGCCGGAGGCGCTAAGAGCCGCGGGCTTAATCTCCCTCACAAAGCTGGACGCGTAGGCTGAGGCTCCGGCCGGCGCGGCGAGCGCCTTGGGGCGCGGCGCGAGTTCCGCGCGGCGCGCGTCGATCACGTCCTCGACCAACTCATTCATGCGACCCCAGGTCATGTCCCAGGAAGTCTGCCCGAGGAAGGCGTCCACCTTCTGAATCCGTGCTGACGCGTCTTCTCTCATCGCGCGCTCGACCGCCGCGACAAACTCCGCGGGCTCGTCCGCGATGTGAACCAGACCCATCTCGCCGTAAGGGCGCACGACGTCGCGGATCGAAGTCGAGACCACGGGGCGGCCGGCCGCCAGGTACTCGGGCGTCTTCGTCGGGCTGATGAAGCGCGTAGACTCGTTGCGCGCGAAAGGCAGCAGCGCCACGTCCCAGCCCGCGAGGTAAGCGGGCAGCTCCGCGTAACTCTTGCCGCCGAGGTAGTGTATGTTCGCGCGGCGCGGCAAATCATTCGGGTCAATCTTGACGACCGGCCCGATCATCACGAGTTGCCAGTCGGGCCGCGCCTCGGCGACCGCGTCCAACAACTCTATGTCCATGCGCTCGTCAATCACGCCGAAGAACCCTAAGCGCGGGTGCGGGATGTCCTTCTGGTCTTCGGGCTCGACCGAAGCCGAGCGCGCCTGCGCGAAGTGCGGCGCGTCAATCGAGGACGGGAAGGCGTAGACACTTCTGTGCTGGTCGCGCTTGACCTCGTAGAGGCTGTGGCCGCCCGTGAAGACCAGGTCGGCGCGCGCGAACAACTCCGCCTCGTTCTCCTTCAAAGAGCGCGGCGCGCCCTTGAAGGCGGAGAGCTCGTCCATGCAGTCGTAGACGGTCGCGAGCGGCTTCAGGTGCTTGGTCCAGGCCACGGCCATAGGCGTGTAGTACCAGAGGACGTGCTCTTTGATTTCCTGCTCCGCGAAGAGGCGGTCAATCATCTCGCGCTGCACGGACACGACCGCGTCCGTGCCTTCGATCTCTCTCGGCAGGTGCGGCACGACCACCGCGACGCCGCAGTCGCGCATGCTCACGTCGAGGCGCGCGGGGCCGTCATGAAAAACGGGTTCTTCGATGAAGAAGAGGCGCTGCTTTTTGGCGAAGCGGCTCAGGAGGTGTTGCGGCCTCTGGTAGACGAAATCCCAGCGCAGGTGCGACAGGCAAACGAGGTCGGGCGAAGCAGTCGCGCCACCCTTGATTGAAGACTGCGAAATAAGTTCCTTCTGTTGATTAAGCATAGTTTCTCCTACGAAAACCTTTTCCGTGATTCCCAGTTCAGTAATGAAGCGGTGAATCCGTAACCAGCGCGGGCGACTTCGGGGGTAACCGACCGCAGTCCGTCGCGACCGCAAGCGTGTGAAGGAAAGGTTACGGCCCACCGACTGAGCGAATATTTAATTAAGGGGATGATGAGAATATATCAAGAGTTTGTAGATTGTCTGTACGATGACGTACTCAACAGTTTTGTGGCCTGATCAGGAAGGTTTTAGCATAAGGAGCGAAGGAAAGAGTTTTAGTTTTTGTCCCGGCAGGGACGATTGCCAATCGTCCCTGCCGGGACTTCTTCAAAGATTCTCTGAGAGATTTGCTTTCAATCAACGATCACTCGACCAGTGCGGCCGGTCTTCGCGTTCGTGCGCGTAGCCGTGCTCGCCGAGCATGCGCGCGTAACACTTCAGACACATCCCTTGAGAGTCTTTGGCCTTCGCGCGGCGGATGATGACCCCGCACCAGGTGCAGACCACCTTGAAGTCAGATTCTTCACTATTGTCTTTCCAGCTCACCTCGGAATTCCCCCCTAGTTCGCTCTAACGCCCCGTCGTAAAAACGGAGGGCGAGTTGTAAACCAACTCGCCCTCCGACCCTCCCCTTGCTCGTCCTGTTCGCATCACTCCCTTAAAGAAGATCAACGCGACGCGAAACCGAATGGCGGCTGAGCCGGCTCTGTTGCCTGCCCATCGCCGACAAATTTTTAAATTGAGAGCGCGCGCGACGCGTGCCTTCTAGCGATTGCCGCCGCCGCCCTGGCTACCGCCACCGCCGCCTTGACCGCCGCCGCCACCCTGGCCGCCGCCTTTACCTTTGTCTGCCATGAGAAAATCCTCCCTACTTGAATGTTCGCACACAAGGTTGAGTTACGCGCTGGGGGTTTTGGTTGCCGCCGAATATACAAAGCACGCGCGCGACGTGTCTGCACGCAAGCGTACCGACTCTCGCCTGACTGAGAACTATAGTTCGCGCGTGCTTCATGGCGTGACTCGCCCGAGGGGCGGCCGCGGCATTAGGGTGCTTGCGATAGCGGCCTCAGCCGTCTCTCGGTGGTCGGAAGAGAGTGTTAGGCCGTGAAGCCGCTGGGAGGAAAGGCTGGGGTGTCGTCCGGCGAGATTAATGGGCGACACCTTCTTCCTATCCCCCGGCCCGAGCAGAAGGCGTGTTAGACTGGGTCAACCAGGAAGCACGGTCACGGCACACCCCCGCGAGTAAGGAGTCGAGCCCATGTCTGCGCCAACCCCGTCACAAAGTAAGAACAGGATTCTCTCGTCGCTCCCCGCACAGGAGTACGGCCGGCTGGCCCCGCACCTGGAACCCGTCTCGCTCAATCTCAGCCAAGTGCTCTTCAAGCCTGACGACGAGATTCGTCACGTCCATTTCCCGACCACGTCAATCGTCTCGCTGCTGACCGAGCTTGAAGACGGCGCTGGCATGGAAGTTGGGCTCGTCGGGAGCGAAGGGATCGTCGGCGTCTCGGTCATCCTCGGCGGCCACGAGACGAAGGTCGCGACCGTGCAGGCGTCTGGAGAGGCTTTGCGAATCGAGGCCCGGGTCGTGCGCGAGGAGTTCAAACGCGACGGCCAGATGCAAAGCCTGCTGCTGCGCTACACGCACGCGCTGATGACGCAAATCTCACAGTCGGCCGTCTGCAACGTGCGCCACGGGATAGACGGGCGGCTCGCCCGCTGGCTCCTGATGTACCACGACCGTTTGGGGCGCGACGAGTTCGAGCTGACGCACGAGTTCATGTCGAACATGCTCGGCGTGCGCCGCGCGGGCGTGAGCACGGCCGCCAGCACCCTTCAGAAGAAGGGCATGATCGAGTACCAACGCGGCCGCGTCAGGATTATAGACCGCAAGGCGCTCGAAGACTTCGCCTGCGAGTGTTACCCGATAGTCGCGGAAAAGTTCGACGAATTCCTACAGGAAAGATAGAAGCCCCCCCGACTCCCCTGATTCCCGCACTGTACGGGCCAGTTTACTTCCCTGACCACTGCGGCGGCGGCTGTGCTAGTATGCCCCCAACCTATTTCACACTTTGAGTTAGCCTGTCATAAGAGGTCGCCCGCGGGGATGGCTGTTTTGCAGGGACATGACATCATCGTGATCGGCGCTTCGGCCGGAGGGGTCGAGGCCCTGTCGCATCTGGTGCGCGGCCTGCCGAAAGACCTGCCCGCGGCGGTCTTCGTGGTGCTTCACGTCTCGCCCCAAACGCCCAGCATCATGCCGAGCATCCTCTCGCGCGCAGGGGCGCTCCCCGCCGTGCACGCCGTTGAGAGGATGCCCATAGAGTATGGGCGCATCTACGTCGCGCCGCCGGACCACCACATGCTGGTCGAGCGCGGGCGCGTGCGCGTCCTGCGCGGGCCGTAAGGAGAACCGCTCGCGCCCGGCGGTCGATCCGCTCTTCCGCTCGGCGGCCGTCGCCTACGGGCCGCGCGTCGTCGGCGTCGTCCTGACGGGCTCGCTCGACGACGGGACGCACGGGATGCGCGCCGTCAAGCGCCGCGGCGGCACGAGTGTCGTGCAGGAATTGACCGAGGCGCTCTACCCAGGCATGCCGCGCAGCGTGATTCAGAACGTGGAGGTTGATTACCGGCTGACCATCGCGGAGATAGCCCCGCTGCTCGTGCGCCTCGCGCACGAACCGGCCGGGGAGGAAGGAGCGGCCCCCGTGCCTGATGATTTGGAGACCGAGGCGAAGATCGCCGAACAGAACATGGACACGATGGAGATGCTGGAGTCGGTCGAGAAGCTGGGCAAGTTGACGACCTACACCTGCCCCGAGTGTCACGGCTCACTCTGGGAGCTGCGTGAGGGCGGGATGCTGCGCTTCCGCTGCCACACGGGCCACGCGCTTTCGGCCGAGAGCATGGTGGCCGAGCAGTCCGAGCAGTTGGAGGCCGCGCTCTGGTCGGCCCTGCGCGCGCTCGAAGAGTAAGGTCGCGCTCGCGCGCCAGATGGCCGAGCGTGCGCGCGAGCGCAACCTGCTGCGGGCGGCCGAGAGCTTCGCCGCCAGGGCACGCGAGACCGAGGAGCACGTCACGCTGGTCAGGACGATTCTCCTCAACAGCCGCGAAGGCTCCGTGGCCGAGACGCTCGAAACGATGGAGACTAACGAATTGATGAGTACGGAATGATGAATGATGAATGGAAAGCTTCTGTCTTCGATTCATCATTCATCACTCCTAATTCATCATTTATTTAAGGTGCTGTATGAGTGAAGAGCAGAGTGTGACGCAGGATTTCAAAGCCCTCGTCGTGGTCGGCTCGTCGGCCGGCGGCATCGGGGCGCTCACCGTCCTCGTCAACTCGCTCGCGCCCGAGTTCCCCGCGCCCGTAGTCATCGCGCAGCACCTCGACCCGCAACGCCCGAGCCAGCTCGGCACCATCCTCGGACGCCACAGCCGGCTCCCCATCGTCACGATCCACGACTCCGAACAGACCGCGCTCGAAGCCGGCACCATCTACGTCGTCCCCGCCAACCGCCACGTCAAGATCATGGACGGCCACGTCCAGCTCGAAGGCGATCTGGCGGGCCGCCCGCGCCCCTCCGTTGACCTGCTGCTCTCCAGCGCGGCCGAGGCTTACGGCGAGCACCTGATCGCCATCATCCTGACGGGCGCGGGCTCGGACGGCGCGGCCGGCGCGGTTGACGTGAAGGAGGCCGGAGGCATCGTCATCATCCAGAACCCGGCGACGGCGCAGTACCCCTCGATGCCGCAGAGCCTGCCGCCGACGGCCGTTGACTACGTCGCCGAACTCGAAGAGATAGGGTCGCTCCTCTACCACATCCTGCGCGGCGTGCACGTCGCCGCGCCCGAGGAGAAGGTCGAAGACCCCGTGCGCGACCTGCTCGCCTACGTCAGCCAGCAGACCAACATAGACTTCCGCAACTACAAGCCCTCGACCATCACGCGCCGCATCGCGCGCCGCATGGCCGGGACGCGCAACCAGACCGTCACGGACTACAGCACCTACGTCCAGACGCACGCCGAAGAGGTCAACGAGCTGGTCAAAGCTTTCCTCATCAAGGTGACCGGGTTCTTCCGCGACCCCGAAGCCTTCGAGTTTCTGAAGACCGACCTGCTGCCCGAAGTCATCGCGCGCGGGCGCGAGCAGGGGCGCGTCCTGCGCTTCTGGTCCGCCGGGTGCGCGACCGGCGAGGAGCCTTACTCGCTGGCGATCCTGCTCTCGGAGCTACTCGGCCCGGAGCTGCCCGAGTGGAGCGTCAAAATCTTCGCCACCGATTTGGACGAGGGGGCCATCAACTACTCCCGGCGCGGCATCTACCCGGCCAACGTCCTCAAGGAGTTGCCCGAGGATTACCGCGTGCGCTACTTCGAGCCCTTCGACCAGGGCTTCCGCGTCGCGAAGCCGCTGCGTCAGCTCGTCATCTTCGGCGTGCAGGACTTGAGCCGCGGCGTCCCCTTCCCGCGCATTGACCTGGCGCTGTGCCGCAATCTGCTCATCTACCTCAAGTCCGAGCGGCAGCAGACCGTCCTGGACCTCTTCGCCTACTCGCTGCACCAGGCGAGGGGCTACCTCTTCCTCGGCAAGGCCGAGACGGCGCGGCCGACGAAGGCGACCTTCGAGGTGGTCAACAAGAGGTGGAAGATTTACCGCTGCACGAGCGGCCCGCTCGCGCTCCCGTCCGACAAGGGGATGTCGCCCCTGCAACTGAGCGCCATGACGCCTTACTCAGAGCTGCGAGCGCGCAGTCAGGGCGTCCTCTCGCCGGAGAAGGTGGCGGCCGGCCGGCCGGAGACTGCGGACCTTGAGACGGCGCACCTGCGCGCCTTCAACGAGATGATGCTTCGCTTCCTGCCCATCGGCGCGGTCGTCATCAACCGCTCCTACCGCATCCTGACCATCAACGCCGCGGCCCGCCGCCTGCTCGGCATACGCGACCTCGGCTACGACCAAGACTTCCTGCACGCCGTCCGCGGGCTGCCCTACGCCGATTTGCGCGACGCCATTGACGCGGCGTTCCGCGAGCGCACGAGCGTCACGCTCGGCGGCATTGAGCCGGACCAGCCGGCGGGCGCGGCCGGCCGCTACCTCACGCTCAACATCGTCAGCATGCTGACGGAGGCGGGCGCGCCCGACCTAATCATGATCAGCGTCGCGGACATCACCGAGCAGGTGCAGATGCAGAAGCGGCTCGAAGCGGTTCAGGCCGAGCAGGCGCAGCTCGTCGGCGAGTTGTCGGCGACCAACCGCCGGCTCTCCGACCTGAACCCTGCTGCGGTTGCATCTTGCCCGTCTGCTGCTCGCACCGGCCGAACATCTCGCCGGAATTGTCCGCCGCGAGAGCGCCCCTGTTCACCAGAGGGTTCCGTCTTTCGCCAGCGGCCTGCGCGGCGGGATTAAGAGCCGAGCCAGTGGCGCGCGATTCCCCCCGGTTTTTTCGCCGCAAGTCTGGAACTCTTCGCAGTAAACCTTGTAGCACTCGCAGGCGATTAATTCGAGGACGTTGTGGTCGAGCATGTTGATGCGGCCGTGGTTGTAGTTGACGGCCCCGGAGCCTAAGAGCACGCGCGCCGCCTGCGTGACGCCCGCGCGCCGCACGCCGAGTTTGCCGGCCATCTCCTCCTGCGTCAGCCGAATCTCGTCCGAGCCGACGCGGTCGTGCAGCATCAGCATCCAGCAGGCCAGCCGCTGCAAGATCGTGTGCCGCCCGTTGCAGACGGCGCGCTGCGAAATCTGCGTGATGAGCGCGCGGTAGTAGTCTAGCAGCACGCGCTGCGCCCCTTCGCTCTCCGTGAAGAGGCGCTGGACGGCCTCGGCCTTCGCCCTCACGGCGCTGCCCGCGATCAGCACGCGCGTCCAGGAGCGCGCCGTGTCGCCGCCGAACAGCGAGACGATGCCGGTCACGCCCTCGCGCCCCGTCATGGAGACTTCGACGGTCGCGCCGTCGCCCATGATGACGACCGAGGAGACGACGCAGCCGAGCGGAAAGTAGAGATACTCGTAGACGTCGCCCTCCACGTAAAGACTTTGACCCTGCGCGAGGTAAGCGGGGGCGAGACTCGATTCGAGTTGACGGCGGTCGCTCTCAGGTAAGGACTGAAGCAACCGATTTCCGAGAGACACCTGTTGAGACATGAGCCGGGGCCTCCTTAGCCTCATGCAATGCGAAGTTCGCGCGAGGGTCGAGGAGACTGCTCCAGGCCGGATGTCACCGGCGCGCCGCGCGCTTGCCTGTTGGGGGGATTCCCTTGATAACCAGGATAGGAGAGACGATGCAAGGGATAGAGGGTAAGCCAGCTTCCCGTTCCTGCATCGCTAAGGCACTCTGCTGTCCAAAACAGTGTGGATAATATACTCCCGGATTGCCGCGAGCATCAAGGAGAGATGGTGGCGGCTCGGAGTTCGAGCTTCTGCCCGTCCCGCGACGCGCCTTACCGTGCTACACCGTACAGACTTGCCGCCCGGCCGGCTGGTAAACTCGCGCCCTCATCAGGCGGCGAAGGCTGACCCCCCGTAAGGTCAGCGCCCCACTTTGTCCCCTAGTTTTCGGCCTAACCCCGAATCAACTTTTTCACGGCGCGGAGGCGGAGGCCCTTGAGTTCGCCGACCATTTTAGGAAAGATGAACGTTCCCCAATCCCCTCGCGTCATCGTCGTCGTGGAAGACGACGACGACAGCCGCGCGATGATGAAGACGCTGCTCGGGATGAAAGGCTACGCGGTGATCGAAGCCCGCGACGGGCGCGAAGCGGTCGAGGCCGTAGAGCGATCCCGGCCAGACCTGATCCTGATGGACTTGACGCTGCCGCAGATGGACGGCCTGGACGCCGCGCGCGCCATGCGCCGCCACGCGCACCTGCGCGACGTTCCCATCATAGCCATCTCGGGCCATTCGCCCGACGACTTCGAGGCCGCCGCCCTCGACGCCGGCTACAGCGGCTACATGACCAAGCCCCTCGACTTCGACCTACTGGAAAAGGTGCTGGCACATTTATCGGGCTGAGAGCGAACTCAGAAGCGGCGCGAACAGTTGCCGGATTCACGCCGTCCCCGGCGGGACTTTTCAACCGGCCGCCCCTCACTCCCGCCCCCGTTTCCTTCCGCTTTCATGACATTTCTCAAATATTTTTCGCGCGGCGGGCGAAATTTGTGCCTGCGGTCACAATCGGTGATTTGAAAAACAGAAAGCATCTGGTAAAGTAGTCGGCACTTGGCATTACTTCAAAGGCAGTGACCGAATTGGGGATCAAGGCACATGTGTCTCGATTTAAAAATCGAGACGACTGCCGGATTGTCGTGCCGTAGTTTACCTTCAATCTAATTCGCCCCAGAGCATTCGACTGCCCGTAGCGTATCGGTTCGCTTCCGTAAGGTATGAACGAAAGGCTGGGGCGATGCCTCAAATTTTTCATCACAGCACCAACTTCTTAGCCCGGCTCTCGCTCTTCGGGGCCATCTTTATCATCCTCGGCTCGCTCTGGGTGATCGCCGCCATCCACCGCTCCTCGTGGGGCACGGGCGCTTTCGTCGAGCGCGAGCAGCCCGTCCAGTTCAGCCACAAGCACCACTCGGGCGACGACGGCATAGACTGCCGCTACTGCCACACGACCGTCGAGACTTCGGCCTCCGCCGGGATGCCCTCGACGCAGGTCTGCATGAATTGCCACTCGCAGATTTGGTCCGACAGCCCCTACCTCGCCCCCGTGCGCGAGAGCTACAAGACGGGCAAGCCGATTGAGTGGACGCGCGTGCACGACCTGCCCGACTACGTCTATTTCAACCACAGTATTCACGTCAACAAGGGCGTCGGCTGCTCGACCTGCCACGGCAACGTCGCGCAGATGCCTTTGATGTACCAGGCTTCGTCGCTGCAAATGGAGTGGTGCCTGACGTGCCACCGCAACCCCGAGAAGTACGTCCGCGAGCAGAAGGACATTTTCAAGATGGACTGGGAGCCGGCGGCCAACCAGGCGGAGGCCGGCCCGCAGCTCGCCAAACAGTACAAGCACCCGGACACGCACGTGCTGACCAGTTGCTCGACTTGCCACAGGTAAAGGAAACAATTTTTTCGCGATGCCTAGCACAGACAGTCACAAGAACTTCGCCCTGATGCGCGAGCGCATACTGGCCGAGCAGGACGGCGGGCCTCGATATTGGCGCAGCCTGGAAGAGCTGGCCGACACGCCCGAGTTCCGCGAGTTCGTCGAGCGCGAGTACCCGCAGCACGCCGAGGAGTGGCACGACCCTATCGGCCGCCGCAACTTCATCAAGCTGATGGGCGCGTCCCTGGCGCTCGCGGGCTTGACTTCCTGCGTCTACCAGCCGCCGGAGAAGATAGTCCCTTACGTCGACCAGCCGGAGGAGATGGTCCCCGGCAAGCCGCTCTTCTTCGCGACCGCGATGCCTTTGGGCGGCGTCGCGACGCCGCTCCTGGTCAAGAGCAACGAGGGGCGGCCGACCAAGGTCGAGGGCAACCCGGACCACCCGAACAACCGCGGCGCGGACCCGAACGTCAAGGGCACGAGCGCCACGGACCTCTTCGCGCAGGCTTCCATCCTGACGCTCTACGACCCGGACCGCTCGCAGGTCTTGACCTACCGCGAAGAGATTCGCTCCTGGCCCTCCTTCGTCGCGGACATGCGGACGGCGCTCGAAGAGCAGCGCAAGACGCAGGGCGCGGGCCTCAGAATCTTGACCGAGGCTGTCTCGTCGCCGACGCTCGCCGCGCAACTGCGCGCGATTCTGACGGAGTTTCCGGCGGCCAAGTGGCACCAGTACGAGGCGGCGGGCCGCGCGGGCGCGCACGCCGGGGCGGTCGCCGCCTTCGGCGAGCCGGTCAACACCGTCTACCGCTTCGACCAGGCCGAGCGCGTCCTCGCGATTGACTCGGACTTTCTCAACTGCGGCCCCGGAAATTTGCGCCACGCGCGCGACTTCATCTCCATGCGGCGCGTGACCGAAGAGCGCAAGGCCATGAACCGCCTCTACGCCATAGAGTCCACGCCGACCAACACGGGCGCGATGGCCGACCATCGCTTGAGCCTGCGGCCGAGCCAGATCGAGCCGACGGCGCGCGCGATAGCCGCGGCGCTCGGCGGCCAGGGCGTCACGGTCAAGATGGGTGACGGGGGCCAGGGGGCCGCGGCCGGAGACACCGCCCGCTGGGTCGAGGCCGTCGCGCGCGACCTGCGCGAGAACGCGGGCCGCTCAATCGTCATCGCGGGCGACGAGCAGCCCGCGTCCGTCCACGCGCTCGCGCACGCCATGAACGAGGCGCTCGGCAACGTCGGCAAGACCGTCCTCTACACGGAGCCGATAGACGCGCGCCCCGAAGACCACACGGCCTCGCTGCGCGATTTAGTCAACGACATAGACGGCGGGCGCGTCCAGTTGCTCGTCATCCTCGGCGGCAACCCCGCCTACACGACGCCCGCGGACTTGAAGCTCAACTTCGAGCGGCTCAACAAAGTCGCCCTGCGCGTCCACCTGAGTCTCTACAAGGACGAGACCTCGGAACTGTGCCACTGGCACGTGCCCGAGGCGCACTACCTCGAAGCGTGGAGCGACGCGCGTACCTACGACGGCACGGTCTCCATCATCCAGCCCTTAATCGCCCCGCTCTACGGCGGGCGCTCGGCGCACGAACTCCTGGCCGTCTTCTCGGACGAATCCGACCGCACGGGCTACAACATCGTGCGCGACTTCTGGCTCGGGCAGATGGCAGGCGGCGGGCAGAGCCAGGGTCAGGCCGCGGGTCAGCCTCAGCAGACGGCGGGAAGTCAGGCGACGAATCAAACGCAGGGCGCCGGGGGCCAGGCTTCATTAAACTTCGCCAACAAGCCCATCCTGACCGCGCCGATAACTTCCGCGACGACAGACGCGGAGCTGGCCTGGCGCAAGGCATTGCACGACGGCTTCATCCCGAACACGGCCGCCCGCCCGCGCGAAGGTCTCTCAGTTCGCGCGCCCGGCGCGGGCGACTTGCCGCCGGCCCCTGCCCCCCGGCCCGCTTCCAGCGGCTTCGAGATAGTCTTCCGCACGGACCCCTCGATTTACGACGGGCGGTTTGCCAACAACGGCTGGCTCCAGGAACTGCCTAAGCCCGTCAACAAGCTGACGTGGGACAACGCCGCGCTCCTGAGCCCCGCGACGGCCCGCCAGCTGGGCGTCACGCAGAAAATTGGCACACACGGCGGCGACGTTCACGTCGACACGGTCACGATAGAGCACCGCGGCCGCTCGGTGGTCGCGCCCATCTGGATTACGCCCGGCCAGCCCGACAACGTCGTCACGGTCCACCTCGGCTACGGCCGCACGCGCTCAGGCCGCGCCGGCACCGGCATCGGCTTCGACGCCTACAAGATTCGCGCCGCCGACTCGCCCTGGGCGGACTACGGGGTCAGCGTGACGAAGACCGGCGAGCAGCACGCTCTCGCCACCAGTCAACTCCACCACATGATGGAGAACCGCGACCCGGTGCGCGTGCAGACGCTCGCCGATTACCTGCACGCGCCCGAGAAGGCGAAGGAGGGCGGCGAGCACGGCACGCCGCACGGCGAGTCTTCTTACGACGATTCCATGTACCCGAAGTGGGATTACCAGCAGAGGGACTACGCCTGGGGCATGGCGATTGACGTGAGTTCCTGCGTCGGCTGCAACGCCTGCGTCGTCGCCTGCCAGTCGGAGAACAACATCCCCATCGTCGGCAAGGAGCAGGTGCAGCGCAGCCGCGAGATGCACTGGCTCAGGATCGACAGCTACTACAAGGGCGACGAGAACAACCCCGAGGGGCCGTACTTCCAGCCCGTGCCCTGCATGCACTGCGAGCAGGCCCCGTGCGAGCCGGTCTGCCCCGTCCACGCCACGGTCCACAGCGCCGAGGGGTTGAACGACATGGTCTACAACCGCTGCGTCGGCACGCGCTACTGCTCGAACAACTGCCCGTACAAGGTGCGCCACTTCAACTTCCTGCTCTACCAGGATTGGAACACGCCGACTTATCAGTTGATGCGCAACCCCGAAGTCACGGTCCGCAGCCGCGGCGTGATGGAGAAGTGCACCTACTGCGTGCAGCGCATACAGTGGGCCAAGATCGAGTCGGAGAAGGAGGGGCGCAAGGTCGTGGACGGCGAGATTCAGACGGCCTGCCAGGCGGTCTGCCCGACCGAGGCGATCATCTTCGGCAACATCAACGACCCGAACAGCCGCGTCTCCAGGATGAAGGCAGAGGAGCGCAACTACTCGCTGCTCGCGGACCTGAACACGCAGCCGCGCACGACTTACCTGGCGGCGCTGAAGAACCCGAACAAAGAGATTAAGAAGGCTTAGGCTTATGGCATCAGAAGTGGATCAACCACACGACGACGTTCGCATACACAAGACCGAGACCGCGCCGCTCATCGAGCCGGGGCACGATTTTGCGTCCGTGACGGACAAGATCAGTTCGCTCGTCCTCAAGCGCAAGACGCCGATCTGGTGGTTCATAGGCTTCGCCATCGCCTTCTCGATCACGATGATCCTGATGCTGACGATCACGAACCTCGTCTTCACGGGTATCGGCATCTGGGGCAACAACGTCCCCGTCGGGTGGGCCTTCGACATCATCAACTTCGTCTGGTGGATCGGCATCGGCCACGCCGGAACTCTGATTTCCGCCATCCTGCTTCTGCTCAGACAAGAGTGGCGCACGTCCATCAACCGCTTCGCGGAAGCGATGACGCTCTTCGCCGTCGCCTGCGCGGGACTCTTCCCGCTCTTGCACACGGGCCGCCCGTGGCTCGCCTACTGGCTCTTCCCCTACCCGAACACGATGGGAATCCAGCCGCAGTTTAGAAGCCCTTTGATGTGGGACGTGTTCGCCGTCTCGACCTACGCGACCGTCTCCGCGCTCTTCTGGTTCATCGGCCTGATCCCGGACTTCGCGACCTTACGCGACCGCGCCAAGAGCACGGCGTGGAAGAAACTCTACGGGCTGCTCGCGATGGGCTGGCGCGGGAGCGCGCGCCACTGGCTCAGGTACGAAGCCGCTTATCTTTTGCTCGCGGGGCTCGCCACGCCGCTCGTGCTTTCGGTGCACACCATCGTCAGCTTCGACTTCGCCGTCTCGCAGATTCCGGGCTGGCACGCGACCATCTTTCCGCCCTACTTCGTCGCGGGCGCAATCTACGCCGGCTTCGCGATGGTCCTGACCTTAACGATTCCGCTTCGGAAGTGGTACGGCCTCGAAGACTTCATCACCATGCGCCACATACACAACATGGCGAAGGTGATGCTCGCGACCGGATTGATAGTCCTCTACGGCTACATGATGGAAGCCTTCTTCGGCTGGTACAGCGCCAACGAGTATGAAAGCTACATGATCTGGAATCGCATGACCGGGCCGTATGCCGTTTTTTACTGGCTGCTGATTTTGTGCAACGGCATCGTCCCGCAGCTCCTCTGGTCGAAGAAGATTAGAAGCAACATGCTGGTTCTCTGGCTAATCTCGATTGTGGTCGGCGTCGGCATGTGGCTCGAACGCTTCGTCATCATCGTGACGAGCCTGCACAGAGATTTTCTGCCCTCAAGCTGGGGCATGTACAGCCCGACCATCTGGGACTGGACGATGTTCATCGGGACCATCGGGCTCTTTTTCAGCCTGCTCTTCCTCTTCATACGCTTCCTGCCCATCATCTCCATCTTCGAGATGCGGACAATCCTGCCGCAGGCGGAAGTCGAGGAGGAACATGCTTGAGGAGTAATCGGCAGTCAGTAGTCAGTTAAAAACTAGAAGCTGACTACTGACGACTGACTACTGACTACTGTTGACTATGGAAACTAAGCCACCACTCTACGGCTTGATGGCCGAATTCGATAACCCGACGGACGTGGTCGAGGCGGCGCGCGCGACCTACGACGCGGGATACCGCCGGATTAACGCCTACTCGCCCTACCCGATTGAGGAGTTGGCCGAGGCCATAGGCTTTCACCGCACGCGGCTGCCCATCATCGTACTCATCGGCGGGCTCGTCGGCGGGCTCGTCGGCTACGGGTTGCAGTACTACGTGGCGGTGATCGACTACCCGCTCAACGTCGGGGGCCGGCCGCTGCACAGTTGGCCGTCGTTCATCCCGATCACGTTCGAGATGACGGTGCTCTTCGCGGCCTTCTCGGCGGTCTTCGGGATGCTGGCGCTCAACAAGCTGCCGCAGCCCTACCACCCGGTCTTCAACGCCGAGCGCTTCGCCCTGGCCTCGCGCGACCGCTTCTTCCTCGTGATAGAGGCGCGCGACCCGAAGTTCGACCACGACAAGGCGCGCCAGTTTCTCTTGAGCTTGAACCCCAAAGAGGTGGTTGATGTCGAACAGTGAAAGACAGCGGGCAGCGGGCGGCGGGCGGCGGGCAGCGCGTGGCAGTGCGCGAACAGTTTTTTACTGCCTGCTGCTAACTGCCAACTGCCTGCTGCTTTTCGGCTGCCGGCAGGACATGCAGGACCAGCCGCGTTACGAGGCTTACGAGGCGAGCGGGTTTTTCAGCGACGGGCTGTCGTCGCGCCGGCCCGTGGAGGGCACCGTGCCGCGCGGCTACCTGAGGGCGGACCGCCAGCTCTACACGGGTAAGATGGACGCGGGCGCGCGCGCTCAAGGCGGCGGCAACGCCAACGCGGGCGGACAGGCCGGCGGCGCGGAGGCGGGCGCGCAAGCGAACGCGAACTCTAACGCTCAGCCGGGCGCGGTCGGCGGCAACGCCGGCGGCGCGCAACCGAACGTCAACGCGGCGCAGGGCGGCAACACGTCTTCGCAGGGCGGGGCCGTGCAGACCGCGGCCGCAGGCGAGGCGGACGACGCCGACACTTTCCCGTTCCCCGTCACCGAGGACGTGATGAAGCGCGGGCGCGAGCGTTACGAAATCTTCTGCTCGATGTGCCACGGGCCGACGGGCGAGGGCGACGGGATGATCGTGCGGCGCGGCTACCGGCGGCCGCCCTCTTACCACGAGGACCGCCTGCGGCAGGCGCGCGTCGGCTACTTCTTCCGCGTGATGACCGAGGGCTTCGGCGCGATGCCGCCCTACAGGTCGCAAATCCCGGTGCAGGACCGCTGGGCGATTGCCGCCTACGTGCGCGCCTTGCAGCTCAGCCAGATGAACCCGCAAACAGTTTCGACGCCAAGCGGCGCGGCAGCGCCCGCCGAGGCCGGAGGACACAGATAGTGGCGGAGACGAGAGTGCAAAACGTGACCTACGCCGCCCCGCGCGAGACCGCGCGTTACCAGCAGCTCGCGCTCATAGCCGGCGCGGCCTTCATGCTCCTGCTCGTCATCGGCGCGTTCGTCCCGGCCCTGGGCGGCCCGGACCAGTTTTTCCGCTCCTACCTGGTGGGCTACGTCTTCTGGGTCGGCATCACGCTCGGCTGCCTCGGGCTCCTGCTGCTCCAGCACGTCATCACGGGCGCGTGGGGCCTGGTCATACGCCGCGTGCTCGAAGCCGGGACCCGCACGCTGCCGCTGATGCTGCTCCTCTTCATCCCAATCGTCTTCGGCATGAAGCACCTCTACGAGTGGATGCACATAGAGGAGGTCACGGAGCCGTTCGTCAGGAAGATTCTCGAAAAGAAGAAGCCGTACCTCAACTTCCCCTTCTTCCTGGTCCGCACGGCCATCTACTTCGCCATCTGGGGCGGGCTGATGTACCTCTTGAACCACTGGTCCGCGGAGCAGGACCGCACGGCCGACCGCGGGCTCACGCGGAAGATGAACATGTTGAGCGGCCCCGGCATCATCCTCTTCGTCTTGACCGTGACGTTCGCCTCCGTGGACTGGGTGATGTCGCTCAACCCGGAATGGTTCTCGACCATCTACGGCCTCCTGTACGTCGCGGGGTGGGCGCTCTCGGCCTTCTCGCTCGTCATCGCCGTGATGGTCTACCTCTCGACGCGGCCGCCGCTCGAAGGCGTGGTGCGCGCGCCGCACTTCCACGACCTCGGGAAACTGCTGCTCGCGTTCGTCATGCTGTGGGCCTACTTCGCCTTCTCGCAGTTCCTGATCATCTGGTCGGGCAACATCCCCGAGGAGACGAAGTGGTACCTGCACCGCCTGCGCGGCGGCTGGGGCTTCGTCGGCATAGGGCTCGTGATTCTTCATTTCGCGCTCCCGTTCTTCCTCCTGCTCTCGCGCGACCTGAAGCGCAACGCGCGCAGGCTGGCGACCATCGCGGTGCTCATCTTCCTGATGCGGCTGATCGACGTGTTCTGGCTGATAGAGCCGGAGTTCAACCGCGAGCATTTTCGTTTTAGCTGGATGGACGCGGCCGCGCCGCTGGCCTTCGGCGGCCTCTGGCTCGCCTTCTTCATCTGGCAACTGCGGCTGCGCCCGCTGCTCCCGGTCAACGACCCCAGTTTTGACGAGGCCGTCGAGCACGGGCGGCGCGGCGGGCATTGAGACTGCGGGTCCGCCGCGTCGGCGGCGCGCCGGCGATGCGGCCTTTAATCTATTGAGAGGCATTTTCTATATGGCTAGGCTTGGGCGCAGGAAAAAGGACGACATTCACGAGACGCCGGACGTGTCGCACATACAGAACCCGGACGTGAGCCACGAGTCGAGCGACGTGAACGTCGGCTCGATCACCAAGTTCGTCATCGGGCTCTTCGTCCTGACGGTGCTCACGTTCATCCTGATGAAGCTGCTCTTCAAGGTGCTGGAAGACCGCGCGGCGAGTCTCGACCCGCCGCCCCGGCCCATGGCGCTGACCGAGCAGGAGCGCCTCCCGCCCGAGCCGCGCCTACAGGCCGCGCCCGGCTTCGGCGTCGACGAGGGCGAGGGCAAGCGCATCAATTTGCAACTGCGCGAGCCGCAGGCCGAGTACAACGAGCTGCGCAAGATGTGGAACCAGGTGCTCGAAGGCAAGCCGGACCCGCGCACAGGCAAGGCGGGGATGCCGATTGACGAGGCCATGAAGAAGGTGGTCGAGGACGGCTCCCTGCGCACCCGCTCGCCCGGCGACAACCAGGAACAGATAGACCTGAAGGGGATGGACATCCCCTCGTACCAGAGCTCCGGCCGGATGCCGGAAAAGAGAGACCAATGAGGAAAGCAGTAGGCGGTAGGCAGATGGCAGTGGGCAGTGAAAGAAAGACAGAAGGCAGGAATGCGGCTGCCGCGGGCGGGCGCGTAGTTTTCATCAGCCTGCTGCTCGCCGCCTGCTGCCCACTGATTCTCGCGCAGGGGCGGCTCTACAACGGCACGTCGCCGCTGTACAGCCCGCGCCCCGAATTGGGCCAGACGGAGAACGGGCTGCCCGTGGCGCTGCGCGAGGTCAAGATCGAGCAGCGGCTGAACGAGCAGGTCCCGCTCGACCTCAAGTTCAAAGACGACGCGGGGCGCGAGGTCACGCTCCGGGAGTACTTCAGCAAGGGGAGGCCCGTCGTCCTCTCGCTCGTCTTCTACAAGTGCCCCATGCTCTGCGACCAGATACTGACGGGGCTGCTCGGGAGCCTGCGCTCGGTCAGCTTCGACGTGGGGCGCGAGTTCGACGTCGTGACCGTCAGCTTCGACCCGCGCGAGACGCCGGAGCTGGCGGCCGAGAAGAAGCGCAACTTCGTGCAGCGCTACAACCGCGCGGGGGCGGAAAACGGCTGGCACTTCTTGGTGGGCGACCAGGAGAACATCGCGCGGCTCACGGACGCGGTCGGCTTCCGCTACAACTACGACGAGAAGACGGACCAGTTCGCGCACGCCGCGGGCATCATGGTGCTGACGCCCGACGGCAAGCTCTCGCGCTACTTCTACGGCGTCGAATATTTCCCGAAGGACTTGCGCTTCGGCCTGATCGAAGCCTCGGACAACAAGATCGGCTCGCTCGCGGACCAGTTGCTGCTCTACTGCTACCACTACGACCCCGCGACGGGGCGCTACGGGCCGGTGGTGATGAGAATCATGCGCCTGGGCGGCGTCGTGACCGTGCTCGGCGTCGGCGCGCTGCTCCTGATTTTACGGCGGCGCGGGAAGAAGGGCGGCGCGCGCCTGACGGCCGCGCCCGAGCCGGGGAGTGCAGGAGGGACGGCTTAACTTATGCTTTTGCAGGGTTGGATTCCATTCGTTCCCGAGAGGGCTTCGACGCTCGCGCCGAAGGTGGACGCGCTCTACTTCTACCTGGTCGGCGTGACGATCTTCTTCACGCTGCTCATCAGCGCGACCATAATCTTCTTCGTCGTCAAGTACCGCAGGCGCACGGCCTCGGAGGTGCCGCGCCCCGTCGCCGGCTCGCTCAAACTTGAGACGCTCTGGACCGTCATCCCGTTCATCATCGCGATGAGCATGTTCGTCTGGGGCGCGGACCTCTTCTTCCAGCAGTACCGCATGCCGAAGGACGCGCTCGAAGTCTACGTCGTCGGCAAACAGTGGATGTGGAAGATGCAGCACACGACCGGGCAGCGCGAGATTAACGAGTTGCACGTCCCCGTCGGCCGCCGCATCAAGCTCATCATGACGACCGAGGACGTCATACATTCATTCTTCATCCCCGCGTTCCGCACGAAGGCGGACGTGGTGCCGGGCCGCTACACCACGCTCTGGTTCGAGCCGACGAAGCCCGGCCGCTACCACCTCTTCTGCGCCGAGTACTGCGGGACGAACCACTCGGGCATGACCGGGTCGGTCGTCGTGATGGAGCCGGCGGCGTTCGACGAGTGGCTCTCGGGCGCGGGCTCGCAGGAGTCGCCCGTCGTCGCCGGGCAGAAGCTGTTCCAGTCGCAGGGCTGCACCTCGTGCCACGGCGCGAACGGCGAGGGCGGCAAGGGGCCGCCGCTCGTCAGCCTCTACGGCAGCACCGTGAAGTTGGAAGGCGGGCAGTCGGTGGACGCCGACGAGAAGTACATCTACGACTCGATCCGCAACCCGCAGTCGCAGATCGTGGAGGGCTTCAGGCAGCCTCTGATGCCGACTTACTACAAGCAGCAACTGAGCGAGGAGCAGTTGCTGCAAATCATGACCTACATCAAGTCGCTCGCGCCCGCGCGCACGCAGGGGATACAGACGACCGCGCCCGCGCGCCAGGACGACACGCCGTCGGGGACGACGGGGCCGGAGGAGCAGGGCGCGAGGTCGCCCGACTCGCAGCGCTCGAACCCGGTCGGCTCCACGCCGCCGAGCACGCGCGTAGGGCCGGGCCAGTAATTAATCGCAGTCATCGTTGAAAGGTTATGGACACTACACTAGCAACACCGATTGAGCCGATTGAGCCGCCGCGCGTGAACTACCTGAACCGGGAGTACGGCATCAAGTCGTGGCTCCTGACGAAGGACCACAAGCGCATCGCGCTCCTGTACCTGGGCTCCGTCACGCTCTTCTTCCTCCTGGGCGGCATCTACGCGCTGCTCATCAGGCTTGAGCTTTTGACGCCGCAGGGCGACCTCTTCCAGTCGAGCACGTACAACAAGGTCTTCACGCAGCACGGCATCCTGATGGTCTTCTTCTTCCTGATTCCGGCCATCCCGGCCGTGCTCGGGAACTTCCTCGTCCCGATGATGATCGGGGCCAAAGACCTGGCGTTCCCGCGGATCAATTTACTGAGCTGGTACATCTACGTCCTCGGCGGGTTGTTTACGCTCTGGGCGCTCGTTTCGGGCGGCGTTGACACGGGCTGGACGTTCTACGCGCCCTACAGCACGACCTTCTCGAACTCTTTCGTCATCCTCGCGGGCATCGGCGTCTTCATCACCGGCTTCTCGTCAATCCTGACGGGATTGAACTTCATCGTCACGATTCACACGATGCGCGCGCCCGGCATGACCTGGTTCCGCCTGCCGCTCTTCATCTGGTCGCACTACGCCACCAGCCTGATCATGATTCTCGGCACGCCGGTCATCGCCATCACGGTCCTGCTCCTGGCCTTCGAGAGGCTCACGCACGTAGGCATCTTCGACCCGGCCTACGGCGGCGACCCGGTCCTCTTCCAGCACCTCTTCTGGTTCTACTCGCACCCGGCCGTCTACATCATGATTCTGCCCTCGATGGGCGTGGTCAGCGAGTTGATCGCCAACTTTTCGCGCAAGAACATTTTCGGCTACACGTTCGTCGCCTTCTCTTCCATCGCGATTGCGGTCTTCGGCTTCCTGGTCTGGGGCCACCACATGTTCGTCAGCGGCCAGTCGGTCTACGCCGGGCTCATCTTCTCGTTCCTGAGTTTCGCCGTCGCGATACCTTCGGCCATCAAGGTCTTCAACTGGACGGCGACGCTCTTTAAGGGCTCCATCTCCTACGACACGCCGATGCTCTACGGGCTGGGCTTCATCGGCCTCTTCCTCATCGGCGGGATGACGGGGCTGTTTCTGGCCGCCGCCGGCCTGGACATACACATGCACGACACCTATTTCGTGGTGGCACACTTCCACTACGTCATGGTGGGCGGGACCGTGATGGGCTACCTCGGGGGGCTGCATTTCTGGTGGCCGAAGATAACCGGGCGGATGTACCCGGAGGGCTGGGCCAGATTCGCGGCGCTCGTGGTCTTCGTCGGGTTCAACCTGACGTTCTTCCCGCAGTTCCTGGCGGGCTACATGGGGATGCCGCGGCGCTACCACGTCTACGCGCCGGAGTTCCAGGTGCTGAACGTGATGTCTACGGCGGGCGCTTCGATTCTGGGGCTCGGGATGCTGATGCCGATGATCTACTTCATCTGGTCCATGCGGTACGGGCGCGTCGCGGCGGCGAACCCGTGGCGGCTGCCGGGGCTCGAATGGCGCACGGCGAGCCCGCCGCCGACCGAGAACTTCGAGGTCACGCCGGTCGTCACCTGGGAGGCGTACGAGTTCGCGCCGCCCGAGGAGGTCGAGGTCGTCGGCAAGCTCGACCGCCGGGACGAGCCCGACTTCCCGCCGGTGCAGGCGTAAAGAAGTGATGAGTGCCGAGTACCGAGTGCCGAGTTAACAACTCGTTCTCACTCAGTACTCGGCACTCAGTACTCAGTACTTTTTTTGAGGGGGAAAGGTTTTGGCAGCAACTCACGTAGACGAGCACGGGGCGCACGCGCATCATTCGGCGCTGGCGCACCACTTCGACAACCTGGAGCAGCAGCGCGAGGCCGGGAACATAGGCATGTGGGTTTTCCTCGTGCAGGAGATCATGTTCTTCGGCGGCCTGTTCCTGGCCTACGCGCTCTACCGCGCGAAGTTCCCCGAGGCGTTCGCCGCCGCGAGCAACCACCTGGACATCTACCTCGGCGCGACCAACACGGTCGTCCTCATCGTCAGCAGCCTGACGATGGCGCTCGCCGTCTACTTCGCGCAGACCGGCAAGCGCAAGGCCCAGGTCGGCTTTCTCGTCGTGACGCTGCTGCTCGGCACGACGTTCTTGGTCATCAAGGCGTTCGAGTACGCCGAGAAGTTCAGGGACAACCTGTTTCCGGGCGCGTCGTTCCACTGGGAGGGCGCGGGCGACCCCAACCAGGTGCAGATGTTTTACTGGATTTACTTCGCGATGACGGGCCTGCACGCGCTGCACATGATCATCGGCATAGGCATCCTCGCCTACCTGATCTTCTTCGCGTGGAAGGGCCGCTACACGCCGGAGTATCACGCCCCCGTGGAAATCTCCGGCCTCTACTGGCACTTCGTCGACATCGTCTGGATATTCCTCTTTCCGCTGCTCTACCTCCTGGGCAGGCACTTGGGGGAAGGACATTAGCGAGCGCCGGGTGATGAGTGGCCGGCGGGGCGTTCCTGCCGGCCACTCATCACCCGCCACTTATCAACGTTTTTGAGGCATCATGTCGGAACACATCGTTTCAAGAAGTGTTTACTTCGTCATCTTCGGCGTGCTGATGGTGGGGACGGCGGCGACGGTCTTCGCGGCCTTCGTAGACCTCGATCACTTGTTTCCGGGGGCGAACACGGTCCTGGCGCTGACGATAGCCGTAATCAAGGCCACGTTCGTCGTCCTCTACTTCATGCACGTGCGCTACAGCTCGCGCCTCATCTGGGTGATCGTCGTCTCGGGCGTCTTCTGGCTGGCGATCATGTTCGTCTTCACGCTGGCCGACTACATGACCAGGCCGCACGGACTGACTTAGAGCAGTAGGCAGCAGGCAGTGGGCAGTGGGCAGTTAAAGCAACCCGCTTTGTCTTAACTGCCCACTGCCTGCTGCTTTTCGCCTGCTGCTTTTCGCTTACTGCTTTTCGGCGTAGATGTGCATGTCGCGCACGCGCAGGGTGCGGCCGCACTTCGGGCAGTCGAGGCGCATGGTGGCGTCGGTCGTGTGTATGTCTGAGCCGCAGGCCGGGCAGGGCTCGTCGATGTCGTTGCGGGCGAAGACGCCGCGCACCATGAAGAGCGGGACGAGCAGGCCCGCGATCAGGAGCGGGATGCCGAAGACCAGGCCGAGGCCGTTCTCGCCGCCGAGCCAGAGGCTGACGACGAGGCCGGCGATGAAGAGCAGGAGTCCGAGCGCGATGGCGAACGAGAATCCGTAAGCACCGTCGAAGGTCTTCACGGGCTTGGCGGCTTCAGGTCTCTTCGCTTCCATAAGAATAGTCTCCTCCGTCGTGAACAAAGATGGCGAAATGAAGGGGGACGCGGACTGCCCGACCGCCTGAGTTAACCGGTTATATGCACTGAAAATTACCACACGCGCGCCGCGGGCGACAAGACCGTGAGCGCGCCGCCCCGGCGGCCCGGAGACGGCTTCTCTTCTCAGCTCACCCCGGCCGCGCACTCCTTGTCCGAGAGCAGCCGCTGGACCGTCTCGATCAACCCGTCGATGTCCGGCTTAGGCACGTAGGCTTCCGCGCCCGCGCAGAGCCCCTGCTCGCGGTGCAGGTCGTAGGCGTCGCCCGTGTAGAAGATGACGGGGACGTGCGGCGTCACGGTCGTGAGCTTGCGGCAGAGGTCCAGGCCCGAGCCGTCCGGCAATCTCTTGTCCAGGACGTAGAGGTCGAACTCCTCCCTCTCGATGAGGCCGAGCGCCTCGCTCATGCTCCGGGCGGTCGTGACCTCGTAGTTAGAGAGCCCTAGCAGGTGCGTCAGCATGAAGGAAGTGTCTTCGTGGTCGTCCACGCACAGGATGCGGCATTTCGCTGGTTGCATTTGGGGGGAAGCCTCCAACCAAAAATTAAGTCCGACTGTCGCCTTGAAATTAGTGAAAGCAAGACCGACGAGGCCCGCATTATAGACCGAAAGCCGGGCCAATTGCCATCCTCGCCCTTCCCGCGATTTGTGCGCCGGCGGCGCGGGCTGGTAAAGTATCCGGTTTTTCGAAGGCGTAGATTTTCATCCTTGAGGTAATCATGAGTTTCCAGACCGCAACCCCTTTCGAACAGTTCCTGGACCGGCACGACGACGAGGCGTGGGCGCGCGCCGTCGCTCACCTTCTCCCGTCCGCGCACGAGGTGGACAGGACGGCCACGCAAATCTGGTTTCGCTTCTACCCGCTCGCGCTGCTGCGCGCGCTCCGCGAGGCGGAAGACCCCGAGGGGCTGGCCGCCGAGCTGCTGCTCCAGGGCGATTACTACTTGAAAGACCAGATCGATTCGTCGCACTCCTTCCTCTACGGCCACCGCTTCTGGCCCGAAGTCAAAAAGGAGGTCGCCGCGGCCGCCGAGAAGTCGCCCGCAAACGAAGACCTCGCGGCGACGATACGCGGAATCGCCAGGACAGTGGCCGCGCGCGTCGGCCGCGACGAGTCTTTGCTCCTGGGGATAACGGCCGCGGGCTTGATGACTTTGCAGCAAGTCGGGCTCGAAGCCTTCAAGCAATCGCCGGGCGCGGTCGCGATCAGCGAGCGCGCGGCGCGCAAGTCGCCCGAGCAGGTTCTGAAGGAGCGCGCGCGCGACGACGGCCAGGGACTCCTCGGCTTTCTCAAGACGATTGACAAGGAGTGGACCGTCACCTTCGACGAGAACGACCCCGCCGCGCGTTACAAGATGAAGAACGCGACCGACCTGGCCTACGGCGCGGCCGAAGACCGCTCGCGCGACTGGCGCGCAATTGACCCGCGCCGGGTAGAGGGGCCGATTCCGGTCGAGTGCCGCTCGGCCTCGTGCGGCACCTGCTGGGTCGGCGTGCTCGGCGGCGCGGAAAAACTCTCCGACGTGGCCCGCCTCGAAGGGAAGCGGATCAAAGAGTTCGGCTACATCGAGACGGACGAGCCGAAGCCGCTGATTCGCCTCGCCTGCCAGGCGCAGCTCTCCGGCGCGGTCTCCATCGTCATCCCGCCGTGGAACGGAGTCTTCGGCAAGCACCTGCGCGCGCTGAAAACGGAAGAAGCGAAAGTCGAGGCCGGCGAATAGGGCAGGGCGCGCGTCCGATGGCCGAGCCAATCACAAGCGCAGAGCAGCTCACGCCGGAATGGCTGACCGAGACGCTCAGGCTGAACGGGCACCTCGCGCGGGGCCGCGTCTCCCGGCTCGGCCTCGCACATTTCGAGACGCTCTTCTCAAGCATCTATCGTCTCGAAGTTACCTATTCGCCCGACGCGGCCCCGGCGCTCCCGCGTCGGCTGCTCCTCAAAGCTCACTCAGCCGGCGACGAAGCCTCCGCGAAGATGGGGAGGGACGAGGTGCTGGTCTACCGCGTGCTCCGGGAGGCCATGACTGACCCGCCCATCGTCCGCTGCTTCTCAGCCGCCGCGGACTCCCGCGGCTCTCACCTCTTACTCGAAGACCTCTCGGAGACGCACTCCCAGCCGGAGCTGCCCGTGCCCCCTTCGACGCGCCACTGCGAGCTGTGCGTCGAGGCGCTGGCCGAGCTGCACGCGTTCTGGTGGGAGCACCCCCGGCTGGGCGCGAAGATCGGGGAGCTTTTCGACGAGACATCGTTGAAGGGACTCGCCGCCGTCAACCGCCAAGCCCTTTCCGGCTTCTTCGATTACCTGGGCGACCGTCTTTCGGCGGGGCGGCGCAGGGCTTACGAGAAGGCGATAGAGTTTGTGCCAATATTCTGGCAGCGCCGCCTGACGGCCGTCGAACGCAACACGCTCATCCACGGCGACGCGCACGTCTGGAACATGCTGCACCCGAAGGACGCGGGGCGCGGGCGCGTCTACCTGATTGACCTCGCGACGAGCAACCGAATCCGCCCGGCGACGAACGACCTCGCCTACATGATGGCGCTTCAGTGGTATCCCGAGAGGCGCGCGCGCCTGGAAGAGCGGCTGCTCCGGCACTACCACGCCGCCCTGCTCGCGCGCGGGGTGGAAAATTATTCGTGGGAAGATTGCCGGCTGGATTACAGGTATTCGATTGTCATGCACCTGTTCACTCCCGTTCTACAGTGGTCGCTGGGCCGGATACCTGCGACCGTCTGGTGGAACAACCTTGAGCGAATCTCGGAAGCCTACAAAGATTTGAACTGCGGCGAACTGCTTTGACATTAATGGGAGAGAAATCGCGAAGTGGTGGCGGGGCGGCGCACGTTTCGCCGCTGCTGCTCGTGCTCGGGGCGGCGCTGCTGTGGAGCACGGGCGGGCTGTTCATCAAGTGGACGAGCTTGTCGGCCGTCGAGCTGACGTTCGGGCGCTCGCTCCTCGCTGCCCTGACGGTCGCGCTCTTCACGCGCCACGAGGGGTTCCGCCTCAACGCGATGACCGTCCTCACCTCGGTGCTCTACGCCGCGCTGCTCATCCTCTTCGTCGTCGCCACGAAGCTCACGACCGCGGCCAACGCCATCTTCCTGCAGTACACCGCGCCCATCTACGTGCTCGTCCTGGAGCCGCTCTTCTACAAGGAGAAGTTCCGCCGCGCGGACCTCCTCGTGGTCGCGGCGTGCGTCACGGGCATGTCGCTCTTCTTCGTCGGCAAGCTGCGGCCGCAGGACGTGTCCGGCAACCTCGCGGCGCTCGCCTCCGGCCTCTGCTTCGCCTTCTACATACTCCTGCTGCGCCACCCGCACACGCAGCGCGTCAACCGCGCCTCCTCCGTCATCTACGGCAACCTCCTGCTCGTCGTCTTCACGGCACCCGCGGGACTGGCCGCCGTCAGTCACATGACTGCCTGGGACGGCGTGAGCGTCCTCTACCTCGGCGTCTTCCAGATAGGGCTCGCCTACACGCTCTTCACCCTCGGCATGGCGCGCGGCGTGCGCTCGCTCGACGCGGCCATCGTCGGCTACATAGAGCCCGTGCTGAACCCCGTCTGGGTCTACCTCTTCCTCGGCGAGCGCCCCTCGACCTGGGCCATCACGGGCGGCTCGATCATCATCACGGCCGTCGTCGCGCACGCCGTCCTGGGGGCCAGAAGGCGCAGGGGGACGGCCGCGGACGCCGCGCCGGCATGAACAGGAAACTTCGGCGCGGCGCTCTTCGTAACCTGTACTAGACCGAACACTGCCGTTGAAAGGCGGGCCGTCAAAATGTATTGTCCAAAATGTAGTCAGCAGCAACCTTCCGACGAGGTGCGGTTCTGCTCGCGGTGCGGGTTCCAGCTCGGCGTCGTCAAAGAGCTGCTCGCGCAGACGGAAGCGCCCGCGCAGGCGGCCGCGGTCGAGCCGCTCCAGCCCGCGCGCGGGCTGCGGAAAAGAGACGTGACAGTCGGGGCGCTACTCATGCTCGTCGTCGCGCTCGTCGTCGTGCTCTTCCCCGACACGACTCCGCCGCCCGTGCGCGACGGGCAACTGGTGCTGACCATCGCGCTGTTCCTCGTCCTCGTATTATTCATCAACTTCGTCGGCCACCTGCTCCGCGCCGTCAACAAAATCTTCGGCGAGGACGAAGCCGCCCCGAGGCGCGGGCAGCTCTCGCAGCCGCAGACTCCCGCGCCCGACCTGAGCACGAAGGTCAGCGCCGGCGGCCGCGACCGCGCGGCACTCCCGCCTGCGAGGAGCGTGCCCGCCGCCTCGTTCAACCCGCCGCGCGTGAACACGGCCGAGATGCTGCAACCGCCCAGCATCACAGAGCACACGACGAGCCTCCTGGGCGATAAAAGAACCTCCGGCGCGCTCTGACGGGCGGGCGAAGCGCGCCGGCCCCTTGAAACCGATGCGATTATTTTTACTCGCCGTGGTGGCCTTCCTGTTTCCGTCGCCCGCGGGGGCGGAATCGGTGAGGGTGACGGTCAGGCCGCAGCAGGTTTACGTCGAGCGCGCGTCGTCCGGTCAACTCCTGAACTTCGACTTCCTGCTTGAAAATCTCACCCCGGACAAGCTCAGGCTCACGGCCATACGCGTCCGCGTCCTCGACCGCGCGGGCCGCCTCGTCCTCAAACGCTCCCTCGACGCGCACGGCCTGAGCCCCGCCATCGAGACCGTACCGAAGACGGAGATCGCGGGGCGCGGCTCGCTCTACCTTTTCAACCCCTTCCACACGTTCGACGGCGCGCTCGACATCAAGACCCTCAAGTACGAGTTTCACTTCGCCGCCGACGCCGGGCCAATTCTGAAGTCTGAGGCGGCCGTCGAGCCAATCGAGTACCGCACGAAGACGAGCCTGATTCTCCCCCTGAAGGGGCGCGTGGTCGCGGAGAACGGCCACGACTTCTACTCGCCGCACAGGCGCATCGACCTGACTCACCCGCTGGCACAGATGGTCGGCCTCAAGGCCAACAGCGCGCGCTACGCGGACGACCTGACCATCGCGGGCGAGGACGGCGAACTGCACAGGGGCGACGGCAACCGGCTGGAAGACTGGTTCGGCTACGGGGCCACGCTCTACGCGCCGGGGGCGGGCAAGGTAGTCGCTCTGGTTGACGAGGTCCCGGACAACACGCTCGAAGCGGGCAAAGTCGTCTTCTCCAAGACGCTCTCGCCCGACAAGGCGTCGGGCATCTTCGGCAACTTCATCGTGATCGACCACGGCAACGGCGAGTACAGCCTGTTCGCGCACCTCTTGCGGGGGAGCTTTTTAGTAAAGCCCGGCGAGACGGTCAAACAGGGCCAGCCGCTCGCGCGCGTGGGTTTTTCGGGGAACACGGACTTCGTGCACACACACTACCAGCTTCAGAACAACGCGGACGCGGCGACGGCCGAAGGCGTCCCGGCCTACTTCCGCGACTTCCGGCGCGTCCTCGGCTCCAAAACTGTCGAAGTAAAAATTGGCCCGCTCGAAGCGGGCATCATCATGGAGCGGCGGTGACACGGCGCAAAGCCGCAAAGAAATATTCAGGCTTGTTTTAGGCGGCTGTTTCCTGTTGCGCGGCGCTGATGGCGGCGTAGACGGCGCGCACGGTTGCGCGGTCAAGCTCTTTGGCCTCTTCCGAGAGCTGCTCGTAGGGGACCATCAGCTCCTCGCCCGTCTCGCTCTTGCGTGACTTGACGCCCTTCGCGGATTTAGCCTCCATCCAAGCCTCGTGCACTTTCGCGGAGACCGTCTCTATGTCCGGTAAGTCCAAGCTCTCTTCCTCCGATCTCTTCAAAGGCCGAAATACACGGCCGACGACTTGTTGGCCGTGAAGCGGTCGAGCGCTTCGAGCACGTCACGGCACAGGGCGCGCTCCTGCTCGCCGCGGCCCGCTATGTCGCGCAGCCGCACGGCCAGGAGCAGCAGGTCGCGGTGCTCAGGCGCGGAGCGCACCTTCTTGAGCCACTTCAGCAGCTCGTCGCCCCTCCCCTCCCCTTCCGCCTTCATCGACCGCTCGAAGAGCGTCTCGACAAGCCCCGCGGTCTCGTGCGCGTCGACGAGTGTGGCGATGGCGTCCGCGAAGTGCGCGGCCTTGTCCATCTCGTCGGGCGTGAACGGCTGGTAGGGCGGCTCGCCCAGGCGGTTGACGAACTCAAGCACGCCCACCGTCTCGCCCTCGACGCGCAAGGGGGTCGCGAGGAGGGTCTGCGTCGAATAGCCCGTGGCGCGGTCTACCTCCGCGTAGAAAGTCTCGTCCCGCGCCACGTCCGCGACGGCGACGGGCTGGCCGCTCGCGAAGACGAAGCCCGCGATGCCCTTGCCCGGCGGGAGCCTGACCTTCATCAGCTTGTCCGCGACCTCGCCGATGGCGGCCAGGAACTTGAGCCCGCCGCGGTTCCCGTCGCGCACGAGCACGCTCGCTTCGTCCGAGCCCATCGCGTCGCCCGCGACGTGCAGTAGATTTTCGATGGAGCGCTTGAGCGGCGAGGTCAGCAAGTTCGCCACGTCGACGGCGCGGACGGCGTCGCGCAGTTGCGCCTCGAACGCGCGCCCGCCGCCCGCGCCCGCCGCGCGCTTCTTACCACTCTTCTTCTTCGCCGGACGCCCTCCTGCGCCGCCCCGTCTCGCCGCCATCGCTCACCTCCCGCGACGCCTGGACCTGCGGCGCTGCGTGGCCTTGTTCGTCGGCGGCTTGATGCCTGGGTCGGCGGGGCTTGCCTTCTGCTCTGTGTCGGCCGGGGGCGGGGCCGCCTGCGGGGGCGGCGAGGTTGTGCTCGTGCCCGCGCCCTCACGCCGCCCCGCGAACATGGTGCCCAGGTTCCGCAAGACTTCGCCCTTGAGCTCCGCGCGGAGGCGCACGTCCGAGCCCTCCGTCCTGACCTGCACCCCTTCGAGCAGGCCCGCGAGCTTCGGGTCGTCCTTGATGACCTTGCGGCGCACCGCCGCCAGCACGTCGCCCACGCCCTGTGCCTGCTGCGCGTCGCAGAAGCGCGCGCCCAGGCTGACGTTAAAACTCCCCGCCCCGACGCCCGCCGAGAGAGACAACTGCTTGACGGTCGCGGCCAGCAGCCGTACCCCCGCCTGCGCGACCTCGTCCGGCCCTACGCTCGCGCTCAGGTGCTGCGCGACTGTGGGCGAAAAGTTGACGCCAACGCCGACCAGCGCCGCCTCGTCCACAGTGGCGAGGCGCGCGACCGCCGGGTCCAGGCGACCCGTCCCGGCCGCCGCGTCCACGGACTCGCGCACCCCGGCCAGATCGCCTATGACGAGCGTGTTCGCGTTGAGCACGACGAAGGCGGGCAGGTCGCGCTCGGGCTTCGTCTGCGGCGGCTCGGGCGGCGGCTCGCTGTAGATGACCTTGCCCGCGTAGGTCTGCTCGTTGATTTTGCCCTTCGTCTCGCCCTTGGCGAACGCCACGAACGCGTTCGCGTCGAAGTCGCCGTAGGTGACGATGACTACGCCGAGGTTCTCTTTCTTGAACTGCGGGCCGACCGGGCCGAGGAGCCGCAGGCCGACGATGACCCGCTCGACGCCCATGACGTTGATGCCCGTCTTCGCCTTCACCATTTCGAGCACGCCCGTCACCTTGGCGAGCATGGAGGGGTCGTGTGCCAGAATGTGCGGCGCGAGGTCCGTCATGATTCGCCGCATGTCGGCGTAGATGACCAGGTCCGAGGCCGGGAGCGCCGAGAGCGGGTTGAACTCGGCGGGAGCGGCGGTGGCGGTCGCGGTCGTTTGCGCCTTACCGCCGGCGACGCAGAAGGCCGCCAGCAAGAGAGAGAGGATGAGAGAGCGCTGTAGCTTAGTGTTCATGGCCTCGCAATCACCTGTGGCCCGGCGCGCGCCTTCCGGGTGGCCGACAAGACCGGCGCGCGCGCCGCGCGTGAGTTTGAAGAGCTTCCGAAGTTTTACTACTTGCTCGTCGGCGGCTTGATCCCGCCGTCGGCCGGGCTGTTCGAGTTTGCGTTCGACGACGGCGCGGCCCCCGTCTTGGCGGGCGCGCCGGCCCCGCTCGCGGTGTTACTGTTGCCGTAAGTGGTCGTCCCCGGACTGTTGGCGTTCGGCGTGTTGCTCGCCCCGCAGCCGGCCGCGGCCAGGACTATCGCCAGGATTAAAAACGCTAAGGCTCTACGCATGGGACACCGTCTCCTGAGATGTTTGATGTTTCATTGGGCGGCGTCGAGCATACTACGGTTGCGGAAGTTTGAAAAGACAATGATGAATGCGGAATGCGGAATGATGAATTAAATGCTTTCCATTCCTCATTCCGCATTCATCATTTCTTCGGGCGGCGTAATCTGTGCCAGCCGATGACGAAGAGGAAGAGGGTCAGGCCGCCGACGAGCGCGCCCGGCGTCTTGAACAACAAAGACGGCGCGGCGAGGCTGAGAGAGAGAGCGGCGCGTTTTTTCTCGTCAGCTACGGCGGGCGGCCCCGCCGGCGCGAGCACGTTCCGGGCGCGCGGGAGCGGGGTCTTGTCGTCGAGGCCGCGTATGTTGGAGACGGTGAAGACGCGGCCGTCCTTCGTCAGGTACATGCGCCGCATCTCTTCGAGCGTGAAGGGGCGCGCGCCGCGGCGGCCGAAGACGGCCGTCTGGTTGCCGCTCTCGTCCACGGCGCGGTCGCGGTCCAACCCCTTCGAGACGGCTATGGCTGGCCCCTTCGTCTGGAACGTGGCGATGAGGCGCGGCTGCGGGCGCGGGCTGAAGCCTGCGTAAGTCTGCATCGCCTCGGGGTCCGTCAACTGCAACACGCGCAGGCCCGCCTCGCCGTCCGCGACGTAGGCGAAGAGGCTCGCGTTCGTCATAGCCACCTTCACCTGGTGCACGTCTTTGAGCGGCCCGCCCACTTCGCCTTCCGCGTCGTACATCATGTGGAGCGCGGGCTTCTCCGGGTTCTCCACGTCGACGATGGCGACGCCCTCGTGGCCGTTCGAGACGTAGGCGTAGGTGCGCGCGACGTAGACATCGCGCGCCTCCTTGAGCGGCAACACGGCCCCGTCAACGAGCCGCGCCTTTAACGGGTCCGTCACGTCCAGAACCTTCAGGCCGTCCGCGTCCGTGACGAAGGCGTAGCGGAACTGCACCGCGACCGAGGTCGGGCGGTTGAGCGGAATCTGCCCGACCTTTTCGGGCCTGAGCGGGTCGTCGATGTTGACGACGACGAGCGCGTTCGGCGTCGTGATGTAGGCGTAGGTTCCGGCAATCGTGATGTTGTTCGCGCCCGTCAGCGCGCCGCCCGGATTGTAAGCGCCGTTCGGGTAAGTGTTCTTGTCGAGCGCGCGCTTGAGGTAGTTGTTGAGCGGGTCGCCGTCCAGAAGCGTCGCCGCGCCGACCAGGATCAAGCCCTCCTCGCGGTCCGCTACATAAAGGTAAGCGTAGAGCGGGTGAATCGGCTGCTCCTCGTTGACCCAGGGGTTGACGGTCTTCTTCCGCGCGTCCTCCGCGAGCTTAGACCACTCGCGCCAGCGCGCCCACGCCCGCTGACTCTTCTGGTCGTTGCCGAGCGGGTCGAACCAGCCGACCTCACGGTCGAGCCGCCAGCGCGCCGGGTCGACCGCCAGCGTCGAAGGCGCGGCCACGGCCGTCGCGTACTTCGTGTCCACGTAAAACTTCTGGCCGAAGGGCGAGACGGGCGCGGTCACTATGCGCTCGGAAAATCCCTTGTGGTCAATCTGGGCCACGTCGTAGACGCGCAGGCCGCCCTTCCCTGCGGCGACGTAGGCGTACTCGCCGCGCAACTGCACCTGCAAGACCTCGGGGTTCCCGACGTGCTCGAAGAAGTAGGTCAGCCGCCGCTTGTCGTTGTTGACGAAGTCGTCATAGTTCTGGCGGTAGGCGAGCTTGTGCAGCGTGCTCCCGTAGACGGCCTGCGGCTCGCTGCGCTCCGTGATTGGCACAACTTCGAGCGAGTGCTCGGCGGCGACGTAGACGTAGCGGCCCATGAAGTTGACGAAGTTCGTGCCCTGCAAGTAGGTCTGCGCGAGCCAGGCGTTGTTGTTGTTGGCGCGCGCGACGTGGCAGTCCTCGCAGTCCTTGGTCTCCTTGGAGCGGACCGTGTGCGGGACGTGCGTGTTGAAAGCCTGGCCCGCGTAGCCCTCGGCCGAGACGGTCTGCTGCTGGCTGTAAATCCACTCGCGGTTCTGATTCTGCGAGCTGACGAGCACGGCCGAACTGGAGCGCACGGGCGCGACGCGGTGGCCCGTGGTGGTGCCGTCCACGCCGAGCATGAACACGTCGTCGCGCAGGACCTGGAAGTTGTAGGTCGTGTAGTTGCGCGAGTCGCCGCCCTCGTTGTGCCGGTTCGGCATCTTGCGGTTGGCCGTCATCGAGAGGTGGCAGCCGAAGCAGCTAGTCATCCACGAAGAGTGGCAGGCGAAGCAACTCACCCGACTGTCCTCGTGTGCCATTTTCCCGTCCTTCGCGCCCCAACTGAGTTGCCCCCGCTCGTCCAGCCGGACGGTCTTCGCGTAGTGCGACTTCCAGTTGTAGTCGCGGCTCCCCTCGGTCACAGTGTCAATGGTCTGCTTGACGCGCCACCACACGCCCGGCTCGACCATCGAATTTTGAATGATGTCGCCGCGCGTGAGCGTCACCTCTTTCCCGGAGGCGTCCTTGCGGACATCTTTCTCTTTACGAATCTTCTCGAAGAGGCGCACCTGGCTGCCGTCGGCCGAGCGCCAGGGCACAATGATGCGCGAGAGGTCGCGCCCCTGCCCCTCCTCGTACTTGCCGTCGCGCGTCACACGCTTGCCTGCGGCTGGGCCAGAAGTGCGCGGCGGCTGCGCGCGGCCGCCCTGCGGCGTGTCGGGCCAGCCCTTCTCCGTGATCGAGCCGTGGCAGTCCGTGCAGGTGATTTCAATCGCGGCGCGCGGCTCGTTGTAGAGGATGCCGTTGCCGTGATTGTCCTGGCTGAAGTGGCAGTCGACGCAGTGCATCCCCTTCTCAAGATGTATGTCCTTGAGGTGGACGGGCGCGTCGGGCTTGAGAGCCTTGTTCGTCAGCTCCGCGTTGTCCGTGTCGCGGAACTGCACGGCGTCCCAGAGCTGCTGGCTGCTCACGTCGTTCAGGACTTTGTTGTCGCGGTCCAGGAATTCGCCGCGGCGGTTGCGCTTGAAGACGGCGCGGAAAATCCAGCCGTGGCCGTGGAAGTCGGCGAACTGCGTGCGCGTCAACTGGCGGTTGAAGTCCCGCGTGCCCGTGCGGGCCAGAAACTCCGGGTCCGACCAGAGGCCGCGCAGACTGGCCGCCTCCGGGTTGCGGTCGAGCAGTTTTTGTTCGTCCGTCTGCGAAGGGTTGCGCTGCTTCTCGGGGTACATCACGCGCCCGTCCGTCTCGTTGTCCCACCACGTCATACCCAAATAGGTCGCGACCATGTTCGTTCCGGGGTGCATGTGGCAGACCATGCACTGCGAGGTGGGGATGCTGCGCGTCAGGCGGTGCCTGACGGGGTGGCCCGGCTCGTTCCTCACGTTATTGAAACTCGTGTCGGCCGTCTGCGTCGTCCCGCGGTTGCCGAACTGTGCCAACTCCCTGCCCGAGTGGAGCGCGCTCGAATCGTTGGCGTAGAGGACGTGGCAGGCCGTGCAGCCGGAGGAGCGGTAGTCGCCCGGAAAATCGTTCGTCCCGAGGAAGTTCAGGGTCGGGTCGAGCAGGCGCGTCTTCTGCAAGCCCAAATAGACGGGGTCCGTGCGCTGCGCTGTGCCAAATCCGCGCGGGCTCAATCCCTTGTCGGGCTTGCCGCCTTCTTCCTCCCTGTCCGGCAGTCCGACTTCGAGGCGGCGCTTGCCCCCGCGCTCGAAGACGCGGAGCACGTTGCCGGGCTGCGAAATCTCCCAGCGCGGCAGCGGGTCTATGAAAGGCAGGATGCCGCTCAAGGTCATCAGCTCGGGCTTGATGTCGCCCTGCTGTATGAGGCGCTCGGGCGCGCCGCGCTCTTCGGAGTAGCTCTCGCCGAAGCGCGTGTCTTTGAGGGGGAAGCCGCCGTTGTTGTAGAGCGCCGCGCCCCAGAGCATAGCGCCGTGGCGCATCATGCTGTTGGCGACGGCGTAGTTCTCGCCGCCGTGGCAGGTGCCGCAGGTCGTCTCCACGACGCGCAAATCGCCGGGGTTGATGAAGCGCACGTACTCGCGGCTCTCGCGCGCGAGCAGCGTGTTGGTCCGCTCGGGGTTCGCGCCCGTGCGCTGGTTGTTGCGCTCCCACTCTTCCGGGTAGCGCGGCTGTACGTGCGCCGCCTCCTTGTTCGCCCTCTCGGCGGGGTTCCCGCCGTGGCAGAACGTGCAGGAGAGTTTCTGCCCGTCCTTCCCTTCTTCGAGCTTGCCAGACTTCGTCTCGTGCATCGGCTCGATCTGGCCGTGGCAGTTGAGACAGCCCTCCTGAAACGGCGCGGGCATTTGTTGCGGGACGGAGTTGGCGGCGGAGGAAGCGCGGGCCTGTTTCCCGTCATCGTTCGTCGCCGCAGAGCGCACGCCGCTGAGGCAGAGGACCGCGAGCGCGCCCGTGAGCGTGATGACGAGTAAGAACTTGATGCGGTCAGCGCCGCTGCGGTGGCGTCGCATGATGATTCGCTTCCAGACGAAAACAATAAGCACGGATTTCAAATTTGAAATTTTCAGATTTGAAATCTCAAATGTATTTCTCGTTCTCCCCCTCAGAACACGAACTTGACCTGCCCGAACAAAGAATAGAGCGGCTTGCTCGGGTCTATGACGACGCCGTCCGACGCGCAGAAGTCGCCGACGTTCGGCGGGCAGTTGCGCGAGGCGTCCGTGAAGATGTCGCGGAAGCCGCGGCCCGTCTGCATCAGCGCCGCGCCGAAGGTGAACGTCACGTTGTTAATCAGGAACGGCCTGTAGGCCACGCCGACGCTGTAGTCGAACCCGATGTCTTTACGAATCCGGTTCTGGAGGAGCACGTATTCGAGCGGCTCCGTGCGGTGAAAGCGCAGGTAGTTGACGTTAAAGATCGCCTTGATGCGCTGCGTGATTTCGACATCCAGCCCCGCGTTGTAGATGAAGATTCCGGGGTTGACGAAGTTGGCCTGGCCCTGCGTCTTGCTGCTGCGCAAAGAGGGCAGGATGCTGTTCGGCTGAACGAGGCCGACGCCGGTCTGCGTCAGGCGTATGCCCTGCCGGTTCCAGAAAGAGAACTGGCCGCCGACGAAGTTCGGGTCGTCGAAGATGGCGTCGAAGCCCGTGGCGCGCGCGTCCGTGGGGTCCTTGTCGCCCTGCGCGAAGAAGAACGAGCCGCGGAACCGCAGGTAGTCTTTGTCAATCGAAGCCTCGACGGCGGCCATGTGCGACTTGATGCGCGTCGAGCGCCCCGCTATCGGGTTCCGGTCGTCGCGCCCGAAGGCGTAGTAGTACGCGTGCGAGATGTTGAGTCGCCGGATGTGGCCGTCGCCCGCAATCCCCAGGTAGCCGACCTTGATCGAGTGGGGCCGCGCGTCGCCGACGAGCGCGGGCCGGACCAGAAAGCCGTTGCGGTCGTACTCGACGCTGCGGCGGTCGTCGTTGTAGTGGATGCTCCCCTGGAGCGTGTAGCCCTTGGCGAGAAAATCCTGGCGGAAGACGTTGGCGATGAAAACGTTCTGCGGGCGCTGGTCGAAGCGGTTCAGGCCGCTGTTGGTGTCCTTCTCAAGCTGGTGGAAGAAGGCCGCGTTGAATTGCAGCTTGTTGTTGTCGAACGCGCCGAAGAGGCGCGCGCCGAGGTTGTTGTCCGAGTAGATGAAGCCGCGGAAGTCCGAGACGAAGGGCTGTATCCCGGCGCGCAAACTGACGAAGTCGAAGTTGGCGTTCGTGTCCGCGAGCTTGACTTCGGCGAAAGCCTCTTCGAAGGAGAAGTGCGTGTCGGTGCGCGTCCGTCCGCGGCGCACGTCGACGTGGACGACGCCGTTCTCTCGCGCGCGAGCGTAGTTCGGGAGGCTGAAAGTCGGCGAAATTTTAATGGCCCAGGTGCGCGGCCTGAAAGTCGAGTCGCCGCGGAACAGCTCGAAGGTGAACTGGAACGTCTGGCCCACGCCCAGAAGCTCCGGCTTGCCGAAAAAGTCCGCGCTGCCGGGGCGCACGCTGCCTATGTCCGAAGGCTTCGGCGTGCGGTTCTGCTCCACGGCCGAGGACGAGACGGCCGAGAGGATCATGAAAGTCTTGTTGCCGAAGATGGGGTAGTCGCCTTTCAGCACGCTCTGGTTGTAAGGGTCGTACCAGCGCCCGCGCTTGAAAGGGATGTCGCGCCCGCGCGCGCCGCGGTCGCCGT
>DATMVE010000079.1:0-57579 GCA_035563515.1 Pyrinomonadaceae bacterium
CACGACCAAGGGCAAAGGCTACCCGGCCTCCGAGAAGAATTACTACGCGTGGCACGCCACCGGCCCCTTCGATTTGAAGACCGGCAAGCCCGTCAAGTCTTCGTCCAAAGCCCCGACCTACACGTCCGTCTTCGGCAAGACCATGTGCGAGCTGATGGAGAAGGACGAAAGGATCGTCGCGCTGACGGCGGCGATGCCCGACGGGACGGGCGTGGACATAATTCTGGAAAAATTCCCCGAGCGCGCCTTCGACGTAGGCATCGCCGAGCAGCACGCCGTCACCTTCTCCGGCGGCCTGGCCTGCGAGGGCCTGAAGCCCGTGGCCGCCATCTACTCGACCTTCCTGCAACGCGGCTTCGACCAGGTGATACACGACATCTGCATACAGGACCTCGACGTGACTTTCGCGCTCGACCGCGGCGGCATCGCCGGCCCGGACGGGCCCACGCACCACGGGCTGCTCGACATCGCGTACCTGAGGCCGATGCCGAACATGGTCGTGATGGCACCGAAGGACGAGGGCGAGCTGCGCGACATGATGCTGACGGCGATAGAGCACAAGGGGCCTGCGGCCCTGCGCTACCCGCGCGGCAACGGCGTCGGTGCGGACATCACGCGCGAGCCGCAGCTACTGGAAATCGGCAAGGGCGAAATCCTGCGCGACGCGGGCGGCGACGTGGCGATTGTCGCTTACGGCTCGATGGCTCACCCGTCTCTGGCGGCGGCCGAGAACCTAATGAAGGACGGCATCGAGACGACGGTCGTCAACGCGCGCTTCGTCAAGCCGCTAGACTCCGGGCTCCTGCTCGCGCTGGCGCGCACCAAGCGCCTGATAGTCACCGTGGAGGAAGCGTATCTCGCGGGCGGCTTCGGCTCCGCCGTGATGGAACTCCTGGAAGAGAACGGCCTCCTGGATCAGGTCCGCGTCGTGCGCATGGGCATCCCCGACCGCCTCGTCACGCACGGCGACGCCAAACTCCTCCTCGCCAAATACGGCCTGGACGCCGACGGCATCTACACGCGCGTCAAAGAGAGCGTCGAAGTCCTCGAAGACCGCCGCGCCAAAAGACAAAAAGTCAGCAGCTGAAAAGCAGCGGGCAGCGGGCAGCAGGCAGTGGGCAGTAAAAGCAACTTGTCTTAACTGCTTACTGCCTGCTGCCCGCTGCCCACTGCTTTTTCGTACAGTCGGTGGACGTAATCGGGCCCGGCGGCATCTAAAGTGCCGGGGCGGGGGCCGTTTTTCAACAGTTAGGCCCGGAATGGATGCGCCCCGCCGCGTGGCCTCGATTTTGCAGCCCTGAGTTGGCCCGAAACGGGTTACAATCCGAACGTCGGCGGAGACGGGCTCCGCCCCCGAAGTGAGATGTCAGAGAGAAGAAAAATAATTATTTCGACCGGGGCCGACCGCGACAGGCCGCTTTCGACCCCGCACTTCGACGCCGAGGCGACGATGACGGCGCGGCCCGTCGTCCCGCTCTCGGGCGAGGAAGCCTACGGCGCGCGTCAAGCCGGTTACGCTGGCACTGCGTCAGCGCCTTTTTGGAAGCGCCCGGCGGCTCTCCTCCTGGTCGTCCTGGTCGCCGCCGGCCTGGGCGTCGCGGCGGGAATCGGCATAGGCGTTTACAGGAGTCGCAACGCGGCCCAAGCGCCCGCCACGCCCGCGCAGCCCGTCGAGAACACGGCGCAGACGGTCGAACCGACGCCCACGCCCCAGGCTCGCGTCGCCGTCCCGCCGCCCGCGGAAGAAGAGCCCGCCGTCGAGCCGGACGAAGAAGAGGACCGCGAGCCGCCGGAGGTTGAGGAGCGCGAGGGGCGTTCTGCCCGCGACGAGCGTAGGGAACGCGGCGAGGTGAAGCCGCCCGCGGTCCCCGAAAAAAGACGTGACGACGCGGCCGAAGACGAAGAGGAAGCCGAGCAGGCCCGCGATGAAGAGAGGCGCGCAGAGCGACAGCGCCGCCGCGAGGAGCGCAGGGAGCGCCGCCGCCGCGAGCGCGGGGACGACGAGGTCAGCATCCCGCGCCAGATCGAGCGCGCCGGGAGAGAACTCGACCGCATCCGCGACATCTTCGAGGGCAGACAACCGTAAAGTAAGGTAAAAGTAAAAAGGCAAAAGGGAAGACGAGAGCAAAGCTCTTTGTCTTCCCTTTTACTTTTACCTTCTGCCTTCGTAAAGACGACGGGCGTGGCTTTCGTCTTTACTTTTCCCCTTTCCCTTTTTACTTTTGCCTTATGCGTCGCGAGCGGATTGACAAACTTCTCGTCGAGCGCGGGCTGGCCGCGTCGCGCACGAGGGCGCAGGCGCTCGTCATGGCGGGCGTGGTGCTCGTCGGCGAGCAGCGCGTCCTGAAGCCTTCGGAGGTGTTCGCGGTCGACGCGCCCGTGCGCGTCAAGGGCGCGGAGGACCCGGCGGCGCGGTACGTGGGGCGCGGCGGGTTGAAGATGGAGGCGGCGCTCAAGGAATTTTCGCTCGACGTGACGGGGCTCCTCTGCCTGGACGTCGGCGCTTCGACCGGCGGCTTCACGGACTGCCTCTTGCAGCACGGCGCGCGGCGCGTCGTGGCCGTCGACGTGGGCCACAACCAGATTGACTGGCGTTTGAGGTCGGACCCGCGCGTGGAGGTGCGCGAGGGCGTCAACGCGCGCTACCTGAAGCCTGAGGACTTCGATGAAAGGTTCGACCTGGCCGTGATGGACGTGTCTTTCATCTCGGCGACGAAAGTGATGCCGGCAATCGTGCCGCTGTTGACTGAGACGGGCCGCCTCGTTACGCTCGTCAAGCCGCAGTTCGAAGTCGGGCGCGGGGAGGTCGGCCGCGGCGGCATCGTCACGGACCCCGCGAAGCATGCGCGCGTCGTCGCGGAGGTGAACGGCGCGGCCGAAGAACTCGGCCTGAAGGCGCGCGGCGTGATCGAGTCGCCCGTGCGCGGCGCGGACGGCAACCTTGAATTCCTTGCGCTCTACGAGCGCGCCGAGAAGAGATGAGCCGGAAACAATCCGAGCGAGACGCGCTGGCACAGTTGCAGCGCGTCAAGTCGGCCTACCAGAGTTTCATCAAACTGAACTACGAGCACGCGGCCGAGGACTGCCGCACGTGCCCTACGCGCGGCGTCTGCTGCACGGACGCGCACTTCGTCAACGTGCACGTCACGCGCCTCGAAGCCGTGGCGATTCGCGAGACGCTCAGGCGCACGCCGCGCCTGACGGACGAGGGCAGGCGGGCGGTCTACGAGCGCGCGCGCCGCGCGGTCGAGCGCTACCGGTTGCGCGCCTCGGGCGACACGTTCGCGCAGACCTACTCCTGCCCGCTCTACGACGCGAAACTCGGCTGCCTCGTCCACGCGCGGGCCAAGCCTGCCCCGTGCATCCAGCACGCCTGCTACGAAAACTGGGAGGACTTGCCGCCCGCGGGCTTGCAGGCGCGCACGGAGCACCGCGTCGAGCAGTTGAACGACGAAGTCTACGGCGCGGCCTGGGCGTGGCTCCCGCTCCCGCTCTGGCTCTCGCTCGTTGACCCCGAATCGGACGGCGCGGAACTGAACCGGCTGGCCCGCGAATGGGGCGAGAAGACGGGCCGCCCGGCGAATCAATCACAACAGCTTCGGCGGGCCGCCGCGCGCAAGGTGCGCGCGAGCCTGCCCGTCATAAACAACACGGTCACCAGATGAGTTCACCAAGCTTGCGCCCGACTGTTCCCGAAGACGTGCCGGGCATCCTGGCGCTGATCGGCGAGATTTACGTGGAATACGACTGCGTGCTGGACGCGGAGGGCGAGGAGCGCCACCTGCTTGAGCCTGGGCCGTACTTTCGGGCGCACGGCGGCGAGTTCTGGGTGGTCGAAGAGGCCGGGCGCGTGCGCGCGACCGTCGCCGTCATGCTGCACGAGGACGCGGGCGAGCTGAAATCGCTCTACGTGCACCCTTCCCTGCGGCAGCAGGGCTGGGGCCGCAGGCTGACGGAGCTGGCGATTGATTTCGCGCGCTCGCACCACCGCCCGCGCATGATTCTCTGGAGCGACACGCGTTTTACGAAGGCCCACCGTCTCTACCGCGCGCTGGGTTTCCGGGAAACTGGCACACGCGAGCTGCACGACTCGAACAACACGGTCGAGTACGGCTTCGAAAAATCGCTTGACTGAAAAATTTTTTCCGCAAGTTTTTTTCCGCGCGCAAGAAAATTTTCTGCGGAAAAAATTTTCTTGCGCCCCGGTTTTCATACACGATTTTCTTCGCCGCCTCCGCGCCCCTCTGCTTTTGCTGAGGGTTTTTAAGGCCCTGAGTTTTCCACAGAGTTTTCCACAGCCGCGCCTTTCTGTTCTTAAAGTATTTTCTGCTTGACTTGTCCGAGAGGTGCGCGTATAAACCACACCCTCGTCGCGGTGCTCACGGGCGTCGTGACCAGCGAGAGGAGAGGCAGACGATGCGGTGACGCGTCGTTTGAGAGTGGCGACAGGCGGCTGTCGCGGCTATTAACGCCTCACGCTGAAGCCGAAAGGCTTGGGCTCAGGAGAGGGTCGCAAGGCTCTTTTCGGGCGACGCGGATAAAAACGCTGTCGCGCTTTGAGGGAATGATCAACCTCAGGGTAGCCAAAGTCGCTCGGGTCTTCGGACTCGGGCCTCGTTGCCGGTGACGTAACCCGGCGGTGGAGGTAAAGCCACCACAACAAAAACCAAATGGCACCGCGTTCCTTCGGGGACGCGAGATTTGAGGAAACTTAATTCGTGTGCCGACCGGGGATTAGGCTGACCGCCAGCCAATAGCCGGAATATAAATCGGCGACAACTTGCGTGTACATGCGTTGTCGCCAAAATTTATCCCCCTGGATTGCTTCGGCAGTCTTTCGGGATCAAAGGTTGCGCCGCTTTCGATTCGTCGGAGGCGGCGCGATCTTTTTGTGCCGATTTTAAGCACGGGCCGAACGCCCGAACGCCCCCGCCTATTTCTGCCGCCTCCACGAAGGCGGTTCGGCAATCGTGTTCTGAAAAGAGGCTATCTCCCAGCGCCCGGCCTCCTTCGTCATCACCAGCGTGATCACCGACGTGTACTCGTGCGTGGCCTCGCCCCGGCGCAACTTGTTCGTGTTGTCCAGCTGGACGAGCGCAACGTCCGGGCGCAGGAACCGGAGCTGCTTGACTTTCAGCGCGATGGTCGAGTCCTTGAAGTCGCCACGAAACATGCCCCAGTGAACCTTCTCTATAACGTCGCGCCCTCTCACCACGAAGCCGCCGATGGCGACACCGTCCGCGTCTCCGGCGTACGGCTCGGCGAAGAGTGTGCCATTTTTGGTGTTCCACCCTTCCTCCATCTTTCTGACATTCTCGCTGATGGCGGCCTCGTCCTGAGGCTGCGGGGCGGACTTCTGAGGCCCTTGGGCCGCGGCCGTGATCGAGCAGGCGGCGACGACAGTAAGGGCGAAGAGGGGCCGGACGCAGTTGCTAAGTCTGAGCATTCTCATCCCTCCGATGTAGTATCGAATTACGCGCCCGCCAGAGGGGGCGGCACGTCTGCGTATTCTAACGCGGATTCACACCGCGGTGACGCACTAAATAGAGTCTCGCCACGCGGGCGAAGTGACGCGGCGTTGCCTTGTCAAAATCGAGTCACCCGACGGACCCCTCATCTTCGGTCCTCGTTGACACTCAAAACCACGCGCGGGTATCATCCGAGCCGTCTCTTAATAAGTAACTAAAAGCAATCAGCAGAGTCCGCCCGAGTTTTGGCGAGCACGCTTCCGCGCTTTCCTTTCGGGGGCGGGCCGAGTCGGATCAAAGGTTGATTGATGGCTCAGGAATCCATCCGCCGCGTCGGCGTCGTCGTCAAACCGAACCACCCGGAGGCGCTGAAGACCGCCTGCCGGCTGCTCGAATGGCTCGACGCGCGCGGCATCAGGCTCGTCGGGACGACCGACCTCGACCGCGGGCGGATAGAGGCCGAGACCCACTGCGCGCTTCAAATCGTCCCGCACGAGAGGCTGGCCGCGAGCGTCGACCTCATCGTCGTCCTCGGCGGCGACGGGACGATGATCGCCACCTCGCGCATGATGGGCGACTACGACGTGCCCGTGCTCGGCATCAACTACGGGACGCTCGGCTACCTGGCGGAGTTCCGCGTCGAGGAAATGACCCCGGCGCTCGAATACGTGCTCGCCGGCGATTACCGCATAGACACGCGCGTGCGCCTCGCCGTAGACCTCTACCGCGGCGACGAGATGCTGATGCACAACCGCGCGCTCAACGACGTGGTCATCAACAAGTCTGCGCTGGCGCGCATCATCGAGATCGAGGCGCGCATGAACGGGATGCTGATCAGCGGCTTCCGCGCCGACGGCCTGATCGTCTCCACGCCGACGGGCTCGACCGCCTACAACCTTTCGGCCGGCGGCCCAGTCGTCTACCCCTCTATGAACGCGCTCGTCATCACGCCCATCTGCCCGTTCACGCTCTCGGACCGCCCCATCGTCGTCCCGGACGACTGCCTCATCGAGCTGCGCCTGCGCACGCCGGACGAGGAAGTGGTCTTGACCCTCGACGGCCAGTTCGGCCTGCCGATAGATGTCACAGACCGCATACTGATTCGCAAGAGCCTGACGACCTTCAAGATCGTGCAGCCCAAGAACAGGAACTACTTCGAAGTGCTGCGCGAGAAACTGCGCTGGGGAAAATAACGAAATGATGAATGAGGGATGATGAATGAAAAGCTTTGTCTTTAATTCATCATTCATCATTTGGAGAAGCAATGGCTGACGAAGACGGCAAGAAGCGTAAGAAGTCGGAGATAGCTACCGACGCTTTCGAGCGCGAGGTGACGACCGACCTGGACGAGGAGACGCCGGACAGGCCGAAGGGGATGCCGCTGCACACGCGCATCCTCATAGGGCTCGCGGTCGGCGTCGTCGCCGGCATCACGGTCAACGCGCTCTACGGCGGCGAGCACCCGCGCGTGACGTGGGTCGTGACGAACATCACGGAGCCCGTGGGCCAACTCTTCCTGCGGCTGCTCCTGATGATAGTCGTGCCGCTCGTCTTCTCTTCGCTGGTCGTGGGCGTCGCGGGCATCGGCGACATACGCAAGCTCGGCCGCATCGGCCTCAAGTCTTTCGCCTATTGCCTCATCATCTCAGCGATCTCCGTCGTCATCGGCCTGACGCTCGCCAACACCATCAAGCCGGGCACGCGCGTTGACGCCGAGACGAAGGTGAAACTGGAACAGCGCTACGCGGCCGACGCCAAAAAGCGCGTCGAGGATCAGACGACGCAGAGCGCGACCAACAAGGACTCCGCGGCGCTCCAGGTCGTCAAGACCGCAGTGCCTTCGAACCCCCTGGCCTCGGTCGCCGGCATCACCGAGGGGAAGCCTTCGTCGGCCGACACGCCGAACATGCTCCACCTCATGTTCTTCGCGCTCGTCATCGGCGTCGCCATCACGCTCCTCCCCTTCAAGACGACCGCGCCACTGCTCTCGGGCTTGCAGGCGCTCTACGAGATCACGGCGAAGATAATCGAGATCATCATGAAGTTCGCGCCCTACGCCGTGGCGTGCCTGCTCTTCAACAACACGGCGCGTTTCGGGCTCGACCTGCTTCAGGCGCTCGGCCTCTTCATAGTCACGGTGCTCGCGGGCCTCCTCATACACATGGTCGGCGTCTACTCGCTCTCCATCTATTTCCTGTCGCGCATCAACCCGCTGGAGTTCTTCCGCCGCATCAAGACCGTCATCCTGACGGCCTTCTCGACCTCCTCGTCCAACGCGACGCTCCCGACGGCGCTGCGCGTCTCCGAAGAGAACCTCGGCGTGCCGCAGGAGATCAACAGCTTCGTGCTGACGGTCGGCGCGACGGCCAACCAGAACGGGACCGCTTTGTACGAGGGCGTGACCGTCCTCTTTCTGGCACAGCTCGCGGGCGTCGATTTGTCTCTGGGTCAGCAGTTGATGGTCGTCTACCTGGCGATCCTCGGCGGCATAGGGACGGCGGGCGTGCCGTCGGGCTCGATTCCTTTCATCATCGGCGTGCTGGCGACCATCAACGTCAACCCCGCGCTCATCGCCATCATCCTCGGCGTGGACAGAATCCTGGACATGTGCCGCACGACGCTGAACGTCGTCGGGGACATCACGGCGGCGACCTTCGTCGCGCGCTCCGAAGGGTACAAGCTGCTGACGCACCACGAGCCCGCGATTGTCCACGCCGCCGCGTCGCACCCGGCCGCGGCCGAACGCGGGGCGGAATGAAATCGTGCCCGCGCGGCGCGGCGAGTGTATGAGAATGAGTCTTCAGAAGACGGTTCGTTTGGCCTGAGCGGACCTTCAAGCGGGCGCGCGGCCGCGGGAAAAGCTGCGCGCTTTCAAGTTTCCCGGCGCTCCGGCGCAAGCGGAACGACAAGTGCATGAGGACTGTCTTCTCTTGCGTTGCACGTTGAAGTTTTGTTCGGCCGCGCTGCCCCTCGCTTCTTTCATGCGGCTTTGAGCCTCGCGTGGGTTTAGAAATCGCACATTGATGTGAGGTGAGAGCGAAATGATTTTCCCGATTGGCGACGACAACTCCGACCGCACGACAACCCCTATACTCAATTACCTGCTGATTGCCATCAACATCCTGGTCTTCGTCCTCTTGCAGAGGGGCGGCACGAACGACCAATTCACCTACGCCTATTCGACGGTGCCCCAGGAGATAAAGACCGGCGAGGACATCGCCCGTCCGGTCCCGATTGAGGTGGGCAACCAGCGGGCAGTGATTAATCTTCAGCCGACTGAGCCGACCGTCTACATCACGCTGCTGACTTCAATGTTCATGCACGGCGGCTGGATGCACCTCTTGGGCAACATGCTCTTCCTCTGGATTTTCGGGGACAACCTTGAGCACGTGATGGGGCGCATGAGGTATTTGATCTTCTACCTGGTGACGGGGCTCGCGGCGTCGCTGGCCCACGTCGTCTCGACGTTCGCGTTCGGCGACAACCCGTACATCCCCAGCCTCGGAGCGTCGGGCGCGATCTCGGGCGTGCTCGGCGGCTACCTGGTCTTGTTCCCGCGCCGCCAGGTGCGCGTGATCTTGCTGCGGATGCTGACGAGCGTGCCGGCGATTGTCGCCATCGGGCTCTGGTTCGTGTTGCAGCTTATTCAGGCGTTCGGCGTCATCTCGGCCGGGCCGCAGAGCGGCGGCGGCGTCGCGTTCATGGCACACGTCGGCGGCTTCGTCGCGGGCCTCATCCTGGTCAAGTTGTTCACCATCGGGAGGAATACGGCGGCCGCCGCGAGGCCGTAGCGAAGGACATGCCCCACATCTCACAGTGTTAACCCGAGTCAACTCCTTTGCGTCTCACACCGGAGGCGCAAAGAGGGGGCGAAGGTTTTTAATTGGCTCTAAATTTTAAGTAAGGAGAAAGAAGTAATGGCTAACGATAGCGTGATCTCGACGCTCAACAATCTGATCGAGACCTGCAAGGACGGCGAGGAGGGTTTCCGCGCCGCGGCCGACGGCGTCAAGGATTCCGAGCTGCGGACTCTCTTCCTGACCTACTCGCAGCAGCGCGCGCAGTACGCGGCCGAGTTGCAGAATGAAGTCCGCCACCTCGGCGGCGACCCGGAAGAGAGGGGCAGCGTCGCCGCCAGCCTGCACCGCGGCTGGATCAACATCAAGTCCGCGGTCACGGGCGAGGACCTGGGCGCGGTCATCAGCGAGTGCGAGCGCGGCGAAGACTCCGCGGTCAGAAACTACCAGGCGGCTCTCAACGAAGACCTGCCCGCCAACCTGCGCTCAATCGTCGAGCGCCAGTACACGCAGGTCAAGGAGGCGCACGACCGCATCCGCGCCCTCGAACGCGCCGACGAGCGGGCCGACGGCGCGCGAGCGTAAGAGCGAGGCAAAAGTAAAGACCCTGAAAGGGTCACATATGATGGCCGGGGGCGAGCGAGCGCTTGAGCGAGCGCCGCCCCCGGAATGGATGTGAAAAAGTATTCCGACCCTGAAAGGGTCGCGCCTCAACATTGAAGTGCGACCCTTTCAGGGTCAGATTCTTCTTGCCGTCTGTTCCGGGGGCGGCGCTTCGCTTACGCCCGCTTGCCCCCGGCTATCATGTTAGACCCCTCCGGGGGCTTCATGTCTTCATCTTCCCTTTTGCCTTTTCCCTTTTGTCTTTTGCCTTGCTAATATCAGGCGGCAATCAAGTGAGGAGTTGTGGTTAATGTCTACGACGGAAACCGTGCCGCCCCCCGTGAACCAGCAGGGGCTCGACATACGCTCGACGCCGCGCGAGGAGATGAAGCTCTACGCGCTCGACACCTTCCCTTATGAGTACGTCGGGCGCGAGATTCGGATCAACTTCGAGATACCCGAGTTCACGGCCATCTGCCCGTTCTCGGACTTCCCGGACTTCGCCGTCGTCCGCATCGAGTACGTCCCCAACGAGCGCTGCATCGAGCTGAAGAGCCTGAAGCTCTACATCAACTCGTTCCGCGAGGTGAAGATTTTCCACGAGCACGTCGTCAACGTCATCCTCGAAGACTTCGTCGCGGCGTGCGACCCCCTGCGCTTTGAGATCGAGGGCGACTTCCACGTCCGCGGCAACATCAAGACGGTCGTCCGCGCGAGCTACAAAAAGCAGTAGGCGGCAGGCAGTGGGCAGTCGGCAGAAAGAGAAAGACAAGAATGGACGGCCCTTCTGTTTTTAACTGCCCACTGCTCACTGCCCGCTGCCCGCTGCCCACTGAATTATGGACACATTCACTCTCTACTCCGTCGGCGGCGTCGTCGCCGCCGTGCTGGTTTTCATCGTCCTGAAGAAGGTCATCGGCCTCTTCTTCCGCCTCATCCTGGCGGCGATCATCATCGGCGCGGTGGTCCTGGGCGCGTGGTGGTACACGAAGTCCGACGACTCCACTGATGACAAGCGCCCCGCGCGTTCGACGCGGCGCGCGGAAGACAATTGAGCCGGGCCGATAGACGTTCAAGGGATGGCTGAAACAGACACCGACGCCGCGGACCGGTTCGACGCCTCGATCAGCCGCGAGAAACTGGACGAGGGCACGCCGGGCTTGTGGCGGCGCTACCGCCGCCTCCCGAAGAACGTCTACGCCATCAGCCTCGTCAGCCTGCTCAACGACACGTCGAGCGAGATCGTCTACCCGCTGCTCTCCTTCTTCCTCCCGGTCACGCTCGGCACGCCGCCCGCAGCCGTCGGGGCCATAGAGGGCGCGGCCGAATCCGTCTCAAGTCTGCTCAAGCTCTTCGCGGGCTACTTCTCCGACAGGAGAGGGCGGCGCAAGGGCCTGGTCGTTTTCGGCTACGCGCTGGCGAGCGTGGCGCGGCCGCTCCTGGGTTTCGCGGCCAGTTGGTATCAGGTGCTCTTCATACGCGTGACTGACCGCGTGGGCAAGGGGATCAGGAGCGCGCCGCGCGACGCGATGATCGCGGACGCGGCCCAGCCAGCGGAGCGCGGCCTGGCCTTCGGCTTTCACCGCGCGATGGATCACGCGGGCGCGGTGGTCGGCCCTCTGCTGGGCCTGCTCGTCCTGCTTTTAATCGCGAGGAACGTCAACGAGCCGGAGCCGTCAGACTACAAGTGGCTTTTCCTGCTGGCCTCCATCCCGGCTATAACCTCCGTGCTGGTCGCGGTCTTCTTCGTGCGGGAGATGCCGAGGGAGATGCGCGCGGACGTGAGCGCGCTTGAGCCGCCGCGCTTCACGCTGCGCGGGTTCGACGGCAACTTCAAACGCTTCCTGACAATCGTCTCGCTCTTCACGCTCTCGAACTTCTCGGACATCTTTCTGCTGATGCGCGCGCAGCAGGCCGGGAGCGGGGTGGCCGCGATTCTGTTACTGTGGGCCGCGCTGCACGCGGTCAAGGTCCTGAGCTCGCTCATCGGCGGAGACCTCTCGGACCGCCTCGGGCGCAAGGGCCTGATCGTCGCCGGCTGGACGCTGCGCGTGACGGTTTACGCGGGCTTCGCCTTCGCGGAGACGGTGGGCGTGACGTGGGCGCTCTTTATGGTCTACGGCGTCTACTTCGGGCTGGCCGAGGGCGCGGAGAAGGCGCTGGTGGCTGACCTCGTGCGCGCCGAGCAGCGCGGCACGGCCTACGGGCTATATAATCTGGCCTTCGGCATCACGGTCCTGCCCGCCTCGCTCCTGATGGGCGGGGTCTGGAACTGGCACGGGCCGCGCGCGGCCTTCATCACGAGCGCGTGCATCGGCGCGCTCGCCACACTGCTCCTGCTCACGCTCGTCGGCGCGCGGCCGCGGTCGGAAGGCGAGCGGGCGGGTTCGGTCAACTGACTTTTTGAAACGACAAAGGCGGGGGAGTAAAATTGAGTCTCAAGGTAGAACGCTGGGGCGGGACGGGGCCGCCCGACAAAGAAACTTTACGCAGGCAGATGGAGGCCGAAGGCTACAGCGTCTTCGAGTGGACGGACGCGCCCGGCACCTCTTACGGCCCGCACAGCCACGCGGAAGACCAGTCGCACTGGATCATCCGCGGCGCTCTCACCCTGCGCGTCGGCTGGGAGGCGTACACCCTGCGCGCGGGCGACCGCGACTATTTGCCGGCCAACACGGAGCACTCGGCGGTCGTCCCCAGGGACGAATCGGTCCTCTACCTGATCGGCGCAAAATACTGATGAGCGAAACCGACTACCGACTAATCACCACGACCGAAGAACTGCGCTCGGCCGCTGAGGAATTGAAGCAACACGCGGCGCTCGGCTTCGACTGCGAGACGACCGCGCTCGACCCTTACGACCGGAAGCCCGGCACGCGCCTGCGCCTCGTGCAGTTGGCGTCGCCCGCGCGCGTCTACCTCTTCGACCTCGACCGCCTGGTTCCAGGCCCGATGGACGAGACGCGCGCCGCGCAGCTCCGCGAAGCGACCGAGCTCGAACCCTTGCGCCGGCTGCTCGCGGGCCTGCGCCCCGTCAAGGTCGCTCACAACGCGAAGTTCGACGCCAAGTGGGTCAGGCACTTCCTCGGCGCGGAGCTGTGCGGCGACTACGACTCGCGCTCGAACGCGGACGGCGGCGAGACGGTCGAGCGCGGCGGCCTCTTCGACACGCTGCTCGCGAGCCAGATCATCTCCGCGGGCGAGCAGGAAGACCGCCACGGCCTGGGCGTCGTCGTCGAACGCTACTTGGACCAGACGCTCGACAAGTCCATGCAGTTGAGCGACTGGGGCGGCGAGCTTTCGGACGGGCAGCTCGAATACGCCGCGCGCGACGCGTCCGTCATGCTCCCGCTCCGCGACGAGCTCGTCAAGCAGTTGCGCGCCAACGCGCTCGGCCGCTGCGCCCAGCTCGAATTCGAGTGCGTCGTGCCGCTCTCGGCCCTCGAACTCACGGGCATCCACCTGGATCAATCGCGCTGGCGCGACCTGCTCGCCGACATCAAAAAGAACCGCGACCGCCTGCACGAAGAGTTGCAGGAGAGGCTGGCCGAAGAGCCCGTGCAGCAGTCGCTCTTCGGCCCCGTCCGGCAGGACATAAATCTTGACTCGCACGTCCAGTTGACGAAGGCGCTCAAGCGCTTCATCCCCTTAGAGCGCCTCCCCGACTCCACGCGCAACTGGAAGCTCGAACCCCTCGCCGTGGAGTACCCGGTCGTCCGCGAGATACTGGATTACCGCACGCTCCAGAAGACACTGAAATTCGGAGAGACGCTGCTCGAATCAATCAAGACCGCCACGGGCCGCATACACTCGAACTTCCACCAGATCGGCGCGCCCACGGGCCGCATGTCTTCGACCGACCCGAACGTGCAGCAGATACCGCACGGCGCGGAGTTCCGCCGCTGCTTCCGAGCGCCCGAAGGGCGCAAGCTCGTCACGGCCGACTTCAGCCAGATAGAGCTGCGCATCCTCGCGGACTTCACGAACGATAAGGGCTTCGTCGAAGCCTTCAACTCGGGCGCGGACCTGCACCGCGTCACCGCCGCGCAGATCTTCAACGTCGGCATAGACGACGTGACCAAGCAGCAGCGCGACTTCGCCAAGCGGCTGAATTTCGGCGTCGTCTACGGCATCGGCGCGCGGCGCTTCGCGCTGATGACCGGCCTCACCGAATCGGACGCCGAGGACCTCCTGCGCCGCTACTTCGCCACCTACCGCGGCCTGGACGTGTGGCTGCGCGAGGCCGCGCTCAAGGCCGTGCGCGAGCGCTCCGCCCCGCGCACCGTCGCCGGCCGCCTCTTCCGCTTCAACTTCGACGCCGACGACAAACAGGCCGCCTCCACCGCCCAGCGCAATGGCAAGAATTCGCCAATTCAAGGTTGCGTCCGCCGGGGCACGCGCATCCTCACCGCCGAACACGGCTACGTCGCCATCGAAGAAGCGGCCGGGCTGAACGTCACGGTCTGGGACGGCCGCGAGTTCGTGCCGGCGGCCGTCGCGCCCAGCGGTCTCAAGCGGCTCGTGCGGCTTGAGCTGTGGGGCGGCCTCCATGTCGAGTGCAGCCCGGACCACAGGTTCTGGACGATTGACGCCAACGGGACGAGGCGTTGGCTGAAGGCAGAAGAGCTGGCCGAGCGTAAGCAGATTTACGTGGACATCACTGAGCCATCGCCCGAGTGGGAGCTGCCGTTCGACCTGGCGGTCTTCGAGCCGAAGGACTTGCAACTGCGGCACCAGCCGTTAGCCAGGCCGCACAACGCGAGGACGCTTTCGGTCGAAGCCATCTCAGACCGCTTCGGCCTGGGGCTGTGGCTCGGCCGGCTGGCGTCCGACGGCAGCGTCTCTTCGCTGGAGGCGAGGCGGCCCGGCAACATCGTGCTGATGGTTGCCGAGCACGAGGAGGCCATCCTCCCGGAGCTCGAAGCGTTGACCGGCACCTTCGGCTACTTCGGCCGCAGGACGCGGGTCACGCCGACGCAGCCGGGGGCTTTCCACTCCCTCACGGTCGGTTCGATCTCTCTGACGAGGCAGTTGATTCACTACGGGATCAAGGGGCGGGTGCCGGACTTCCTCTGGAAGAGTAAGTCGGCCCTGCGGGGTTACCTGCGCGGGATGTTCGACGGCGACGGCTCGGTCAACCCCGACGGCCCCGTCCTGACCTTCGGCAAGGGGCCGGATCATCACCTCGAATGGGCTCGCCAGATTCAACAGGCGCTGCTGCTTTTCGGCATCAGGAGCCGCCTCACGCGCTGCCGCGACCGCATCAACGTTTGTGTGTTGAAGCGCGACACGCCCTTGTTCGGCGAGCGGATCGGGTTCATGAATCCGGCCAAGCAGGCGAAGCTGGCGAGGGTCGTCCCCGTCGCCTACCTGAACGACTCGAAGATTTACGGGCGCGCGACCCGCGTCAAGTCGGTCGAGGTCACGGACGAGTGGGTGGAGATGTACGACGTGGTTGACTCGGCCAGCGGGCGCTTCATGGCGAACGGCATGGTCACCCACAACAGTTCCGCGGACATCATCAAGCGCGCGTTGCGGCTGCTGCACGACAAGCTGAGGGGCACGGGCGCGGCGGTCGTCAACGTCGTGCACGACGAGATAGTCGTGGAGGCGGACGCCGCGGACGCGGAGGAGGTCGCGAAGACTGTCGAGAAGGCGATGTGCGCGGCGGGCGAGGAGTACGTCAAGAAGGTTCCCGTGAAAGTCGAGACGCAAGTGTCGGACGAGTGGGCCAAGTGACGAAAGCAGTGGGCAGTAAGCAGTAGGCAGTAGGCAGTTAAAAACAAAAGAAAGAGGCGGCCGCGTTAATCAAGCCCGGCCGCCTTCTTGTTTTTGCCTTATCTGCCGACTGCCCGCTGCCGACTGCCTACTGCTTAGCGCTCGCTTCCGTCGCGTCGAAGGCGGAGAGCGGTTTTGAGCTTCTGCGCCAGATGAAGTAGACGGGGATGCCCGTGAGGACGAGCAGGTAGCCTATGCCGGAGGTCTTGGGCTTGAGGATTGCCAGGTCAATCACGAGCAGCACGGCGAGCAGGACGTAGATTATTGGCACAACCGGGTAGCCGATTGTCTTGTAGGGGCGCGCGGCGCGCGGCGCTTTGTACCTCATGACGACGACGGCCCCGACCATCAGCGCGTAAAAGACCAGGTCTGCGGAGACGATGTATTCGAGGAGCTGCGTGTAGACGTTGCCGTAAGTCGTCTTCCCCGTGACGGGGTCGGTTGACACTATCGTGCGCGGCAGCGTCAGCAGAGCGGCCCACAGCCCTTGCGCGACGAGGGCGACGGCCGGGACGTGTTTCGAGTTGAGCGTGCCTACGCGCGAGAAAAACAACCGGTCGCACGCCATCGCGTAGTAGACGCGCGAGCCCGCCAGGATCAGCCCGTTGTTGCAGCCGAAGGTCGAGATCATGATGGCGACGGCCATGATGATGGTGCCGGGCACGCCGAAGACCGCCTGCATCGTGGAGGTCGCCACGCTGTTCGGCGGGCCCTGAATCGTGGAGAGCGGGAGCGTGACGACGTAGGCCAAATTGGCGAGCAGGTAGAGGCCGACGACCACGCCGCAGCCCACGAGCAGAGCGCGCGGCAGGTTGCGGCCGGGGTCGCGTATCTCGCTCCCCGTAAACGTCACGTTGTTCCAGGCCGACTGCGCGAAGAGCGGCCCGACCATCGCCAGCCCGAGCAGCATCAGGAGCGCCAACGTTCCCTCGCCCCCGAAGTCCGGCATGACCTTCTGCGGGTCCCAGCCGTTGGCCCAGGGGTTCCACCACGACGAGGTGTGCGCGGCGCTCTGGTCGTTCCAGCCGAGGAGGAGGCCGACCAGGATGAGGCCGGCGAGCGCGGCCGTCTTCGTGAAAGTGAAAGTGTTCTGAATCCACTTGCCCGTCTTCAGCCCGCGCGTGTTCGTGAACGTCAGCACCAGAATCAGGAGCACCGCGACCAACTGCACCCTGGAGAGGCTGACGGCGTAGCTGCCGAACACGGGCGTCGGCTCGATGATGTAGATGTCCTCGGAGACGCCCGGCAGGATGACGCCCATGAAGCGCGCGAAGGCGACCGCGACGGCCGCGATTGTGCCAGTCTGTATGACGAAGAAGAGCGACCAGCCGAACAGAAAGCCCGTGGCCGGGCCGTAAGCCTCGCGCAGGAAGACGTACTGGCCGCCCGCGCGCGGCATCATCGCCGCCAGCTCCGCGCAGCAGAGCGCGCCCGTGATCGTCAGCACGCCCGCCAGCGCCCACGCCGCCATCAGCCAGCCCGGCGCGCCCACGGTCCTCGCCGACTCGGCCGAAGTGATGAAGATGCCCGACCCAATCATCGAGCCGATGACGATCATCGTCGCGTCCGTCAGCCCCAGGCCGCGCACGAGTTTCCCCTGCGAGTCGCTTGTCATGGTCTTTGACCTCCGCTTCGGGAAAGTGTGTCGTTAACCCGGCTTGATCTTTTCGGGGTTGCGGCGCGCGATGTCGTCGGCCTGGCGCTCTAACCGGCCGGCCTCGTTAATCAACCGGTCGAACCGCTCGCTCGCCTGCCGTATGTCGTTTTTGGCCCGGTCGGCGGACGCCCTGTCCGCGGTGCCGATTGATTCGCGGAAGGTGAGGACGCCGCGGCGCAGCTCTTTAAACGCCTCCACGGCTGTGTTGACCGCCCGCGTGCGCAAGGAGAGGTATTCTTTGAGGGTGGGGTCAATGTCGAGCGAGGCGGCGCGCGCCAGCTTGTCGGCGGCGCTCGTGCCCTTCTCCAGCCCGCGGTCGATGGCGCGGACCGACTCGTCGATCAGCGAGCGCGCGCCGCTTGGGTCGTTCGCGTTGAGCGCGCGCGTGACCTGCGCCTCCTTATCCTTGTTCTCGCGGACGAGCTTCTCTATCTCGCGGATGTCTTCGCCCGCGCCGCGGTTGAGGCGGTTGGCCTCGTCTAACGCGGCGTCGCCGAACTGGCAGGACGCGGCGAGCAGAACGAGCGAGATTGACGCGGCCAGCACGGCCCCGCTTCGTCCTCTCGATTCAGGCATGCGAAGGTTCAGGCCCATTTTCCAAAGGCGTGTCAAGACGGGAGACAGAATACAGGAGTCCGTAGTCAGTAGAAAAGAAAATCCGCGGCGTCACCCGTCCTGACTGCCGACTCCCGACTTCTGCCTCGGTTGACAGTGCGCGCGGGGCTCAAATAGTCTCTAAAGGGTTCGTCGGGGCGGCCCGGACGCTCACGCGCCCCGCCTGAAGGTAGTTGAAACCACCGTCCGAAAGACAAGATCGAGAATGGTTAAAGACGACATCATCAAACTAATCACAGAAAGAGGTGCGCGCGTCGGCGTCATAGGGCTCGGCTACGTGGGCCTCCCGCTCCTAGTGGAGTTCGCGCGCGCCGGCTTCCCCGCCACGGGCTTCGAGGTCGACGAGTGGAAGGCCGCGGAGATCAACCAGGGGCGCTCCTACATAGGCGACGTAGCCTCGGACGCTGTGCGCGAGCTGGCCTCCTCCGGCACCTTGCGCGCGACCACGGACTTCTCGCACCTGAAGACTTGCGACGCCATCATCATCTGCGTGCCGACCCCCCTGCGCAAGACCAAAGAGCCGGACGTGTCCTACATCCTCGCGGCAGCCGAGGAGATCAGGAAGAACCTGCGCCGCGGCCAACTGATCGTGCTCGAATCCACGACCTACCCTGGGACGACCGACGAGGTGCTGCTGCCCATGTTCGAGGAGACGGGGCTCAGGCTCGACGACGATTTCCTGCTGGCCTTCTCGCCCGAGCGCGTGGACCCCGGCAACCCGCAGTTCCAGACGCACAACATCCCGAAGGTCGTCGGCGGCAGCACGGACGCCTCGACCGAGGCGGCCTCGCACCTCTACGCGCAGATCGTCAAGGACGTCTTCAGCGTCAGCTCCGCTCGCGTCGCCGAGGCCGCCAAGCTCCTTGAGAACACCTTCCGCGCCGTCAACATAGGGATGGCGAACGAGATGGCCCGCCTCTGCTACACCCTCGGCATAGACACCTGGGAAGTCATCCGCGCCGCCGCCACAAAACCGTTCGGCTTCATGCCCTTCTATCCTGGCCCCGGCATAGGAGGACATTGCATCCCGCTCGACCCGCACTACCTTTCGTGGAAGGCGCGGCAGCACGGGTTTGATTCGCGCTTCATAGGCTTGGCCGAGGAGGTCAACTCGCGCATGCCGGAACACGTCGTGCAGCTCGTAGCCGACGGGCTGAACGACGCGGAGAAGCCTCTGAAGGGGTCGCGCGTGCTGCTGCTGGGCGTGGCCTACAAGAAGGACATCAACGACGTGCGGGAGAGCCCCGCGCTCTCGATCATAGACTTGCTGCGGGCGAAGGGGGCGCGCGTCAGCTACCACGACCCGTTCGTCGCGGAGGTCCGCTTCGACGACGCGCACACGCACGGCGGCGGCGACCCCTTACACTCGACCAAGCTCACGGACGAAGAGCTGAGCGCCTCCGACTGCGTCGTCATCGTCACGGACCACAGCCAGATCAACTACCGCCGCGTCACCGAACTCGCCCCGCTCATCGTCGACACCCGCAACGCCCTCGGCGGCGAACTACGGCGCGAGAGCCGGGCGCGGATAATACGATTGTGAGAAGTCAGGCGGCGGGAGTTGGGAGTCAGGAGACAAGCGGTTGACGCGCTTCCTTCTGCCTTCTGACTCCCGCCGCCTGGCTCCTGCCTTATGCTGAAAGTTCTGAACGTGGTCGGCGCGAGGCCGAACTTCATGAAGGTCGCGCCCGTCGTCGAGGCGATGAGGCGTCGCGCCGAGGAGTTCGCGCCGCTCGTCGTGCACACGGGGCAGCATTACGACGCGCAGATGTCGGACGCGTTCTTCCGCGACCTGGGGCTGCCCGAGCCGGACGTTTACCTGGGCGTCGGCTCCGGCTCGCACGCCGCGCAGACGGCCGCCGTGATGCAGAGCTTCGAGCCCGTCGTGCTCCGCGAGAAGCCCGACTGGGTGCTCGTCGTCGGCGACGTTAACTCCACGCTCGCCTGCGCGCTCGTCTGCGCGAAGCTGCTCGTGAAAGTGGCACACGTCGAGGCGGGCCTACGCAGCCGCGACCGCACGATGCCCGAGGAGATCAACCGGCTGCTGACAGACCAAATTTCTGACCTCCTGCTCACGCCGTCGCGCGACGCCGACGAGAACCTGAGAATGGAGGGAATCCCGGACGCGCGCATACGCTTCGTCGGCAACGTGATGATCGACTCGCTCTTCAGTCAACTGCGCCGCGCGGAGCAGTCGAACGTGCGCGAAGACCTGCATGTGGCGGGGACGGACTACGCGGCGCTGACGCTGCACCGCCCGTCGAACGTGGACGACCCCGAGACCTTCGGCCGCATCCTGGACGCGCTCGACGAGGTCAGCCGCAGGCTCCCCGTCATCTTTCCGGTCCACCCGCGGACGCGCAAGGCGCTCGCGGAGTTCGGCCTCGCGTCGCGCGTCGAGCGCGCGCCGAACCTGCGCTTGATAGAGCCGCTCGGCTACCTGGATTTTCTCAGGCTGTACAGCGGCGCGCGGCTGGTCTTGACGGACTCGGGCGGCATACAGGAGGAGACGACCGCGCTCGGCATCCCCTGCCTCACGCTGCGCGAGAACACGGAGCGCCCGGTCACGGTCGAGTTGGGCACGAACGCGGTCGTCGGCACCGACGCCGAAAGAATCGTGCGCGCCGCATGGGCCGCGCTCGACGCGCCGCGCGGCGGGGGGCCTGCGCGCGTCCCGCCGCTCTGGGACGGCCGCACGGCCGACCGCATCCTCGACGCGCTTCTCGAAGGGATGAGGGATGAGGGATGAGGGATGAAGAGGGGAGGAAGGCGGAAGCCAGAAGCCAGAAGGCAGGAGGCGTAGAGCCGTCGGACGAACTCAGCCCTCCGCCTTCTTCTGTCTCTTCTTTCACCCCTCATCCCTCATCCCTCATCCCTAAAATCCGGCGCGCTCTGCGCGGTGACGTGGGCGCACACACGCTGGCGCTCGAAGTCTTGAGGCGGAGTCGCGCGCGGGGCGCGCGGCGGCGCGAGCGCGCGGCGCTGGAAAAATTGGCACAGAAACCGGCCCGCCTGCGCGCGGAGTTCTCGCGCCTGTCCCCGCCGGAGTTGTTAGAGCATTTCCGCAGCCGCACCGGCCCGAAATTCCTGCCCGGCTCGGACGCACACTCTCAGGCGACACAGGCTTTGCAACGCGGCCTCCTCCCGTCGGAGACGGCCGCGTTGATTGAGCGCGCCGCGCGCGCCGCGGACGAGCGCTGCTGGCGCGTGTTGGGCTACGGTGAAAAGTGTTTCGGGGAGAACGTCGACTGGCTGACGGACCCGGCGTCGGGCGCTGCGTGGCCGCTGGCCTACCACGCGGACGTGCGGCTCGTGCGCGGCGACGGCTCGGACGCGCGCGTCCTGTGGGAAGTCAACCGCCTCGCGCACCTCTTGACGCTGGCGCGCGCCTACGCGGTGACGAACGAGGAGAAGTTCGCGCGCGAAGTCTTCGCGCAGTTGCGGAGTTGGCGCGAGCAGAACCCCGTGGGCCGCGGTCCCAACTGGGCGTGCGCGATGGAGGTCGCGCTGCGCGCCATGAACCTGCTCGCCTCCTTCGAACTCCTGCGCCGCTCGCCGCTCTTGGACGAGGAGACGCTTTCTCTCTTCCTTCAAACCTTCGACCAGCACGGGGCGCACATCCGGCGCAACCTGGAGTTCACTTACCTCTCCACGAGCAACCATTATCTTTCGGACGTGGTCGGCCTGTTCTGGCTAGGGGTGGTGCTGCCCGAGTTGGAAGGGGCGCGCGCGTGGCGCGAGTTCGGCCTGCGCGAAACTTTACGCGAGATGGACAAGCAGGTGCTCGCCGACGGCGCGGACTTCGAAGCCTCGACCGGCTACCACCGCCTGGTGCTTGAGCTTTTCCTTTACTCGTTCGTGCTGGCGCGCGCCAACCGCGTCGAGGTCGCGGAAAAATACTGGCACAAACTGCGCGCCATGCTCGAATACGTCCGCGCCTACCTGCGCCCGGACGGGCGCGCGCCGCTCGTCGGCGACACGGACAGCGGGCAGGTCTTGCCGCTCGTCCCGCGCGCGGCGGACGACCACGCGTACCTGCTCGCCCTCGGCGCGGCGCTCTTCAACGAGTCTCGTTTCAAACAGTCCGCGGCCGTGCCGGAAGAGTTGCTGTGGGTCCTGGGCGAGGAAGGCGTGCGCGCCTTTCAGAGCCTGCCGGAGACGAATATTGGCACAGGGTCGCAGGCTTTCCCCGACGCCGGCACGTACGTCATGCGCGACCGCGACCTCTACCTACTCTTCAACGCGTCCGGCAACGGGCTGATGGGCCGCGGCTCGCACGGGCACAACGACGCGCTCTCGCTGGAAGTGAGCGCCTGCGGGACGAGTTTCGTCGTGGACCCTGGGACGTACGTTTACTCCGCGGACTTGCGTGAGCGTCACCTCTTCCGCTCGACCGCTTACCACTCGACCGTCCAGGTCGACGACGAGGAGCAGAACACGACGGACCCCTCGCTCCCTTTCGTCATCGGCGACGAGGCGCACCCGCGCGTCCTCAAGTGGGCGACGACGCCCGAGCACGACCTGGTCGCCGCCGAGCACGACGGCTACGGAAAATTGGCACAGCCCGTCACGCACCGCCGCGTCGTCCTGTTCAAGAAGAGGGAACGGTGCTGGGTCATCCAGGACACCTTGTCCGGCGAGGGCGAGCACCTCTTCCGCTTTCGCTTTCACCTGGCCGACGGGCTTGACGTGGGCGTTCGCGCTCAGGGAATCGTCAGCGCCTGCGATAAAATGACGGGCGCGCGCCTCTTCGTCTGCGCGCTCGACCTGGAACGCGAGCCCGAGCTTGAGCCGCGCTTCCTCTCGCGCGACTACGGCGCGAAGAGCGAGTCCGTCTCCGTCTGCTGGGCGGTGAAGGCCGCCGCCGCGCGCGTCTTTCACTGGGCGCTTGTGCCAGTTTGCGCGGCAGACGACGAGGCGGCGCGTCTGGCCCTGGTCGAGCGCCTGAAGAGCTACGAGGCGATAATCGTGTAGGTGGGTTCGAGTATGAAGCCGACAATTTATCTGGCCTTCGTCGATGACTGGGAGCTGAGCGGCAACGGCTCGGGCTCCGTGCGCGAGTTGCAGATCGAGCCGATGCGCGAGCTGGTCAGGATTTTCAACGCGCACGGCGTGCGCGGCTCGTTCAACGCCGAGCTGATGCAGCAGCTCACCTTCAGAAAATTCGAGGGCGAGCACCCGGAACTCAAACAACTCGCCGACGAGTGGGACGACGCCGTGCGCGAGACCTACCGCCAGGGGCACGACGTGCAGCTGCACATACACCCGCAGTGGACGGGCGCGGAGTACGTGGGCGGCCAATGGCGCTTGACCGCCGACTGGTCGATCCTGAATTACGGGCCGGAAGAGGCTTTCGCGATGATGAAGGCCGGGAAAGAGTATCTGGAAAATTTGCTCCGCCCCGTCAACCCGGACTACCGCTGCGTCTCTTTCCGCTCGGGCTCGTGGTGCATCGCGCCCTCGCCGCACATGCTCAGTCTGCTGGTCCGGCTCGGCGTCGTCTTCGACATGAGCATCGTCGGCGGCGTGCGCTACGAGACGAAAAACATCAGCCTCGACTACACCAACTGCGACGAGGATTTTCTGCCCTACTACCCCGTGATGACGGACGCGCGCAGGGTCTCCGACAAGGAGGAACCCGTCGTCTGCGTCCCGACGAACCATTTTTACGGCTCGCGCCGTCAGGTCTTCAAACATCACCTGAGCAAGGCCGCGGAGAAAATCAGGCGGCGCGTGTCTCCACGGTCTGCGACACAAAGGGACGGCCGGAGCGTCGAAGTCTACGGGCAGGAGTGGGCGCAGGTGAGCCACGCTTCGAGCGTGCGGCGCGTCTACGAGAAGGGCGTCGTGCCCTACCTGAAGGGCAAGCACCTCATCTCGGACATAGCGCAACTGGATTACGCTCTGCTGCGTGAGATGCTGGCCTCGATTCGCAGGCGCGCACGCGCGAGCGGCCTCGCGCAAGTCCCCGTCATTCTGGAGAACCACACGAAAGACGTACGAGACTTCTCGCACATCGAAGCCTTCGTGCGAGACGTGACGCGCGCGGACGACGTCGTGTGCCTGACGCTGACGGAGCTGGCGGGGGAGTTGCGGAGCGGCAGGTTCCACGTCAGGACGGCCGCCGCCCGGTGAGCATGCGTAGAGAACTCGTCGCGTCGGCGCTCGAAGGACGCTTCCGCGAGTTGTCCGGCGGAGTGGCCGCCCGGCTCGCGCCCGAAAAATTTGCGGGGGCCGAGGGCTTCGTCTCGGAAGTCCGCGGGCGTCTGCTGAAGGCTTCGGTCGCGGACTTCTCTGTGCCGGAAACTGACGCGCACGACGCGTGGATGGACGCGGACGCGGACTGTCTTGAGTCCTTACGCGCCCTCTCGCTGGGCCGCGCCTTGCGGCTCCGCCCCGGCAGTCGAGCCCCCTTCGAACCCTTCATCGAATCCCTCGCCGCCAGCCGCAACGACCCGGACGAGCGCTTCCGGCTGCTCGCCGAAAGGTACAGTTGCCCTCTGAACTTCACGCTGCCCTCGGAAGAGGCTGCGCGCGAGCGCGTCCTGACGCGGTTAATGGCACAGGACCGCGCGCGCGTCGAGCGCGAGACGGTTGAATCAATCAACGCGGACCACCTCCTGCTGAGGCTGAATCTGGTGGCGCTCTACGCCTCGCGCGCGAGCGATTTGAGGTTTCTAGACGCGCTGAACTACTATTACGAGTTGCTGCCCGCGGGGTGGCAGCCGCGCGGCCGGAACTGTTGGCTGCTGGCCTCCTACTTCGCGCTCTACGCGCGCGCCCTCGCGGCCCGGATTGGATGAACGATGCGAGCAGGTATCCTGGCAAACTCTCTCCCGGCGGCGCTGAGGGTCTACGACGAAGTTAAGCGAGTCGAGGGCTGCGAGCCTTTCGTCCTCCTCTGCCCGACCGCGGGAGAGTCGCGCCCGCGCTCGCTCGCGCGCCACCTCGCTCGACTCTTCCTCAGGCGCGGCCGTCTCAAGTCACTGCGCCTAATCTTCGGCCGCAAAGTCTTTCTCTTCCGGCAGCCCTTAGACCACCCGCAGTCAATCGCGCGGCTGAAGAAACTTAACCTTGATGTCGGGCTGCACAAGGCCGGGGTCATCTACCGCGACGCGACGATCAAAGCCTTTCGCCTCGGAATCCTGAACCCGCACATCGGCCTGCTGCCCGAATTCCGCGGGCGCAACGTGATGGAGTGGTCGCTCATAGAGGGCTGGCCCACAGGCGTCACGGTCTTCTTCATAGACTCTGGCATCGACACAGGCCGCGAGATAGTCTTGCGCGAGGAGGTTGACATCTCCCACTGCGCGTCGGCCGCAGAGGCCAAGCAATATCTCTTCGACCTGGACGCGAGCTACTTCCGCCGCGCGCTCGAACTCCTGCGCTCCGGCGAGTTCGAGTACAAGGTCAACGACGGCTCCGGGCGCAGGTATTTCGTCATGTCGAAACTCTTCCGGGGCGTGGTTGAAAAAATCATCGAGGCCAAAAGCTGATGTGCGGCATCTGCGGAGTCTGGGAGTACGGGGCGGCTGAGGGGCGCGTCGAGCGCGCCCTGGTCGAGCGCATGCGCGACGAGATGCCGCACCGCGGGCCTGACGACGCGGGCTCCCTCGTCTTCGACGGGGCGCGCGGCGGCTTGGGCTTCCGGCGGCTCTCGATCATTGATTTGTCCGAGGCGGGCCACCAGCCCATGCACGGCTGCACGGAATCGGTCTGGCTCGTCTTCAACGGCGAGATTTACAACCACGCACGCTTACGCGAAGGCTTGGAAGCGCGCGGCCACGTCTACGCCTCCAGGACCGATTCCGAGACCATCCTGCACCTCTACGAAGAGCGCGGGCTAGACTTCGTGCATGACATCGAAGGCGATTACGCCATCTGCCTCTGGGACGAGCGCGCCCAGCGGCTCACGCTCGTGCGCGACCGCGTCGGCGTCAAGCCGCTCTACTTCTATCACAAGGACGGCCGCTTCATCTTCGCGTCCGAGATCAAGGCCATCCTTCAGCACCCTGCCGTCACGCCTGACGTTGATGAAGAGGCGCTCTATCATTACCTGACCTTTCTGACCACGCCCGCGCCGAGCACCCTCTTCCGCGACATACGAAAAATCCCCGCCGGCCACATGCTCACCGTCGGGCGCGACGGCTCAATCAATCTCAAGCAGTACTGGGACGCGCTGCCGCCCGAGACCATCGAAGCGCGGAGCGAGGAGGAGCACAAGGCGGAAATCCTGCGCCTGCTCCGCGAGTCAATCAAGAAGCGCATGATGTCGGACGTGCCGTTCGGCGTCTTCCTCTCGGGCGGCGTCGACTCCTCCGCCAACGTCGCGCTGATGTCCGAGCTGATGACGCGGCCCGTCGAGACGTTCACCGTCGGCTTCAAGGACGCGGAGTATCTGAACGAGCTGGACTCTGCGCGGCGCATCGCGCGCGACTTCCACACGAACCACCACGAGGTCATCATCTCCGAGAAGGAGATGCAGCAGTTCCTGCCGGACCTCGTCTTCCATCAGGACGAGCCGATTGCGGACCCCGTCTGCGTGCCGCTCTACTACGTCTCGAAACTGGCCCGCGATTCCGGCACGATTGTCGTGCAGGTCGGCGAGGGCTCGGACGAGATTTTCAGCGGCTACGAGAACTACGTGCGCCACCTGCGGATTTACGAAAAGTTCTGGCGGCGGGCGGAGCGCGTGCCTTTGAGCCTGCGCCGCGCCGCGAGCGCCGTCGCGCGCCCCGCGCTGGAAGCGACCGGGAAGAAACGCGCCGCGGTTGACCTCCTGCGCCGCCTCGGCGCGGACGAGCCGCTCTTCTGGGGCGGCGTGGTCGTCTACGACGAGTCGTTCAAGCCGCGCGTGCTCTCCAAGGCGATGCGCGAGCGCATGAGCGGGCGCTCGTCGCTCGAAGCCGTGCGCCCGTATTTAGACCTCATCGAACAGGAGCGGCCCGCGTCCGACTTCCTCTCGCGCATGACTTACCTGGAACTGAAGCTGCGCCTGCCAGAGCTTCTCTTGATGCGCGTGGACAAAATTACTATGGCGACTTCGGTCGAGGCGCGCGTGCCGTTTCTCGACCATCATCTCGTCGAGTACGCGCTTGCGTTGCCGCGCGAGTTGAAAGTCGAGGGCCGCAGCGGCAAGCACATTCTGAAACGCGCGCTCGAAGAGATTCTGCCTCACGACCTGCTCTACAGCCGCAAGCGCGGCTTCGGCGCGCCCGTGCGCGAGTGGTTCCGCAACGGGCTGGGCGGCTGGCTGGATTCGCACCTGCTGAACAGCCGGATGCGGCGGCGCGACTTCTTCGACTACGCCTTCGTCGCGCGCCTCCTGGACGAGCACCGCCGCGGCGCGAAGGACTGGGGCTTCCACCTCTGGGCGCTGCTCAACCTCAGCCTCTGGTACGAGCGCTGGATCGAGCGCCGTTGAAGAAGATGTTGGAGCGGCCCATAGAGGAAGCGACCGCAGCCGACGCCGGCCCGTCGCGGCGTCGCTTCTCGGCGCACGTCGCGTGGACGTTCGGCGCGCGCATATTGATGACGGTCAACAGCGTCGCCGCAGGCGTCATCGTCGCGCGCTGGCTCGGCGCTGAGGGCCTCGGGCAACTCGCCGTCATCAACGTCGCCGTCGCCACGGTCGTGCAACTCGGGAGCGCCGGGCTGCCCTCGGCCAACACCTATTTCATCGCGCGCGCCAAAAAGGATTTCGCGCCGGCGGCCGTCAACTCTCTGCTCTTCGCGACAATGGCGGGCGGCCTGCTCGCGCTGGGGCTCTGGTGGCTCGCGACGTTGCGTCCGGGCTGGTTCGGCTTCATCCCGCCGCGCCTCGTCGCCATCGCCGCCCTGTCCGTCCCGTTCCAACTCGTCACGCTCATCGGCCTCAACGTCTTCCTCGCGGTCGGCCGCGTCGAGCGCTTCAACCTGCTAGACCTTTTGGGCCAATCCTTCGTCCTCGTCAACGCCGCGGTCGCGCTCGTCATCCTCAACGCCGGCCTGTGGACGCTCATCTCTCTGAACACGGCGGCGGGCGCGGCCGTCGGCCTTTTGATAGCCGCGCTCGTCTGGACTTACGGGGCGAAGGCGAAGGGCGGCGCGAAGTGGCGGCCGGACCTGCGACTTTTCGGGCGCATGATGCGCTACGGGGTCAAGTCGCACGTCGCGTCGCTGGCCGCCGTGCTCATCTTCCGGGCGGACATTTTGGTCGTCAACCTCTTCCGCGGGGCCGGCGAGGCGGGCGTTTACAGTGTCGCCTCGCAGGTCGCGCTGATGCTGTTTCTCCTGCCGAGCGTCGTCGCGACGTTGCTCTTCCCGCGCATAGCCTCGAAGCAGGACGAGCGCGGCGAGTTGACGTGCCTCGTCACGCGCCACATGGCGTTCGTCATGCTCGTCGTCTGTCTGGCGGCCGTGCCGGCCGGTTACGCCCTGCCCGCGCTCTACGGCGCGGACTTCGCGGAGGCCGTGGTGCTGTTGCTCATCCTGCTGCCGGGCGTCTATCTGGTCGGCCTCGAATCCGTGCTCGTCCAGTACTTCAACGCGGCGGGGCTGCCGCGCGCCATCCCGCTCTTCTGGGTGGCGACGCTGCTTTTCAACGTCGCCTTGACCTTCGCCCTTGTGCCAGTTTTCGGCGCGCGCGGCGCGGCGGCCGCTTCGACCCTGAGCTACGCTATGATCTTCGCCCTGGTCGTGTTCTACTTTCACCGCCGCACGGGGCAAACTCTCGCGGCAGTCTTGGTGCCGCGCCGTGCGGAACTGATGAGGACGCTCGCCGCCGGGCGTCCCGGCGCGCTTTCACGTTAGAGGCCACGCGGATGTCTGGACCGGGCGAACAGGAGAACTTGTGGGGCTATCGAAAGCGCCTGCGCTTCGTCGAGCGGGCGCTCGCGGAAGCGTACCCGCGCCGCGCCGCCGGTTCTTTACGCGTGCTCGACGTGGGGTGCGGCAACGGCTCGGAACTCGCCCTGCCGCTGGCGCGCCGCGGCTTCCAGGTCACGGGCCTGGACGTGGACGCGCCATCCGTCGAGCACGCGAATCGGCTGGCGACAGACCTCCCGAACGCCCGCTTCGCTTGTCTGGATGTCACGGAGTTGAAGAGCGAGCCTTTCGACGTGGTCATCCTCTCGGAAGTCCTGGAGCACGTGACGGACCCGCGCTCTCTGCTGGCGTCGAGCGTCCGCCATCTGGCCGCGGACGGCGTCGGCATCGTCACGGTCCCGAACGGCTACGGCGAATTCGAGCTGGACTCGCGGCTCTTCCGGCTTTTACGCCTGCAGCGCGTGGTGGACAGGCTCGCGAAGAACGGCCGGGAGGTCGCGGCCGCCACGGACAACCACGCGAGCGGCCATGTGCAATTCTTTACGCGCCGCCGTCTGCGACAACTTTTCGCGGAGTGCTCGCTCGCGGTCTTCCGCGAAGGCGCGGCCAGTTTCATGGCCGGCCCGCTCGTCGGGCACACGCTGGCGCGCTCCCGGCGATTTATAGAATGGAACTCGCGCGTGACGGACAAACTGCCGCCCGCGCTCGCCAGCGGGTGGTATTTCGCCCTGCGCCGCACGCGGGGCGAAGCGTCAACCGGAGCCCCCGTATGAAGCTGGTCTTGCTGACGCTGAGCGGCGAGGCGCGCGAGGCCCGCAAGGCCCTCGGCGGGCGTTACCCGAAGGCGACGATTGAAGAGATCGCGCGCGGCCAGATTGAGGGCGGCGGGATGCGGGAGCGCCTCGGCGTCCTGCGCGCTACGCGGCCGGACGTGTTCGCCGTCGTGACCGAGCGGCTCGCGTGGCAGCGCGGCCAGAGTGCTTTCTTACTCTTCGGCGCGCTGGCGGGCGCGCGGCGCACCGTCATTCTGGACGCGCACGGCGCGTGGCGCGAGGAGACGCGCGCGCGAAGCCTCGTGGCAGCGCCCGTGCGCCTGACGCACGAGGCTGCCATCAGCGCCAAGGCCATGACGCGCGCGGCGAGGCAACTGCGCCGCCTCGAAGTCGCCGTCGGGCGCGGCGCACGTCCGAAGAGTCGTAGTGTGAATGGGGGCGGCCGCGATGGCGCGGAGATAGTTTACCTGCGTGCGACGCCCGGACCTGGGACGCAGTTGGGCGGGGCGGCGAGCCACATCAACGGCTTCATCAACGCCGCCGCACGCCTGGGCGCGCGCGTCTCGCTCGTGAGCAACGACCAGATCGCGGGGCTCGACGAAGCGCGCACGCCGCTGAAAATAATCTGGCCCAAGCCCATCGGCTCGACGCGCGCGGCGTTCGACATCTACAACAACCTGCTCTTCACGCACGACGCGACGCGCGAGGTCGAAAAGGCGCGGCCCGATTTCCTCTACCAGCGCTACAGCCGCTTCAGTTGGGCGGGCGTGGAGGCGAGTCTAAAGACCGGGCGGCCGCTCTTTCTCGAATACAACGGCTCGGAGGTGTGGGCCGGGCGGCACTGGGACCGCGTGGGGAAACTGGCCCTGCTCGCGCGCTACGAGCGGCTGAACCTGGCGGCGGCCGCGAGGGTCTTCGTCGTCTCGGAGGTCGAGCGCCGCAACCTTTTGCGCGCCGGCGTCGGGGATGAAAAGATCGTGGTCAACCCGAACGGCGTGGACGCCGAGCGCTTCCGCCCCGGCGTCGGGGGCCAAGACGCGCGGCGCGAGTTGGGGGTTGACGAGAACGAAACGCTCGTCGGCTTCGTCGGCACGTTCGGGCCGTGGCACGGCGTGCTGGCGCTGGCCGAGGCCGTGAAATTGATGCCGGAGGGGGCGCGCGTGCGCTTCCTGATGGTCGGGAGCGGCCTGCTGCGCGCGGAGGTCGAGCGCGTCCTGCGTGAGGCGGGGGCCTTGCGGCGCGTGATTCTGACGGGCGCGGTCGAGCACGAGAGAGTCCCGGCGCTGCTGGACGCGTGCGACGTGCTGGCCTCGCCGCACGTACAGCTCGCGGACGGGAGCGAGTTCTTCGGCTCGCCGACGAAGCTCTTCGAGTACATGGCGATGGGCAAGTCAATCGTCGCCAGCCGCCTGGGCCAAATCGGCGAAGTCCTGGCACACGAGGAGACGGCCCTTTTGGTCGAGCCGGGCGACGCGCGCCAGTTGAGCGAGGCGATTTTGCGGTTGGCGGACTCGCCCGACCTGCGGGAGCGGCTCGGCGCTGCCGCGCGGCGCGAGGCCGTGGCCCGCCACACCTGGGCGTACAACGCGCGGCGCGTGCTCGACGCCTATCGCGCATGGTCTGAGTCTGAAGAGTCGGGGAAGTGACCGCAGAGGCGCGGGGGAACTGGTTCAAATTTCGCAGGAGCGCCGGCCGGAACGTGATTATCAGGGCCCTGAAACAGCAATCGTCTGGAGGGTGCGATGGATGATGCAAATTTAATCGAATTGTTAAGCGATGCCAGCGGGCGGCAGTATTTTATTAAGCCCTGGGGAAGCCATAAATATCCTCAAGACCCCAGCGCCCAGCCGGGCACGCGGTTCTTCGCCGAACCCGACATCGAAATAGCATTTTCCAAGAGCAAGAATGCCCCTCCCGTGCGCGAAAGAGATGTCTTCCTCATCTATCACATCAAAATGCCGCACATGCCGGGCGGAAGGCTGGTCTGTATCACCGAAGCGCTTTCCTCTCCTACCCGCGCCACACCGGAGCAGAAAGAACCCTGGCGCAAGGATTATCCGTGGAGTATCCAATCAAAAAACCTCACCCCGACGTACGGCTCAACATGGGTCAATTATTCTCTCGACCCGTTTCGCTTAGTGAAGGAATACACCGCGCAGAATCCCCCGGCTAAAGTGACGCGCGGGGGCCGTACACTCGGGGCTATAAATTTCGGGGCGTCCAGACTCTGGATTCAAGAAGAGTTCGCTAAGTTTCTTATCAACGAAATAATCCAACTCAAATAAACCGGCTAAATCAGGGCACCGCCTCCCGGCCCTCTTCCTTGACACTCCCCGGCACGGCCGTTATCATCTTCGTTTCCGTCTGACGTGCGGAGCTTTGCCTATATGTTTGAGTCTTTATCCGACAAGCTGAAGAGGACGCTGAAGAATCTGCGGGGCGAGGGCGTGCTGACGCCCGCGCACGTGGACGCGGCGCTGCGCGAGATTCGCCTGGCGCTCCTCGAAGCGGACGTGAATTACAAGGTCGCCAAGGATTTCATCAGTTCCGTCAAGGAAAAGGCCGAAGGGCAGCAGGTCTGGCAGGAGCTGAAGCCCTCGGAGCAGGTCGTCAAGATAGTTTTCGACGAGCTGGTGGAGCTCCTGGGCGGGCAGTCGTCGCGGCTGGTTTTCACGAAGACCATCCCGAACACCGTGATGATCGTCGGGCTGCAAGGTTCCGGCAAGACCACTTCGACGGGCAAGATCGCGCGCTGGCTGGCGAAGAATCAGGACCGCAAGCCCCTGCTCCTCTCGGTCGACGTTTACCGCCCGGCGGCCCGCGAGCAGTTGAAGGTGATTGCGAAAGCCACGGGCCAGTCAATTTTCGAGATGCCCGAGACGAACGACCCCTTGACGCTCGTCCGCGAGGCGCACAAGCACGCGCAGCAGACGGGCTTCGACACGCTCCTGATTGACACGGCCGGCCGCCTCCACATCGACGACGAGTTGATGGTGGAGCTTGAGCGCATCAAGGCCGAGACGCGGCCCGTCGAGACCCTGTTCGTCGCGGACGCGATGACGGGCCAGGACGCGGTCAAGTCGGCCGAAGAGTTTCACCGGCGCGTAGGCATCACGGGCGTCGTCCTGACGAAGATGGACGGCGACGCGCGCGGCGGCGCGGCGCTCTCGATCAAGCAGGTGACGGGGCAGCCGGTCAAGTTCGTCGGCGTCGGCGAGAAGTACGACGCGCTGGAGCCGTTCTACCCGGACCGCATCGCGCAACGCATCCTGGGCATGGGCGACGTGCTCTCGCTCATCGAAGAGGTGCAGTCCAAGGTCGACCAGTCGGAAGCCGAGGAGCAGCTCAAGAAGCTCCAGAAGAACCAGTTCACACTCGACGACTTCCGCAGCCAGTTGCGTCAGGTCAAAAAGCTGGGCTCCTTCTCGAAGATCATGAAACTGCTGCCCGACCAACTCCTCGGCGGCATAGGCATGCCGAACCTGGACGAGGAGCAGACCAAGCAGATGGAGAAGGAGTTGAAGCGCACGGAGGCGATCATCGATTCGATGACGCTTGAGGAGCGCTACGACCACAAGATTCTGAACGCGAACCGCAGGCGCAGGATCGCGCGCGGCTCGGGCACGTCGGTCGCGGACGTGAACTCGTTGATTAAGCAGTACACGGAGATGCGGCAGATGATGCGGCAACTCTCAAGCTCGGGCATGTTCGGCGGCAGCGGCCTCAAGGGCAAGCTGATGCGCAAGATGGCCGGGATTTCGGGGATGCCCGGTCTGGAAGGGATGGGCGGCGACGGCGACACCGATTTGCCGGCGCTCCCGGCCGCCGGCCCCTCGCGCAAGAAGTTGAAGAAGAAGCGGCGGAAGAAGAAAAGATAAGTTTTCAGCAATCAGTAGTCAGCAAAGACAAGCTGCTTTTACTGACTGCTGATTGCTGATTACTGAAGACCGTTTATTGGAGGAGAGAGTTTTGTTAGCAATCAGATTGATGAGAATGGGCGCGAAGAAGCGGCCGTCGTACAGGATCGTGGTCAAGGAGAAGCTGTCGAAGCGCGACGGCGCGTACATCGAGAGCATAGGCACTTACAACCCGATTGGCGGCGGCGCGCAGGTGAACCTGGACGCCGAGCGCGCGCAGTACTGGATCGAGCGCGGCGCGCAGCCGACGGACACCGTCCGCCGCCTGATCAAAGCCAACGCCAAAGAAGCGCAGGCACAGACCGAAACAGTCTAAGGGACTCTGGACTTCGCCATGCGTGAGACTGTCGAGATGATCGTCAAGGGCCTGGTGGACGACGCCGAGGCGGTGGACGTGCGCGAGGTCGAGCGCAAGGGCACGCTCTACATAGAGGTGCGCGTGGCCGAGGGCGACATGGGGAAGCTCATCGGCCGGCAGGGGCGCACGGTGCGCGCGCTGCGCTCGCTCTTGCACGCGGCGAGCCTCAAGCAGAACCGCCGGTACCTCCTGGACATCATCGAATGAGCGATGCCGGGGGAGAGTTGGTCGCCGTGGCGCGCGCCGTCAAGACGCGCGGCCTGCGCGGCGAGGTCGTGGCGGAACTCCTGACTGATTTCCCCGAGCGGTTCGAGGGGCTTGAAAACTTAATCGCGGTCGCGCCCGACGGCTCGCGCACGCCGCTCGCGCTCGAAGAGCACTGGTTTCAAGGCGGCCGCATCGTCCTGAAGTTCTCGGGCTACGACTCAATCGAAGCCGCGTCCAAGCTCGTCGGGTTTGAGTTCGCCGTGCCGGAGGCGGAGCGGGTCGAGCTTGAGGAAGACGAGTTCTACGACTGGGAATTGGCGGGCTGCCGCGTCGAGACCGTAGGAGGTGAATTGCTCGGCACGGTGCGCGAGGTGATGCGGACGGGCGGCGTCGAGATGCTGGTCGTCGAAGGCGACGCCGGGCGCGAGTACCTGATCCCGATGGCGGAAGACATCTGCGTCGAGATTGACATTGAAAGCAAGCTCGTCCGCGTCGACCCGCCGGAAGGCTTGCTGGAATTTTAGATTTTTGATTTGCGATTTTTGAATGGGAGAAGATGAAAAGTTTTCATTCCTGATCCAGTCGCAAATCAAAAATCTAAAATAAAAAATTACCGTGCTCCGCTTCGACATCATCACCATCTTCCCGGAGTTCTTCCGCGGGGCGTTCGAGCACGGGATCATCAGGCGGGCGCAAGCCGCGGGCCTGGTGGAAGTCAGGGCGCACGACCTGCGCGGGTGGACTGAGGACAGGCACCGGCAGGTGGACGACAGGCCGTTCGGCGGCGGCGACGGGATGGTCTTGAAGCCCGAGCCGATCTTCGCGGCCGTTGAGAGTTTGACAGGCGCGGGCGCGGGCGAAAGTTACCCCGAGGGGACGCGCGTCGTGCTGCTCTCGCCGCAGGGGCGGGTGCTGACGCAGGGCCTGGCCGCGGAATTGGCACAGGCCGCGCAAGTCGTCCTCATCTGCGGGCGCTACGAGGGCGTGGACGAGCGCGTGGCCGAGCGGCTGGTGACGGACGAAATCTCCATCGGGGACTACGTGCTCTCGGGCGGCGAGCCGGCGGCGGTCGTCGTGGCGGACGCCGTCACGCGGCTGATTCCGGGGGCGCTGGGGAGCGAGACTTCCGCCGTCAACGAGTCGTTCTCGGAGGGCTTGCTCGATTACCCGCACTACACGCGCCCGCCGGAGTTTCGCGGGATGCGCGTCCCGGAAGTTCTACTGACGGGGCACCACGCGGAGATCGCGCGCTGGCGCGCCGAGCAGGCTTTGAAAAAGACCGAACGCAACAGGCCGGACCTGTTGGGGAAGAAATAATTTTAGATTTTTGATTTGCGATTTTTGATTGGGTGAGGACGAAGGAAGCTTTTATTTCCTGAGCCAACCGCAAATCAAAAATCTAAAATCGCAAATTGGAGTGTTGAGATGAACCGTTTAGATGTGGTTGAGAAGGCGCAGTTGCGCGCGAGCATCCCGGACTTTCAGCCGGGCGACACGGTGCGCGTCCACGTGCGCATCAAGGAGTCGGAGACCAAGGAGCGCTTGCAGGTCTTCGAGGGCATCGTCATCGCGCGCAAGCACGGCGGCATCCGCGAGACCATCACGGTCCGCAAGACGAGCTTCGGCGTCGGCGTCGAGAGAATCTTCCCGCTGCACGCGACCATCGTCGACCACATCGACGTGGTCAAGCGCGGGCGCGTCCGCCGCGCCAAGCTCTACTACCTGAGAGAGCTGCGCGGCAAGGCCGCACGCATCCGCGAGAAGGACACGCGCCAGCTGAACGCCCAGGGCGCGTCCGCCGCCGGCAACAAAAAGGGATGAGGGATGAGGGATGAGGGATGAAAGATAATGTGGAAGGGATTAATTCATCCCTCATCCCTCATCCCTCATCCCTTAAGCGTCGCCGCGTCTCCTCCATCTGCACGGACTTCGAGGACGAGGCGCGCGCGTCCGGCTTCCGGCTCATAGCGGGCGTGGACGAGGTGGGCCGAGGAGCGCTGGCCGGCCCCGTGGTCGCCGCCGCCGTCATCCTGGACCCGGCCAGTCCCTTCCCCGAAGGGCTGGACGACTCGAAGAAGCTGACGGCGAAGCAGCGCGAGCGCATCGCGGACGAAGTCTTACAAACGGCCGTCGCGTACGCCGTGGGCCAGGTCGAGCCGGAAGATATTGACCGCCTCAACATCTCGCGGGCGTCGCGCCTCGCGATGACGGAGGCGCTCAGGCAGTTAGACCCCTGCGCCGATTATCTTTTGATAGACGCCGTGCAGCTCCGGGAGCTTGAGCTGCCGCAGAAGGCGATCATTCACGGCGACTCCATCTCGGCCTCAATCGCCGCCGCCTCCGTCATAGCCAAGACCTACCGCGACGCACTGATGCGCGCCTTCCACGAAATCTACCCGCAGTACAACTTCGCGCGCCACGTCGGCTACAGCACGCGCGAGCACCTCGCGGCCCTGCGCGAGCACGGCCCCTGCGCCATTCACCGCAAGAGCTTTCACCCGGTCGCGGCGGAAGGGATGAGGGGTGAGGGGTGAGGGATGAAGAAAAGAAAAGCTCTTCTTAATTCATCCCTCATCCCTCACCCCTCATCCCTTCCACCGTCCCTTCATGTCGCCATCGACGCACACTCGGTCGGCACGGGGCTCGCGGGCAACGAGAGTTACATCACGAATTTGATAGAGGCGCTGGCCGAGCTCGACACCGTCAACCGCTACACGCTCTACGTGACGAAGCGCGAGGCCGTGGAGCGTTTCGCGGAGCGCTGGCCGCACGTCGCTGTCCGCAGGACTTGGCCGCACACGCCGCTCGTGCGCATCCCCGTGACGCTCGCGGCCGAGCTGCGCCGGCGGCCCGTAGACCTCCTGCACGTGCAGTACACCGCGCCGCCGCTCGCGCCCTGCCCCGTCGTCGCTACCATACACGACCTCTCGTTCGAGCACCTGCCGGAGACTTTCAAGCGCCGCAGCCGCGCGCAGCTACGCCTCACGGTGCGCCGCACGGCCCGCACGGCCGCGCAGGTCCTGGTCCCCTCCGAGCACACGCGCCGCGACATCTGCGAGACTTACGGGCTCGCGCCCGGGCGCGTCTCGGTCACGCCGCTCGCCGCGCCCGCGCACTTCGCGCCCGTCCGCGACGAGGCGGAAGTCCGGCGCGTCCGCGAGCTTTACGGGACGGGCGACGACTACGTCCTGACGGTCGGCTCCATCCAGCCGCGGAAGAATCTGGCCCGCCTAATAGGGGCCTACGCGGGCTTGCGCCGGGCGCGCCCACAGGCTAAGCTCCCTAAGCTTGTCCTGGTCGGAAAACGGGCCTGGCTCTACGGGGAGACTCTCCGCTCCATCGAAGAAAGCGGCATCGGGGATCTCACCGTTTTGACGGGTTATGTATCTGAGAAGGATTTGCCCGCACTGTACACGGGGGCGCTCTGCTTCGTCTACCCGTCGTACTTCGAGGGCTTCGGCCTTCCCCCTCTCGAAGCGATGCAGTGCGGCGCGCCGGTCGTCACAGGCAACCTGACGAGCCTGCCGGAAGTCATAGGAGAGGCCGGACTCCTCGTCGACCCGTTTGACGAGGGCGCTCTGGCGGCAAGCATCGCGCGCCTGATTGACCACCCCGACTTGCGCGCGCGACTCAGCGCGGCGGGCCTCGAACGTGCCCGTCAGTTCACCTGGCGCGAGACGGCGCGCCTGACCCTCAAAGCGTACCAAAGAGTCATAGGGGAGTGATTAATGATGAGTGATGAACGATGAATTAAAAGGAACTGCCCCTAATTCATCATTCCTCATTCCACATTCATCATTGATTTCTAATGCGAATAGCGATCTTGGGAACACGCGGAGTGCCCGCCAGCTACGGCGGGTTTGAAACTTTCGCCGAACACCTCTCGACGCGCCTGGTAGCGCGCGGCCACGACGTGACCGTCTACTGCCGCACGCACTACGTCAGCCCTCGCCAGCTCGAATACCACGGCGTGCGGCTCAAGGTGCTGCCGACCATCCGGCACAAGTACTTCGACACGGTCGTCCACACCTTCCTCTCCGCGCTCCACGGCATGTACGAGCGCTACGACGCCGCGCTCATCTGCAACGCCGCCAACGCGCCCTTCGCGCCGCTCCTGCGGCTCGTCGGCACGCCCGTCGTCCTCAACGTCGACGGCCTTGAGCACAAGCGCAAGAAGTGGAACTGGCTCGGCCGCAGCTACTACCACATCGCCGAGCGCCTCGCCACGTTCCTCCCGAACGAGATAGTCACGGACGCGCGCGTCATCCAGGACTACTACCTGGCGCGCTACCACGCGCCCTCGACCATGATCGCCTACGGCGCGGAGGTCGAGCGGCGGCCCGACCCGATAGTGCGCCACTGGCGCGTCGAGCCGAACCGCTACGTGCTCTACGTCTCGCGGCTTGAGCCCGAGAACAACGCGCACCTGGTCATCGAAGCCTTCAAGAAGGTGCGAACAACGCACAAGCTCCTGATCGTCGGCGACGCGCCCTACGCGCACGAGTACATCAGCGAGCTGCGCGAGCGCGCGCACGGCGACAAGAGAATCGTCTTCACGGGCTTTGTCTTCGGCAAGGACTACCGCACCCTACAGCAGAACGCCTACTGCTACGTCCACGCCACGGAAGTCGGCGGCACGCACCCGGCCCTCCTGGAAGCGATGGGCTACGGCAACTGCGTCCTGACGTTGGGTACGCCCGAGAACGTGGAGGTGGTCGGCGACGCGGCGCTCGCGTACGCGCACGAGGCGGAACTGGCCGCGCAGCTCCAGCGGGTGCTGAGGGACGGGTCGCTCGTGAGCGCCTACCGCCTGCGCGCGCAGGAGCGCGTCAAGAAGTATTACGACTGGGAGCGCGTCGTGGACCGCTACGAAGACCTCTTCGCGCGGATGGCCGGCCGACAGACTCAAGCCCCCGGCGAGGAGCTTTTCACAGGCAGCCGGGCGCGCGACGAAGTCGGGGCGCGCGCGCCGTCGGCGAAGTAGAGCCGCGTGAAGTAGGTGAGAAAGCTTGAGCGCCAGCCCCGTCAGGGTCTGGCGCTCAAGAAATTTTAAGGCGGGCAGTTACCAGTCCTCGCGCGCGATGTAGCTCAGGACGCTCTTGATGGAGGCGACGGAGTAGCCGCCGTCGCCTCGCTCGACGGGGACGTGGCGGTAGCGCCCGACGGCCATCTTGTTGAGCGCCGCGGCGACCGAATCGGTCTCGCGCAGCGACTCGGGGTTCCTGCTCATCAGTTGGCCCACGGTCACCCCCCCGGCGGCGGCGTCGCTTCCCCCGACCAACTTGCGCAGCACGTCGTGCTCGGTGAAGATGCCCGCGAGCTTGCCCCGGTCGTCCAGCACGAGCGCGCAGCCCGTGTGCGCCTCCCTCATCCGTCGCGCGACTTCGAGCGCGGGCTCCTCGGCCCGCGCCGTCAGAGTCTGGGCCATTTCCAGGCGGCTCAAGTTGTCTTCCATCACGGAGCGCACCAGCCCGGCCGTCGCCTCGGGGCGCGGCACGTCCAGGTCGCGCAGGGACTTCATGCAGTTCTCGCAGCGGTCCATGCCTTCGAGATTGTCGAAACCGCAGGAAGGGCAAATCATCGTCGCCTCGCTCCGTTTCTAAAGGGGTGAGGGATGAGGGATGAAGTGAAGAAAGCTTTTTATTTCATCCCTCATCCCTCACCCCTTATTCCACCGTCCACATGTCGCCGCTGTTGATGAGCTTCTCCAGGCTGCCGGGGCCGGACTTGGCGATGGCGGCCTCGATCTGGTCTTCCATCATGTCCTCGTAGGTGGCGCGCTCGACGGCGCGGAAGATGCCGACGGGCTGCGGGAAGAGGGGCTGCTCCATGCGCGCGAGCATGAAGGCGACCGACGGGTCCTTGAGGTAGATGTCGTGGACGAGCAGGTCGTTTTCGTTCAGCCCCGTCTCGCCGCCCAGTTGGACTACCTCCGGTTGCGCGCCGTTCATGCGTATCCCGCGGTCGTGGTTCTTGCCGAAGACCATCGGCTTGCCGTGCTCCAGGTAGATCATGTTGTCGGAGCGCACGCTGCGCTCGGCGAAGTAGTCGAACGCGCCGTCGTTGAAGATGTTGCAGTTCTGGTAGACCTCTACGAAGGAGACGCCCTTGTGGCGCGCCGCCGCCTGCACGGTCGTGCCGAGGTGCTTCACGTCGATGTCGAGCGAGCGCGCGACGAACGTGGCCTCGCTGGCGATGGCGACCGAGAGCGGGTTCAGCGGGTAATCGATCACGCCCATCGGCGTCGACTTCGTCTTCTTGCCCAACTCACTGGTCGGGCTGTACTGCCCCTTCGTCAACCCGTAGATGCGGTTGTTGAAGAGGATGTAGTTCATGTCCAGGTTGCGACGGATGGCGTGCATGAAGTGGTTGCCGCCGATGGACAGGGCGTCGCCGTCGCCCGTGATGACCCAGACCGAGAGCTCGGGGTTCGCGGCCTTGATGCCGGTCGCGAGCGCGGGCGCGCGTCCGTGTATGCTGTGAAAGCCGTAGGTGTTCATGTAGTAGGGGAAGCGCGACGAGCAGCCGATGCCCGAGACGAAGACGATCTTCTCGCGCGGGATGCCGAGCTCCGGCATCACCTTCTGCACGTTGTTCAGGATCGAGTAGTCGCCGCAGCCCGGACACCACCTGACCTCCTGGCCCGAGACGAAGTCCGCCTTCGTCAGCTTCACCGGCGGCGGCGCGACCTCGCCCGCGGCCATAGAGCCCGCGTAAGGTTCCGGCGAGGCGGCCGCCTCCGCGTCGTCCTTGTGCCCGTTCCCGTTCGTTCCGTTGCCGTTCGTACTCATCTTTATTCCTCTTATCTTATCCTTACAAATATTCCTCGACCTTGCGCATGATTTCGCTAATCTGGAAGGGGCGGCCCTTGACCTTCGAGAAGGGCACGGCGTCAACCAGATACTTCGCGCGAATCATGGTGCAGAGTTGCCCGAGGTTCATCTCGGGGATGATGACCGTCTCGAAGCTGCGGAGCACCTCGCCCAGGTTCTTCGGGAAGGGGTTGAGATGCCTCAGGTGCGCGCTCGACACGGACTTGCCCTCGCGCTGCAACTTCTCGACGGCCGAGGTGATGGAGCCGTAGGTCGAGCCCCAGCCGAGCACCAGGACCTTGCCGGTCTTCTCGCCGAAGATTTCCACGGGCGGGATGTCGTTCGCCGCGCGGTCGACCTTCTCCTGGCGGAGCTTGACCATGAAGTGGTGGTTCTCGGGGTCGTAGTTGACGTTGCCCGTCAGGTGCTGCTTCTCTATGCCGCCGACGCGGTGCTCAAGTCCGGGCGTGCCCGGAATCGCGTAGGGGCGCGAGAGAGTCTCCTCGTCGCGCGCGTAGGGCATGAAGTTCGTCGGGTCGGCCGCGAACCTGATCTCGATCTTCGGCAGGTCTTCAACTTTTGGCACAGCCCACGGCTCCGCGCCGTTCGCGAGATACCCGTCCGAAAGGTAGAAGACGGGCGTCATGTACTTGAAGGCGAGGCGCACGGCCTCGACCGCCATGTGGAAGCAGTCGGCGGGCGTGGCCGGCGCGAGCACGATTGCCGGGCACTCGCCGTTGCGGCCCCAGACGGCCTGGAAGAGGTCCGCCTGCTCGGTCTTCGTCGGCAGGCCCGTCGAAGGCCCGCCGCGCTGGACGTTGATGATGACGACCGGAAGCTCCGTCATCACGGCCAGGCCGATGGCCTCCTGTTTAAGAGCCACGCCCGGCCCGCTCGTGCCGGTCAAGCCTATCTGCCCGGCGAACGACGCGCCGATGGCCGCGCAGACGGCCGCGATCTCGTCCTCGGCCTGAAAGGTCTTGACGCCGAAATTCTTGTGCCGGGCCAATTCGTGCAGGATGTCGGAGGCGGGCGTGATCGGGTAAGAGCCGTAGAAGAGCGGCCGGCCCGAGAGCTGCGAGGCGGCGATGAAGCCTATGGCCGTGGCCTCGTTGCCCGTGATCTTGCGGTACCTGCCCGGCGCGATCTGCGCCTTCTTCACCGTGTAGTGCGTGGTGAAGACTTCGGTCGTGTCGGCGAAGTTGTAGCCGGTCTTCAAGGCGATCTCGTTGGCCTTCATCACCTCGGGGTTCTTCTGGAATTTGGCCCGAATCCAGTTGACCGTGGGCTCCATCGGCCGGTCGTAGAGCCAGTAGAGGACGCCGAGCGCGAAGAAGTTCTTGCAGCGGTCCATCTCCTTGCGCGAGAGTTCGACGTTGCCCTTCAGCGCGTTCATGTTGAGCGTCGTGATGGGCAGGCGGTGCACGCGGTAGCCCTTGAGCGAGTCGTCCTCCAGGGGGTTGGACTTGTAGGCCGCGTGCTCAAGGTTGCCGGGCGTGAACTCGTCCGTGTTGATGATGAGCGTGCCGCCCTCCTCCAGATCGGGGAGGTTGACCTTGAGCGCCGCGGGGTTCATGGCGATGAGCACGTTCGGCTGGTCGCCCGGCGTGCGTATGTCCTGGCTCGAAAAGTTCAATTGAAAGCCGGAGACGCCCGGAAGGCTGCCGGCCGGGGCGCGAATCTCGGCCGGGAAGTCCGGCAGCGTGGAGATGTCGTTGCCGACGACGGCCGAAGTGTTCGTGAACTGCGTGCCCGTCAACTGCATCCCGTCGCCGGAGTCGCCGGCGAAGCGGATGGTGACGGTCTCGAGCTCTTCAAGGTGCTTTTCCTGCTCGGCTGGGTTTTCGATGACGGTACTCATAATTACTTCGTTCGTGTCCTCTTTGCTGGTGTCGAATTAGGTCCGTCCGCGGCGCGCTTTCGGAATAGTGCGCGACGCGAACTCAGCTCAGCGAGGCCGCGCGCAAACACGCCTCGTACTTCGTGCTGTAATCGGCCTCGCGCAGGGCGTGCTGGAAGGCCGCCCCGGAGATGCCGTTGACGATCTGCCGGGCGCTGACGTAGTCCTTCTTGCTGCCGGTGAGAAAGTCCGAGAGTTTGAAGCGGCCGCCGCCCTGGGCCTTCGTCCTCCCCCTGAACAGCCCCTGCACGCACCCCGTCGCCAGAATCTTGTAGCCGACCTCGGGCTGTAGAACCAGGTCCGGGGTCTTCACCAGGTCCATCCCCAGGAGTTTGCCGAACTGGCGGTAGTTTCCTTCCCCGGTTAACTGCGAGTAGCCCCGCCCATAAAAACCTGTGTTCCAATATTTACTCTGCCATTTAATCCAAACGGGGCTGGTGGGCTTGGCCTTAATCTCTTTGATGGGCAGCATGTTCGAGCCGACTTCGTTGCGGATGGTCCCGAGCAGGTAAGCGGCCCACTCGATGCGCGACAGTTGGGGGTCGTTCTCCATGAAACCGAGGAGCTGTTCGGTGGAGGCCTTCTCCGGGCCGTGCGGGGGATGCCCGAACTGATTTTCGTACTCGGTCCAGAATCTATCTCTGTCAAATTTCATGAGGTCTCCTTTTTCGGTTTGCTAGAAAGTTGTCGTCGCTTTGGGGAGCGGGGAGTTTTCGGACTTACAACTTCTGCCTGGGCCTTGTTCCTCATCCTCCTTCGGGCGTGTCCATGACCTGGGCCGGGACGGGCGGCTGGTTCAGCGTCTCTTTCGGGTAGCTCTCGGCCAGGTACGTGATAACGTCGAAGACGGAGATGGAGCCTATGAGCTGACCCCCTTTGACGAGCGGGATGTTGCGGTAGCTCTTCTCGTCCATCATCTGGACGGCGTCGCCGATGGTCGCGTCGGTCGAGAGGGTCGCGACCGAGCGGGACATCCAGTCGCCGACGGGCGCGCTCATGTCGACCTGTTGGCCGACGATCTTGTTCAGGAGGTCGCGCTCGGTGAAGATGCCCACGACCGCGCCGCCTTCGTCGCAGACGATGACGCAGCCGCCTTCGTCATTTTTCATCTGCTCGACGGCTTCGGACAAAGGGGTCTCGGGGCGGACGCAGAAGAAGTCGTCCGTTTCGAGCATCGTCACGCTGTCGTGGCGCGCGCGGTGCGGCGCGTCCGTCTTGTCCGCGGGCGTCAGCGGCTCGCTCTTCTGCGCGGCCGCGGGGTTGTCGGTTGACATCAGGAAAGCTCCGTCTCTGGTGGAAAGACTTCCGATACCGGACACAAATTGTAACAGCAAAGGCGCGTAAATCGTAAATCGTGAATCGTGAATCGAAAAAAACGGTTCGACGATTCACGATTCACGATTCACGGCCTTCGTGCGGCGACATCTCAGCCAGGCGCGAGACGATGCCGGGCAGGACGCCGAGCGCGCGCTCGATTTCAGATTCCGTGTTGTAGCGCCCGAGCGAGAAGCGGATCGAGCCCTGCGCCGCGGTGTAGGGGACGTTCATCGCGCGCAGGACGGCAGAGGAGACGTGGGACTCGGCGTTGCAGGCCGAGCCGGTCGAAACGCAGACGCCCGCGTCGTCCAGTTGGGCGAGGATGGCCTCGCCCTCGACGTACTCGAAGGAGATGTTGGCGGTGTTGGGCAGGCGGTGCTCGCGCTCAGGCGTCCCGTTCAGGCGCGCGTTCGGGACGGCGTCGAGAATCGCGTCTTCCAGCCGGTCGCGCAGCCGGCGAATCGTGCCTTGACCCTCGAAGTTGTGTGCCAATTCCGAGGCCGCGCCGAGCGCGACGATGTAGGGGACGGCCTCGGTCCCCGCGCGGCGGCCGCGTTCCTGGCCGCCGCCGATGATGAAAGGCGCCACGTCGACGCCCCGCCTGACGTAGAGCGCGCCGACGCCCTTCGGCGCGTGGAACTTGTGGCCGGAGAGGCTGAAGAGGTCCACCTCCGTGCTCTTCAAGTCGAGGGGAATCTTGCCGACGGCCTGCACGCCGTCGACGTGGAAGACGGCGCGCGAGTGCTCGCGCACGACGCGGCCAATCTCCTCGACGGGGAAGAGCACGCCAGTCTCGTTGTTCGCCAGCATGACGGAGACGACCGATGTGTCCGGCCTGAGCGCGGCGCGCACGTCTTCGAGGTCGAGTAATCCTTCCTCGTCCACGTCGAGCCACGTCACCTCGCAGCCTTCGCGCTCCAGCTTCTCGCAAAGGTTCCTCACGGCCTCGTGCTCGACGCGCGTGGTGACGACGTGTCGCCTGTCGGGGCGGCGTTCGAGCGCGCCGCGTATGGCCCAGTTGTCCGACTCTGAGCCGCAGGAGGTGAAGACTATCTCGCCCGCGTCGGCCGCGCCCAAAAGTTCCGCCACCTGCTCGCGCGCCCTCTCGACGGCGCGGCGCGTCTCGCGGCCGAAGGTGTGCGCCGAGGACGGGTTGCCGTAGAGGTCCGCGAGGTAGGGCAGCATCGCGTCGCGCACCTCGGGCGCGACGCGCGTCGTCGCGTTGTTGTCTAAGTAGATCATCTCTTTCAGGGCGTGCCCGCGCCGAGGCCCTCGGCCCCGGAGGTCCGCCAGTAGTCTTCCAGTATGTCCACGATGAGCGGGTGGCAGGAGCGGCAGCCGCCGCCCGCGTGACAGGCGCGCGTCACCTCCTCGATTGTGCGGAGCGAGCGCGCCTCGACGACGCGCTCGATTGCTCTCTCGGAGACGCCGAAGCAGGTGCAGATCAGGGCCTCGTCGCCCGCCCACTCCTCGCGCGCCGTGCTGTGATAATTGGCGAGCGCCGAGAGCAGGGCTTCGCGGCAGAGGCGCGCGCAGTGCTCGCGCCCTTCGGGCATCGAGCCGAGCCAGTCCGCGACGGCCGTCTCGGAGAGCGCGGCGGCCCTGCCGAGTTGAAGGTCTTTGATGGTTTCAGTCAGGACGGAGGCGGAGGCGATGAGGTAGCCGCAGCCGACGGCCTTGAACTTGGCGTCCGTGATTCTTTGCGAGGCGGCGTCAACGTTGAGGGTCAGGAGCAGGATCGCCCCGCAGGCGAGCGAGCCGGCCTCGCCCGCGGCGTTAGCTTCGACAGCCTCGCCGACGTTGCGCGGATTCAGGAAGTGTTCGTTGACGCGCGCAGGGTAGTGTGTCATCGAATGGCGGAAGCCTAACTGCGCGCCTCTTCCTTTGTCAAAGCAGTGTCATAAACACAGAGCGGATTCAAACAGGGATGGGCAGGATGAGAGGCAGGAGAGAGAGCCTTCCTCTCATCCTGCCCATCCCTGTTAATTCTTCCCCGCGCTAGCGACGGGTGATTCTCTGGCGCTGCGGGGCGAAGCTCACGCGGCGTCTTTCGCGGATGCGGCCGTAGGCGAGGTTGCCTTCGACCAGCTCGTAGCCCAAGAGCGCGAAGACGCGGCCGCGCAGGAAGAGCGGCCGGGCGTTGCCGTACCAGTCGACGCAAGAGGCGCGGCAATTGTCGTCCACGGCCCTCTCGGGTCGCGCCGCGAGCTCCCCCATCTCTTTCAGGTTCAGCGACTCGTTGCGCAGGAAAAGAATCGCCGCCGACTCCTCGAAGAGGTGCTCGTAGCCCGGCCTTCCGGGAAGGCTCACGGGCAGGCCGAGCAGCCCGGAGTCTGGGCCGTCCGGCTTGTAGAAGAAGCCGTGGCTGCGTAGCTCTCCCTGCGACGCCTCCTTGCGCGTGTAGAGGCTGACGACCTTAGGCTGATTGCCCAGGCGCACGCCCGTGAAGTGTAAGTCCTCGCCGTCGGTCCCGACGACAATGGCGTCCGAGCCCATGGCCTCTATGCGGTCAACGCCGTGCACCAGCTTTAACTGCGAAGCCCCACCCGCGGCCCAGGGCACGACGTAGAGGGTCGAACTGTTAATACTCTCGGGCGGCCCCCAGCCGCTGCCCGTGCCGTAGAGCAGGTAGTCGCCGACGAAGCGGTTCTGGAAAGTGTCGCCGGCGGGCTTGGGCAGTTCGCGGTAGCTCGAAGCCGGCGCGGCCTCGGACCCGTCCGAGAAGCTGTTGAGCGGGACGCGCATCAAGGCCACGTCGCCCGCCACCACCTCCGAGCCCCACATCCCTTCGCCCGCGGTGTCGGAGCGCACCAGCACGTTGAGGTGCGCGTCCGCGCTCTCCAGGAAAGAGAACTGGTCGACGGGGCCGCCCGAGACCTGTAACGAACTCGGGGCGGAGCCGTCGAGCGGCATGCGGTAGAGCATGGACTCGGCGCGCGCCGGCGACGAGCCGCGGCCGTAGCGATTGGCCCAGTCCGTCGTCCAGACGAAGACCGATTCGGGCGAGACGTAGAAGACGCGGCCCGGCGCGCCGACGACCGCCGTCGCCTGGCACTGCAACTCGCTGCTCGCGAGGTCGCACACCGTGACGGTGTGAAGCGCCAGGCCGCCCGCGGCGCTCACCGTGTGCTCCGGCCTGTAGATGCGCGTCGCGGAGACTATCTGGCGGAACTCCTCGTCCTTCGCGCCCCTGTGCCATTTTCTGAGCGCCGGGAAAGACTCGCTCGGGTCCTCGGCGCCGGGGTACATGTAGAGCGGCGTGTAGAAGATGAGCTTGCTGCCGATGAGGCGGCTCGCGTAGTTGCGCGAGGAGTAGTAATCGTTCGAGCGCAGGTGGTAGGTCGAGCGGTAGCGCAGGCGGCCCGCGTCGTCTATGCGGAAGAGCCCGATCTCGGTTCCGCCGCGGTCGTAGCTGTAGCCTATGACGGCGACGGTGTTGTCCGCGACCAGCATCTCGTCGTACCAGGTGTCTTCGGGGTTGATTTCGGGGCCGAAGGCGTCGGCCGTCGAGATGGGCTTGAGCGCGCCGTCGCCGATGGCGACCGTGAACAGCCTGCCGCGGCGCAGGACTACGAGGTGGTTGCCGTGCACCTTGACGATGCCGCCCTCGTCGACGCCCGCGTGCTGCACGTTCGTCACGGACTCTTCGTCGTCGCCGGGGGATTTCGCCTCTTGGGCGACTCCCGACTTCGCGGCGGGGGCCGCGTCCGCATTATTCGCGCCGAGCGTCGGCGACGCGGGCTGCGCGGTGGTCGTATTCCCCTGGGCCTCGCGCGCCCGCCGCGCGGCCTCCTGCCGCTGCTTTTCGGCCAGCTCGCGGAAGTAGTCTTTCATCTCCTTCTCCGAGCGGAACGGGCGCAGGGTCTTCTTGGGTTTCGTGTCGGCGGAGTCTGCGGCGCGGCCGACGCTTGCCGGCGTGCTGGCACAGCCCGCGATGGCCGCGACGACGAGTGTGATCGAGACGGCGAGGAAGAGAATGATGCTGGTCTTGGTTTTCACCGGCTTCGCCTCCCTTGGCTGACAGGATTCGAGTTTCTGGCACAGAGAACGGCGGCCCGGCCGGAAAATTGCGCGGTAAGAGGGCGGAAATTCAGATTCCGCCGCTCAATCCGCCAGCACCCGCCGCGTAACGTCACGGCGCGTCTTTAAAGTCGTTCATGAAAACTGTTGACTCTCGCCCGCGTTGGGAGTAGATTGACCGCGCTCGCAAGATCGAACCGGCTGGCTTCACGAGTTTCACCTCGCTACTCAACACCTCAGCCGCAAAACTCAACAGTTCCGCACGGTAGCCACCGCCTCCGTGATTTTTCCCAGGGTCCCCGATCACTTCCCTTACGTCTCTACGTGTAACGAATTGAGGTCGGGCGACATTCCTATTGTAGTCCTGGTTTTACTTTCGGAGACTGACAGATAAAAGAGCGGTCCGGCTCGAACCATCTGTCTCCACTCAAAATAAACAGAAAACGTTGGCGCATCGTCTTTCGCCAGCCCCGACGGATTCGTACCGGCGGACTCTATCCCGGTAGGCGGGAGCAAATTCAATCGGCAAGATTAAAGGAGCTTTATGAGAAAACCGTCTTTACTTTTTCTAGTTGGTTTCGTTTTTTTGGCCTTCTGTCTCTTCTATTTCGAAACCTCAAGGGCACAGACGGGCCAGGAAAAGGCTCAAAAGGCTGAATCGGCCCAAGAAGCTGTCGGGCTGTTCGAGTTAGTCAGCACGCCGAAAGCTCTGTCTTCCGTCTCGGCTGCCGGAACGAGCGAGCAGGAGATCATAATTAATTTCAGCAACATAAATTTTGAGACCGCGCAGAGACTGAACTTCACGTTGCTCGACGGAAAATCGTACGAGGCGAGCCGGCGCTCGTCGGAAGGCTTCGTCCGATTCGCCGGCGGTGAATTCACCTGGCGCGGGAAAATTTTCGGGGCCTACGGTTGGAGCGGGGACGTGATTTTGACCGTCAAGGGTCAGGCCATGTCCGGCCTGATTTACTCGCCGGAAGCGGTCTACGAAATCGTCCCGCAGGAAAATTTCAGACATCTTCTAGTCCAAATAGACCAAAGCCGGTTTCAGCCCTGCGGCGGGGCGATTCCCGCAAAGTCGGGACGGGAAATCACGGAGGAAAGGACGGGCGCTCCGACCGCCTTTGATGACGGAAGCCAGATTGACGTGATGATCGTTTACACCGCCGCCGTGCGCTCGGCGCTGGGCGGCACGACACAGTCTGAGGCGTTCGCCCAACAAGCCGTCAGCACGACCAATACCGTCTATCAAAACAGCGGCATCGCGACCCGCCTCCGTTTAGTCCGAACGATGGAAGTGAGCTATGCGGACAACGGGACGGGAAAGCAGGGCCTGGACTGGGTAACTGGCGACGCGACGGTCGCGGCCGCCAGAGACGCCGCCAAAGCCGATATGGTGGCGCTGCTGACCGAAAACGCCAACGATATTTGCGGTATCGCGTGGATCATGACAAACGTCGGGCCGGGTTTCGCCTCGGCGGCGTTCTCCCTCACCCAGCGCACGTGCGCTATCGGCGGGTTGACCTTCGCCCACGAACTGGGCCACAACCAGGCGTGCGACCATAACCCCGAAAATGCCACCCTTTCAGCCTCCGAGCTGGCTTATCCGTACGCCTTTGGTCATTGGGACTCAGGCGCAGATTTTCGCACCGTGATGTCCTACAGTAATCCGTGTCCGGGCTGCGCGCGGATACCCTATTTTTCCAACCCCTCGATTACACACAACGGCGTCCCGATAGGCATCGCCAATCAACGCGACAACACCCGCGTCATCAATAACACGGCGTTGACCATCTCCCAATTCCGCGATAGCGGGGGCGGGGGCGGCGGCTGTACTTACGGCCTCAACCCGCCCAGCCGGAGTTTTACGTCGGCAGGCGGGAGCAGCTCTTTCAGCGTCACCACCGGCGGCACTTGCTCTTGGACGGCGACGGTTAATGCGCCGGCATCGTCCGAAAGCTCTTCGCCACTCCGGGAGGGCGGCCTGATTCCGTCGCTGAATGACTCGGGTGCGTACTCCGGGCCGGAGACCACGCCCATTGCGGCGCAAGATGTTTTTCTCAACTCGACCTCAATCACCATCAATGACCGCCCGGGCAACTCCAACCCGCCCGGAACCGGCTCCGCATATCCTTCAACCATCAGCGTCTCCGGCATGACTGGAACAATTACAAAGGTGGACGTAGCATTGAACAGCGTGAGCCACACTTTCCCGGACGACGTTGATGTTTTGTTGGTCGGTCCCGGCGGGCAACGCGTCATTTTAATGTCCGACGCCGGAGGTAGCGCCGGTGTGTCAGGAGTTAACTTAACCTTCGACCAAAGCGCGGCGGCAATGCCGGACGCGTCGCAAATCGTCTCGGGAACTTACCGCCCGACGAATTTTAGCGGCGACACGACGCTCGAACCGGGCGGCGTGGATAACTTCCCCTCGCCGGGGCCGGGGCAAACAAACTACGGCTCTGACCTCAGTGTCTTCAACGGCACCGCGCCGAACGGGACGTGGCGTCTGTATGTGGTTGATGACGAGGCCGGAGATTCGGGGAGTATTGCCACGGGTTGGGCTTTGGGCATCACCACCGGCGGCGGCGGAACCAGTTGGATTACCATCACGTCAGGTTCGAGCGGCACGGGCAACGGGACGGTCAGCTACACGGTTGCCGCCAACAGCGGATCGAGCCAGCGCACGGGGACAATCACGGTCAACGGGCAGGCTCACACCGTAACGCAGGCCGGAAACAGCGGCGGCGGTTGCCCCTCCACGGCGATTGCCCCCGGTCAGACCATCAGCGGCTCGCTGACGACTTCCGATTGTATCTTTACCGGCACAACGCGCTACGTTGATGTTTACGGCTTCAGCGGCACTGCCGGGCAGAGGGTCGCCGTGTCTATGAGTTCCTCGGCCTTTGACACTTACCTGTACCTGGTAGACTCAAGCAATCAAATCCTGGGCGAAGATGATGACGGGGCCGACACCGGCACGAACTCACGCATCCCGGCAGTCTCAGGGTTTTTCACGCTGCCGGCCACCGGGAGCTACTCGATTTGGGCCACCTCGTATTCTCAGAACAGCACCGGCGCGTATTCGATTAGCCTGGTAAACGAAACCGCCTGCGCCTTTTCAATTTCGCCCACGAGCCGCAGCTTTTCGTCTCCCGGCGGAAACAGTTCGTTTAGCGTGAGTACGGCCTCCGGCTGCGCGTGGTCGGCGGCGAGCAGCGCCTCGTGGATTACAACTTCGAGCAGCGGCACGGGCAACGGGACGGTCAGCTACACGGTCGCCGCCAACAGCGGATCGAGCCAGCGCACGGGGACAATCACGGCCGGCGGAAAAACCCATACGGTTACGCAGTCCGGCGCGCCCGCGACCGTGCAGGTAACTGTCCAGACGAACCCGTCGGGGCGTTCCTTCACTGTCGACGGCACGAGCTACACTTCGGCGCAAACTTTCAGTTGGACGAGCGGCTCAAGCCACACCATCGCCACAGGCTCGCCGCAGAACGGCACGGCCGGGACTCGATACGTCTGGGGCAGTTGGAGCGACGGCGGCGCCATCTCACACAGCGTCGCGCCCACCGGCAACGCCACTTACACCGCGACCTTCGCGACGCAACACTTCCTGACGATGAGTGCGGGGGCGGGCGGGACCGTCAGCCCGGCCAGCGGCTGGCACAACAGAGGGGCCGGCGTCAGCATTTCGGCGACGCCCAACTCCGGCTTCAGCTTCGGCGGCTGGACGGGCAGCGGCTCGGGGTCTTTCACGGGCTCGACGAACCCGGCCAGCGTGACGATGAACGGACCCGTCAGCGAGACCGCCAGTTTCAGCGCTTCAGGCGGCAACGCCGTTTACGATTCGGTGCTGAAGGCCCTGAAATGCGGTCAGGTGGGCAGCGCCTGTAATTCGGGGGCGCTACTCAACGGGCGCGGCACTATGACCGGCGGCCTGGAGCCTAATCAGCCTAACACCATTAACAACTCGTGCGCCGACGGCACGAGCGGCAATTATCACGTTGACGAGTCGATTGATGCGATCAAGGTTTCGACCGTGGCCGGCGGTGACTTCGCGCCGGGCAGGGCGGTCAAGGTGGAGGTCACGGTCTGGTCGTGGTCAACCTCGTCCGATTATCTGGACCTGTACTACGCCGGCAACGCGAGCAGCCCGAACTGGGTTTACCTCGCCACGCTCCAACCTCAAGCCACGGGCAGTCAGGTTTTGACGACGACCTACACTTTGCCGGCCGGCGGCAGTCTACAGGCGGTGCGCGCGAGGTTCCGCTTCCAGGGCTCGGCGTCATCCTGCGGCACCGGCAGCTTCGATGACCACGACGACCTCGTCTTCGCCACGACGCCGAGCCTGAACATTAACAACGCGGCCGTGACCGAGGGTAATGCCGGCACAACCAACGCCACCTTCACCGTGAGCTTGTCAGGGGCCACCAGCCGCGAGGTGAGGGTCAACTACCAAACCGCCAACGGGTCGGCCGTGGCGGGGAGCGACTACCAGACCACACAGGGACAACTCGTCTTCAGCCCGGGACAGACCAGCAAGTCCGTCCTCGTGCCGGTCATCGGAAACACGCTGAGCGAACCGAGCGAGACGTTCCTGGTAAACCTCAGCGCCCCGGTCAACGCCGTCATCGCGGACGCGCAGGGCGTCGGCACGATCACGGACAATGACGTGTCCACGAGAATCCGAGTCAATAACGTCACGGTCACGGAGCGCAACACGGGCGTGAACGTCAACGCCATCTTCACGGTGAGCCTCACGGCGGCCAGCCAGCAGACGGTCACGGTCAGGTACGCGACCGCCAACGGCACGGCCCTGGCGACAGCGGATTACGGCGCGCGGTCGCTCACCACACTCACTTTTTTGCCGGGGCAGATCAGCAAGACCGTGGCGGTGCAGGTCCGCGGCGACTTGCTGGACGAGGTGAACGAGACGTTCAAACTAGTCTTGTCGAGCCCCACGAACGCGACGCTCTACGTCACTCAAGGCGTCTGTACGATCATCGACAACGACTCGCCGCCGAGCGTCACAATCAGCAACGTGTCGGTCACCGAGCCGGACACCGGCGCGGTCGCCGCGGCCTTCGCGGTGACGCTCTCCGCGCCGAGCGGGCGGCCCGTCTCCGTGAAATACCAGACGGCCCCCGGCACGGCTGCCTCCGGCGTGGACTACACGGCGCTGGCGCTCACCACTTTGACATTCCAGCCGGGGCAAACGTCCAGGACGGTAAACGTGCAGGTCAGGGGCGACACGGCCGCGGAGTCGAACGAGACCTTCTTCGTCAACCTCAGCGCGCCGGTCAACGCCACAATCGCCGACGCGCAGGGGTTGGGGACGATCACGAACGACGACTGAGCCACATACGGACCACGGAGACACGCGAAGAGACACGGAGCAAATTCAAGTTTTTCGTGTCTCTTCGCGTGTCTCCGTGGTCCCCGTCTTTTCGTCGAGGATAAATAGAGCCCTGCGGGCTACCCCTGCTCAAATGACAAAGCGGCCTGTTTACGGCATAATTAACCTTTGTTTATGTCGCCTCTACGCGGCCGAGAAAAGCATCACTTAAGATTAAGAAAACCGCTTATGACTCAAGTATCGGAACAGAGTGTGCTCGACGCCTTGCGGCAGGTCAGGGACCCGGATTTGCACAAGGACATCGTGACGCTCGGCTTCATCAAGGACTTACGGATCGAGGGCGGCGACGTGTCGTTCCGCATCGTGCTGACGACCCCCGCCTGCCCCGTCAAAGAGCAGATGGAGGCGGCCGCACGCGACGTGGTCGGCTCGCTGGCCGGCGTCACTTCGGTCAGCGTCACGATGGACGCCGAAGTCCCTAAGGGACGCGGGATAGGCGACAAGGTGACGATGCCGGGCGTGCGCAACATCGTCGCCGTCTCGTCGGGCAAGGGCGGCGTCGGCAAGTCCACGGTCGCGGTCAACCTGGCCGTCTCGCTCGCCCTGGACGGCGCGCGCGTCGGCCTGATGGACATGGACGTTTACGGGCCGAACGTGCCGCTGATGCTCGGCGCGAGCCAGGCCAAGCCGGAGGTCGAGGACGGCCGGCTGCTCCCCGTCGAAGCCTACGGCGTGCGGCTGATGTCCATGGCAATCTTGCAGCCGGGCGACAAGCCCATGATCGTGCGCGGGCCAATTTTGCACGGGCTGGTCAAGCAGTTTTTGACGGACGTGAAGTGGGGCGAGCTGGATTATTTGATCGTTGACATGCCACCCGGGACGGGCGACGTGCAACTAAGCCTGGCACAGTTGGTGCCGGTGCAGGGCGCTGTGCTCGTAACGACGCCGCAGGAGGTCGCGGTGATGGACGTGCGGCGCGCGCTGAGGATGTTTGAGACGGTGGCCGTGCCGGTGCTCGGCGTGGTCGAGAACATGAGTTATTTTATCGCGCCGGACACGGGCGTGCGCTACAATATCTTCGGCGAGGGCGGCGGCCAAAAGTTGGCCGAGCAGTACGGCGTGCCCTTCCTGGGCGCGGTCCCGCTGGGGTTGGAAGTGCGCGAGGGCGGGGACAAGGGCGTGCCCGTCGTCGTCAGCCAGCCCGATTCGCCGCAGGCGGCGGCCTTCCGCAAGGTGGCGGAAGAGGTGGCGCGCCAGGTTTCGATAGAGGCCATGAAGCCGGAGCTTGTCGTCCTGGGCAAAGCCCGGTAAAGTTAATTCGCAATTTTTTGAAAGTAGGAGAAAATTAAATGTCTGCAACAACTGCTCCGACGATGACGTTGAACGTCACGGAACCGGCGGCGAGCGAGATCAAGAAGTTCATGGCGGGCGAAGAGGGCCTGCCGGAGACGGCGGGCCTGCGCGTGCGCGTCGTGCCGGGCGGGTGCTCGGGCTTCCAGTACAGCCTGAACATCGAAGAGGATTCGCGCCAGGGCGACTACATCCTGGACGATAAGGGCATTCGCCTCTTCGTCGACATGTTCAGCGCGCAGTACCTGAACGGCGTCGAGATCGACTACGTCTCGGGCGTGATGGGCTCGGGCTTCACGTTCAAGAACCCGAACGCGACGGGCGGCTGCGGCTGCGGCTCCTCGTTCACGGCCTAAATTTTTTCAACCGAACTGGCGGCGCGGTGGCGCGGGCTTCGGCATGGCGGGGGTTTCGATGAGGTTCCCTCCAACGTGCGACGCCTCCGCGCCACCGCGCCGCCACTCTTTTTAAGCGATGGCCGAGCCGACCACTTTCACACAGGCCGAGTCGCCCGAGCAGGTTGCCGAGGCGCGCGAGCTGTTCCTGGAGTACGCGAACTGGCTCGGCTTCAGCCTGTGCTTCCAGAACTTCGACAAGGAGCTGGCAGAGCTGCCGGGCGCGTACGCGCCGCCGAAGGGCCGTCTGCTGCTGGCCTCGCAAAATGGCGAGACGGCCGGCTGCGTGGCGTTGCGCCCGATTCTCGACGGCGCGTGCGAGATGAAGCGGCTGTACGTGCGCCCCGCCTTTCGCGGGCAGGGGTTGGGCCGCGCGCTCGCGGTCAGGATAGTCGAGGAGGCGCGCGCCCTCGGCTACGGGCGCATGTTCCTGGACACGATTTCGGACAAGATGGGGAGCGCGATAAAAGTTTACCGCTCGCTCGGGTTCGAAGAGGTCGAGCCTTACTACCACAACCCTGTCGAGGGCGCGACCTTCATGGAATTAAAGCTCTAGGCGCGTGTGGTCCGCGCCTTCCGACTTGCGGCGGCGGCCCGTAATGTGCCAAAGTTTGTCCCGCATTCATTAATCAAAACAACCTGGGAGCGTGACGAGATGGCTAGGATTGAGGCCGAGACGGCGACCGGACTATTGGCTTTCGACGCGGAGCAGGGGCGCAAGCTCGTGCTCGCGATAGAGGACGCGGGCATAGACATCCTGCACCGCTGCGGCGGCAACGCCAAGTGCACGACCTGCCGCGTGGAGGTGCTCGCGGGCGACCCCGGCGAGATCGGCGACGCCGAGCGCAACCGCCTCGCGATGGAGGCGGGCCTCGCCGAGAACGTGCGCCTCTCCTGCCAGGTGCGCGTGATAGACGACCTCAAGGTGCGCGTCATCAACCAGGCGAGCGTCCGCGGCATCCCTGCGGGGCCGCGGCCGAGTGATGAGTAGCGAGTGACGAGTGATAAGTGAAAAACGTCGCTTTAACTCATCACTTATCACTTGTCACCTGTCACCGCTTTTAGTAATCTTCGCCCGAGTATTGCATGACAATTCGGCGGCTTTCCGCAACCCGAGACGGCCCGCGTGCGCCGAGTCTCGGCGCATTGCCCTGCGTTCGTGGCGCGTCACCTGCGGGCCGCGAGGCGCGCACCAGTCCACGTCAATAAAAGTTTCGGAGGGATTATGTTGATTGACTCGCTCGCTCATCTCCCGTCAAGCCTGGCGATGCTTCAGGACGTCTTCCACGCGCCGAACTCAGACGCGCTCGCGAGAATCTTCCTGCGCTGGAGCCACTTCGTCGCGGGCATCACCTGGATCGGGATTCTCTACTTCTTCAACCTCGTCAACGTCAACTTCATGAAGGCGCTCGACGCGCCGACCAAGGGCAAGGTCATCCCGGAGTTGATGCCGCGCGCCCTCTGGTTCTTCCGCTGGGGCGCGCTCGTCACGGTCTTCGTCGGCCTCACCTACTACGCGATGTACATCCTCAGGCCGGACGTGAACAACGCGAACACCGCCGGGACGGGGGCCAACGTCTGGGTCATCCTCATCGTCTGGATGCTGTTCCCGATCATCACCTTCGCCATAGAGTTCTTCATCATCCAGAAGTCCGGGATCAACGACGGGCGGGTGCTGGCCGTCATCGTGGCCGTGCTGGTGATCGCGATGTCGGCCGGGATCATGTGGTGGCTCAGCTCGCAGCTCACCGCGCCGGACGGCAGCCACTGGGCGAGCAACAAAACTTTTTCAATCGGCATCGGCGGCGCGCTCGGCATCATCATGCTCCTGAACGTCTGGGGCATCATCTGGCCCGCGCAGAAGCGCATCATCGCGTGGACGAAAGCCAACGCGCAGGACGGCACGCCGATTCCGCCAGAGTCGGCCGCGCTCGGCCGCAAGGCGTTCCTGGCCTCGCGCGCCAACGCCTGGCTCTCCCTGCCGATGCTCTTCTTCATGGCGACTTCGCACGGCGACTACATCATCTTCGGGCAATAGCGTTTGAGCCCGAAAGGGTCGCGGAAAATGGCCGGGGGCGGCGCAAACTCAGGTTTGCACGCCCCCGGCTTTTGCATTTCATCACGGTAAAGATTTATGCTCTTAACTGATTCGCCATAATCACACGTTAGGAAGAAGGCGAAACGCTGTTTCGCCGATGGCGCTCCCGGCTTTTACGCGGGCCGGGGCGCGGGCACTTATTTCTGAGGAGGTTACCATCATGGGATTCAACGGCTCGTACACGGCCAAGCAGTTCGACCTTTCGGGGCTGAACGGCATTTCTGACGAGACCCTGGGGATGCACTTCAAGCTCTACGAGGGCTACGTCAAGGAGACCAACAAGCTGACGGAGAAGATCTCGGAGTTCCTGAGGGACGGCAAGGTTGACCAGGAGGAGATGCCCGCC
>DATMVE010000080.1:0-2825 GCA_035563515.1 Pyrinomonadaceae bacterium
GGGCGCTCACTTCCTGGACCTCTGCGCGGGCTCGGGCGCGGTCGGCATAGAGGCGCTCTCGCTGGGCGCGGCGCACGCGACCTTCGTTGACCGCTCGGCCAGGATGTGCAACTTTATTAGGCTGAACCTGAAACGCTGCGGGGTCCCGGAGCGGCAAACGGAAGTCGTAGCCCTGGACGCGCTCGACTTTCTCAGGCGCGAGATCGGGCGGCACGCCCCCGCGTGGGACGTGGCCTTCTTCGACCCGCCCTACTCGGCCGAATACGAGCCGGTCCTGGCGCTCCTCGCAGAAGGCGCGGCGCTCCGGCGCAAAGGCGGCACGCTCGTCGTCGAGCACCACTGCGAGAAGAGGTTGCCCGACCGCGCAGGCCACCTGCGCCGCTGGCGCGTCATCAGGCTCGGCGAATCGTGTTTGAGTTTCTATGAAAAAGTTGGCAGCGGGCAGTGGGCAGCGGGCAGTTAAAGACGAAAGCTCGATGCCACTTATCGCTTCTTCTTCACTGCCCGCTGCCCACTGCCGACTGCCTACTGTTTTCCTATGCGCGTGATCGCGGGGTATTATCGCGGGCGGAATTTGAAGAGCCCGCCGTCGATGCAGGTGCGGCCGACTTCCGACCGGCTGCGCGAGACGCTCTTTAACGTCATCGCGCCGCGGATAGAGGGGGCGCGCTTCCTGGACCTCTGCGCGGGCTCGGGCGCGGTCGGCATAGAGGCGCTCTCGCGCGGGGCCGAGCACGTGACCTTCGTCGACCGCTCGCGCAAGATGTGCGGGCTGGTCGAGGCAAACCTGGACTTGTGCGGCGTGCCCGAAGAGGAGACGGAGGTCGTCATGGCGGAGGCCGCGGAGTTCCTGCGCCGCGCCGCGGCGCGCGACGACCAGCGGTGGGACATAGCCTTCTTCGACCCGCCCTACGCCACGGACTATCTGCCCGCCCTCGCGGCCTTCGGGACTGGCACAATCCTGAACGGCGGGGGCCTGCTCGTCGTCGAGCACCACCACAAGAACGAACTGAAAGACGCGGTCGGAGAGTTGCGCCGCTGGCGCATCCTGAAGCAGGGCGACTCGGCCCTCAGTTTTTACGAAAGAGAGTAAACAGTAGTCAGTAATCAGCCGCAAGCTTTTACTGACCACTGACTACTGACTACTGACTACCTTTATGCTTGTACTCGGAATTGAAAGCTCCTGCGACGAGACGGCCGCGGCGGTCGTGCGCGACGGGCGCGAGATGGTGTCGTCCGTCATCTCCTCGCAGATCGATATTCACAAACGCTTCGGCGGCGTCGTGCCCGAGCTGGCCTCGCGCGAGCACCTGGATAAGATTGTGCCAGTCGTCGAGGAAGCCTTCGAGCGAGCGCGCGTCGGCAAAGATGAGATTGACGGCATCGCGGTGACGGCCGGGCCGGGGCTCGTCGGCTCGCTGCTCGTCGGCGTCTCTTACGCGAAGGCGATGGCGTTCGCGCTCGGCGTCCCGCTCGTCGGCGTCAACCACATAGAGGGGCACATCTACTCGGTCGTCTTCGAGAACCCGCCGGTCGAGTACCCCGCGATGGCGCTCATCGTCTCGGGCGGCCACACCAACCTTTTCCTGGTGCCAGAGCCGGGCAAGTACAGGGTCGTCGCCCGCACGCGCGACGACGCCGCGGGCGAGGCTTTCGACAAGGTGGCGAAGCTGCTCGGCCTGGGCTACCCCGGCGGGCCGATTATCGAAAGGCTGGCGCGCGAGGGCGACCCGCGGAGCGTGCGCTTCAGCGTCCCGCGCATGGGCGACGGGCGGCCCGACTTCAGCTTCAGCGGCCTGAAGACCGCCGTCTCGAAGCACGTCCGCGAGACTGGCCTGCGGCCCGTCGAAGGCGACGAAGCGCCGTCGCAGGAGGTTAAGAATCTGGCGGCGAGTTTTCAGAGCGTCGTGGTGCGCTCGCTCGTGGGGACGATGGAGCGGCTGGCGACAGAGTACAGCCCCAAGACTCTCATCGTCGCCGGGGGCGTGGCCTGCAACAACGCTCTGCGCGAGGCGTCGCGCGAGGCGGCCGCGCGGCTCGGCGTCCCTGTCTACTTCCCTTCGCCGCACCTCTCGACGGACAACGCGGCGATGATCGCGGCCGCCGGCACGGTCAAACTCCAGGCGGGCGAGCGCGCCGGCCTCGACCTGAATGCGGACGTGATGCTGCGCCTGCAGAACGTGGACGTGGAAGACGACGCCCTGCGCCGCGGCCGCGTGCGCTACAGGTTATAAGAGCGTCAGACGAATCTGGAATCGCGGAGGACTGGGATGGGCCGAAAGGGAAAAGTGCGGACTGGTTCCGGGAGCAGCCGCAGGGATTTTCTGCGCAGCGGCGCGATTGCCGGCGTCGTCGCCTTGAGCCAGCCGGCGGTCGCCTGCGCGGCGCAGAATTCTGGCACAGTCGAGAATGGGCCGGCCGTAAGACCTTTCGAGCTGGAGGAGTTGACCGTCGCGGAGTTGCAGGCGGGGATGAAGTCGGGCAAGTGGACGGCGCGCTCCCTGGTCGAGAAATACCTGTCGCGCATCGAGGAGATCGACAAGCGCGGGCCGGCCGTGAATTCCGTCATCGAACTCAACCCGGACGCGCAGCGGATTGCCGAGAAGTTAGACGAAGAGCGCAAGGCTGGAAACGTGCGCGGGCCGCTGCACGGCGTCCCGGTCCTGATTAAAGACAACATCGACACCGCCGACCGCATGACGACGACCGCGGGCTCGCTCGCGCTCGCGGGCTCCGTCCCGCCGAAGGACTCTTTCGTCGCGCAACGCTTGCGCGCGGCCGGCGCGGTCATCCTGGGGAAGACGAACCTGAGCGAGTGGGCCAAC
>DATMVE010000081.1:0-158728 GCA_035563515.1 Pyrinomonadaceae bacterium
CGCCTACCTGAGGCGCGAGCCGGAGGAGGGCGGCCTGAGGTTCTGGCTCGGGGAGGCGAAGAGGGCGGGGGCGGCACCGCCGACGGGCGCGGCCTCGGCCTTCATCGACTCGACCGAGTACAGACAGAGGTTCGGCCGTCCTTAACCTTTTCTTTGCGGCTGTGCGCCTCGGGCGTGAGACGGTTCTCTCACGCCGGAGGCGCACAGCCGCAAAGGGGTTTTTAGTTGCTCCGGTCATCGAGTAATTCTTCTTAAATCCGCCATCCGCCTGCGACCTTAAATTAAATTAGGTTGAAAAAGGGGGCGCTTCCCATCTACAATCACTTCCGACTTGCCGCCTCAATTTCGCAGGCGGTTTTTCGGTTTGTGGCCTTTTTCAGACGAAAGCGGGGGCGCGCTTCGATATGGCGGACGAGATCGTAGAGGTTTACGGCGCGGCGGAAATCGCCGGGAGAATCAATGCCCTGGCGCGCGAGATCACGAGCGCCTACGAGGGGCGCGACTTCACCGTGCTCGGCGTCCTGGACGACAGCTTCGTCTTCCTGTCGGACCTGCTGCGCGCCATCAGCGCGCCCTGCCGCACGGCCTTCCTGCGCTACGACCACCACGCGGTCGGCGGCGTGCAGGACATCTCTTTCACCACGCCCGTCGACCTCTCGCGCCGCGACGTGCTGCTGGTCGAGGGCGTGCTCGACACGGGCGTCACGCAGGAATACCTGATGAAACAACTCGGCGCGCGCGGGGCCGCGAGCGTCAGGCTCTGCGTCCTGATTGACAAGCCGGACGGCCGCCGCGTCCAGTTGGAGCCGGACTGGCGCGCCTTCGAGACGCACGAGAATTTCGTCTTCGGCTACGGGCTGGGCTTCCAGGACCGCTGGCGCGGGCTGCCCTACATCGCGACGTTCGGGCGCGCCGGTTCGGATTCGTGACAAAAGGTTGACGGTTTTGACAGGCGGCCCCGCTAGGCTTTAGGGCGCAACTCGCGGACGGCGCGGGGCATCTTAAATGAGCAGTTTCGGGCCGGTTTAAATGAGGGCTGGCTCCCGCGGACGGCGCGGACCATTTTTGAGGGACCGCGGGAGCGACAAAAGGTGCCCGGATGAGTTATCATCCGCACCGGAGGCTTGGAAAAATTTTGAGTTCTACGGCTAGACAAATAATTTTCTGGATGTTCATCGTGGTCGGGGCGCTTTTGCTCTACAAGTTCTTCGCGAACCCGCAGAGCAAGGCCGCGTCGCAGATCGACCTGGCCTCGCTGGAGACCAAGATTGACAACGGCGAGTTGAAGCAGCTCACCTTCAAGCAGCAGGAAGTGGTCGGGGCCGACCGCAACGGCAACGAGTTTCGCACCCCGCTGGCGAACGAGTTCCGCAAGGCCGACCTGATGAAGAAGGCGACCGAGAAGGACGCCAACGGGAAGCTCAAGGTCGAGAAGGTAGAGGAAGACCCGAGCAGCAACAGCATGCTCTGGGGCGTGCTCCTGAGCTGGGCCCCGATCCTCTTCATCGTCGGCATCTGGATTTTCATGCTGCGGCAAATGCAGTCGGGCGGCAACAAGGCCCTCTCTTTCGGCAAGTCGCGCGCGAAGCTGCTGAACAACCAGCAGAAGCGCGTCACGTTCAAGGACGTGGCCGGCGTCGAAGAGGCCAAAGAGGAGTTGCAGGAGATCATAGAGTTCCTCAAGGAGCCGCAGAAGTTCCAGAAGCTGGGGGGCCGCATCCCGAAAGGCGTCCTGATGATGGGGCCGCCGGGAACGGGCAAGACCCTTCTGGCGCGCGCCATCGCGGGCGAGGCCAACGTGCCCTTCTTCTCGATTTCCGGCTCCGACTTCGTGGAGATGTTCGTCGGCGTCGGCGCGTCGCGCGTGCGCGACCTCTTCGAGCAGGGCAAGAAGAACGCGCCGTGCATCATCTTCATAGACGAGATTGACGCGGTCGGCCGCCACCGCGGCGCTGGCCTCGGCGGCGGGCACGACGAGCGCGAGCAGACCCTGAACCAGTTGCTCGTCGAGATGGACGGCTTCGAGTCGAACGACGGAGTCATCCTGATAGCTTCGACCAACAGGCCGGACGTGCTCGACCCCGCTTTGCTCCGGCCCGGACGCTTCGACCGCCGCGTCGTCGTCTCGCGGCCAGACGTGCGCGGGCGCGAAGGCATCCTGAAAGTCCACACGCGCAAGATTCCTCTGGGCGAGGACGTGGACATCTCCGTGATCGCGCGCGGCACGCCGGGCTTCACGGGCGCGGACTTGGCGAACCTCGTCAACGAGGCCGCGCTGAACGCGGCGCGCTACAACAAGAAGCTCGTCTCGATGCCGGACTTCGAGTTGGCGAAGGACAAGGTCTTGATGGGTGCCGAGCGCAAGTCGATGGTCATCTCGAACGAGGAGAAGCGCATCACGGCTTACCACGAGGCGGGCCACACGCTCGTCGGCCTGAAGGTGCCGAACGCGGACCCCGTCCACAAGGTGACGATCATCCCGCGCGGGATGGCGCTGGGCGTGACGCAGCAACTGCCCGAGGGCGACCGGCACAACTACTCCAAGGAGTATCTGCTGGGCCAGATCGCCATCCTGATGGGCGGGCGCATCGCGGAGGACGTGTTCCTCGGCAGCATCACGACGGGCGCGTCGAACGACATCGAGCGCGCGACCGAGTTGGCCCGCGCGATGGTCTGCGAGTACGGCATGTCGGAGTTGGGGCCGCTCACCTTCGGCAAGAAGGAGGAGCAGATTTTCCTCGGCCGCGAGATCGCGCAGCACCGCGACTTCTCGGAGGACACGGCGATCAAGATTGACCAGGAGGTTAAGAAGATCGTCTCCGACCAGTACGAGCGCGCGAAGAACATCATCGAGGAGAACCGCGACACGATGGTGCGCCTCTCCGAGACCTTGTTGGAGCGCGAGTCGCTCGACGGCGTGCAGATTCGCCGGATCGTCGCGGGCCTCCCGCTCGACGACGACCGCGGGCCGACGACCAAGGACGACGAGAAGCCGCAACTCAAGGAGCCCGCGGCCAAACCGCTCAAGCCGATCCTGCCCCCGATTACCGGGAGCAACCCGGCGACGGCTTAAATCAGACGAAGGCGACCCGGGGAGGCCGGCGTGAAGTGATGAACTTCACGCCGGCCTCTTCTTCTGCCCGCCCGCGCGAAATAGTTATTGACTTACCTCCGCACTTAGCATAGAAGTCTCCGGCAGCGCACTTTGACTCGCGGGCCGGTCTCACGCGCGCGTCTTTTCGCCCCCGCCGCTTACGCGTTCCTCGCAGGAGTTGGCTCACATGGCACACGACGTATTCATCAGCTACTCATCGAAAGACAAAGCGGTGGCCGACGCCGCCTGCGCGACGCTTGAGGCCAGGGGCATACGCTGCTGGATCGCGCCCAGGGACGCACTGCCCGGCCGGGAGTGGGGCGGGTCAATCATCGACGCCATCGAAGCGAGCCGGGCGATGGTCCTCGTCTTCTCCGAGACCGCCAACCAGTCGCGGCAGATCATGCGGGAAGTGAACCACGCCGTCGAGAAGGGCGTGGCGGTCGTCCCGTTCCGCATACAGGACGTCATGCCCTCCAAGTCCATGGAATATTACCTCGACGTGACGCACTGGCTGGACGCCCTGACCCCGCCGCTGGAAGACCACCTGCAAGAGTTGGCGAACAAACTGGAGTTGCTGTTGGGCCAATCCGCGAGCGCGGAAGCCGCGCCGCCTTCGGGCAGTCGCGGGCCTTCTGCCGCGCCACTTTTGCAGCAGGCGGTCAGGCGTGACGCGGGCGGGCGGGGCAGTTCGTTTTGGGCCAATCGAAAGCTGCTCCTGTGGGTCGCCGTCGGAGTCCTGGTGGCGGGAGTCGCCGTCGCGGTGACCTACTCCGTGATTCGTAAAACGCGCGCGCGGTCTGAAGTCATGTCCGTCGTCAACGCCTGGGCGGAGACCCTCAGGATGCGCGACCTGGACAATAACCTAAGACTCTACGCGGATCGCGTGAGCCCCTTCTACGGGAGTAACGGCGTGAGCCGAAAGCATGTGTCTGACAACCGCCAGAAGATGTTCACCGATTTCCCTTCGATTGACGTCCGGCTGGATAACTTCGCGGTCGAGATAAATCCGTCGCAAACGGAGGCGACGGTCGCTTACGATAACACTTACGACTGGAAGGGCGTCGAGCGGGAGGTCAAGGGCAAGTCGCGCAACCTGATGATTCTGTCGAAGGTCGGCTCGCAGTGGCTCATCAGCGGCGAAAAGCACATACAGACCTATTACCAGACCGGCGGGAGTTAAACCGGCCCCGGTCCTTGATAAGCTCCGTCCAGGCAACGTGGCCCTCAACAGTAAGCCTGTGAAGCAGAACAACCGTCGAGCTGTTCGGTTGTTAATAAGAAGCCTACCTGTTATTAACTTTACATGTCTTCCTTCCAGATTCAGGACGCGGATTTCGAGAGGCGGGTCCGCGAGAGCTTTTCGCGGCAGCGCGTCATGGGGCTGATTGGCGCGAGTCTCAGGCGGGTCGAGCCGGGCGCGGTGGACATAGTGCTCCCTTACAGGGATGACCTGACGCAGCAGGACGGCTACCTACACGCGGGCATACTGACGACCGTCGCCGACAGCGCGTGCGGGTACGCCGCCTACACGCTGATGCCCGCCGGCTCGGAAGTCCTGAGCGTGGAGTTCAAGGTGAACCTCCTGCGGCCGGCGGCCGCGGAGATGTTCGTGGCGGAGGCCAGGGTCCTGAAAGCGGGGAAGACTTTGACGGTGACGAGGGGCGATGTCTACGGCGCGGCGGGCGGCGAGACGAAACTGGTCGCGACGATGCTGGCGACGATGATTCGCCGGTAACGGGGTCTTTACCGCTCGGCGGCAACGCCGAGCGGGTGTGGAGTCACGAAGTTGATGAGAGAGACTTACCGGAACGGTGCCATAGGGGCGTTGATGGACGAGTACGAGCGCGCGGCGTCGGACCTCGTGCGCTTAATCGAGCGCATCCCCGAAGAGGATTTCGTGCGGGTCGTGGACTCGCAGACGAAGGACGACGACTGCCGTTCGGTGCAGACCGTCATGTCCCACGTGGTCAGGGCCGGGTACGGCTACGCCGATTACATCAGGGAGCAATTCTCCATCCCGTCCAGCCGCCCGCAGCCCAGACTCCTCTCGCGCCGGGAATCGTTGGAGCAGCTCGGCGCGGCGCTGCGCTACACCGCAGAGACTTTAGAGGGCCGGTGGGAGATGAGCGACGAGGAGATAAATGGCACAGTCATCAAGAGCCGCTGGGGAGTGGTCTATAACGTCGAGGGGTTGCTGGAGCACGCCGTCGTGCACATCCTGCGCCACCGGCGGCAGATAGAAAAGTTCATCTGGCGGGGCCTGATCGGCGCGCCCGTCGAGCCGTAAAAAACTTCCCTGAATCTCTTAGCGCCTCCAGCGTGAGATTAAATTCTCACGCGGGAGGCGCTAAGAGGGGCCTCTTGCCATTTGAAGAGGCGCGCTAATCCTCGTTGAGAATCGTCCCTTGTCCCTGACTGTCGGCAATCGTCGCGTTGACCGGACTGGACAGGTTCACGAAGAGGGTCTCGTGCGGCTCTTTGAGAGTCTCCCCTTTGACCAGGACCGTGACGGTCTTGCTGGTCTCCCCGGCGCTGAAGGTCATAGTCGTCAGTCCGGCGGCCGTGTAATCCGCCGGGGCCGTCGCCGTCCCGTCGGCCGTCTGGTACTTGACCGTCACGGTCCGGCTGCTCGCCACCGAGAGCTTCACCGTGAAGGTCATGTTGACTGTGCCCGCGTCCGGCTCGGTCACAGCCGCGTTGGTGATCGCGATGGTCGCCGTGTCGTTGTCCACGATGCCGCCGACGCCCGCGCCCAGCGCCGTCCCGATGAACGCGTTGGTCGGGTTGGAGAGCACGACCTTGAAACTCTCGTCCGACTCGTCTATCAGGTCTCCCTTGACCGCGACGTTGACAGTCTTGCTGGTCTGTCCGGGCGCGAAGGTCAGGGTGGTCAAAGGTATTGCGGTGTAATCATCCGGCGCTACGGCCGTCGCGTTGACGGTCTGGTACTCGACTGTCACGGGCCGACTGCTCGCGCCGGAGAGGTTGACCGTGAAGACGGCGTTGCGGGAGCCGATGTTTTCTTCCGCCACCGTCACACTATTGATAGACAGCTTGGGCTGCGTCTCATTGTCCACGATGGTCAGCGCGGATGCCGCCGGAGAGCCGAGGGTGGCACCGCCCGCGAGAATACTGAGCGCGAGGTTGAGCGTCTCGTCATCTTCGTCAATCGCGTCGTTGACGATGGGGAGCAGGACGGTCTTGGGGGAGTCGTCGCCGGCAGGCCAGGTGGCGAAGAGAGCGCCATTGAGCCGGGCGATGCCGATGCTGAGCGCATCGTTGTAGCCGTTGAAGCCGCCGCCGATGAGAATCTTGCCGTCCGGCTGCACGATCACTTCAAGCACAGAGGAACTCGCTCCCGCGCCGCCCGGATTGAACGAGGTGTCGAGCGTCCCTGTCGCGTGGAGCCACGCGACGCGGTCGTTGGCCCCGGCGTTACCGTTATAGCCGGTGAAGCCGCCCCCAATGATGATCTTGCCGTCCGGCTGCACGGCCACTGCAAACACGGAACTATCCGCGCCGAGGCCGCCGGGATTGAACGAGGTGTCCAGCGTCCCGTTCGCGTTGAGCCGGACGATGTGATCGGGGGCCGCGGCGTCGCCGTTGTAGGTGTGAAAGAAGCCCCCGACGAGAATCTTCCCGTTCGGCTGCACGGCCACCGCGTGCACCACGCCATCGGTCCCCGCGCCGCCCGGGTTGAACGTGGGGTCGAGCGTGCCATCGTGGCCGAGCCGTATAATGTTATCGGCAACAGCAGGGTCGCCGTTGTAGCTGGTGAAGTTGCCCACGATGATGATCTTGCCGTCAGTCTGCACGGCCAGGGTATCCACAGTAAAATTCGTCCCGGCACCGCCATAATTAAACGTAGTGTCGAGCGTGCCGTTGGCGTTGAGCCGTGCGACGTTGTCGCTGGCCGCGGCGTCGCCGTTGTAGGCGTCGAAGAGGCCCACGATGATGATCTTGCCGTCCGGCTGCACGGCTATGTCATACACAAGGCTACTCGGTCCCGCGCCGCCCGGATTGAACGAAGTGTCGAGCGTCCCGTTGGCGTTGAGCCGGGCAACATATTTGGGGGTCGCGGCGTTGCCGTTGTAGGTGTGAAAGAAGCCCGCGATGAGAATCTTCCCGTCAGGCTGCAAGGCGATGGCATACACAGCGCCATCGGCCCCCGCGCCGCCCGGATTGAACGAGGTGTCGAGCGTGCCGTTGGCGTTGAGCCGGGCAACGTAATCGGGGGCCGCGGCGTTGCCGTCGTAGCCGGTGAAGAAGCCCCCGATGATGATCTTGCCGTCAGGCTGCAAGGCCACGGTATACACATCGAAAACCCCTCCCGCGCTGCCCGGATTAAACGCGGTATTGAGGGTGCCGGGTTTAAAGCGGTAATCCGCCGCGCTCGTCGTGCCGTCCGAGAGCGACACTTTGGCGACCACCTTGTTGTCCGTCCCGCCCGTGCGCGTCAGCGTGATGACCGCGTTGGCGGCCGTCTCGGCCACGCTATAGCTGGCGGAGGAGAAAGCGAGTTCGCCCGTCGCCGGCAGCAGCCGCGCGACGTAGTTTTTGGCCGCGGCGTCGCCGTTATAGCTGGTGAAGTCGCCGCCGATCAGAACCTTGCCGTCCGGCTGCAAGGCCACGGCATTCATAAAGCTGTTCGCCCCCGCCCCGCCGTTATTGAACGTGGTGTCGCGCGTGCCGTTCTTGTTGAGCCGGGTAACGTAATCGCTAACAGCAGGGTCGCCGTTATAGCTGTTGAAGAAGCCTCCGATGACGACCTTGCCGTCCGTTTGCACCGCTACGGAAGTCACAGTGAGGTTCGCCCCCGCCCCGCCGTTATTGAAAGTCGTGTCGAGCGTCCCGTTCTTGTTGAGCCGGGCGACGCGGTCGCTCATCGCGGCGTTGCCGTTGTAGCTGGTGAAGTCGCCGCCGATGACGATCTTGCCGTCCGGCTGCAAGGCGACGGACCTCACGGAACTATCCGCCCCCAGACCGCCTGAATTGAACGAGGCGTCGCGTGTGCCGTTCGCGTTGAGCCGGGCGACCCCATCGCTGATCGCACCGCTACCGTTGTAGGTGTTGAAGTCGCCGCCGATGATAATTTTGCCGTCCAACTGCACGGCCACCGCGCGCAGCGGGCCGTTCGTCCCCGTGCCGCCCGCGTTGAAAGTACCGTCGAGCGTCCCGTCGGCGTTGAGCCGGGCAATGTAATCGACCGTGGTGTTGTTGTAGTCGGCGAACTCACCGCCGATGAGAATCTTGCCGTCCGCCTGCACGGCAATCGCATACACAACCTGGCTCGCCCCCGCGCCGCCGTTATTGAACGTGGTGTCGCGCGTGCCGTTCGCGTTGAGCCGGATAAGGTTGGCGGGTGCGGCGTTGCCGTTGTAGGCGTTGAAGAAGCCCCCGACGAGAATCTTCCCGTCAGGCTGCAAGGCGATGGCAGTCACAGCGCCGTCCGTGCCAGCGCCGCCCGAATTGAAAGTCGTGTCGAGTATGCCGTTGGCGTTGAGCCGTGCAATGTTATTGCTGGCCGCGGCGTTGCCGTTGTAGCTGCTGAAAGCGCCGCCGATGAGAATCTTGCCGTCCGGTTGGACGACCACGGCATTCACGCCGCTATTCGCCCCGACGCCGCCCGGATTGAACGACGGGTCGAGGTCGCCGCCGGCCGCGCCCGCCCGCTCCCCGCCCGTCAGGATTATCACGAGACAAAATAGAACGCTGACCATCAAACTGAGCAGTTTCGTTTGACGTGAGAGAGGAAAGCCGGAAGGCTGTAGAATTCTGAGCATGGGTGAAGCTCCTTATCGAGTGAGTCTCCGCTGTGACCGGGCTCGGCGACGCGAAGGATGCTCTTAGGGACTAAACTGAAGTGAGAGGAAGCAAACTAAGGCTCCCGGGTCTGTACTGCGCAAAACCCTGGGAATCTGGCTGGTGGTCTGTTTCAGGGCCAGCGAGGGTGAAAACCAGGTGCGCGTGTCTTTGGCTCCGACGATCCGTCAAAACCGCCCCCGGGTGAGAGGGCGACGGATGAATGATGAGGCAAGAGAGTAGCACATCGCCGGCAATAAAAACACACCCCCCAGGCAGGCGGATAAAAAGAGGCGGCGGCCGGCTATCGAAGAGATCGGAGCGGAAGGGCGTAGACGCCCAGGGCAAACGGGCGAAGCCTGCCGCCTTTGCTCACACGGTCCGCGCCCACCACTTCCAGATTAGCTCCGTCCAGGTGACGTAGCCCTCCACGGTCGGGTGCGCGCCGTCCTTGCGGCGGGGCACCACGAGGTCGTTCGAGTTGTAGAAGTAGCCGGGCCGGAAGTTCTCTTCGATGGTGTGGACGATGCCCTTGTCCGGCTTCCAGCTCGGCGGGCCGATCCAGTAGGCGGGTGTCTCTCCGAGTTCCGCCGTGATGCTGCGGACGGCGGCCGCGCGGTTCGGCAGGTCCGTCGTGAAAATCTCGTTCGAGCCGAGCGCGATGAAGACTATGTCCGGGCGGTAGCGCTCTATGTACTGGCTCAGGCGGCGCTCGGCCCCCCACCCTACGGTCGTGGAGCTGTACCACGGCTGGACGACCAGCTTGCCGCCCGCGGCCTCGACCTTCTCCTTGAAACTCCACCCTATGCCTTCGGACATCGAGTCGCCCGTGAGCAGGATCATCTTGCCCGCGAGCGTGAGCGGGAAAGTCCCTTCGCCCTCGGCCCACGCCGTGAACTCGATTGTGCCGCCCCCGCTGAGGCGCGCCGCGCCGCTCACAATCGGCCCCTGCGCTTTCGTCAATTCGAGCGCGCCGCCCTCGAACTCGAACTTCCACGGGAGCTGCCCCTCGGGCGCTTTCGCCTCGACGTTGACCGCGCGGCACTGACCGTCATTAAAGCCCACTTTGAATCGGAGCGCGCGGTCCTCCGCGAGGCTCAGCGCGATTGACTGCGGCAGGCAGTTCGTCGCCGCCGCCGTCACCTGCGGCAGGTACGCGACCGGCAAATTCTTCACCACCCTGACGGTCGCCTCCGTCTCGAAATTCTCCCACATGCCCTTGACGCGGACGCTCCCGGCCTTGAGCGCCTGTAGCTGGCCGTCTTCGCCGACCTTCGCGAGCGCGCCGTCCGAGACGCTCCACTTCGCCGCGACGGCCTCGCGCGGGAGGTCGTTGGTCGAAGCGTAGGCCGCGTCCGGGTCGCCGGACGCCATGCGGTACTCGCGGTAGGCGCTCAAAGGCGCGGACTTGCCCACGGCGACGTGCGTCAGTGGGACGATGCCTATGCGCGTGGTCTCTTTCGTAGGCGTCCGCTGGCAGGCCGCGGACAACAGCAAGAGCGCCAGCGCGCTCATCAAGGCGAAGTGGGGGCGGTTCGCTTTCATCTCGAAAAACTCCTTCGGGAAACCCTTTGAAATACTTGTCTGTTGGACGAAGCCGGGACGCTTCGTCAGGAACAAATTTGCGGCATCATGACGCAGAGGCGGCCGAGCATCAGCTCGACCTCGGAGTCCCAGAACTTCCAGTCGTGCGTGCCGGGCCGCTCGTTATACTCGTGCTTGATCTTCTGCGCGCGCATCGCCGCTGCGAAGCGCGGGTTGCTGTCGGCCACCTGCGGCAGTGGGTCGCTCTTGCCGGTCGAGACGTAAAGGTAAGGGAAGCTCACGCCCTTCGGCGGACCCTGCCGGACCAGCGCGAACAGATCGTTCTCGCGCCGCGCCCGATTCTTCTCGTCGCCGAAGACCTTGCGCAACTCCGAGAGCATGCGCGCGCTCGGCTTCTTGCCTAAGGAAGCCGTCAGCGGCACGTCGAAAGCGCCGCTGAAGCTCGCGGCGAAAGAGAACGTCTCGGGGTAGCGGAGCGCGAACTTCATAGCGCCGAGGCCGCCCATCGAGAGGCCCGCGACGGCGCGGCCCTCGCGCCCGGCGAGCGTGCGGTACTCGGCGTCTACGTGCGGGATGAGGTCGCGCACTATCGCGTCCTCGTAGCGGGCCGCGGGGTCGCCCGCGCTGTTGGCGTACCAACTGTCGCCGACGCCCGGCGTGACGATGATTAACTGGTAGCGGGCGGCGTATTCAATGAGCTTGGACCGCTCCCACCAGTCGTCCTCGTTACCCGTCAGCCCGTGCAGGAGGTAGAGCACCGGGTAGCGCCTGGAGCCCGTCGCGTAGTCCGCGGGCAGGAGCACGCGGTAGGGGAGCGCCTTCCCGCCGAGGCTCTCGGCGGCGAGCGTCTCGCGCGAAGGCTGTGCGGGCGTCGTCTTCGCGGCCGCGGTCTCCCGGACCGCGGGCTCCGTCTGGAGCGCGGGGCGCGTTTGCGTGCGGACGGCGGTCGAGCAGGCCCAGAGCAGTCCCGTGACGAGCAGCAAAAGAGTCGGGGGCGCGAAATTCCTGGCCTTCAAAATTCTCCTCATCCTCTTAGGAGAGACCGTCCGGCTGGTTAAAAGTAAGGTGGCAATACGCCTCTTCGACCCGGCTTGTTGGAAGTTTTGCGAGGCCGGGTCGGGCTTCGGATTTTACCGCGGTCCGAAGTAGCTCAGACTCTATTACCCGCGCGCGACGCCTGTCAAGCCGTTTCCTCTTCGGGTAAAATCCTCCGCCGGACGGCAAGACCCCTATGGCACAACGTGAATGGAAACTCGCGCGCCGCGCGCTCCGTGTCGGCGAAAGAACGCTCGTCATGGGCGTGCTCAACGTCACGCCCGACAGCTTCAGCGACGGCGGGCAGTTCCACACGCTTGAGCGCGCGCTTGAGCGCGCCGGGGAGATGGTGGCGGAGGGCGCGGACATCCTGGATGTCGGCGGCGAATCGACGCGGCCTGGGGCGGCGGGCGTCGTGCCCGCGGAGGAAGAGTTGCGGCGCGTCGTGCCGGTCATCGAGAGGCTGTCCGAGGAGGGAACTGTGCCAATCTCCGTCGACACGACGAAGGCCGCGGTGGCGCGCGCCGCGCTCGACGCGGGGGCGGAAATCGTCAACGACATCTCGGGCCTGCGCTTCGACCCGCGGCTGGCCGACGAGGCCGCGCGGGCGCGCGCCGGCTTAGTCCTCATGCACTCGCGCGGGAGTGCCGAGACGATGCACACGCTCGAACCCGTCGCGGACATCATGGCGGAAGTCGAAGCGAGCCTGAACGCCAGCGTCGCGGAGGCTTTGCGCCGCGGCGTCGGGCGGGAGGCGATAGCCGTCGACCCAGGCATAGGCTTCGGCAAGAGCCAGGAGCAGAACCTCGAACTGCTGGCGAAGCTCCCGGAGTTCGCGCGCATGTTCGCGGACTTTCCCGTCCTCGCCGGCACGTCCAGAAAATCCTTCATCGGCCGCCTGCTCGCGGGCGCGCCCGTCACCGAGCGCCTGCACGGCACGATGGCGACCGTCGCGGCGGCCGTCCTCGCCGGCGCTCACATCATCCGCGTGCACGACATACGCGCCGCCGTCGAGACCGTCCGCGTCGCCGACGCCATCAGGCGCGCGGCCGAGTCGGGCAGGTAGCGCGCCCCACGAAGTTTCAAAAGCGCCGTATTTGACTTGGCCCGATGTTGGCTCATACTATCTGCGTTCCTCGGCAATTTCGGATGGAGAAAAGTTGATGAGTTTTACACGTAGAGTCTGGCGCGCGGGCGCGCTTTTCGGTCTGCTCCTCTTCGCGTCCGGGTTTACGGAGTGCTACAAGCCGGTCACGAAGAACCAACTGCCGGCGCGCATACGCACCGTCGCCGTGCCGGCCTTCCAGAACCAGGCGCTGCGCTACAAGATCGAGCACCGCTTCACCGAGGCCGTCATCAACGAGTTGGTCCGCCGCGGGCGCGGCCTGCGCGTCACGGGCGAGCCGGAGGGCGCGGACGCGGTCATCGACGGCGTCATCAAGAGCTTCGGCTTCTCGGGCGTGCTGCTGGACGAGCGCGGGCGCGCGCGCATCTTCGAGGTCACGATCACGGCGGCCGTGACCGTGCGCGACCAGACGGAGAACCGCGTCCTCTACGACAACCAGAACTACGTCTTCCGCGGCGAGTTCGAGTTCGCCAGCGACCCGCGCTCGTTCTTCAACGAGGAAGACCCCGCGGTGCAGCGCATGGCGCGCACCTTCGCCGAGTCAGTCGTCTCCACGCTCGTCAACGGCTTCGGGGTCAACGACGAGAAATGAGCGCCCTCACGCGACAGGAGTTGCACAAGGCGCTCAAGCAGGGCGAGCTTAAGCCTCTCTACCTGCTCTTCGGCGCCGAAACTTACCTGCGCGACCAGGCCGCGCGCGTCATCGCGGACACCGCGCTCGCGGGCGCGCCCTTGCGCGAGTTCAACGAGACCACCTTCAGCCTCGCGAGCGCGGACGTGCAGCAGGCGATTGCCGCCGCGGAGCAGTTGCCGATGATGTCTGCGCGCCGCGTCGTCGAGATCAGGGACTTCACGAAGCTGCGCGAGTCGGACGAGGAGGCGCTGGCGCGGTACCTTGCGCGCCCGGTGGAATCAAGCGTCGTCGTCTTCGTCGCGGACGAGTTGGACAAGCGGCGCAAGCTGACGAAGACGCTGCTGGACGTTTGCGCCGCGGTCGAGTTCGCGCCGCTCGCCGACTCGGAGCTGGCGGAGTGGGCCAAAAGGCGGCTCAGGGAGTTGAAGGTGCAGGCGGACGAGCGCACGCTGCGCCAGGTCATCGCGCTCGCCGGGCCGGACGTGCGCACGCTCTCGAACGAACTGGAGAAGCTGGCGACGGCCGCGCTCGATTCCGGCTTCATCTCCATGGAGACGGTGGACGCGCTCGTCGGCCGCTCGCGCGAGCTGTCGAACTTCGAATTGACGGACCATCTTATTGCGCGCAACCGCAAGCGCGCGTTGCAGACCCTGCGGCGACTTCTGGACGACGGCGCGGAGCCCGTAATGCTGATAGGGCTCGTCGCCAGCAACTACCACCGGCTCGCGCTCGCCAAAGAATTGATGTCGAAAGGTGCGCCCAACAACGAGGTCTACCGCCAGGTCGGCATCTTCGGCCGCCGCGAGGAGTTTCTAGCCACCGCGCGCCGCAGCGACGCACGCGCCCTCGCTCACAGCATAGAGCGCATCGCCGCCGCCGACCTGGCCATCAAGACCTCTCTCGGCGGCGGCGGCGCACAAGGCTCGCGCCTCCAACTCGAACTCCTCATCTGCGAACTCGCGTCATAACTAAAAGCGGAAGGCAGTTAAGACCGACAACGAGAAGGCGGCCGAGATACTCACACCCGGCTGCCTTCTGCTTTTCGCTTGCTCCCTTCCGCCGTTAATCCCGTCTCAAAAATCCAGCGGCTTCAAGTCCGGCTCGACCCAGTCCTTTCTCGCTTCCCCCGAGAAGAGGCGCTCTTTGCTGTAGTAGTCGTTGACGAGGTTCGCGTCGCCGCAGAGTTCGATCATCTCGTCGGCGAGTTCGGCCGCCGTGCGCGTGGCGTCGGCGCGGTCCAGGAAACCGCGCACGCGTTTGAGCCAGAAGAGTGTGATCGTCTCGTGGTACTTCTGGCGGTCGACGCCGTTGTGATCCAGGTAGCGGTAGAGGCCGGCGCGCATGCGGTCTGCGGCCTGCGCGACCGTCAGCCCCGAGCCGCGCAGGTAACAGAGCGCGACGACCAGGTGCGCGGCGTGTGTGAATTCGGCCGGGGGCGTGGCGCAGCGCTCGAAGCCGCGCACGACCGCTGCGAGCGCGCCCTCGCTCCCGTAAGGCTTTCTCGTAGCGTCCACGGTAAACACTCCTTTCTTTTTCGAGGCAAGATAAAAAGCGAGGCGGGCCGGGGATTCCGGTCCGCCTCGCTTTGCGAAAATTTAGTTGGAAACTCTTGGCTTACTTCGCGGCCGCGTTGGCCCGCGCCGTCAGCCGCGACTTGTGGCGCGCGGCCGCGTTGCGGTGAAGCACGCCCTTCTGCACGGCCTTGTCGATGGTCGAAATCGTCTCGGGCAGCAATTCGTTGATCGCGCCCGCGTCGCCCCCCGCCAGCGCCCCGCGCAGCTTCTTGATGGAGGTGCGCAGCCGCCCCCTGTTGCTGCGGTTAATGTCGCGCCGCTTCTCGTTCTGGCGCACGCGCTTCTCTGCTGATTTATGGTTTGGCATTACTCGAATTCTCCGTCGCTAGCGTATCTACAATTACTATAGTCTTGCCCGGCGGCTTTCCCGCCTCCGGGCGCAAAGGGGAAAGTATAGGTATCGCGGCGCGGGGTGTCAAGGCGGGCACGCTCGGGCGAAAGCGGCGCGTTTTCTGTACGCAACCGCATTGACACCCGCGCGCGCGGTGTAGTAGCGTCGCGCATGCAACCTATGCGAGTCAACCCGGCCCACCCTCATCGGCGCGCCCCCGGCTTCCACCCCTTGCAAGGAGATTTCTGCACCTTTTGAAGAAGATAGAGCTTCCGCCCAGAGGTCTGGAGACGCTCTTCGGCGTCCACGACCAGAACATCAAATACCTGGAGTCGCTCCTGGACGTGCGCATCAACGCGCGCGGGCAGGACCTGACGGTCGACGGCGACCCGAAAGACGTGGAGACGGTCGAGCGCATCCTCGAAGACTTCGCCGAACTCTTCACCGAAGGGAAGACCTTCACCGACCGCGAGCTGCGCGAGGCCTTCGCCCAGATAGCCGAAGACCGCGCCTACTCGCTCCGCGACTATTTCACGAAGGCCCGCTTCAACCCCGCCGGCAAGAAACAGGTCGCCCCGAAGTCGGCCATGCAGCGCCGCTACATAGAGTCGATCCAGGACAAAGACATCGTCTTCGGAATTGGCCCGGCCGGCACGGGAAAGTGCGTCTCGGGAGATTCGCTCGTCCTCACCGATCAGGGCGTGCTTGAGATACAGGCGCTTTGCTCGGACGCTTTGTCCGGCGAATATCTTCCGGCGGATTTTAGGATTCACGGGCTGAACGGCGCGGAGCCAGTTTCCCACGTCTATAACGGCGGCGAGACGGAAACGGTGCGCCTCACCACGCGCCTCGGCTTTAGCATCGAAGCGACGCCGGAGCACCCGCTGTTAACGCTCGACGCGCGGGGCGGTCTGGTTTGGAGGCGGGCGGACGAGTTCGGCGCGGGCGACGTGCTGGCGTTGCAACGCGGGCAACGCATGTTCGGCCGGCGAACCGCAATCGATTTTAATTACGTCCCCGGCGGCCCGGACGACCGCTCGTCCGGGCGGATTGAGGTCGACCGCCTGGATGAACAACTCGCCTATTTCATGGGCTTGATGACGGGTGACGGCTGCCTGACCTTCCGCAATAGAATCATCCTCTCGTCGAAGGACGAGGCAATCGTCAACGCCTTCTACGAAGTGGCCGCGCGGCTGGGCCTGCATGTTTTCCGCAACGGCAAAGGCCGCGTGTACGATTACATCATAGCCAGCTCGCAACTCTATCGACTCCTTCAGCAGCTAGGCATGTCGACGGGTCGCGCCGCCAGCAAGCACATCCCTCATTCTATTCTGTCCGCCCCGGAGCCCGTCGTCGCGGCCTACCTGCGCGGACTGTTCGACACTGACGGGACGATAGAGAAACGCGACGGCGTGGTGTCTTTATCTTCGGTCTCGGAGAAGCTGATTCGCCAAACGCAGATTGTGTTACTAAATTTCGGGGTCGTGGCGGGGAAGTCAACCGAGCGCACACGCTACCTGGGGCAGCCGCACATCTCGTACCTGCTGACGATGGCAGGGGAGGAGGCGGAGAAGTTTCACGAGTTGATCGGCTTCGCCCTCGAACGCAAGCGCGCCCGCAGGCAAACTCGGCAGCCGAGCACTGACATAGACGTTATTCCTAACCTGGGCGCGAGCTTGGTTGCCGCCATGCAAGGCAACGTCTTCACGCGCGCCGAGCACCGGCGGCTCTCAGACTATCGCCGCGAGGTGCGTCGCCCGAGTTACCGTAAGCTGGAAGAACTGGTCGGCATCCTGCACGCCCACCAGGTGCGGAACGCGGAGCTATCCCGCTTAAGCGATTTACTGGACCGCCGCCTGCTTTTCCTGGAAGTCTCATCCATTGAGCCATCGCGGGCGCAAGTCTATGACCTGACCGTCCCCGGCACGCACTCCTTCGTCGCCAACGGGTTCGTCAATCACAACACGTACCTGGCCGTGGCGATGGCCGTGCAGGCGCTGATGCAGAAGCAGGTTGACCGCATCGTGCTCGCGCGGCCAGCCGTGGAGGCCGGCGAGAAGCTGGGCTTCCTGCCGGGCGATTTGCAGGACAAGGTTGACCCATACCTGAGGCCGCTCTACGACGCGCTCTTTGATTTGATCGACTACGAGCGCGTGTCGAAGCTCCTGGAGAAGCGCGTCATCGAAGTCGCGCCGCTGGCCTTCATGCGCGGCAGGACGCTCTCTTCGGCTTTCATCATTCTTGATGAAGCGCAGAACACGACGAGCGAGCAGATGAAGATGTTCCTGACGCGCATCGGCTTCGGCTCGAAGGCGGTGATTACGGGCGACGTGACGCAGATTGACCTGCCCACCGGCAAGCGCAGCGGCCTGATAGAGGCCGAGCGCGTCCTCTCCGGCGTCGAAGACATAGAGTTCATCTACTTCACCGAAAAAGACGTCGTCCGCCACCGCCTCGTCCAGATGATCATCAAGGCTTACGAAAAGCACACGAGCAAGCCCCAGATTTAATAACCCGGCCCCCACAATCACGGGGCCGCGCTTAAACTTTCGGGGACACCCGTTAGAATTTCGGGGAGCCGGTTACAACTTCGGGGACGCCGGTTAGAATTTCGGGGAAGGTAGTTAGAGTTTCGGGGACGGCCCCCGAATATTTAACGCCGCGGTTAGAATTTCTAGGAGGCCAGTTAGAACCTTTAACTGCGCGGTTAAAAACTCTAACCCGGCTCCCCGAAATATTAAACTCGCCGTTGAAGTCTTCAACCGGGTTGCTGAAACTTTCGACCGCCAGTTGAAATCTTAAGGAACCGCGCCGAATCTTTAACTCTCAACAGAAACATGTCTCCACTCACCACCGCTACCACCGTCGCTTGGCTCTGGGAAAACTACGGCAAGACCATCACGGATAAAGCCGCGGGCGCAGTTAAAGACAAGTGGAAGAAGTTTAAGTGGAAAGACGCAGCCGAGGCCTACCGGGCGAAAGTTAAGAAGCTACACGGCACGATGCAGATTATGGGTATGGCTAAGGCCGTTCCCATTGATGACATCTTCACGGAGGCTTATATGCTGGATAAGCCCACGGCCTTCGGTCGCCATAACATTGAAGAATTAAAGAAACTTTCCGCGGACCCTGATGCCCCCCCGCCGAACGCTAAAAGAATTGGCGGCCTAGAATTAGTTAATAGTAATAAAAACCTCTTTATCCTGGGCAAGCCGGGCGCAGGCAAAACTACATTCCTTAAATATGTTGTCGTGCAAGCTGCTGAGCCACAAAAACCCATAATTGATAAAGTTCCAATCTTCATTTCTCTGAAAGAGTGGGCGGATTCAAGTTCGGAGTTAATGCCTTTCATCGCGGAGTTGTTTGATATCTGCGGCTTTCCTGACGCGCAGCCGTTCATCGAGAACTTATTGAAATCAGGCAATGCGATTGTGTTGTTTGATGGCCTAGATGAGGTTAATCAAGAGAGCGGACAGCGGGATAAGCAGATACGCCAGATGAACAACTTCATAAAAAAATACGACAGGGTACAATGTCTCATCACCTGCCGCGTCGCCGCTAGCGATTACACGTTCAAGCCTTTTACGTATGTAGAGGTCGCGGACTTCACCGAAAGGCAGATTGAACAATTCGTCCGCAACTGGTTCCGCAATAATGAAGGCGAGAAAGACGAAGAAACTTGTAAGAGATTTCTGACGGAGTTTGATAGGGATGACAATAAAGGTTTGCGCGAGTTGGCACGCACGCCCTTGCTTTTGACACTGTTATGTCTTGCGTTCAATGAAACGATGACAATCCCGCAAAGACGCGTAGAAATTTATGAGGAAGCTCTGGATGCGCTTTTGAAGAAGTGGGATTCATCGCGCAGGATCAGACGCGATGAGATTTATCGCAAGCTGTCGTTAGGGCATAAAGAGAATATGCTGGCGCAAATTGCGCACGAGACATTTGAAAAGAACGAATATTTCATCCCACAACCTGAACTGGAACGACTTATCACTGAATATGTCAAGAACGTTCCGCCCCATGACACTAACGAAGAAACTGACGGAGAAGTGATTCTCAAAGCAATTGCGGCGCAACATGGCATCTTTGTAGAGCGCGCCCGCGAGGTCTATTCCTTTTCGCACCTGACTTTTCAGGAATACTTCACGGCAAAGTACATCGATGCTAACGCGGCCAAAGGCACGCTGAAGAACCTTATCGAAGAGCATTGTGCAGACGGGCGCTGGCGTGAAGTGTTCCTGCTGACGACGAGCCTGTTGTCTGACGCCAGCCCGTTTATGATGAAATTCCGAGCCGGCGTTGATGAGCTGCTGGGAAATGATAACAGCTTGATAGACTTGTTGAGCTGGGTTGATAAGAAAGCAGCTTCAGTTAAGGATGATGGTTGGCTGAGGCGACAAAGCTACCTGTGCATCGGAGTTTACTATGAAGTGAGAAGTGAAAAACTTGACTGGGCCTGCGAAGGTGCCCTCGCATCCGGCATTGCCAGTGACCTCGCCTTCGACCTGGACTATCAACTCGTCCAGACTCGCTACAACGCTGGCCTCCTCATCCTTAACACAGAGGCTCTTTCCCGCGCCCGCACACTCATCCGCGTGATGGGGATGAAGGGGTTTGAAGAAGAACTAGATGCGCTCCAAACGCCAATGGAAGAGGAATTCGCAGATGCGTTGCGGGCCTTGATGATAAAGCACAGAGACATCGGGCATGAGTGGATTTTAACAGAAACACAAGAGGCGCGGCTGGCTGATTACATCAACGCCACTCTATTGTTACAAGATTGTTTGGAGTTAGCCACCATGCCGTCGGATGAAAAGAAGGCGATATTTAACAGTCTGTACCTGCCCCCGGCTCGGGCTGAAGACAGGCAGAATGATTGAGGCGGCGCGATGATTGAGGTTGTCAATCGCCAGCGAATGATGCCGGTTGATTGCGAGCATTGGCGGGCGTTTGTGGGGAAGGTTTTGAAGGTTGCGCCGGCGGAGGACGCGGGTGTGACAGTGGCTTTCGTTTCAGACCGCGCGATGCGCGAACTCAACAACCGCTGGCGGGGGAAGAGGGGGGCGACGGATGTGTTGTCGTTTCCGGGGGGGCAGGAGGGGTTTGAGAAGGTAGAAGGTGTAACGTTGGGGGATGTGGTCATCTCGGTGGAGCAGGCGGCGCGGCAGGCGGGGGAGCACGGGTTGAGTTTTGAGAATGAGGTGGAGCAGTTGATTCTGCACGGGGTGTTGCATCTGTGCGGGTACGACCACGAGACCGACGACGGCGAGATGGACCGTCTTGAGGTGCGCCTCCGACGCAGACTTGGAATATAATCGGTTATCAGTTATCAGTAATCAGTAGTCAGTAATCAGCCGAGGCAGTTCACTGATTACTGACTACTGATTACTGACTACTCTTTTATGGGCATCGAAATCGTCATCACCTGCCTGCTGCTCGTCGGGCTGACGTTCCTGGCGACCGTGGACATGGCGTTCGGCCAGTTGAGCGACGTGGGCCTGCGGCTCCTGATCACCGAGGCCGAGGAGCGCAAGAGCGCGGCCGCGGACTTCCTCAAGGAGATTCAGGAGGACCGCCCGCGCTTTCGGTTCACCATCGGGGCCGCCATCCAAATCCAGTTGGTCGCCGTCTCGGTCCTCGTCACTACGATTCTGCACCGCTGGTTCAACGGCATCCAGCTCCTGCTTCTGGCCCTCCTCGCCGGGCTGCTCCTGGCGGGCATCTTCCGCCAGTTGATCCCTCGGCTCATCAGCATCAGCAACCCCGAGAAAACCTTGCTCGCGCTCCTGCCGCTGGTCAAGCCCTTCTACAGGCTGCTCGCCTTCGTCGCGGACCCGCTGAACCGCAGGGCGCGCGCGCGCCGCGAGCGCGAGTTGACGGTGATGCCGGAGGCCGCCGAGGAGGACGACGACAGCGGCGACGACATCCAGGCGCTGATCGACGTGGGCGCTGAAGAAGGCATCCTCGAAGAGGAAGAGGGCGAGCTGATTCACTCCATCATAGAGTTCGGCGACACGCGCGTCAGCGAGGTGATGACGCCGCGCACCGAAATCGTCGCGCTCCCGCTCTCCGCGACCGTGCGCGAGGCGCGCGACACCATCATCGAGTCGAAGTACTCGCGCCTCCCCGTCTACCGCGAGCAGATCGACAACGTCGAGGGCATCATCTACGTGCGCGACCTCTTGCAGTGCTGGCCCGACGGCACGGAGGGCGAGCAGATCGGGAAACTGCTCCGCCCCGTCTACTTTGTGCCAGAAACGAAGCCGGTCGCGGCCCTCCTCGAAGAGATGCAGAAGGCGCACGTGCAGCTCGCGATGGTCGTCGACGAGTACGGCGGCGTGGCGGGCCTCGTGACGGTCGAGGACATCCTCGAAGAGATCGTCGGCGAGATAGAGGACGAGGACACGGCGCAGGAGGAGATCATAGAGATCGTCGAGGCGAGCGACGGGTACTACGAAGTCCTCGGCTCGACCGAGATAGGGAAGGTCGAGCGCCTCTTCGACATGGAGATAGAGGCGGACGATTTTACGACCATCGCGGGGCTGGTCATCAGCGAGTCGGGCTACGTGCCGCGCCCGGGCGAGCGGCTCAACATACGCGGCCTGGACGTGGAAGTGCTGGAGGCGGACGACCGCCGCATCAGCCGCCTGCGCCTGCGCCGCGCCGCCGAAGAGAGTAGGGCCCAGGCGGAATGAGTAAAGAAACATGAGCTTTCAGGAATCAGCCGGCCGGGTTCTCCCGCAGTACGTCGCGCCTTCGGTCTGCGAGGCGTGCGGGCGCGAGTTCACCTGCGGGGCGGCGCTCGCGGGCTGCTGGTGCCAGGAGATAAAGTTGAGCGAAGAGGCGCGCTCACGTTTGCGCGCGCGCTACGAGCGGTGCCTGTGCCGTGCGTGTCTGGAAAATTACGCGGAGGGGGAGAAGGATGGCGAAAAAGAGGAGCAGGTTCCTACAGGGGAGGCGCATTGACCCGCAACCCATCACGCCCGAGACGACGCTCGCGGACTTAGTCGACGACGCTTTCATAGCCTACAACGGCGCGCGGCTGCGCGAGGCGTGCCAGCTCTTCACGCAGAAGATGCTGGAGCCCGAGGTGACCGTAGGGCTCTCGCTCACGGGCGCGCTCACGCCCGCCGGCCTCGGCATCTCCGCGCTGATTCCGCTGATCCAGGCGGGCTTCGTCGACTGGATCATCTCCACGGGCGCGAACCTTTATCACGACGCGCACTTCGGCATCGGGCTCTCGCTCCACCAGGGCAACACGCAAATCTCCGACGTGGTGCTGCGCGAGGAAGAGGTCGTCCGCATCTACGACATCTTCTTCGACTACAGCGTGCTCCTCGACACCGACGCCTTCTTCCGCCGCCTGATAGAGGGCGAAGAGTTTCAGAGGCCCATGTCTACGGCGGAGTTCCACTACCTCTGCGGCAAGTACGTCCGCGAGCGCGAGCGCAAGCTGGGCCTTGAGAACAAGTCGCTGCTGGCCGCGGCCTACGAGTACGCGGTCCCGATCTACACTTCGAGCCCCGGCGACTCGTCCATCGGGATGAACGTCGCGGCGAAGGCGCTGCAAGGGAACAAGCTCAGCTTCGACCCGTCGCTCGACGTGAACGAGACGGCGGCCATCGTGCTCGCCGGCAAGCGCGGCGCGATTCACGGGCGCGGGGACCGCGGCACGAAGCACGGCGGGCGCTCGGCCGTCTTCATCCTCGGCGGCGGCAGCCCCAAGAACTTCATGCTCCAGACCGAGCCCCAGATTCAGGAAGTCCTCGGCATCGACGAGCGCGGCCACGACTACTTCCTGCAGGTCACAGACGCCCGCCCCGACACGGGCGGACTTTCAGGCGCGACGCCCGGAGAGGCGGTCTCGTGGGGGAAGGTTGACCCGGAGCGTTTGCCGGACGCGGTTGTGTGTTATGTTGACTCGACGGTGGCGCTGCCGATCATCACGGCGTACGCCCTGGCGCGGCACGAGCCGCGCGAGCCGAAGCGGCTTTACGAGCGGCGGGAGGAGTTCATGGGGCTTTTGTTGTCCGAGTATAAAAAATCGAAGCGACGATAGGAGGGCTCGAACGATGTGCAGGCTCGTTTGTCGGAGGCTGGGGCTGTGCGCCCTCTTCCTCTGCTGCCTGGGAGCAACGTCCGCCCGCGCCGCGCAGTCAGACGTGCCTTCGTTCATCCGACCCGAGCACCGGCAGTCTGTCCGCGCCTTTCTGAGAACGAAACCTTACCTGCGCGTGGCGGCCTACGCGGACGTGGAGGACAAGGAGAGGATAGACAACCTGAACGACGGCTTCGGCGAAAACAAGTCGCCTTATTACGCCGTCGGGGATTTCAACGGCGACGGCCGGAAGGATTTCGCCGTCGCCTTCGTCAACACGCGCCGGCCGAAGGATTTCGCCGTCGCCATCTTCAACGGGCCTTTCGGTGGCAGGCGGTCTGTGCGGCCGGCCTATTACGAGAGTAATTTCAGCTCGGACGGCTTCCTGCTGACGTACAGTGAAGACGGGAGAAGGGCCACCTTGCAGGTGGGCATCCCCGGCGGCGACATGACTCCGATGATTAAGCCCAGGAGGCGCGGGCGCGGGTATTACTTCACGAGTGAGATGACGCAATAGGGGAGAGACTTGGAGGGGAACTGATGGGGAAAAAGATTACGGACGAACAGCCGCGCGTCTACTTCGACTGCTCCAAGTGTCCGGCCTACTGCTGCTCTGTCTACGAGCGCGTGCAGGTCTCGAAGCGCGACCTCAACCGCCTGGCTAAGTATTTCGGCTTGACGCCGGAGGCGGCCGAGAAGCGCTTCACGAAGATCGAGCGTTCGAGCGGCGAGAGGGTGCTGCGCCGCCGCAAGGACGTGATCTTCGAGGAGACGTGCATGTTCCTCAACCAGGAGACGCGCGGCTGCACCATCTACCACGCGCGCCCCGCGGTCTGCCGCACGTACCCGGACCGCGTGCGCTGCGCCTACTACGACCTCTTGCAGTTCGAGCGCAACCAGCAGGACGACCCGACCGTGCTCCCGCTCGTCCAGATCACCTTCCGCGAGGTGGAGAAGAAGACGGTCCGCGACGAGCACGGCAGCGAGAAGATTTGGGAATGGAAAAAGAACGGTAATAAGTGATGAGTGATGAGGACTGAGGACTGAGTAAAAAAAGAAGGTCTTAACTCAGTCCTCAGCACTCATCACTCATCACTGCTTTTCGGAGGTTCAGCGATGCAGGAATTTCTTTCGAGGATGATCGGGCGCAAGATAGATATTTTCTGCGGCGGGGCGTCGAGCCTGCGCGGTGAGGTCGTCAAGGTCGAGGGCGGCGTGCTCCACCTGAAGGACGACGAACAGCAGATGTGCTTCGTGGCGGTTGATAAGATCGCGGTGGTCTGGGAGGCGCGCGAGGACGAGAAGCGCGCGGGCTTCGTCTCGGGGCCGCCGCCGAACAATCGCTGAGCGCCCGCGGCCGTGTGCCCTAAAACGCGAGGCCGGCGCTCCTACCTCTCGTGCGCCGGCCTCTTAACTCTCCTTTATTACCCGTTCACTTATTCGGCTGCCGCAGCCAGCAGCAGCGGCGTGGGCAGCGGCACGCGGCGGAAGCCGTCAATGCGGGCGGGGTACTGGTCAAAGCGCGAGTAGATGACGCCCTTGCGGCGCGAGGCGTGATAGAAGCCGTGCTCGTCGGCGACGATGCCGACGTGCGTCAGGCCGTTGAAGAAGACGAGCGTGCCGAACTTGTACTTCTCGTCCTCGCGCGCGGGCGCGAAACGCGCCCAGTAAGTGCGCGCGCTGCCGCGCGTGAAATCTGCGCCTATCTCCTTGAAAGAACTCCAGACGAAGCCGGAGCAGTCGAAGACGCGCGGGCCGGCCGCGCCCCAGACGTAACGCGCGCCGAGCCGCGTGTCAATCGCGCTCATCAGCATCTGGTCGAAACGCAGCGCCACCGGCGCGGGCTTGGCGCGCGAGATGATCGTCGGCTCCATTTCGAGGCGCGCGGCCCCGCCCGGACCAATCGTCGTCGTGGTGAAATTGGTGAGCGGACCGGCGGGCGAGTCTTGCGCGACGACCGTGGCGAAGAAACTAAGGACCGAGAAGGCGGCGATCACACAGGGGAGCAGTCTTTTATAATTCATAGACGGGGAACTACTATCTCCTTATAAATTCTTGTATTGCTTTTTAGGGATTGCTTTGCGGTGGGTATTACTTAACCACGAAAGCCATTCTACTCAGCACTTAGCGTTACTACAAGAAGCAATGTGACTGTTTCGTGATGAATCAAAAGGGCGGGCCGGAGACGACCCAAAAGGGGTCACAGTGCCCGATTCCCCGCTCGGGCGCGGTGAAGCGTGAGCGTACACGCGTCTCGTCACAAAACACAGTCGGTCAATCTGCGCGGACGACGTAGAAATTTTTCCACGCGGCGTGATAGCATGCGCGGCCAGTAAGAGAGGCGAGAGGAGAAATAAATGCTGTTCATCGAGACGAAGACTTCCGGCCGGGGCGTGGAGAGCGGCGTGCGGCTGGCCCTGCTTGAGAAGCTACAGGAGAAGGGGTTGACTCCTCTCATCCGCTCGACGCGGCTGAGTTGCTACGAGCAGGCGCTTCTGGGGCCGGACCGCGTGGCCGAGATGGAGCGCGAGGTGGCCGCGTGGACCGAAGGAGAAGACGACCGCGCGTACGTGTGCGGCGACGTATTCTGCTTCGAAGACTTCGCGCTCTTCCTGATCTTCGGCGACTGCGAGGACGACGCGGCGGGCATGCGCGCGGGCATCGTTTACGGCGCGGAGATGATGGAGCCTCTGAAGAAGCTGGACGCCTTCTGCCGCAACGTGGGCGACGCGCTCGAAGCCGTCAGCGCGGGGAGCGGCAACGGCGGCGGGCCGAAAGAGATCGAGTGGCAGCGCCGCGAGCCGCCGCGCCTGCTGGCGGACGGCGGGCGCTTCGCCGGGCCGGAAAATGGCACAGCCGCCGGGGCCTGGACGAATGACGCAGCGGGCGCGCGCGCGCTGGAGTTGCTCGAAGACTCGGAGGTCAGGCGGCTGATGCGGCGCGTCACCGAATCGCAGGCGGAGGGGCGCGTCTCCGAAATCCTCTCGAACGTGGAGGACGAGGCGGCGACCGCCTCCCTGATTCGCAGGATGGCCGACGCGGGGCTGCTGCGCCGCGAGGTGCTGGTCAGTTGCCGCAAGAAGGGGCGCGCCATCTTCCGCCTGCCGTCGCCCGACGCGCTCAACGTCATCACGGCGACCAACGCTGTGTGCAGCGAGTGCGGCACGGCCATCGCCGACGAGAAGATAGAAGATTTGGTGAAGCCGACCGACGCGGCCTCGCGGATGCTCGAAGACGGCTCGTGGCTCGCGAGCCGCGTCCGCGCCAGCCTGCGCGAGCTGGGCGTCCCCGAAAGTCAGATCGTCACGCCGCGCGCGGCCGAGGACGGCGAGGGGCACATCATGGTGAGCGTGTGCGACGAGCCGTTCCTGCTGGTCTTGCGCGACGGCGACGTGACGGCGGCGCAGGCGCGGCACGCCCTGGCGGCGCAGGCCGAGACGGAGGCGGCGCACCTGGTCGTCATCGCCAGCGGGAAGATTCAGGACGAGGCGCGCGCGCGCTTGCGCGAACGTTCGCGCCGGCGCTCGCGCGGGGGCGACGAGCTGGAAGTCCTCCTGATAGAGGGCGTGGACGCGGCGGAAGAACTCGGCCGCGCCTTCGAGCGCGTCTCGCGCAACGCCCTGGCGAACGAGCTGAGCGCGCTCGACGCGAGCCTGGGCCTGAGCGCGGGCTTCGTCGTCGCCACGCGCTTCCGCCTGATGCAGCGCACGGGCGCGCTCAAGGACTTGGCCGAGTCCGCGGTCGGCGCGCTCGCCGGGAGTTTGCGCGAGTTTTAGGGCGGAAGGCGGAAGGCAGCGAGCGACGGGCGCGTCGGCCCGTGCGGCTTTTCTGTTTTCCGCCTTCCGCTCTGACTGTGGGAATCCACAGTCGCGCACCGTGCGCTGTACTATGCAAAGACACTCGCACCTCGCGTCTAATTCGCGGCATTGGGAGGTGCCTAGAAGAAAATGAGTACAGAGAAAAACGGAAACCTTTTTAACGCCGGGTTCGCATTGGCCGTGGCGCTGGTCTTATCGTCAATCGTCATGGCTTGGGCGATCACGCAGAACAAAAAATCGGACCAGACCATCACGGTCACGGGCTCGGCGCGCAAGCGCATCAAGTCGGACCTCGTCATCTGGCGCGCGGGCGTCTCGTACCAGGCGACGCAGCCGCAGGGCGCTTACAGTTCTTTGACCGACGCCATCTCGAAGATCAAGCAGTACCTGATTTCGAAGGGCATCACCGAAGACCAGATGACAGTCTCGTCAATCTCTTCGACGACGCTGCACGGGAAGGACAATGACGGGAACGAGACTTCGGAGATTACGGGCTACAGTCTGCGCCAGGAGATTCAGGTGCGCTCGGGCGACGTTGACCGCGTCGAGAGGATAGCGCGCGAGGCGACGGAGTTAATCAACCAGGGTATTTTGCTGGAGTCGGGCTCGCCCGAGTATTACTACACGAAGATTGCCGACCTGAAGATTGAGATGCTGGCGGCGGCGGCGGCCGACGCGAAGGTCCGCGCCGAGCAGGTCGCGAAGAGCACGGGGAGCAGCATCGGCAGCGTCCGCACCGCCCGCATGGGCGTCATGCAAATCACCGCGGCCGACTCCAACGAGGTCTCCGATTCGGGCATCAACGACACCTCGGCGCTGGAGAAAGACATCACGGCCGTCGTCAACGTGGGCTTCGCGGTCGACTGAGGACGGACGACAAACCACTGGCAGCTCTTAACGCCTTCGCGCCCCCGGCGTGAGATTTAATCTCACGCCGGGGGCGCGAAAGGTTTTGGGCGATTTAGTTGTTGGACTTTTCAGCCGGCTTGTCGCCGGACTCGGCCATCTGCGCGCCGTTCTGGACGACGATGTTCTCGGTCTCGCGGTAGAAGGCGACGCTGACGAGCGCCTGCTTGTCGCCCTTCTGGGCCAGGACGACGTCCATCCCCGCGGCTTCCTGGTCGCGCTTCTCGATGCGCGCGGCCACGCGGGCGACGACCGTCTTGTCCTTGGCGGTGATGGTCAGCTCGTTGGTCTTGTCGTCGAAGCTGAACTTGTAAGTGCCCCTCTTGACCAGCGTGTCGCCGACCACGAAATCCATCCCGACGGTGATGGTCTTGCTCTTCACCTTAGCCAGCGCCGCGCTGCTCGCCAGAGCGCAAACCATGAGCGCGATAACCAAACGTACTGCAAACTTTTTCATCTTCAGACTCCTTTCGAGATCGGCCTCTTGGAAACACTTCTCCCGACCCTGTCGAAGGAGCAGGGGAATTCCAAGCAAGTGTTATGTTGAGATTTGGCAGGCCGGACTAATCGAAAACTGCGCGCAACTCCCGTCTCCGATTATTCGCCTCTGTCAGAACGCCGCCGCGCTTCTCCGGTTCCAAAAAATTTTCTTCACTACGAAACTCGCTTCGGCGATGACATCATGCTTGGTGGGGAGCACCTCATCCTGATGTCGAACAGCCATACGCCGTCCCAGTCCGAAAAGTTCTACGAGTGAGTGCGAAAAAAAGCGGGCCGCGCGAAAAATTATCGACGCGCGCGGCCCGCTTCCATTTATTCGTCAACGCTCCGTTTCTTCGTTAGCTAACGGCGCGTTCCGCCCCCTTCGACGCCTCCTCCCCCGCTGCCGCCCGCCTCGCTCGACGGCCGGCCCTCGGCGTCGACGAACGTGATGGACTGGCCCACGTCAACGAGCGAGCGCAGGCCGGGCTCTATGACCTTGCGGTCGCCGACGACGAGAATCGCCATCCGCGACGGGTCCAGGTGACGGTTGGCGACGCGGTTCACGTCCTCCATCTTCACGGACTGCACGCGCGCGATGTAGTTGTTGAAGTAGTCGTCCGGCAAGTTGTAGAGCGCCACGTCGGTCAGGCGGTTGGCGAGCTGCTCGGACGTTTCGAAGGTGCGCGGGAAGCCGCGTATGATCGCCTGCTTCGCGAAGTCCAGCTCGGCGGGCGTCACGGGCCGCTCGCCGCGCACCCCGCGCAGCTCCTTCAGGAACTCGAAGACGGACTCCTTCGTCACGGCCGTCTGCACGCCCGCGGTCGCCGCGAACGGGCCCGCGCCGCGCCGGTAGTCGAACGACGTGCGCGCCCCGTAGGTGTAGCCCTTCTCCTCGCGCAGGTTCAGGTTGACGCGCGAGGTGAACTGCCCGCCGAGAAGCGTGTTCAGGACGAGCAGCGGGAAGTAGTCGGGCGTCGAGCGCGGCTGGCCGACCTGTCCGATCATCAGCACGCTCTGCGCCGCGCCCGGCCGGTCGACGATGTAGAGGCCGGCGCGCTCGCGCGCGGGCGGCGTCTCTATTTGGACGGCCGGGACTTCGCCGCGCTTCCAATTAGCGAAAGCGCGTTCGAGCTTCGGCAGGAGAGTCGCGGGCTTCACGTCGCCGGCGACGATGAGCGCGGCGTTGTTCGGGCGGTAATAAGTCTCGTAGAAGCGGCGCACTTCGGCGTTCGTCACGGCCGACACGCTCGCCTCGTCGCCGATGGTCGGGTGGCCGTACGGGTGGCTGCGGCCGTAGAGCAGCGAGGCGTAGACGACGCCGGCGATGGCGTTGGCGTCGTCGCGCCGCTGCAAGAGGGCCGCGAGGCGCGACTTGCGCTGCAACTCCAACTCGCTCTCCGGGAAGGCCGGGTTGGTGACCACGTCCGAGTAGATTTCGAGCGCGCGGTCCATGTGCTTCGAGAGGGTCAGCAGGAAGAGCCCGCTGCTGTCGTAGTCCGAACCCGTGCCGAGGCGCGCGCCGATGGCCGCCAACTGGTTCGAGATGTCTAGCGCCGAGCGCGTCTTCGTGCCCTCGTCAATCAGCGCGGCGGTCAGGCTCGCCAGGCCCGCCCTGTCCTGCGGGTCGGCCGCGCCGCCGCTCCTCAGGACGAGGTTCATGTTGACGACAGGCAGCTCGTGCTGCTCGACGATCAAGACTTCGAGCCCGTTCGAAAGTCTGTGGCGCTGCACGCGCGGCAGCTTGAACGCCGGGTCGGCCTTGGGCTTCGGCTGCACGTAGAGGCCGCCGAGCTTGGACAGGTCGCGGCCCTTGTCGCCTGCGCCTTTCGCGGCCGTGGTCGGCGGCGTCGCGCCCGCGGCCGTGGTCGCCGCCGCTTCGGGTTTGGTCTGCGGCTGAACGCCCGCGGGAGTCGTTGTCGTCGCGCCAGGGCGGGCGGCGGGCGCGGCGCTCGCCGTCGGCGCTCCGGTCTGCTGCGACGGCGAGGCGCTGGCGCTCGTCGGCGAGGCCGGCGCGGGGTCGCCCGTCGTCTTGCCCTTCTGCCGAGGCACGACCGTCAGCACCATGCGCTTGTCGGTCAGGTAGCCGTTCGCGACGCGCGTCACGTCCTCCGGCTTCACGCTCTGGTAGCGCATGAGGTCCAGGCGGAAGTAGTCCGGCTGGTTGAGGAAGACGGCGTACTGGTTCAACTGGTCGCTCTTGCCGCCGAAGCCGCCGACGGTTTGCAGTCCGTAGACGAAGGAAGACTCGCGCGCGTTATAGGCTCGCTCCAACTCCTCTGCGGTCGGGGGCTCGGCCTTAATCTTCGCGACCTCTTCGTCGATGGCGCGCTCCAACTCTTCCGGCTTGACGCCCGGCTTGGCCGTCGCCGTGATCTGAAACTGCCCGGCCAACTCGCGCGAGTTGTGGAAGGCCGAAACGTCCTGCGCGATCTGCTTCTCGTAGACGAGCGACTTGTAGAGGCGCGAGCCCTTGCCGCCGGCGAGCACGAAGCCTAGCTGGTCGAGCGGCGCGTCGTTGCTCGTGTAAGCGGGCTCCGTGTGCCACGTCATGTAGACGCGCGGCAGGCTTACGCGGTCCTCCATCGTCACGCGCTTCTCTTCCGCCAGCGCGGGGCGCGGCGGTGTGACCTTCTTGACTTCGGGGCCGCGCTTGATCGGCCCGAAATATTTTTCGACCAGCGCGCGCGCCTCCGCGGGGTCGAAGTCGCCCGCGAGGACGAGGCTCGCGTTGTTCGGCGTGTAGTAGCGGCGGAAGAAGTCCGACACGTCCTCGCGCGAGGCGGCCGTCAGGTCGTCGAGCGAGCCTATGGTCAGCCAGCTGTACGGGTGGCCCTTCGGGTACATCGTCTCGGCGATCTTGGCGGGGACGAGACCGTAAGGGCGGTTGTCGTAGTTCTGCCGCTTCTCGTTCTTGACGACGTCGCGCTGGTTGGCGAGCTTCTCCTCGGAGAGCGCTTCGAGCAGGTAGCCCATGCGGTCGGATTCGAGCCAGAGCGCGAGTTCGAGGAAGTTCGACGGCACGACCTCCCAGTAATTGGTCCGGTCCACGTTGGTCGAGCCGTTCAGCGCCCCGCCCGCCTCCTGTAGCGGCACGAAGTAGTCCTTGTCGTGGTGGAGTGAGCCCTGGAACATCATGTGCTCGAAGAGGTGCGCGAAGCCGGTGCGGCCGGGCACCTCGTTCTTCGAGCCGACGTGATACCAGAGGTTGACGGCGACAATCGGCGTCGAGTGGTCTTCGTGGAAGATGACGCGGAGGCCGTTGTCGAGGGTGAATTGCGAGAACTTGATTGGCGGTAACACGGCTTTCTCGGTCGGCGCGCCCGCGCCCTTCGCTGCGGCCGCCCTCTTTCTCTTCTGCGCGAGCGCCGACGCGGGCGCGAAAAGTGAGACGGCCAGCAGGATGACGAGCAATCTTTTCATTCTCATCTCGAAAATCTCCTTTATCAGTTTGCGGCAGAAGAAGAGAGCGCCGCGCACGGCGGACCGGGGGCGCGCTGTCTCCTTAAGTTTTAAGATTAGTTCCAGGGGAGAATCATTCTAGCTCCGCCCCGATGCGACACGCAACAGCGGCGGCCCGCCCGCGAACAGTTTTGAAGAGGCCGGAGGCCCGGCGTATAATCAGCCATCCACCCGCCCACCCAACAGCAGAAGACTGTGGAGATGGACGGAGGAGAAAATGAGCGAAGAGACCACGCAGCAACTGCCGAACGACATTTTGAAGCTCATCCTGGCGCGCCTCGGTACGCTCGAAGAGAGGGTTGACCGCCGCTTACAGGAGACGCGCCCTATCTGGGAGCGCGCTCTAGCGGAGATAGCCGGACTGCGCGCCGAGATGCGGGAAGGCTTCGAGAGGGTCCGCGGCGAAATGAACCACGGCCTGCGCCGGGTCGAGCGCCAGGTCGATATCCTCAACCACAATATCCTTGAAGTGCGTGCCGATCTGCGTTACCCGGACGAGCGCGTGACCAAGCTGGAACCGGAAACGCCTTAGGCTCGCATGGCACTCGAAACAGATTTCATCGTCGTCGGCAGCGGCATCGCCGGCCTGCGCGCCGCCATCGAACTGGCACAGTCTGGCGCGCGCGTCACCGTCCTCACCAAAGACCGCACGAGCGAGTCCAACACCGAATACGCGCAGGGGGGCATCGCGGTTGCACTCTCGGACGAGGACAAGGTCGCTCTCCACGAGGAAGACACGCTGAACGCCGGGGCTGGCCTCTGCGACGGCACGGCCGTCCGCGCGATGGTCGAGGACGGCCCGCGCTACATACAGGAATTGATAAGCTGGGGCACGGAGTTCGACCGCGAGGGCGGCCGCCTCGTCTTCACGCGCGAGGCCGCCCACTCGCGCCGCCGCATCCTGCACGCCCACGGCGACTCCACAGGGCGCGAGATAGTGCGCGCACTCATCGCGCGCGCCCGCGCCGAGCGCGAGATAGCTTTCGTGGCCCACGCCGCGACCGACTCGCTGCTCGTGAGTGAGGGGAGCGTGTGCGGCGTGCGCTACCTGGACCCCCTGGTGCGCGCGCCGCGCGAGTTGTGGTCGCGCGCGGTGGTGCTGGCCTCGGGCGGCGCGGGGCAGGTCTTCCTGCACACGACGAACCCTGAGGTGGCGACCGGCGACGGGATGGCGATGGCGTACGCGGCGGGCGCGGAACTCTCCGACATGGAGTTCGTGCAGTTTCACCCGACGGCCTTGAACGTGGAGGGTGCGCCGCGCTTCCTGCTCTCCGAGGCGATGCGCGGCGAGGGCGGCGTGCTGCGCAATGCGGAGGGCGAGCGCTTCATGGCGCGCTATCACGAGCGCGAGGAACTCGCGCCGCGCGACATAGTGAGCCGCGCCATCGTCGCCGAGATGCAGCGCACGGCGACGCGCACGGTCTACCTGGACATGACGGACCTGGAGCCGCGCTACGTGCGCCGCCGCTTCCCGAAGATCGACGAGACGTGCCGGCGCTACGGGCTGGACATCACAGAAGACCCGCTGCCGGTCTCGCCCGCCTCGCACTACTGCATGGGCGGCGTGAGGACGGATTTGGACGGGCGCGCGAGTTTGCCTGGGCTCTACGCGGCGGGCGAGGTCGCCTGCACGGGCGTGCACGGCGCGAACCGCCTGGCGTCGAACTCGCTGCTCGAAGGTCTGGTCTTCGGCGCGCGCGCGGGGCGTGCGGCCGCCGCAGACTTCGCGGACGGGCGCTCCGTCACGCACGCCGCCGCGGCGGAAGACGAAAGGGAAGTGAGCGCGGCGCGGGCCTCGGGCGAGATCGCGCTCGCCGTGCGCAAGCGCGTCCGCCGCTTGATGTGGGAGCGGGTCGGAATCATCCGCAGCCGCGAGTCCATCATGCGCGCCCTACTGGAGTTCGAGCAGATCGCGCGCGCCCCGCTCGCGCGCGCTTCGAGAAATTTTCTCAACGTCGCCACGCTCATCGCGCGCTCCGCCCTCTGGCGCGAAGAGTCGCGCGGCGCGCACTACCGCACTGACTTCCCCCACCGCGACGACGAGCACTGGCGCGTTCACTCGATTGTCCGCCGCGGGGCGGAAATCTATTCGAGCGCGGGGAAGGAAAAGAAAGTGCTGAGCGCTGAGTACTGAGTAAAAACGGATTCTTCACTCAGCACTCAGCACTCATTTTATTATGGCTCGATACGAACAGATTCACGACTGGGCGATGAAGCCGAAGGAGGCCGTGGAGCTTCAGAAGAAGCTGCGCGAGCGCGTGCGGATTGAGCCGCTGAAGAAGCCTGTCGAGACGATTGCGGGGGCGGACATCTCGTTCAATAAGTTCTCGCCCGTGGTCTACGCGGGGCTGGTCGTGATGCGGCTGCCGTCGCTCGAAGTCATAGAGGAGGTCGGGGTGGTGAGCGAGACGGAGTTCCCGTACGTGCCGGGGCTGCTCTCGTTCCGCGAGTCGCCGTCGGTGCTGGAGGCGTGGTCGAAGTTGAAGACGGAGCCGGACGCGGTGATGTTCGACGGGCAGGGCATAGCGCACCCGCGCCGCGTCGGCATCGCCTCCCACGTCGGCCTGATTATTAACCGCCCGACGCTCGGCTGTGCCAAATCCGTGCTGGTCGGGAAGTACGAGGAGCCCGGCGAGGAGCGCGGCAGTTGGAGCGAGTTGGTTGACCCGAAGAACGGCGAGACGGTCGGGGCGGCCCTGAGGACGAAGACGCGCACGCAGCCCATCTTCGTCTCGCCCGGCCACCTGATTGACCTCGAAGGCGCGATCAAACTGACGCTCGCGGCCGACGGCGGCTACCGCCAGCCCGAGCCGACGCGCCGCGCACATCTTCTGGTCAACGCGCTCCGGCGCGGGGAGCGCCCGGCTTCCGAAGACGAAACCCCGCGGCTGTTTTAAGTCCCGCCCGGCGAGACCTGCAAATCTCCGCGCCGGGAGATGTCAGGCAGACCGCGCGCTTCAAGTCCTCGATCTGATTCTGCTGCTGCCTGAGCTGCTGTTGTTGTTACGCGATGAGCCGCCGCTGCTCTGCGGGTTGCGCCTGCTGCTGTTGAACGGCATTGATGAGGAGGACGGGCAGGCGGTTGTACCTGACGCCGTCCACCTCTCCCCCTGCCTCATAGGTGCTCAAAAGCGGCTCCACCTTGTTCACTTCTTCGGCCACCAGTCCTATGTCTCTTTGCCCGTCACTCTTCCAATTGAAGCTGACCGGGCGCAGGCGGCGGACCACGTCCAGGCCCGAGCGAAAGTCCATGACGTTCTCCTTGTTGCGGATGCTCGATGAAGAACAGTTCGCAATCAGGCGAGTAGCGAAGACGCGGCAGAGTTCGGCGCCGTTGCCGGACCCGTAGGCGTCGAACCTGATCGTGCCGAAGACATCGAGCGTGGCATCGGGCGTGGTCGTGCCGATGCCGACGCGACCCGTGGACGACTGGATGAACAGGTCTGTGGCGGAATCATCCCCGGCGCGCAGGTGTATGTTCTTGTCTGTCCCGTTCAGCGTGGCGAGGACGAGGCTCCCTCCATTATCCGCGCGGACGCGGGCCGCTTCGGCCGCCCCGCTCTTGAAGGCCAGAGGTATCTGGCTGCCGGAGGACTGGAGGATCATGAGGGGCGTGGTGGCGACGTTCGAAGCCCCGACGACGTGGAATGTGGCGGAGGGGGCGGATACGCCGATGCCGACCTTGGTGGCGAAGCCCGCGCCGTTTTCGCCGATGACGGTGCCGAGCACGAGCGAGTTGCTCTGCGTCACATAGGAGCTGCGCCCGATGGCCGTGGCGTTTAACAGGTCGTCTGAGCCGACATCGGCTAAAGCGCCGATGATGGTGTTGAGCTGGCCGGTTCTGTTGGATACGCCGGCCTCCTTACCGATGAAGGTGTTAGCATGGCCCGTTGTATTCTGTACGCCAGCCCTGTAGCCGAAGAAGGAATTGGAAACGCCAGTTGTGCTCGCCGTGCCGGCCCGGCTGCCGAAGAAGGAGTTAAAGTAGCCGGACGTGTTTGCCAGACCCGCCCCGCTGCCGAAGAAAGAGTTGTTGAGACCGCCCGTGTTCGATAAGCCTGCCTCTTTACCGAAGAAGGAGTTGTCGCTGCCCATGTTCGACGGTCCGGCGCTCACGCCGGCGAACGTGTTGTCAGTTCCCGCCACGCTCAGCACCCGCAGCCCCACGATGTTGTATTGCGTCGAAGTGTTGACTGTGCCGGCCACGTCCAGTTTAGCCGTCGGGGCCGTCGTCCCCACCCCGATCTTGGCCGCCGTCTCGAAGACGATGGAGTCGCCGAGTGCGCCGGTCGGACCATCCGTCCATTTCGGTAAACGTCCCGTCGTGCCTGAGCCCGAGATTAAAGGCTCCGGCTCACCCTTTGCGGAAGAGCGTGGAGAGCGCTGCGTCGAGGGGCATGCCGGCCCGGCCCCTGTGCCACTAATCTGCCAGCGGCTAATAAGCCCCAAAACAGTTCAAGCTTCGAGTTCAGGGATGAACTCGAAGCTTGAAGTCTGAAAGTCACGCCGCAGCTTTACTGCGAGACGGTGAACTTGTCTTCCTGTTTGATGGTCTGGCCGGAGACGCGGTCGCGGATGCGAATCTCTATGCCGTAGTCGCCGGGGTTGAGGCGGGTCGTGTCGATCATGCGGGCCAGCGTCAGGCGCTGGCCGTAGTCGGCCAGACCCTGCCAGTCTTCGCTCTGCGTGCCGACTTCCTTGCCGCCCTGCGTCAGAACGTACTGCACGTCGACGGACGGGCGCAGCGTCGTCTGGTCCGTGCCGACGTTGTAGACCTGCATGTAGAGGCCGACGGGCTGGCCGCGGCGGTACTGGCGCGAGAGGTTCGGGACGACCTTGGTCTGGCCGATGACGAACTGTCCGCCCAGGTTGGCCGCGTTCTCCAGCTTGGACGCCAGCACCAGCGTCGAAGTGTTGAGCTGCTTCGGGTCATATTTCGGGACCGTGAAGCCGTACTTGCGGACGCCGGTCGCGCCCGACTCGATGTCGCGCACGACGACCTCGACCTTGTAAGTGCCGGGCGAGAGCAGCACGGCCTTCTGGTAAACAGACTTGCGCTCCTTGGCCTCCGCCAGCTCCGTCGCCGAGGCGGTCGTCTCGACGGGGTCTTCGAAGATGCCGACGCGGCGGCCCGCCACGGAGATGATGCGCCCGAAGATGTTCATGCGCGCGCGCTGGAGCCCGCCGCTGTCCGTGAAGACCAGGTTCTTGTTCTCGGTCTGGATGGTGATGGCCGTAATCACACGTTCCTCGGACTGGCGGAAGAAGTCCACGCGCACGTCGAAGTCGAGCGGGTTCTCCTCGATGACGCCGCCGCCCGTCCGGCTGAGCATCCCTTCCTCTTCCTTGAACTTGACCTGCGGGGCCTGGCTGAGCTGGCTAATCAGGAGCAGGCGCTCGAAGGGCGAGTCCTGCTGGCGGGAGTAGCCGTACGAGCTGCCGTAGCCGCCGTAGCCGATGACGCGCTGCGCCTTGTCGGAGAGGCCGAGCTGTTCGGCCAGCGTCAGGCCCGCGCCCGGGACCATGAGCAGCGCGTCCTTCTCGTCGGGCGAGCGGGCGATGCGGTACTCGCCGGAGCCCGTCGGGTCGACGAACTCGATCTCGATGCCGGAGCCGATGCCGGGCAGGTAGCGGTAGAACCAGATTTCGAACGGGTAGGTCGAGGTCGAGCCGCCGCCGTGGTAGGACGGGCGCTCGTAGTGGCCGCCCATCGGGTGCGACTCCTTCTCGTCCGGCTTGCCGTACATGATGTAGACGCGCCCGCGGTCGGTCTTCCAGCCGGGGATGCCGGAGGTGAAATTCTCGTTGGCGTAGGCGATGCGCTCGTAATACTCCTCGCGGAACTCGTTCTCGTCCGTGTCCGGGTCCGGGTCGCGCCGCCGCCAGAACATCTCTATGAACTGCTCGCGCTCCTCGTTGGTCTTGAGCTTCTTGAAGGCATCCTTCTCCTGCGGGGTGATGATGTAGGTGACGTCCTTGTCAACCCAGTCCCTGTAGGCTTTGGGCACCTCGGGCTTCTGGTTGGTCTTGCGCTCGGGCAAGTCCTGCGCGAAGACCGCGGGTAAGGCCAGCGCCAGGGAGAAGAGCAAGAGACTCACGCGGCGGATAAGTTTAGGCATGGCTGACAACTCCTGTTGAAGATCGAAAGGGGAGGCCATCGGCTCCCGAACATGGGCAAAACGCGCCGCCCAAGAACGCGGCAGACTCAAGCCGGTCGTCTTTTGAGAGAACGTCTACGGGACAAAGCATTCAGGTTTAAAGCGCGGCGGCACGAAAAAGCGTGACCAGCATCGGGTTGACGCTGAATTTTACGGTCTCGCTCGGAACAGAGTCAAGATGCCGTCGCAAAGGCCAAAGTTGCCCGGAAATAAGGCATAAGGCAAAAGGGAAAGGTTAAGACCCCGGAGGGGCAAACGTGATAGCCGTGGGCAGGCGAGCGCGGAGCGAGCGCCGCCCCCGGTAGAATTCGGGAAAATGTTCCGAGCCCGGAGGGGTCGCACCGTCAAAGTTGAGGCGCGACCCCTCCGGGCTCGGATTCTTCCCCAACGCCTGACCGGGGGTGGCGCGCTGCACGCGCTTACCCCCGGCTATCATCTTAGACCCCTCCGGGGTCTTGCCTTTTAGACCTAACTTTTCCTTTTGACTTAACCGTGGATTCTGCGGGCGCGGCGGTCGTAGCGGAAGAGAGGGCGGCCGCAGGCGTCGCACCGCAGCAGCGCTTCGAGTTTCCTGAGGTATGCGACGACCGTCGCCACGACCGTCGAGTGCGACCACGTGAGGGGCGAGACCGAGACGGGCGCGCCCGAGAGCGGGTCTACCTGCTCGGCCAGCACGCCCGAGGGCAGGGCTCGCCCGACCGTCCACTCCAGAAGCTCGACCGCTCGCTCCAATTCCTCCAGGCTGCGCGCGGCGGCGATGCGGTAATCCGCCAGCCAGAGCGTGCAGATGAACCAGGGGTTGCCGGGGACCGTCAGCACGTCGTCGCTCGCGCGCATGTAGCCGTCCCCCTCGTAACGCGCCAGCCCCCCGACCGCGGTTTTGGCCCACAAACGCTCCTCGACCGCTCGCATGGTGTCTCGCACAAGCGGGTCGTCGGGCGCGAACGCGCCGAAGTAGAAGAGGCCGAAGAGCGAGGCGTCAATCGTCCCGTCCACCTCGAAGCCGCCCTCTATGGGCTTGACGGAGCGCGCGAAGCGCCCCAGCTCCGGGCGGTAGAGGTGCGCGCGCATCCCGTCGCGCACCTCTTGTGCCGCCTGCTCGTACTTGGCCGCGGGCTTCGGCTCGCCGAAGAGCGTCGCGAAATTGGCGGCCGCGCGCAACGCGCCGTAGACGGCCGCGCAGGTGAAGGTGTGCACGCCGCGGCGGTCTTCCCACAGGTTCCATGACGGGCGCGGCAGGCCCGTCGCCTCGTCGCGGAAGCTCGCGAGGAAGTCGGCCGCGCGCGCGACCAACTGCCTGTAGAGGCGGCTCGCGAACTCCGTGTCGCGGAACTCGTCGTAGTGGTTCCACAGGGCCCAGAGGACGAGCGCCGTCTCGTCCTCCTGAATTGGCACAAGCCGCCGCTTCGCCTGCGGGTCCCAGGAGGCGTGCCAGCCCGAGGCGACCGAGCCGTCCGGGTTGTACTTCTGCAAGAAGTAGCCTTCGGGGTGGACGATCTTCCCGCAGAGGTCGAAGAACTGGCGCGGGAGGTTGCTGTAGCCCGCCAGGTCGAGCGCGTAGGCGACGAGCGCGCCGTCGCGCGGCCAGAGGTAGCTGTAGTGGTCGGTCGCACGGAGCGTCACGTCCGAGTCGTTGGCCGCGAGGATCGCGCCGCCGTTGTCGATCTGCGTGCGGACGACGAGGAGCGAGCGCTTGTAGAGGCGCACGACTTCCGGCGGCAGGTTGCCGAAGTCCGTCTCGTTCTTGTTGACCCACGCGCGCCAGTAGTTCTCCGCGCGCTCGACGAACCAGCGCGGGCCGCGCGCCACGACGCGCGTGTTCAGGTCCGCGACCTCGCCGTAGGAGGTGCCGGCCGCGATCCAGTAGTACGTCTCGGCGGTCTCGCCCGCGCCGACGACGAGTGTGCGGCCGATGGTCGAGTCGACCGAGCCCTCGGTGATCGCGCCCTCACTCAGCACGCCGTCCTCGGCGTCGCGCCAGGTCCCTTCCGCGCCCTTGAAAGCCTTGCGCCCGGTGGCGAAAGTCTCGACGCCTTCCGACGAATCAGTCGAGATGAGGAAGTAGCGGCGGCCCTTGTAATGAATCAGCGCGCGCGTGTCCGGGTCGAAGTAGGCCGTGTCGCCGACCTCCGATTCGGAGATGTAAAAATCCTGGTGGAAGAAGAGGCGGAACTCGCGCGCCGCGTCGCCCGTGTTCGTCAGCCTGACGCGGCGGACGAACACGTCCTCGTGCGGGTCGACGGCGTCGTTCGAGATGATTTCGACTCCGAGCGCGCGGTTGACGAGGCGCACGCTCGTGACGAGAGTCTCGTCCAGGTAGTTCAGCTCGCGCGTCCAGCCCTCGTCCGCGACCCAGGAGAACACGCCCCCGACCCAGAGGCCGAAGCGGAACGGGTGGCCCTCGGAGTGGTTCTCCTTGCCGACGTGCGGGAAGTAGATGTCGCGAATCCTGTAGAGCTCGTCGAACGTGACGAGCAGCGAGCCATTTCCGACGGGGATGTCGCGGGGCATAAGAATCAATGCGGAACGAGGAACTCTGCGGGATGAATTAAAGACGACCGGTTTTTAAGTCCGCATTCATCATTCCTCACTCATCACTGCCTTTTCAATCGTGCTCTCAAGCTCTTGCCTGACGTTCGGGTCGTAGCCGGTGAAGTGTTTGACGACGCGGCCGCGGCGGTCGAAGACGATGGTCTGCGGGATGCTGCCGTCGCTGCCCATGTAGAGGTTGACCATCTCCGGGTCCGGGAAGCCGAGCGCGTATTTTATCTTGAGGCGCTCGACGAACTTGGGAATCTCGGGGCGGTCGTCTTCGCCGCCGACGTTGAGTCCTATGACCTTGAGCCCCTGCGGGCCGAAGCGGGTTTGCAGCTCGTCCAGGTGCGGGGCCTCCTCGACGCACGGCGCGCAGAAGGTCGCCCAGAAATCCAACACGACGACCTGCCCCAGGTAGTCGGACAGATTCGCGCGCCGCTCATCCATGAGCGTGAAGCTCTGCGCGGCGGCCGCGTTGCCGCCCGGCGTCGTTATAGGCGGCATCGGCAGAGACGTGCGCGGCAAATTCTCGCCCCGCGGCGTCTCCGTGCGCGAGACTTCGGTGGGCGCGCGGCCGCACGACATGGCGAGCAGCAGGACGGGGGCGAGACAAACTGCGGCGGCTTTCCGGCTCATCTTTCTTCGCCCAGGCGTTCCTCGCCACGCTCTTCGCCCGCGCCGCCTGCGGGCGCTGGCTCCGAGGGCACGCGGTACTCCTCGTTGGCCCATTTGCCGAAGTCTATCAGCTTGCAGCGCTCGGAGCAGAAAGGGCGGTGCGGGTTATCTTGCCACTGGGCGGGCTGACCACAGGTCGGACACTTCATAATTAAAAATGGAAAATTAAAATGCAAAATGGAAGACCGTGTGCGAGCCTTCGGTCTTCCATTTTGCATTTCTAAATTCTAATTCTTCATTCCTCACGCTGCTGCCAGCGATTCGGGGCGCTTGATGAGAATCTTGCGATTGACGAAGTCGATGATACCTTCGCGGCGCATGGCGTTCAAGCGGACGGTCACGCTCTCGCGCGTGGAGCCGACGATGGAGGCGATTTCGCGGTGGGGCAGGGGGATGTCAATCAGCACCCCGCCGGTCTCGTGCACGCCGTAGCGGCTGGAGAATTCGAGCAGCAGTTTTTCGAGTCGCGCCGGGATGGCGTCGAGCGCGAAGTTGGCGACCAGGCGCTCGGCGCGAGAAAGGCGTTGACCGATGAGCCGGAAGGTGTAATCATAAAGTTCGCGGTTTTCCCCCATCGCCTCTTTAAAATCTCCCACAGGAATTCGCACGAGCCGCGAGTTCTCGTAGGCCACGGCGCATTTCTCGCGCGGCCCGGCGACGTAGAGCGCCGACTCGCCGAAGAGCGCGCCCGGCGCGAAGATGTCTATCACGGCCTCGCGCCCCGTCGCGTCCTCGACGCGGCACAGTTTGACGCGGCCGCGGTCGATGACGTAAAGGGCGTCCGCTTCGTCGCAGGCGCGGTAGATGAAGCGGCGGCGGCGGTAGTCGATTGCAACGGAATTTGCGGCGAGCCGGCCGAGCAATTCCTCGCCGAGCAACCCGCCGAAGTCGGACTGGCGGATGATCTCGGCGCGGTCTCGGGCGGTCAGGTCGCAGGCGCGTTTTTGTAGCATCGGGGGTAAAGTTCCTTATATTTTTAGGGGACGAACGGGGGCCGCCGTTTACATTCGGCCTTAGTTCCCGTACCTTGTTCGAGAGTGTTACAAGTTAGAAAAGATTCCCGGATAAATTTCGGACTGTTTGTAAGGAGAATCGTCCTTTGGTAGTCGAGCGCGAGGCAAAGCGCTTCTCAGTTCTTGTCTACGGATTGTTTGAAGAAGGTTGGCTTTCAAACTTTGTCGCCGCGGGCAACAACTGAAGAAGCGACACTCTAGCACGAAGAAGGGAAGCGCGCAAGCACTTCCTTAGCGCGACGGTACGGCCCTTATATGGTAGGAAAATTCAGCGTCCTCGTGGTTGACGACGACCCGGACAAACGCATGCTGCTCACGGTCGCCCTGCAAATGGCCGGCTACGAAGTCCGCACGGCCAACGACGGCGAGGAGGGACTCCATGCCGTCGAATCTTTTCAGCCGGACCTCATCATCACGGACGTGATGATGCCGAAAATGGACGGCTACGAGCTGGCGCGGAGGATTCGTGCCAACCCGCAGACGCGCTTCCTGCCGATTATCATCCAGACGGCCGCGCGCAACGACGCCAATGACATCAGGCGCGGCTCCGAGGTCGGCGCGCTCGGCTACATCACCGACCCCACAGACATAGACATGCTCCTGGCGCGCGCCCGCACGCTGCTCGACTTCAAGCACTACCTGGACACCTGCGAGGAGGCCGCCTTCACTGACCACCTGACGGGGCTGGCGAACCGCCGCCGCTTCGAGCGTCAGCTCGACCGCGAGGTCTCGCGCACGCAGCGCTACGGCCGCCCCTTCTGTCTTCTCCTCCTGGACATAGACAATTTCAAGCAGGTGAACGACACTTACGGTCACGAGGCCGGCGACGAGGTGATACGGCGGCTGGCGCTGACGCTCCAGGCGGGGACGCGCGGCATCGACCTGGCCGCGCGCATCGGCGGCGAGGAGTTCGCCGTCATCCTGCCGGAGACGGATTTCGAGGGCGGCGTGGACGTGGCCGAGCGCCTGCGCGTCGCAATCCGCGAGACGCAGATGCAGCCGGTCGGGACGATTACCGCGAGCTTCGGCGTGGCGGAGTTTCCCGTCTGCGCCCAGGCCGGGCGCGAGTTGCTCGCGGTGGCGGACGTGGCGCTCTACCAGGCCAAACGCGCCGGGCGCGACCGCGTCGAGCGCGGCGCCCTCGCGGAAGCGAACCGACAGCCCGCGCACGACGTATAACCGCAATAGTCGTCAGTATTCGGTAACCGGTGACCAGCTTTCCGCGCTTTAACTGATTACAGCTTGCTGACTACTGATTACTTCCGAGGCTTTGAAATTAATGGCTGACTACAGGGACAAGCTGGACGAGTGGCAGCGCGCGGCGCGGCGCAAGGCGCGCGAGCTGGAAGAGAAGTACGGGCTCAAGGAGCGCGTCGAGGAGGGCGCGCGCGCGGCGCAGGAGGCGGCCAAGCGCGGCGCGGAGACGCTGGCGGGCGGGGCCGAGCGCGTGCGCGCGGAGGCCGAGCGTCTGGACGAAGAGTACGAGGTGAAGGAGCGCGCGCGCCGGGCGGCGGAAGAGGCCGCGCGCCGCGCCCGCGAGGCTGGCGAGGCCGTCAAGAGCGCCGCGGGCGTCGCGGGCGATGCCGTTAAGAGTGTGGCGGGCGTCGCCGGCGAGAAGGCCGGGGACGTGCTGGACGGGGCCAAGCACTATTACGAGCGCGCCTCGCGTTTCGCCACGGCCGGGGCCAGGTTCACGCGCGCCTCGGTCGCCTCGACCGCGGGTCTCCTGAAGGCGCGCGAGTGGGTCAAGCAGAACCCCGGCAAGGCCGCGATGGTCACTTTCTCGCTCGTCGCGGGCGCGCGCCTCGGCGCTTCGTTCCCGAGCCTCGACGCGGTCCTCCTCGGCTCGCACCCGCACTGGTTCACGCACTCGGCGCTCCCCGTCTACGGCCTGCGGAAAATCGGCGAGAAGTTCGACGGCTACCTGCGCGAGCGCGAGACGCTGGTGGCGAACGGCGAGTTGACGGAGGCCGAGCGCAAGCGCGTCGAGTTCGAGCGCAAGATAGTCACGCACGTGGGCGCTCCGCTCCTCGGCGCGTTCAGTTGCGCGGCCGGCGTCGCGATGTGGGCGCAGATTTTTCAGCCCGGCGCGATCACGGGCGCTCCGATTAGCTGGATACTCGGCGGCAACCCGCTCCTCGACGGCGTCTGGCTCTTCGGTAACGGCGTGCTCTGCTTCTACCAGGGCTACAAATTCTTCATGATCGCGCTGGCGGGCCAGGAGGAGGTCGCGCGGGTCGTGCGCGAGATACGGGGCCTGCTCCCGGCCGGGGAGGCCGCGTAAGCGCCGGAAGTTTTCTCGCCGGCGGTCAACCGAAATCGTTAGACTGGCATCTTTGTTGGAAAAGGAAGGACACCATGAACACAGGAATCAGACGCTTCATTCTCCGCGTGGCCGTCGGCCTGCTCGCCTTTCTCCTCGGACTCGCCGCCGCCTGGGCCATCACGGGTCTCAATCCTTTCCAGGGCTCTTCGGGCACGCCCTCGTACAAGAAGCGCTGCGGCTCGCACCGCAGCTGGTCCGGGCCCCCGGCCGAGAGTTATGAGCACGTGACGCCCGCCGCGGTCTACACCTACGAGGGGCGCTCCTGCAAGACGAAGAGAATGTTCCGCGCGATTCCGCCCCCGCCGCCCCCTGCCCCGGCCGCGCCGGCCCCTCCGAGCGGGAGCTGATCAGGAAATCCGAAGTCGGAAATTTTTGGCCGCCGCAGAGACGCGGGCGCGACAGGCTCGCGCGCGCGCCCCTGCGGCGGCCGGCGTGTGTGCGGCTAGAGAATCTGAATCGGGAAGGGCAGGAACGAGAGGACGAAGACGGCGAGCGTCAGGGCCGCGACGAGCGCGCGAGCGCCGCCGAGCGGCTCGGTCTCGTCCAGCACCTGCGGGTGGCGTACGCGCAGGATGACCGCGAGCAGCACCGCGTAGAGGAAGCCGCTCGGGCTGCCGTACCAGAACCAGCCGAGGACGGCCAGGGTCGTCATCACGACGAAGGCGACGCGGCCGACCCAGGCGTGTAACCGCTTGCCGAAGAGCGCGTAGGTCGCGTGCCCGCCGTCTAGTTGGCCCACGGGCATCAGGTTCAGGCTCGTCACCAGGAGCCCTATCCACGCCGCGAAGAAGAACGGGTTAATCTGAATCGAGAAGTCGGCCCCGAAGGCGCGCGCCAGGAGCTGCATGAGCAGCGGGTCGCCGAAGTAGATCAAGGACTGGCCCGACTCTGCCGGGAGCGGCGCTTGGGGCTGCGCCGTCAGGATGCCCACGACGGCGACGGGGAGCGCGACCAGAAAGCCCGCGAGCGGGCCGGCGACGCCGATGTCGAAGAGCGCGCGGCGCGAAGGAATCGGCGACTTGATCTTGATGAAAGCGCCGAACGTGCCGGCCAGGAAGAGCGGCGGCGCGGGGATGAAGAAGGGGAGCGTGGCGTCCACGCCGTAGCGCCGGCAGGCGACGTAGTGGCCCGCCTCGTGCGCCGCCAGGATGCTCAAGAGCGCGCCCGAGAACATCGCGCCCTGCGCCAGCAGCCACGGGTTCGCGAACGCGTGCGCCACATAAAGCCCTATGGCCTTCAGGTAAAATTCCGGGACGTAGAGGACGTAGTCGAGCAGCCCCTCGGGCGATTTCATGGCGGGGTCCGGGACCGACTCGGCCATGAGCATGAGGCCGGCGAAGGTGGTCGTCACGACGGTCAGCGCGAGCAGCAGCGCGTGCCTCCCCCACTCGCGCGAGGTCGGCCGGGCCGCCCGGCGGCGCTCCCCCGTCACCGGCGAATCAACGAACGGCGGTATTGCTTCAGCAGACATAAAGGCAGCGGGCAGCAGGCAGTGGGCAGCGGGCAGTTAAAGCGACTCATCTTAACTGCCCGCTGCCCACTGCCTGCTGCCTACTTTTTCAGTACGTTGAGTCGGGCAGGCGCGTGCCGGCCGAGGTGTCGTCGGCCGCGGATTCGTCGCCGCCGTCGTGGGCCTGGAGTTCCTTGCCGGGTTTGAAGCGGATGGTCTTGCCGGAGGGGATGGCGACCTCTTCGCCCGTGCGCGGGTTGCGGCCCACGCCGCGCTTGCGGGGCTTGACGACGAAGACGCCGAAGCCGCGCAGCTCTATCCTCTCGCCGCGCATCAGCGCCTCCTTCATCGAATGAAAAAGGGCGTCCACGGCCTGCTCGGCCTTCATCTTGGGGACCCCAGTACGGTCCGCCACGCGGTTGACGATGTCTAGTTTAATCACGGCTCACGGCCTCCCTCTTTCGACTGACCTGGCAAAAGGAATGATGTCCGGGCGGGACACCAGCGATGATAGTGACGCGCCGGGGGAAAATCAAGGGATGAGGGATGAGGAGTGAAATAAAAACTTTCTTTACTTCATCCCTCATCCCTCATCCCTTCGTTGACAAAGCGCGGCGCGCGCGGCTAACCTCGAAGTGCGCGAGTGATGAGGCTCGGAGTTGGGAATGCGACGGCGTTTCTTCCGGCTTCTGAATTCTGAATTCTGCCTTTCCTATGTTCGGAATCAAAAAACGGCGCGCGCCGCTGTTCGGCGGCGTGGCGGCCGAAGACGACAAGGACATCGAAGTCCAGCGGGCGCGCGACGTGGCGCGCCACAGCTTCTGGGCCGAGGCGCGGCTGCTCCTGCGCGACCTCGTCTTCGCCCTGATGTTCGCCGCGCTCCTCGTGGTCTTCGTCGTCCAGCCCGTCAAGGTCGAAGGCACTTCGATGCTCCCGCGCCTGCACGACGGCGAGCGCATCTTCGTCAACAAGCTCATCTACTACGGCCTGCCCGAGCTGCAACGCGGCGACATCGTGGTCTTCTGGTACCCGGAAGACCCGTCGAAGAGCTACATCAAGCGCATCATCGGCCTGCCCGGCGAGGCGGTCGAGATACGCGACGGCCGCGTCTACATCACGTCGCAGGGGCGCGAGCAACTCCTCGAAGAGCCGTACCTGGACCCGCAGCGCAACGTCTCGCGCGCCAACCACACGCCCGTCGAGGTCAAGCAGCACTACTACTTCGTGATGGGCGACAACCGCGACGCGTCGAGCGACTCGCGCATCTGGGGACTGGTGCCCGAGAAGTACATCTACGGCAAGGCGCTCTTCCGCTACTGGCCGCTGGGGAGCATCAGCTTCATCTCGCACGAGTCCGAGTACAACGTAGAGTCGCCGCCGCCGTCCGCGGCCGACGGGGGCGAGGCGCAGTAGGCTGCGCACAGGCGGCCGCGCGTTCGGAGCGCGGGTCTTGGGGGAGTGATGGCGAACTGGCTGCGGCCGCTGCTGATGATGTTCTATGCGCCCCGGCGCGGGATGGCCGAGGTGCGCGACCGCGCCCCGCTCGGGAGCGCGATGCTGCTGGCGCTGCTGGCACAACTGGGCTTCATCACTTACACCCTCTGGGCATTCCTCAGCCCCGTGTTCGCCGCGGGCCTCGCGCCCTTCGCCGTCTTCGAGATCATCAAGTGGGTGCTGCTCCCGCTCCTCCTGGTCGCGGTGGTTTTCGTCCCCGCGCTTGTCCTGCTCGCCAACCTGTTCGAGCGGCGCGCGAGCTTCGGCATCGTCCTCCAGCAGGAGTACGCGCCGCTCGCCGCCGCGGCGCTTTACGCCTGGGCGGCGGCCAACCTCATCGGCCTGCCGCTGGCGGCGCTCGCGCGGGCGAGCGGGTTCGAGGCCGATGTCTTGATGAGGGTCCAGCAGTCTCTGGAAGCGCGGCTCGCGCAGGGCGACATCCCGCTTGAAGACGCCTGGATGTACTTCTCCGCGTTCTGGCAGACGGCCACCTTCGCGGTGACGCTGCTCCTCCCGTTCTTCATCTTCTGGCTCGTGGTGGCGGTCCACGTGGTCTTCAGGCTCTCGGTGCCGCGCTCGATACTGGTCACGCTCCTGGGCGGGGCCTTCACGCTCGTCGCCGGCCGCCTCTTCGCGTCCGTCTTCGGGATGTTCCTCGGCGCGCCCTTCTGGCTGATCTTCATCCTCATCCTGCTGCGCGGCTACTTCGGCGAGGTGACGCGCGGCCACCGCGCCCGCGCCTCGTTCAAACAGAACCTGGAGGCGGCGACGCTCAACCCGGCGGACGCCTCGGCGCACTACAACCTCGGGCTGATTTACCAGCAGCGCGGCCAGTTCGACGAGGCGCGCAAGAGTTTCGAGCGCGCCGTCGAGATAGACGCGGAGGAGGTGGACGCGCATTACCAGTTGGGGCGCATCGCGCGCGAGCAGGGCCGCCTCGGCGACGCCATCAACCACTTCAGCGAGGTGGTCTCGCGCGACACGCAGCACTCGCAGCACGAAATCTGGCGCGAGACGGGCGCGACCTATCTGGCGGCGGGCCAATTCGAGGACGCGCGCGAGGCGCTCTCGCGCTTCCTCGAAAACCGCAACTTAGACCCGCAGGGGCTCTACCTGATGGGCCGCGCGCTCGCGGGGCTCGGCCGCCAGCGCGAGGCGGCCGACTCCATGCAGGCCTGCATCGAAGCCGTCAAGACCGCGCCCGCCTACAAGTACCGCACGGAGAAACGCTGGCTCAACGAGGCGCAGCAGTTCCTGCGGTCGCAGGCTTGAAGAATAAATTGTCGCTAACTTATTCGGGGGAAGACATGAGGCTCAAAATTCTCTTCGTGGTTCTGGCCGCGGCGCTGCCCGTGTATGCCGTCCGGCCCGTCAGTTCCGGCCCCCGGCAGGAGGGCGGGGCCGAGCAGGAGGTGCGAAAGTTGGAGCGCGCGTGGCTCGACGCCTACGAGAAGAATGACGCGAAGGCGATGGACGCCATCGTCGCCGACGACTTCACGATCACGTTCCCCGACGGCTCGATGCAGACCAAGCCGCAGATCATGGAGATGATTAAACGGCCGCGCAATCCCGCCGCCCCGCCCGCCAAGTTTTACACCGAAGACGTCCGGTCGCGCGCTTACGGCGACACGGTGATTCTCCTCGGGCGCGTGGTCACGGAGTACGTCCGCGACGGCAAGCCGGTCAAGGAGGCGTCCCGGTACACGGACACTTACGTCAAGCGTGGTGGGCGCTGGCAAGTCGTCGCCTCGCACCTGTCGAACGACGGGCGGCCGCAAGCCCAGCCGTCCCCGGCTCCCTGAACTTTCTAAATCAAATGGCCCTGACTGATTCGAAACCGGCACTGCTCGCGCTCGAAGACGGGCGCACCTTCCGCGGGCGCTCGTGGGGTGTCGAAGGTGAAGCGTGATAGTCTTCGAGCTTATCGGGCAGCTTGATAAAGTAGAGACGATTGCCGTCGGCGGCGGCATCCGGGATATCGCAAGGTTACGAAGGACGTACGGGAAAGGTAGGTGGCGCAAGCTAAAAGGCGTCGGCCGCGTGCGTCTGACGGATGGCTCAGAGTATGAGGCGGAGTTACACTGGTACGAAGCGCACGGCATAGGCAAAAAGGAAATGAAGGTCAAGCGGCTTTTCGATTGAAGAACTATGAGTGCCGAGCATCAATTCGTGATTTGCGTGCGGAACGAAGACTACCCCGCCTCGTTGGAGTTGTGGAAAGTTTACAGGGTCGTGCCCGACGAGAAGGCGGCGCGGCATCAGCTCGTCAGGGTGATAGATGAATCGGGTGAAGATTATCTCTACGCTGAGAGTCACTTCGTTCCAATCAAACTGCCGCAATCCGTGAAAGAAGCGCTGCTACGCGCGTCATAAAACAGATGGCCCTGACTGATTCAAAACCGGCACTGCTCGCGCTCGAAGACGGGCGCACCTTCCGCGGGCGCTCGTGGGGCGCGGAGGGCGAGACCTCGGGCGAGATGGTCTTCAACACTTCGATGTCCGGCTACCAGGAAGTCCTGACGGACCCGTCGTACGCGGGGCAGATCGTGTGCATGACGTACCCGCTCATCGGCAACTACGGCGTGACGGCGAGGGACGCGGAGTCTTCGCGGCCGTGGGTCGAGGGCTTCGTCGTCAAGGAGGCGAGCCGGATGGCGTCGAGCTGGCGCGCCGAGGAGACGCTCGACTCCTACCTGAAGCGCTGGAAGATTGTCGCCATCGAGGGCATAGACACGCGCGCGCTGGTGCGTCACATACGCGACAAGGGGGCGATGCGCGCCTGCCTCTCGACTCTGGATTTGGACGAGGCGAGTCTGGCCGAGAAGGCGCGCCTTTCGCCGGCGATGGAGAACAGGGAACTGGCGAGCGTCGTCACCTGCAAGGAGATTTACGAAGTCCCGGCCGAAGGCGAGGAGCGCTTCCGCGTCGTCTGCTACGACTTCGGCGTGAAGACGAATTCTCTGCGCGAGCTGGCGGCGGCGGGCTGCCGCGTGACGGTCGTGCCGGCGGACACGCCCGCGGAGGAAGTCCTGGCCCTGAAGCCGGACGGCATCTTTCTCTCGAACGGGCCGGGCGACCCGGCTTCGATGACGAAGGTCGTGGAGGAAGTCCGCCGCGTCGCGGAGGCCGGCCTGCCGACTTTCGGCATCTGCTTCGGCCACCAGTTGCTCGGCCGGGCCTTCGGCGGCACGACCTACAAACTTCAGTTCGGCCACCGCGGCGGCAACCAGCCCGTCAAGGACTTGCTCAAGGGCTCCGTCGAAATCACCTCTCACAACCACGGCTTCGCGGTCAGCGCCGAGAGCCTGCCCGCGGAGATCGAAGTCACGCACGTCAACCTCAACGACAACTGCGTCGAGGGCATGCGCCACAAGTCGCTCCCGATCTTTTCGGTCCAGTATCACCCGGAGGCCGCTCCCGGCCCGCACGACGCCGGGCACCACTTCAACCGCTTCATAGAATTGATGGAGAGCGCGCGCGCCGCCGCCTGAGCCTTCGCGCACAGGTGAAGGCCCCGGCGGCGAATGTCTCTCGGACGCCTAGTATTTTGCGGCGGGCGAATCGCCCGTCTCGTCCGCGGGCGCGTCCGCGTCAACCTCTGCCGCCAATTCCTCAGACCCGAGTCCCGCCGCGGACGCCGCCGGCGCGTTGCTCACGCTGATGCAATACTGCGTGCCGGCGGGGACGGCGAGTTGGCGCAGGTCGGGCAGCCCGAAGGTGGTCACGCCGTCGCCGCCGAACTTGGTTCCCAGGAGAGAGAAGAGTTCCTGGTTCTGGTTAATCGGCAGCAGTTGGCCGTCGCAGGCGGCCCAGCCGGCGGGCACGGCCGCGAAGGGCATGAGCTGCACCGTGGCGAGGAACGCGGCGGGCGAGCCGGGGTTCCCGAAGACGGTGATGAAGTAGAGCGAGCCGTCGTCATTCGCGTCCGGGGGCGGCGTGGCCGACAGGTCCGGGAGGCCGAAGGTCTCCACGCCGTCGCCGCCGAATCTCGTGCCGAGGACTTCGAAGAGAGCTTCGGATTCACTAACCGGCATAAGCTGGCCGGTGCTTCGCAACCAGGCGTTGGGCGAGAACGAATAAGGGAAGAGTGACAGTTCCCCCAGGACCGGGGAGACGCCGCCCAGTTGCCTCGGGTAGACGCCCTGTAGAGAGATGCAGTATTGCAGGCCCTGCGGGGCCACGCTGCGCAAATCCGGCAGGCCGAAAGTGGTCCGGCCGTCGCCGCCGTAAGAGGTTCCGAGGAGGGAAAAGAGCGTGGTGTTCTGGCTCATGGGCAGCAATTGCCCGGCGCACGGCAACCAGCCGCTCGGGGGGAAGTTAAAGGCGAAAAGTCTTATCTCACCAACATAGGGGTTTAGCATGGGGGAAGCTCCTTATTTAAATTTGTACGAAAGTCCAAAATCGGCGAGGCGTCTGGTGAGATTTAGGTCTTCGGCATCTTGAGTTCGCCGGTGGTCAGGTCGGGGCGGGCGCGCGCCATCTCGTCGGGTGTCGTCTCGGGGGTCGGGTGCGAGTGCCCGTCGCGCCCCGCGCGCGCGGGCTCGTCCGGCACTTCTTCTTCGTAGTAGGGGGCCGTCTCGTCCCCGGGCGCGGGCTCCATGACGGCCTCCTCGACGGGCTGCAAAATCTCCGCGACCAGCCCCTCGCTCCCTCTGTGTTCGAGCCAGTGGCGGTAGCTCACCGTCGCGACCGCTATCAAGGGAATCGAGAGGAAGATTCCGGCCACACCGGCCAGTTCGTGCCCTGCGAGGATGGCGAGGATGACCGCTAACGGGTGCAGGTGAATGCCCTGCCCGACGAGGCGCGGGTAGATGGCGTAGTCGTGGACGATGCGCAGCACCCCGAGGAAGAGCAGCACCCAGAGCGCCGAATAGGTCGAGGTGTCTGGACTGAAGCTCGTGACGAGCGCGGCCATGACGGCGACGACGAGCGGCCCGACGAGCGGGATGAATTCCAGGAACCCTGCGATGACGCCGATCACGAGCGGGAAGGGGACGCCGAGCGCGATGAAGCCGAGCGTGCAGATGGTGCCGATGAGCAGGCAGGCGATGAGCTGCGCGCGGATGTAGGCCGCGAGCGTCGAGTTCACGTCCTGGAAGAACTCGTCGCCGCGCCAGCGCCAGCGCCCGCGCGGCAGCATCTGTAGCGTCGAGCGCCGGAAATCGTCAGCGTCTTTGAGGAAGAAGAAGGAGAGGATCGGAATCAGAATCAGCCAGGGAATCCAGAGCAGCACCTCACCTATCAACCCCGGCGCGCCCTCTTCGATGTAGGTTCTGGCGTCCGCCACCACACGCATCAGCCCACTGTTGAGGGCGTCGCAGGCGTTGGCCGGAATCTCGTTCCGGCGGCAGAAATCGCTGATGAGTTTGACGCGGCCCTCGGCGGTGGTCTGAAACTGTGTGCTCGCGCTTCTAAAAGCCTGGGCCTGTTTGTTGAGTTTGGGCAGCAGAATCCAGAGCGCCAGAATCAGCGAGCCGAAGAGGACGAAGTAAACGATGCCGATGGCCGCGGCGCGCGGCATGATGTGCTCGCGCCCGCGCAGGTTGAATGGGCGGCGGACGAACTCGACGAGCGGCGCTATCAGGTAGGCGAAGAAGACCGAAAGCACGATCAGCAGGAGCACGCCTTCGAGCTTGTAGAGCACCCACATGAAGGCCGCGACCAGCAGGACGATGATGATGACGCGCAGGATGGCGCGCGTCTGCGGCCACGAAGCCTCTGCGGCCGCGACCGCCGCCGTCTCGGCGACCTCTTTGACTTCCGCGTCCTGCGCGGGGTTCTCTGTTTTATCGTTTCTGAATTTCAATGCGGTTCTCGTTTCAGGCGTGAATTCTGCGGAGCAGGCGGTCCACCTCGCGCCGCTCGACGGGCGACAGGTCGCGGAACTCTACGCCGAAGCTGTCGGTCGTGCCGTGGTGAACCACCTCGGCGCGCAGCGAAAGGGCCTGCTCCTCGTTAATCAGAAGGAGCCCGAGGCGGTCGCCCTCGCGCACCTCGGTGTGTTTGGGCAGGTGGCGCACGCGCAGGCCGCCGGCGCTGATGTCGACGGCCTCGCCGATGCCTATGGACTCGCCTATGCTCACGTCCTCGACCGCCAGGTTCATGCGCTCCATGACAGGGTAACGCGGGTGCCTGCGCCGCTCGTGGCCCGCGAGGCTGGACTGCGATTGAGAGTCAAACATGGCGAACCTCCGTTAAGGGATGAGGGATGAGGGATGAGGGGTGAAAGGGGTTGAGTGAATAGCTCAATGAATCTTTGATTCAAAGGCTTTACTTCATCCCTCATCCCTCGTCCCTCATCCCTTTAATGCGTCGCCTCGTCCTCGTCTTCGGCTTCGTCGTCCTCGTCCGCAGAGGCGACGCGCGGGGCGGCGGGCTCCCAGACGAGGCCGCGCCACTCCTCTGTGGCGTCCAGCAGCAGCAGCGCGGCGAGCGGGTGGCCCGGATTGCGCTCGATGCGCAAGACCTCCGTGACGACTTGCAGCTTCATCCCGTCTTCGCTGAGCACCGCCAACTGCACGCGGCTGCCCACGTCCGGCAGCTCGCGCTGCAAGTGCACGAGCGCGCCCTCGGGGCCGACGTTCTCGGTCATCCCCTCGGCGACGACGTGCCTGCCCTCCTCAGTCTCCCACTCGGCGCGCACCAGCAAGGAGGCGAGGTAGCGCGGCCCCGTCCGCAGCTCTGACGTAATGTGTCGGGCCATCGTTCACTCCTTTAACAAAGGGATGAGGGATGAGGGATGAAGTAAAGACATCTGTTTTTATTTCATCCCTCATCCCTCATCCCTTTCTTTACTCTTCTTCCGCACGCAGTTTCTCCAGGACCGAGAAGTCTTCGAGTGTGGTCACGTCGCCGGCGACCGAGCCGCTGGTGGCGATTTCGCGAAGCAGCCGGCGCATGATTTTGCCGGAGCGAGTCTTGGGGAGTTGGTCCGTAAAGCGTATCTCGTCGGGGCGGGCGAGCGCGCCGATCTCACGCGCGACGTGCTTGCGCAACTCGTCCTTGAGCGGATCGGACGCCTTGTGCGTGCCTTCGAGCGTGACGAAGGCGACGATGGCCGAGCCCTTGATTTCGTCGGGCCGGCCGACGACCGCGGCCTCCGCGACCGACTCGTGCGAGACGAGCGCGCTCTCGACCTCGGCCGTCCCCAAACGGTGGCCGCTGACGTTAATCACGTCGTCCACGCGGCCCATGATCCAGAAGTAGCCGTCGCGGTCTTTGCGCGCCCCGTCGCCCGCGAAGTAGACGCCTTCGATCTCGGACCAGTATTGACGGCGGTAGCGCTCGTCGTCGCCCCAGATGGTCCGCAGCATCGAAGGCCACGGGCGCTTGATGACGAGGTAGCCGCCCTCGTCCGCGCCGACGGGGCGGCCGTCGCGCGACATCACGTCCACCTCTATGCCGGGCAGCGGTTTTGTGCCAGAACCGGGCTTGGTCGGCGTCGCGCCCGGCACCGGCGCGATCATGATCGCGCCCGTCTCCGTCTGCCACCAGGTGTCGACAATCGGGCAGCGAGCCTTGCCTATGATCTCCCTGTACCACATCCAAGCCTCGGGGTTAATCGGCTCGCCGACGGTCCCGAGCAGTCTCAAACTGGACAAGTCGTGTTTGAGCGGCCAGTGCTCGCCCCACTTGACGAAGGCGCGGATGGCCGTCGGCGCGGTGTAGAAGATGTTGACGCGGTGGCGCTCGATGATGCGCCAGAAGCGGTCGGGCTCCGGGTGGTTGGGCGCGCCCTCGTACATGAGCACGGTCGCGGCGTTCGAGAGCGGGCCGTAGACGACGTAAGAGTGGCCCGTCACCCACCCGATGTCGGCCGTGCACCAGTAAATGTCCTCGTCCTTGAGGTCGAAAATCCACTTGGCCGTCAGGTGGCACTGCAAGAGGTAGCCGCCGGTCGTGTGCAGGATGCCTTTCGGCTTGCCGGTCGTGCCGGAAGTGTAGAGGATGTAGAGCGGGTGCTCGCTGTCCAACTCTTCGGCGGGGCAGTTGTCGTCGACCGTCTCCATCAACTCGTGCCACCAGTAATCGCGGCCCATCTCCATGTGGATGCGCGTGCCCGTGCGGCGGACGACGACGCAAGCCTTGACGGTCGGCGTCTGCTTCAGGGCCTCGTCCACGGCGGGCTTTAACTTGACCTCGCTGCCGCGCCGCCAGCCGCCGTCGGCCGTGACGACCAGTTTGCAGCCCGCGTCGTTGATGCGGTCAATGAGCGCGGTCGAGGAGAAGCCGCCGAAGATGATCGAGTGCGTCGCGCCGATGCGCGCGCAGGCGAGCATCGCGATTGCCAGCTCCGGGATGAGCGGCATGTAGAGCGCGACGCGGTCGCCGCGCTCGACGCCCGCGCGCTTGAGCACGTTAGCGAAGCGGCAGACCTCGGAATGTAGTTGCTGGTAGGTGAGCGTGCGCTGGTCGCCCGGCTCGCCCTCCCAGATGATGGCGGCCTTGTTGCGCCGCCACGACGCGAGGTGCCGGTCGAGACAGTTGTAGGAGACGTTCGTCGTGCCGCCGATGAACCACTTGGCGTGCGGCAGGTCCCATTCGAGCACCGTCTCCCACTTCTTGAACCAGTGCAGCTCCTCGGCCATGCGCGCCCAGAAAGTCTCTGGCGAGTCGTGCGCCTCCGCGCGCAGGCGCTCCAACTCCTCCATTGACTTGATGTGCGCCTGGCGGCTGAACTCCGGGGGCGGCGGAAAGACCCGCTCCTCGTGCATCACCGATTCGATGTTCGTCGTCGCGGAAGACATAGACTGTGTATCTTTACTCCCTAAGAGAATGGCCGGTATGCGTAACTGAGTCTGGAAAACCGTGAATCTGCCGTCCTGTGTACCACAGAACCGCGCGGCGCGACAATACGCCCGTCCACAATTGGGGGCAAGAATTCAGTCGGGAGTGTGAAGAGTTTCCGTCGCAGCCGCGCACTTCTCCCCCGACCCCGAAAGGGTCACACATGATAGCCGGGGCAAGCGCGTGAGCGCGCCGCCCCCGGGATGTCGCGTGAAATACTGCCGACCCCGGAGGGGTCGCGCCTCAACGTCGGACGTGCGACCCCCTCCGGGGTCGAAAAGATTTTCTTGTCTTTATCCAGGGGCGGCGCTACGCTCTGCCCCTGGCTATCTGGTTCATCCCCTCCGGGGATTTGAGAGACTCTCTACTAGCTTGCCCCTTTGGAGTCAGAGCCGTGCGACTGAATTCATCGAAGCTTTACTCGCTTCTCCTCCTCGCCCTGAGTCTTTCGCTCTTGTCGGGCTGCGGCGCGCGCGGGCGCGAGGCGGCCCTCGGCGCGCAGTTCAAATTAGTCCCGAACGAAAGCGTCTCGATCAAAGAGACGCCGCTCGAAGTCGAGCTGAAGAGCGTGCGGCGCACCTGGCACGTCGACGGCAAGAGCGAGACGGCGGACGCCGACCTCATCATTACGCTCGGTGGCGAAGAGCAGAGGCAGTGGCTGAAGGCAGGCGAGGAGAAGACCGTCGGGGACTACAGTGTAAAAGTGTGGGGCGCTGACCCGTTCGGCAAGACGAGCGCCGAAATAATCGTCACGCGACGCCGATGAGAATCTGGCTCTCGAAGAACAGTGAAGTCCCCGTGCGCGAGCAGCTCGCGACGCAGATCGTGCTCGGCATCGTCAGCCAGGACTTGAAGCCGGGCCAGCGATTGCCGAGCACGAGAGAACTCGCGCGCCGCTTCTCGATTCACTCGAACACGGTCAGCGCGGCCTACCGCGACCTGGCGGGCCGCGGCTGGGTCGAGCTGCGCCGCGGGAGCGGCATCTACGTGCGCGAGCACCCGGGCGACGGGCACCCGCCGGGCGAGGGTGCCGAGCTGGATCAACTGATCTCCGCCTTCCTACAGACGGCGCGCGCGCGGGGCTACTCGCTAAGAGACATTCAGGCGCGCGTCCGTCACCTGCTGGAGCTACAGCCGCCGGACCACTTTCTAGTCATCGAGACGGAAGAAGAGTTGCGCGAGATTCTCGTCACGGAGATTCAGGAGGCGACGGGCTTCCGCGTCTCGGGCACTGGGCCGGAGGCGTGCGCCGACGGCGCGGCGCTCGCGGGCGCTCTCGCCGTCGCGCTTCACAACCAGGCGGGCGAGCGCGTGCGCGCGTCGCTCCCGCCGGGCGCGCCCTGCCTGCTGCTGCACTCGCGCTCTGTGCCCGCGACATTGCAGGGGCAGGAGCCTCCCGCGCCCGACGCGCTCGTGGCCGTGGTCTCGTGCTGGCCCGGATTCCTGCGTTGGGCGCGGACGATGCTGGTCGCGGCGGGGCTTGAACCTGAGGCCATCAGCGCGCGCGACGCGCGAGCGCGCGGCTGGCAGCGCGGCCTGCGCTCCGCCGCCTTCGTCATCACAGACACAGTCACGGCCGCGCGCCTGCCCGCCGGCTGCGACGCCCGCGTCTTCCGCCTCATCGCCGACCACTCAATCGCAGAGCTTCGCAGCTTCGTCGAACAACAAAAATTGTAGGGGCAGGGCTTGTCCCTGCCCGTGTGTTATCCAAATAAAGCGGGCAGGGACAAGCCCTGCCCCTACGGTTGTTATTTGACCATGAACCTCGTCGGCGCGACGACGGCGCGCGCGTCCGGGTTATAGTAGTCGTAGATGAGCGAGGGCGCGCTCTGCGCGTTGAGGCCGAAGCGCGGGCGGAACTTGAACTCGAAAGTGGTCCCGCCCGTGCGCGGCCAGAGGTAGACGGTCACGCGGTCGGGCTGCACGTCGTAGCGGCTGATGCCGTAATTCTTCATCGCCAGCTCCAGCGAGGCGCGGTCAACGTCGGCCCCCGGCGGGAGACCTATCTCGGCCAGCAGCATCCCTCCCGCGTTCCTGCCCGCGGCCTCGACGCGGCACGTTATCTCCTCGCCGATGCCCGCCTGCGTCTTGCTGAAATTAACGGAGAGGCGCACGGGGTCGTCCGCGGCGTGCGCCGTCTGCCTCGCGGCCCAGGGCACGTAGAAGGTCGAGACGACTTGCGCCGACGCGAGTTGCCGCGGGCCGCCGCCGCGGCGAATCAAGACCTCGTTCGAGCCGGGCGCGACGAACTGCGAGATGTCCACCGCGGCCGGGTTGTTCAAGCGCCCCTGCGGAATCGTGACCGTCGCGGCCGCCCGCCCGTTGATTATGACCTCTACTTCGCCGCCGCCCGTCGCAGGCTGCCCGGCCTCCCGGCCCGAAAAGACCGCGATGAGCGCGTTCAGCACGTTGACCGTCGCCTGCGTCGACAGCCACACGCCGTGACGGTCTTTCTGGCGCAGCAAGTAGAAGAGCGCGCCGTCGATCAATTGCAGATTGGAAGACGAACTGTTCCCCAGTCCGCAGTCCGCAGTCCGCAGTCCGCAATCGTTGAGTGCTTGCAGCGCGAGCGCGGTGGTTTCGAGTCTCCCGGCGTTGCCCCAGCCGTGGAAGGGGGTGGGGAACTCGGTCTCCCAGAAGGTCGAGCCCTCTTCGCCCGCGCGGGCCAGGGCGCGCAGCTTCGAGACGGCGCGCGCGGCCTGCGAGGTCTCGCCCGCGGCCGCCGCTACCTGCGCGTAGGCGGCGAGCATGTAGGCGTCGTTCGCGCCGTCCGCGTGGCGCGCGAGGTAGCCGAGCGCGCGCTTGAGCGAGAGCGCGGACGCAGACTGCGGCGCGGCGGCTGAGGCCGCGCCGCCGCCCAGGGCTTTCCGCGCGCCTTTCTGTTCCGCGCCCGCGATTGCCAGGGCTACATAAGAGGTGAGGGTGAGGTCTCTGCGTGGGGCATCCACGGACGGGCCGTAGCGCTGGGGGCTGGCCCAACTCCCGTCCTCTCTTTGTTGTCTGATGAGGTGGTCGCGCGCGCCGCCGAGGACGCCTTCGTCCAGCTCGACGTAGCCGCGCGCGTCCGTCAGGAACCTGAGCGCGTAAGCCGTCAGCGCGAGGTCCGCCTGGTCGCCGCGGCCCCAGTAGGAGAATCCGCCGCCGTCCGCGCGGTAGTTGAGCAGGCGCTTGTAGCCTTCGGCCAGATACTCGCGCGCGCGCGCCGCGACAGGCGATTCGACGCCGCTACTGCGGGCGAAGCGTAGGATCATCAGGTTCGGGTAGGTCGAGGAGAGCGTCTGCTCGCCGCAGCCGTGCGGCCGCACGAGTATGCCTTCAATGCTCTCGGAGACGTGCGACATCAGGTTCGGGTAAATCTTCAGCTCTGCGCGCAGCGAGTTCTTGATCGTCTCCTCGGGTATCGGGAGCGCGAGCGCGGTCGAATCCCCCGCCAGCATGCGGGTCGCCGTCACGGCCCTCTCTTCGCCGTCCGGGTGTACGCTGACTGGCTTCTCTATGGCGTCCGAGGCGTCCGAGCCTGCGGCCGTGACGCGCTGGCGGCCCTCGCTCACTGACGCGACGGCTCGGAAGCCGAACGTCTCGCGCGAGGAATCGTTCGACGCCACCTCGGCGCGCTTGTGCGCCGGGCCGAGCAGCGCGAACCAGGTCTCGGGCTTCATCTCCAGGTCCACGGCCTGCGGCTTGTCAAGGTAGTTCCTGAGGACGACGCCGAGTTCTATCTCGTCGCCCTCGGTCAGCACGCGCGGCGGGTCGTGCTCCACGAAGAAGGGCTGGAAGGCGCGTATCTCTTTCTCGACGAGGCCGACCTCGCCGTCCGTGGTCGAGCTGATGACGGCCATCTTCCAGGTCGTGATGTTGTCCGCGAGCTTGAAGGCGAGTTGCGCGCGGCCGCGCGCGTCCGTCTCCATCAGCGGCTGCCAGACCAGGGTTTCGGGGAAGTACTCGCGCAGCCGCGGCGTAGCGGTCTGCTCGCGCCCCGCCGACAAGCCGTCCAACAGAAAATTGTTGGCCTTGCCGACCCGCGTGGCGGACAGTGTATTCACACTGACGGACGATTCCGAGATGATGCTGACCGTCTCCGCCACCGCGCCCACGTCGAGCATGGCGTCGAGCCTCGTGACGTTCGACGAGCGCACGGGCACGTGCTCGATGACGTAAGCCCTGAAGCCCGGGGCCTCCGCCTTCAGCGTGTAATAGCCCGCGGGCAGGTTGCCGAGAAGGAAGTTCCCCTCGTCGTCGGTCATGACCGCGCGCGCCGCGTTGTCAGACTCGCCCGTGGCCGTGACGGTCGCGCCCGCGACGACCGCGCCGAGCGGGTCAGTGATCGTGCCCGTGACCGCCCCGCTCGCCCCGGTCAGCACGGTTGCCGCCAGCGCCTGCCCCGTCGCCGGCCCGCCTTTGGCGATCAGCTCCACGTCGCGGCGCGAGAGCGAGGCCACGTCGAAGTCGTCGGCCGTCCCCTGCACGCCGTCGGACCCGCGGCTGCGCAGGCTGATGAGGTTCAAGGACTGCGTCAGCGGCGAGACCTCTTTCCTGGTGGCCTCCGCGTAGGTCGAGTAAGTCTGAATCCTGAAGGCGGCGGCGCGGCGCGGGTCGTTGGTGAAGACGACGTAATAGTCGCGCCCCCAGAGGTCGCGCGTCTGCCTCAGGCTGACCCCGGATTTCGAGAGCGCGGCGCGCAACTCCGTCTCGTTCTGTGGGAAGAGCCCCGTGAGCTTGAAGTGGTCCGCGAGCGAAGACGTGATCTCCGCGCGCCGCTCCGCGAAGTAGTCGCTGTAGCTCGTCCAGACAGTGAAATCGTCGGGCGACTCTTCGCCGCGGGCCGAGAGCTTTCCGTCAGGCCCGCCGCTTCTGACCGCGACGGTGAAATTGCTCCCGATGGTTCCGAACTCGACCACGTAAGGCTTGCCCCAGCGGTCGCGCAAGTCTTTAAAGTCGAGCCCCGCGCTCCGCAGCTCGCCCTCCAAAGTCTGCGCGTCGCGGACGTGGCCGCCCGTGCGCCGGTGAAACTGGCCGACGGCGCGGTCGAGAGTTTCGCCGAGCGGGCGGAAGTAGGGCCACGACAGGCGCGCGGCCGTGAAGTCGTCCGCGGTGTCGAAACGCTTGTCGGCACCCGCGCTCGCAAACGTCAACACGTCCTGCTCGCGCTCGACGTTGAACGAGGCGCGGAACGCGGTGCCCCACGGGTCGCGCTGGCGGTCGAAGTCCAGCCCCGCGTCCGCGAGCGCGCGGCGCAGCGAGGCTTCATCCTTCGGGTACTCCGCCGCGGCCGAGTAGCGCGCGGACAGTGCCTGCTCGGCGGGCCGCAACTGGCTCGCTATCAACTCCGAAAAGACCTCGCGCTGGTCCATAGAGTAGTAGCCGCCGACGAAGACGCGCGGCCTGAATTCCTGGCCGTTGAGCGCGATCTCGGCCGCCAGCTCCATGCCCTCGGGGACCGGGCGCGAGAGGTCTAACTTCAGGTACTCGCCTTCGTCGCCGGCCAGCCCGCGGTAGGCTTCACTGAACCCGTAGCCGTGGCCGAACTCTCTGTCCGTGCGCGCTCGCTCCTCGACGGCCTTGTCGAAGACGACGACGCCGAGCGCGCTCTCGACGGGCCTGCCGTCCACGGCGCGCACGCGGAAGTCGGCCTTCGCTTCCTCGCCGGGCTTGTAAGTCGCGCGGTCGAGCCGCACGTCCAGTTTGAGTTCGCCCTCGCCCGGATAGAGCACGCGGCGCGCGGTGGTCGCCATGCCGCTGCCGACTGCGGCCGTTTGGCCGTAGGTGTAAGCCGTCAGGCGCAGCGCGCCGCCCTTGAAAGCCTTGTCGTAAGGGACCGAGAGGGACGCGCGGCCCCCGCGCAGCCGCACGGCGCGCGACTGGACGACGTTCGGCCCAAGCCACACGTCAACGACCGCCTTCACCTCCGGCTCGCTCGCGGCGAGCGAGACTCTGACGGGCTCTCCCTCGCGGTAGAAAGTCTTGTCCGTGTCGAGGCGGAGGACGGGGCGGCCGCCGTACCAGAAGGAATTCGACTGGCGGCCCGTCGCGCCCTTGCCGTCGTGTGCCAGAAACGTGAGCGCGGCCGCGCCGTCCGCCTGCGCCCGCCGCGGAAGCTCAAGGCCGTCAACTTCGGCGAGGCCGAGGCGGTTCGTGTGGACGGTCCTGAGCGGCTGCTCGTAGAAGCTGACGGACGAGGCGGCGGGGCCGGCGGCCGCGATTGTCTCGCTGATGACGACATCGCAGGCGGCAGGGCTACCGTCGGCGTAGTAAGTCGAGAGGTAGAACTTCAGCGGGAAGCCTCTGGCCTGGTGCTCGCCGCCCTCTATGACGTAGACGTGTACGGCGCTCTTGGTCAGGCGCAGGTCGAAGCGGCGCTGCTCCGTGCGGTTCGTCGTCGGGTCCGTGAAGTAGGCCGCGTAAGAGATGTCCCGGAAGCGCGAGTAGTCCTCGCCCTGCAACTCGGCGTGCTCCTCGGACAAATCCATCCGGGCCAAAAATGCGCCGCGCTCGTCCGTCTCGCCCTCGTACTTTTCGCCCTCGTCCACGTCCCACTTCTGCGCGCGGTAGTCCCAGTGGCGCGACGACTCGCGCACGACGCGGACGCGCCCGCGCTTGACCGGCCGGCCGAAGAGGTAGTCGGCGCGGACCTCGACGGTCGCGTTCTGGCCTGGGAGGTAGTAGGGGAGGTCCGGCTTGACCTGGACCGCGAAGTTGGGAATCTCGTAGCGGCTGATCTTGACGACGGCCTCGCCCTCGCCGTCGGCTCCGACGCCGTCGCCGTCCGTCTCGACTTTGAGGTTGTAGTCACCGAGCGGTATGTCTTCGGGAATCGCCCAGTCGGCGCTGACGACGCCGAAGCGCGAAGACTTCAGCTCGGCCTCGAAGATGGTCTTGGAGTCTGGGTCACGGATTTTGAGCGTGGCGTCGCGCCCGGGCTGAGCGCGCTTGAGCGAGTCGAACAGGAGGGCGCGCGCGTGCAGCACCTGGCCGGGCTGGTAAATGGGCTTGTCTGTGCCGACGAAGATTTGCGGGGCGCGGTCGAAGTCTATGTACTGCTCGGCCTCTTCGACCAGCGGCCCGCGGCGCGCGACGAACTCCAGGTGGAAGTCCTCCTCGTCTTCAATCTTCGCGGGCAGGTCGAAGGCGAACTCGGCGCGGCCGTCCGCGTCGGTGACGCCCGCGAGCTGAGAGTCCTGAAGCTCGTCGCCGTCGAAGCCGAGCTTCGCCTCCAGGCTCACGCCCTTGACCGGGCGCATCGTGACCGGGTGGGCCGCGAAGACCTGCGCGCGGTAGCGCGTGCCGGCGCTTGCACGCTCGGGCGCGACGACGCGTAGCTGAAAGATGTCCGGCGTGATTTCCGAGAGCGAGACGATGCCCTCCACGCCGTTTGTGCCAGTTTCGCCAGCGGTCGGCTGCGGCGTGATGCGATAGCGCAGGCGATACCAGAGCGCTTCGTCGTCGCTCATGTCTTTGGGCCTGAGCGGGAGCGGCGCGACGAGTGAGAATTTACCGCCGCGGATGGTCTCGTCGCTCTCGACCGTCGCGACCGCCTTGCCCTGCGGGTCGAGCACTTCGAGTTTGACGTGCGCCGCGAAGGCGCGGCCCGTGGGGTTCTCGACGGCGAGCGAGGCGCGGGCCTGGTCGCCTTCGAGCAGGATTCTGGTCTCGGCTTCGTTGACCCGCAGGGCGGTCGAGGCCGTGGAGAGTTGGGAAAGGAGCGGGGAGACGATCAGGAGGCAGAACAGCAGGGAGGCCCAGCTTCGACGACGCATCGTGTAACCCTCCGATCAAACTTCGTAAAGTTGATTCGTGATGCAGACAAACGTCGGCCTGGGGAGTAGCTCTTGATTATCTTGCTTTCGCCAGATGCAAATCGCAGGCCCGGACCAGCGCACAGCGATTTTCCGGCTGAGATGCGCGCGAGGCTCGCCGGCGTTGTTGGCGTAAATAAATTTCTCTACGAAAAATTGGATGCCGACTAAATCTTTGGTCAGCGGCGCGCGATTGCGGAATGCGGATTTCGGATTGCGGATTGGCAGAGGCTTTTCATTCCGCAATCCGCAATCTACAATCCGCAATGGGGAGGAGAGTAATCATTGAAAGTTCAGTTCAAGAGACTAGACCACGTGCAGCTTTGCGTGCCCTTCGGCGGGGAGGAGCGGGCCAGGGATTTCTACGGCCGGCTGCTCGGCCTCGAAGAGATAGAAAAGCCGGACGCGCTGAAGCGGAACGGCGGCCTCTGGTTTCAGATCGCGGACATACAACTGCACGTCGGCGTCGAGGAAGTGCAGGGCCAGTCGAAACGCCACCCGGCCTTCGAGGTCGAGGGGCTGGCCCGGATCAGGGAGTACCTGTTGGAGAATCAGGTGAAGATCAAAGACGAGATTCCGGTCCCCGGCCTCGACCGCTTCTCCTTCTTCGACCCGTTCGGCAACCGCATAGAGTTGATGGAAAGGGTCTGACGCCGCTTGGGGCGCAGGCGACTGATGCTGATTAGGAATTATGCAGGGCTCAACGCTACGCAACTCGCCGCGATTGAGGGCGAGTTGGGCGGGCAGCGCGGCCTGCAAGACGTTATCAGTTGGGGCGTCAACGAGGCGTCCGGCGCGACCAGCCCGAGAGTCGTCGCGGAGGTCGTCGTGCAGGACGAATACACGCACGACGCCATCGTCCCGTGGCGCGACTCCCTGGTGCTCGTTTACGACACGACCTGACTCGGCGCTATCACGGCGGTCGCCGTCTGGGACCATTATCCGAGCGCCGACGAGTTGCTCGACGCGCGCCTGAGCGCGGGCTGGCGGCCTACGCCGTCGCCTTTGAAAGGCGGGGACGCCGTCCTGGGCCACGCCGCGTGCGCCGTCACCGCGAACCATCCCTCTTCAGCGGAACAATAGCTTCAGTCTTCGGCTGGCACGGCCGGCACGCTGACCGCGCCCGCCTTGCGCAGCGTGAACTCGGTCCCGCCTTCGGCGCGCCTCTTCCAGTTGACTTCGGCCTCAATCAAGCTCGCGCGCGCGCGTATGTTCGCGAGCCCGCGCCCCTGTTTGACCTTCACGTCCTGCGGGTCGAAGTCGCGCCCGTTGTCTTCGAGCGTGAGCAGGAACTCGCCCGCGGCCGTAGTCCTGACCGTGAGGCACACCTGCGTGGCCGCAGCGTGACGGCAGATGTTGCTGACAGCCTCTTGCAGGATGCGGTAAATCTGCATCTCGGTCGCGCGCGGCAGGCTCAGTCTCTCTTCCAGGTTCTCGTCCGCCACGAACTCGTACTCGAACTTGCGCTCGGGCGGCGCGTGCGTCACGGCGTTCGAGAGCGCCCATTCGAGCGCCGCGCTGAAGCCCACGTTCTCCAGCACGGACGGGCTCAGGTCTTCGCAGATGCGCCGAATCTCGTGCGAGATGGATTCTATCTCGGAACGGAAAACGGAAGGGGCGACCGCCGCACTCTTGTGCTGGCTGGTCGCGCCGCCGTTGGCGGGCAGTTGGTCCGTGAGCATCAGCAGGTGCCTGAGGTCCGCGAGCGTCTGGTCGTGCAGGTCGCGCGCGATCCGGCGGCGCTCGGCCTCCGTCTCGTTGGCGAGCTGAAGGCGCGCGTCCGCGAGTTGGCGGTTCGTGTCCGCCAGCGTCACGCCCGTGCGCGCGAGCCTGCGGTTCTGCCGGTAGCCCCACCACAGTGCGACCAGCGCGAGCGACAGCAGCACGGAGAGCGAAACGGTCGTCCACGGGAAGGGAGCGCCCGCGACCGCGAACTCGAACGTGAAAGGCGCGCTCGACACGAGGTCTTTCGAGAAGGCGCGCGCGGTGACTTTGTAGCCGCCGGGGCTCAGGCTCTCCATCGCGAACTGCGCGTCGTGCGAGAACTTCTGTTTGATGACCCGGCCGCGCGCGTCCTGCAAGAGGAACGCGTACTGGAACTGCTCCGGGTAGGTGCGGCTGCTCGTGGCGGCCACGTCGAAGAGGAGGCTGTTCTGCGGGTAGTCCAGGCGCAGGCCCGTGCGCAGCTCGTCCAACTGGTGCGCGTTCTGGCCTATGACGCGCACGGGTGTGAGGACGGGGGCGACGCGGCCCGGACTGTAACGCGCTACGCCGCGGCTGGTCCCGACGAGCAGCGTGCCGTCGCCGCCGTCGCGCGCGGGCAGGATGGCGAAGGCGTTCTGCGACGGCAGCCCCTGCTCGGCGTCGAGCCGCGAGACGACCGCGCCCACCTGCTCGTCCATCACGACGCGCAGCAGGCCGCCGCCCGTCGTCGCGCACCACGCGCCCGCCGAATTCTCGTCGGCCACCACCGCGCGCACGTCCAGGTTCTGTGCCACTTCCTTGAGCGTGCCGCCTTGATAAAGGTAGAGGCCGCGCGCGGAGGCGAACCAGAGCCGGTCGTTTCCCGCGTCGGCGACCGCCCAGACGGCGCTGCCCTTGAGGCGGTCGAGAGCGGGGACCCGCCTGACCTCGCGGCCGTCGTAGACGAACGCGCCGGCGAGCGCGGTGCCTATCCAGAGCCGCCCGGCGCGGTCCGTTTGCAGGCTGACCACGTTGCGCTCCGGCGCGTCGCCCGCCGCCTGGCCCGTGGGCCAAATCAGGGTGCGGCCGTCGCGGTCGAGGCGCTCGACGCCGCGCCCGAACGTCCCCGCGTAAATCTTCCCCTCGAACTCGGCGACGCCGCGCACGTTCTCCTTCGCGCCCGCCTCCGCGCCGCCTCCTTCGACGCGCTGCAAAGAGAGCGCGCCCGCGCGCGAAGGCTTCTCGCTGCGGTAAAGGCCGTCGGCCGCGGCCGCGAAGACACGGCCCGCCTTGTCTTCGGTAATCGCGAAGACGGCGCTCTGGGTCAAGCCCTGCACGGCGCGCCAGTCGCGCTCGCCGCGCTCGTAGACGAAGAGGCCGCGGTTCGTGCCCGCGAGCAGTCTGCCGTCCGCGGTCTCGAAGAGCGCGCGGACGAAGTTGCTCTCGGCGTCGCCGGAGACGTTCTCGACGCGCGGTGCGTGCGGGTCGTAGCGGCAGACGCCGCGGTCCGTGCCGAACCAGATGACCTCTTCGCGGTCAACGAAGATGGAGAAGACGAAATCTGAACGAAGCCCGCCGGCCGTCTCCTCGAACGTGAAGCGTTCCACCAGGCGCGCGCCCGAGTCGTAGCGGAAAGCGCCGCGCCCGTTCGTGCCGACCCACATGTCGTCGTGCGCGCCCGCGCGCAGCGCCATCACGGTGCCGAGCCCCGCGCCGACCTTGACGGGCTTCAGCGCGTCCCCCGCTTCGTAGAGTCCGCTCTCTTCGGCGCGCGCCTTCGCTCCGTACCAGAGGCGGCCGCGCGCGTCACGCTCAATCGCCTCGACGAAGAAGGCGCGCGGGCGGCTCTGAATCTCCGCGAAGACGCCGCCCTCTGTCGTGAGGATTCCGCGGCTGCGCGTGCCGACGTAGAGCACGCCGTCCTTCATCGCGAGGCTCGTCAGCTTGAGCGCGCCGGGGTCGTCCACGGCCGCGCTCTGTAGCGGCTCCGAGGGGCTGCTCCGAACGTTAAGAGACTTGTCGGGATTGGTCCGGCAGTCGAAGACGACGCCCTGCTCGGTCGCGAGAAGCGCGCGGCCGCGCTCGGGCGTGATGACGGCCGTGATTGATTTGCCCGCCGTCTCCTTGATGAATTGAAACTCGTCGCCCGTGCCCCGCGCCGCGCCGTCCTCGGTCCCCACCCAGAGCACGCCGTCCTCGTCCAGCCTGAGCGCGAGCACGCGCTTCCCGCTCAGGCCCTCGGCCGTGACGGCCTGCGTGCGCCGCCCGTCATACTTGGCGAGCCCCGCGTCCGTCCCGAACCACATCGCGCCGTCCGCGCCCTGCGCGATTGCGCGCACGCGGTTCGACGGCAGCCCGTGAAAGAGCGTCACCGCGCCCCACTGGTGCAGGGTGGACGGCGGCGTCGGCGTGGGCGTCGGCGTCGCCGTCGGGGTCGGGGTCGCCGTCGGCGTGGCTTGTGATGTCTGCTGCGCGGGGGGCTGGTTCGCGTTCTGTGCCAGAAGAAGGAAGGGGACTGTGAAGAAGAAGGCGATGACGGGCAGGCAGAGGGCGGCCGTGTTCTTACCCCTCAAGCGCCTTCGCGCCTTTGCGTCTGTGCGTGAGACTTCTTCCGTCATCGCTCATGCGGGTTCACTCGCTAGTGCTTCCTGGCCTCCGCCTTCTGCTCTTCGAGGTAACGCTTGCGGTCGCGCTCGATCCAGCCTTCGAGGTCGTGCGCGGCCGTCTCCAGCTCGTCCGAGTTGAGCAGGCCCCTACGAAGCGCCTCGAAGAAGGCGCGCGTGCGGACGTTGTAGGCGAGCTTGTCGTAAGACTCGTGCTGCGTGCCCTCGGGCACGGAGACGAAGAGCTTCTCGTAGAGCGTGGCGAGCCGGCTCTCGACGCCGCGCAAGGAGAGGCTGCACTTGCGCGCGATGGCCCAGTTCGACAGGCCGAGCGCGAGGTAGTAGAGCGCCTCGGCCTCGAACTCCGTCAGGAGCGGCCGCTTGAACGAGTCCTTGAACGCGGGGTCGATCATGTCCGCGCCGTCTTCCAGGACGGCCGCGACGAAGCGCAGGAAGCGCGACTCGGGGTTGTTCTTGTGGATGAAGCCGTAGGCGGGCGGCGGCTGGACCGATTTGATGATCTTGCGAATCTCGTTGATGTAAATCTCGTGCGGGAACTGCGTCCAGAAGATGATGCGCGCCGCCGGGTAGTCTTTCCAGATGGCGCGCGCCGCCTTCACGCCCGAGAGCTTCGGCATCTGTATGTCGAGCACGCAGAGGCCGGGGCGGTGCTTCAGGGCCAGCTCAATCGTCTGCTCGCCGTCGCCGGCCTCTATCACGGGCGCGTGCGAGGCGAACTCGCGCTCCAGAATCTCGCGCAGGTAGCGGCGCTGCGCCACGTTGTCTTCGGCAATCAGGATGGACATGTTTGCGCTCACGGCTGCTCTCCTCTCAACACTCTCGGCGACGACTGCCTCAACGGGCCCCCGTCGCGAGTCGCAAGGTAGTTACGCAGCCACTCTCTCTGTTTTGCGTTACCCTTCGCGGCAATCCTCAGCGCGTCCCGGTAATTGTACTTTAAGAAGGCCGCGATAGTAACCGGCCCGCCTTCGAAGGCCCATATGATTCTCGGCCACACTCTTTTCATCGCCAACGCTCCGCCGAACGAAACATTCTTAGAGCACTGTCGGAACTCTTACGCCCGGCTCGGGGAAGGGTCAATGTGGACAGCCACAGTTGACAGGCGTGGTGCTGACATGGCTAGCTCTCCGAACGATGCCGACGATTTTCACGCACGCGGTCGCGGCGCTCGCCGTGGGGAAGGCGAGCGCGGGCTCTCGACGGCTGCCCGCGCGCTTCTGGCTGCTGACGGCGCTCTGCGCCATGCTGCCGGACGCAGATGTCATAGGCTTCTCCTTCGGCCTGCGCGGCTCCATGTTCGGGCACAGGGGGCTCTCGCACTCGCTCTTTTTCGCGCTCCTGGTCGCGCTCTTGGTCGTCTGGCTGGCCTTCAGAAAGGCCAGGCCGTTCAGGACCGGCTGGCTCGTCCTCTACTTCTTCGCGGTGACGGCCTCGCACGGCCTACTGGATGCGCTGACGGACGGCGGCTCGGGCGTCGCCTTCTTCGCCCCCTTCGACGGCACGCGCCACTTCTTCCCCTGGCGTCCGATAGAAGTCTCGCCCATCAGCCTCGACAGATTTTTCAGCCCGCGCGGGGCGGAAGTGCTCAAGAGCGAAGTCGTCTGGGTCTGGATTCCGGCGGCCACGCTGGTCGCGCTCGCGTGGCTTTTTCGCAGGTTGCGGGGTGGCGCGAAGTAGGCTAGAGTTTTCGCGCTCCCGACATCATCTCTTTCAAAGACGGACAGCCAATGAACAAACGGAAACGCCTGCCGCTCGCCGCGCTCGGCCTGCTCCTCCTCGCGCTCGCCCCGCACGCGCCTTCGCAGTCCGGGACGAGCACGACTCCGCAAGATGCTTCGGCGACGCCACAGCGCGACGAACGCCTGTGGCGCGAGGCGCTCAAGATTCACCGCAAGGCGATTGTCGTCGACACGCACAACGACATCACCTCGATGATGATCGACGAGGGCTACGACCTGGGCACGTCGTCGGTCGGCAAGTACCACACTGACCTCGCGCGCATGAAGGAGGGAGGGCTGACCGCCGAGTTCTTCTCCGTCTACGTCGACAGGAAGTACGCGGCGGAAGGCGGCTCGGCCCGCCGCGCCCTGGACCAGATTGATCTGGTCTACCGCGCGGCCGAGCGCCACCCGGACAGGATGATGATGGCGACCTCCACCGCCGACATCAGGCGCGCGAAGAAAGTGGACAAGGTCGCCGCGCTGATGGGCATAGAGGGCGGGCACGCGATTGAGAACTCGCTGATGGCGCTGCGCGATTTTTACAGGTTGGGCGTGCGCTACATGACGCTGACGCACAACAACACGAACGACTGGGCCGACGCCTGCTGCGACGCGGCCAGGCACAACGGGCTCTCGGAATACGGGCGCGAGGTCGTGCGCGAGATGAACCGTCTGGGCCTGCTCGTGGACATCTCGCACGTCTCGGACAAGACCATGTCGGACGTGCTGGACATCTCGACCGCGCCGGTCATCGCCTCGCACTCTTCGGCGCGCGCCCTGAACACGCACCTGCGGAACATCCCCGACGAGCTTCTGCGCCGCATCAGTAAGAACGGCGGCGTCGTGATGGTCAACTTCTTCCCGCTCTTCATAGACCAGAAGGCGCTCGACGCGAGCCGGGCACGCGGCGAGCGGCTGAAGCCGCAACTGGACGCGCTCGCCGCACAGTTCAGGGACGACCCCGTTCGGCTCGACGAGGAGAGGAAAAAATTGCTCGACGCGGACCCGCTGCCCCCGACACCGCTCTCCGTCCTGATCGACCACATTGACCACATCGCGAAGGTCGCGGGCGTCGACCACGTGGGGCTGGGCTCGGACTTCGACGGCGTGTCGAGCCTGCCCGTCGGCATCGAAGACGTGGCGAAGTTGCCCGTCATCACCTACGAGCTTTTGCGCCGCGGCTACAGCGAAAAAGACGTGCGCAAAATCCTGGGCGAGAACTTCCTGCGGGCCTTCGGCGAGGCCGAGCGCGTCGCGCGCAACGCGAGCCGCACCGTCAGCGGCGAAGGCAGCCAGAAGCGCCTTGAGCCCGTAAAGAAATAGTCGAATTGGAAACTGAGAAGCGCGCGGTGACTGCCTGTGGCAAGTCACCGCGCGCTTGTTAGTAGTTAGAAGAGAGTTGAGGTTTCGCTTCGGCGATTACTGGCCGCCGCCGGATGACCCGCCGCTTCCGCCGGAACCACCCGAGGAGCCGCCCGAGCCGGAGCCGCCGCCGCTCGATCCGCCGCTGCTTCCGCCCGAACCGCTGCCGCCGCCCGACGAGCCGCCAGAGCCACCGGAGCCACCGGACGAGCTACCGCCGCCGGACGAACTGCCACCGCCGCCGGAGCTAGAGCCGCCGCCGCCCGACGAACCGCCGGAGCCGCTGCCGCCGCCCGAACCGCCGGACGAGCCGCCAGTACCGCCACCACCGCCAGCACCACTGCCGCCGCCGGAGCTGCTGCCGCCGCCACCGCCGCCGCCAGAAGTGCTGCCGCCGCCGCCGCCACTGCTGCCAGCGCCGCCGCCGGAGCCACCAGAACCAGAGCTGCTACCGCCGCCCATTCCTTCTTCTTCTTCTCTCATCTTAGATTACCCTCCCTAGAGTAGGTGCTTGCGTTGGTTGTTGATGAAAATGAACACGCCAACAAAATAGTCGGAGACTAGAAAACAATCGTGTTCATTTGATTGGCCTATTACGCTATCAAGCACTATGCCGCTATTGTGTGCGGGAAGTTTGGCGAAATTGTTAGATTAGTTCGGCGGCAGAACAATCTCACCACGAGTCTCTCTTTTAAAAATCATACATAGCCAAAATCCTGCGTCACATTCCCGTCCACACCGAAAGCCTGTACGCTTCCGTACCTAACATCGCACAACATTCCACTCGATCTCTTTGCGGCTTGAAAGTCTTGAAGTGGCCCAGCGGTCTACCGTCTCAAGCGCGCGTGCTATAATCGGTGCGAAACGTGATGAAGCCGGCCGGAATCTACATTCACATCCCCTTCTGCCGCGCGCGCTGCTCCTACTGCGACTTCGCCACAGGCCCGTACGACGGCGGCCTGGCGGAGCGTTACGTACGGGCGGTCGCCGCGGAGATTAAAGACTTTCAGTCGGACCAAAGCACGCCCGACGTGGACACCGTCTACTTCGGCGGCGGCACCCCTAGCCTGCTCGCGCCGGACCAGGCCGCACGCATCCTCGAAGCCGTGCGCTCGCGCTTCCGCGTCCGCGCCGACGCCGAAGTGACTATGGAGATGAATCCCGGCACGGTGACGGGCGACGCCTTGCGCGAGTTTCGCCGGCTCGGCGTAAACCGCGCGAGCTTCGGGGCGCAGACCTTCGACGACGCGGAACTCAAGCGCCTGGGCCGCACGCACACCGCCGACGACGTGCACAAGACTTTCGCCCTCCTGCGCGAGTCTGGCTTCACGAACATCAACTTCGACCTCATCGCCGGGCTTCCCGCGCAGGCGCTTCAATCGTGGTCGCGCAACCTCGAAGAGGCGCTCGCGCTGCGGCCCGAGCACTTGTCGTTCTACATCCTGGAGGTGCACGAGGGCACGCCGCTCGCGGACCAAATCAGGCGCGGCGCGCAGCCGCGGCCGGACGACGACCTCGCGGCCGAGATGTACCGCATGATGCTTGAGCGCGCGGCCGGCGCGGGCTACGAACACTACGAGATTTCCAACCTCTGCCTGCCGGGCCAAGAGTCCCGTCACAACACTAAATACTGGACGCACGACGCGGTCTACGGCTTCGGCTGCTCCGCGCACTCTTACGACGGCCGCCGCACGCGCTGGTCGAACGAGCGCGACGCCGCGCGCTACACCGAATTGATCGAGACGGATTGCTCGCCTGTCGTCGAGACGACCCCTTTGGACGAGCGCGCCGCGCGCGCCGAAACCATCTTCCTCGGACTGCGCCTGATGCGCGGCGTCAACCTCGCGGACTACCGCGCGCGCTTCGGCTCGGACCTGCGCGACGAGTACGCGGACGACCTCGCGCGGCTGAGGGAGGCCGGGTTGATCGAGTTGGACGATGACCTGATGAGACTGACTGCCGCGGGCGCACTCTTCTCCAACGAGGTTTTCGTGACCTTCGTCTAGCAGACTAACCACAGAGGAAGAAAATTTCAGGTTTCAAATTCGAGCTTTCAAATCCGCCATCTCAAACCCTTTTCTTCGAACCGATGATTGACTTACGCAGCGACACAGTGACGAAGCCGACGCAGGCGATGCGGCGGGCGATGATGGACGCGGAGGTGGGCGACGACGTGTACGGCGAGGACCCGACCGTCAACCGCTTGCAGGAGCGCGCCGCGGAGATGTTCGAGAAGGAGGCTGCGCTCTTCGTGCCCACGGGCTCGATGGGCAACCAGATCGCCATCAAGCTGCACACGCGGCCTGGCACGGAAGTAGTAATAGAGGAGCGCGGGCACATCTTCAATTACGAGATGGCCGCGATGGCCGCCGTCTCGGGCACACTCGCGCGCCCTGTGCGCAGCCGCGACGGCACGGGCATTCTCAACTGGGAGGAGATAGCCGAAGTGCTGCACGTCGGCGGCCCGTACTACGTCGCGCCGACCGGACTCATCACGCTCGAAAACTCGCACAACTTCGCGGGCGGGCGCGTCTACACGAGCGCGCGCACGAGCGAGATTTGCGAGCGCGCACACGCAGCGGGCCTCCCGGTTCACCTGGACGGCGCGCGCATCTTCAACGCGAGCGCGGCGCTCGATGAGTCGGTCGCGGGACTGGCGCGCGGGGCCGACTCCGTGATGTTCTGTTTGTCGAAGGGCCTGGGCGCGCCGGTCGGCTCGCTGCTTCTGGGTACGCGCGCTTTCATACAGGAGGCGCGGTCGTGGCGTAAGGTCATGGGGGGCGGGATGCGCCAGGTGGGCGTGCTCGCCGCGGCCGCGCTCGTCGCGCTCGAAGAGTCGCCCGCGCGACTGCGCGAAGATCACGCGAACGCGCGCCGGCTGGCAGAGGGGGTGGCGTTGATTGACGGCATACGCATAGACCCCGAGTCGGTCGTCACCAACATAGTCCTCTTCGACATCACGGGGACGGGAAAAACTTCCGCCGAAATCTGCGCGCGCCTCAAAGAGCGCAACGTCCTCGCCATCGCCTTCGGCCCCGAAGTCCGCATGGTCACGCACTACGACGTTTCCCGCGCGGACATCGAGACGACGCTCGGCGAGATAAGACGAGTAGTCAGTAGCCAGTAATCAGTAATCAGCAAAAAGCTGAAAACTGACTACTGGCTACTGTCCTACGTCGGGCCGCCGTCAGTTATTTGTCGGACTCTTCCACGTCAGGCGTCCAGAAGCGCTCGAAGCCCGGCGGGGAAGAATTGATATTCACTTGTTGGCTCACTAAGACATCGTCATTGCTGACGACCCAGACGCGGGCGCTCTGGTTGTTCTGCCTGGCGGCAGTTATCTCGTCCCCACGCATCGTGTCTTTGAAGCTGCCCACAGACCAGCCGAACCAGCTCCCGCCGGGCACGGACTGTTCGTTGTAGATTATCTTGTAATCGTCGGTAATGCCCCAGATGCACGCGCCGTGGATTGTCTCGTTGCCCTTTTTGACGGCCGTCGTGACGGCGGCGATGTTGCGGAGCTTCGGGGCGTCGAGCCAGTTCAGTCCGCTCCACCCACCCCAGTTGCCGCCCGGCGACTCCTGGCCCATGCCCCAGAGTTGCCTCTTCGTGTCGAGCGCCCACAGCGCGCCCTTCCCGTCGCCCTGCTCGCACGCTGTGACTTCGATCCAACGGACGGGCGTAGGGGGGGCCGTCGTCTTGTCTTTGGGCGGTTCAGGCCAGTCACTCCACGCGCCCCAGTTACCGGCCGGCATGTTCTGGGCGCAGGAAGTGAGTATGCCGTCCTCCGTGATGCCCCAGAACCGCGAGCCTCTCATGGTGCCCATCCACGCCGCGGCCATCTTCTTAAAGCGAAGACATAGAACCATCCTCCTTTTTAGCTTGTCGTGTGGAGTCAGTAAGACCGTGTCAGTTTTGAGCGAGGGGTACCTTGCTTTAAAACGCCAACCAGCTTGAATGGAAGATAAAGATAGACCTTGGGGAGCTCTGGGCTTAGTGCGAAAAGGATTCCGGCTTGATGCGACCGGGGCGAATAATACATGGCGGCCGCCGGGCGGTCAGTTTAATTTTCTCGCGGGAAGGGCCGCGCCGTTTGTGGGCCAATTTCGCGGCCGGCGCGAAGCGGCCCGTCGAATTTGTTAGGCAGATGTCGCCGCGCAGTGGTATCTTCTCGCTCATCCCGAAGGGTTGAATCCGATCTCGCGGACTCATCAATCTGTCCCATCCCAAGTGAAAAGCATGGCGGAAAGGAGACCCCTGTGATTAGAACAATCGGCTCAATCTCACTTTTCCCGTATGACTTTGACCCCGCCGGCTGGGCGCGGTGTGACGGAAAGACGCTCTATGGCGGCGATAGTGAAACACTCTTTTCTCTGCTGCTGGACACTTTCGGCGGCGACCCGAACCAGTTTACTTTCGGCTTGCCGAACCTTGACGGGGCCGCCCCGAAGGAGTGCCGCTACTGCATGTCTCTCTTCGGGGACCACCCGAAGGGGAGGTATGAAGGGGTACTCGGCCAAGCCGTCATCTGGGCCATTCCTAATACTCCTGACACTACGCCGAACAATTTAGTAGAGTGCAACGGCCAGTCGCTCCCGACAGACAAAAACATGTATCTCCAACACCTCATTGGCGGGCGGTTCGGCGGGGCCGAAGCCGGTAAGTTCAAGCTGCCGGACCTGCGCGACAGATATCCGGCCGACTGCCGTTACATGCTGTGCAGGGACGGATATGACCCGACCTCGCCGCGTGACCCCTTCGTCGGCGAGATCGTGCTGCTGCCGTTTGAGGTGCCCGACGTCCAGCCACAAAAGTGGCAGCTCTGCGACGGCGGCCAGTTCTCGGTCAACGAAAACCCGGCCCTCGTCCACTTACTCGGGAGCAGGTTCGGCGGCGCGGGGCGCGTCCCTGACCTCCGCGCCGCAGCCCCGCCCAAATGCAATTACTACATGAGCCTCAAGGGCGTGATGCCGTCGAGGGCCTGAAGGAAAGATGACAGGAAGCGTGGGCGTCTCGGTGACGGGCCGCCCCTCAAGCTCAAGGCTTTAAATGTTCACGGGAATCATCGAAGAGTTGGGCCGCGTGCGGAGCGTGGAGCGGCGCGGCGAGGGCGTGCGTCTCGTCGTGGAGGCGCGCGCCGTGATGGAGGGCACGCGCGAGGGAGATTCCATCGCGGTCAACGGCGTGTGCCTGACGGCCGTTGACGTGCGCGCAGACTCGTTCGCCGCCGACGGCTCGCGCGAGACTTTGCAGCGCTCGACGCTCTCGCGCCTACGCGCCGGGTCCGTCGTTAATCTTGAGCGCGCCGTCACGCCTTCGACGCGCCTCGGCGGCCACATCGTGCAGGGCCACGTTGACGCGCGCGGCCGCTTCCTCTCGTCAGCCGAGCACGGCGGCTCCTGGACCGTGCGCGTCGGCTACCCGCCGGACGTGGCGCGCTACCTCGTCTTCAAAGGCTCAGTCGCGGTCGAGGGCATCAGCCTGACAATCGCCGCGCTCACAGACGAGTATTTCGAGATCGCAGTCATCCCCAAGACCTGGGCCGTGACGAACCTTTCACACCTGCGCCCCGGCGACGAGGTCAACCTCGAAGCGGACATCATCGCCAAGTACGTCGAGCGCATCCTGGCCGTCGGGCCGCGCGACGCGGGCGCGCCCTCGCTGACCGTAGAAAAATTGGCCGACCTGGGTTTCAAGTAACCAGAGGGAAAGGGAACGTGCGTCTCCGCCGTCACTCCGGCGGGGGCGCGAAACGATGGCTTATGACTCCTGGCCCTGCTCCGCCGGAGTCGGGGCGGGCCCGGGCGTGCGGCTTAAGAAGGAGGACGCTATGGCGAACGATTTGTTCAAGAAGGTCGGCGACCTGGTGGACGCCGCGAAAGAGAAGGCGAGCCAGGTCGTGAACGCGGTGGCAGACGAATTCAGGAGGGACAAGGAGGTCATCCCTTACCCGACCTACGGCTACCAGAAGAAGGACGACGCGAGCACGTGGGTCATCCCGCTGCGCGTCTGGGTGAGCAAGGCGCGGCGGCTGCCCATCAGCAACGAGGTGATCGGCATCTTCGTGTCGGACATGGGCAACCTCGACGGGGACGACCTGGAGCGCCTGCGCTCCCGCATCAGGCACTTCGTCGCCGACGACGACTCGGGCGAGTCCGTGCAGTTGAAGTTCGACGACGACCCGGAGGAGCGTGTTTACGACTTGCCGGGCAGGACGGACTTCAACGGCCTCATCGAACACGACCTGGAGATTCCCGCCGCGAAGGCCGCCGAACTGCTGGCGGCGCAGGGCTCGGAGTCGGGCTGGCTGACCCTCACGGCCATCGCCGAAGGCTTCGAGGGCAAGGGCCGCGCGAGGCTCATCGAGCCGCGGGGCCTCTCCATCGTCTCGGACATCGACGACACGATCAAGATATCGGAAATCCCCGCCGGCAAGAGGATCGTGCTCCGCAACACTTTCCTGCGCAACTACGCGGCCGTCCCCGAGATGGTCGAGATGTACGGCGGCTTCGGCGACGAGGTGATGTTCCACTACGTTTCGGGGAGCCCCTGGCAGCTCTACAAGCTGCTGGACGAGTTCCTCATCGGCGACAGCAAATTCCCCGAAGGCGCGTTCCACATGAAGAACGTGAGGAAGAATCTGCTCTCGCTGGATAGCTGGCAGGACTTCAAGAAATTCACGGAGGGCGACGAGGCGACGCTCGTGCAGAAGGTCGGGCAGATCACGCGCCTCTTCGAGAACCTCCCCGAGCGGGAGTTCATCCTGATAGGCGATTCCGGCGAGAAGGACCCGGAAGTGTTCAGCGAGATCAGGAAGACTTTCGGCGCTCGCGTGCGCGAGATAATCATCCGCGACGTGGTGAACGAGAGGGGCAAGCCGGACTCCCTCAGGCTCAAAGAGATGAGGGTTCTTGAGGCCCCCACGGTCGTCCACGGCGTCACGCAGTTTACGGACTGAGCAGGCGGGAGCCGCGAGCGGGCCTCGGCCCGTTGTCAGAGGTTGAGATTCATGCGCCGCGCCAGATGCTTGAAGCGCGCGTCGCCGCGCAAAGTGTCCAGGCGCGGGTCGAAGAGCAGCGGCCCAGGCATCAGCGCGCGCTCGGCGAGAGATTTTTCCAGCCACTCGAAGGCCGCGTCCCTCTCGCCCAGGCCGGCGTAGATGACGGCAGCGAGGTAAGGGTTCTCGGACAACTCTTGCGCGGGGGCCGTCAGCCTCTTGAGCATCTTGCGCGCCTCGTCCCGGCGGCCCGTGACGGCGTAGGTGTAGCCGGCCGCGCCGGGCAGCCGTTTGCTCTCGGACTTCTCGCGCACCAACTCGTACTGCCTGAGCGCCTCCGCGTACATCCCCTTCTGCTCGTAAGCGCGGCCGATGCCGACCTGCGCGGCGAGCATGCTCGGGTCCATCTCGATCGTCTTGCGGTAGTGCTCCAGCGCGCGGTCGTACTCGCGCTTCTGTAGGTAGTAGTCGCCCATCGCGTTGTTGACCGTGATGGAGAGCGGCTCCAGTTCCAGCGCGCGACGCATCTCGCGCTCGGCCTCCTCCGACTTCCCCGCGGCCATCAGGTGCAGGCCGTACCACATGTGCGCCGTCGCGTAGCGCGGGTCCAATTCGAGCGCGCGCTTGAACTCCCTCTCGGCGGCCGGCGAATCCCAGGCGTAACGGAAATTGATGACGCCGAGCGTGGCGTGCGCCTCGGCCAGCGTCTCGTCCAGCCGCAGGGCGGTCGCCGCGGCCTCGGTCGCTTTGGGGATGGCCTCGGACGTGGGGGCCATTCTGAACTGCGCGAAGCGGTGGTAGCAGTCGGCCAGCCCGACGTAGGCGAGCGCGTAACGCGGGTCGCGCTCGACGGCCTCCTCGAAATAGTCCTTCGCGCGCTGCACGCTCGCGGCCGTGCGCCTGTCCAGTAGGAAGCGGCCTTTGAGGTAAGCCTGGTAGGCTTCGGCGCTCTCGGTGTAGCGCTTGAGCATCCGCTCGCGGTCCTCGCGCGTGAGGCGCAGGGTGAGCGCGCCCGCGACCTGCTCGGAGATGGAGTCCTGCATGGCGAAGATGTCCGTGAACGGCTCGTCGAAAGTCGCGGCCCAGAGCGCCGCGCCGTCGCGCACGCGCACGAGTTGGACGGTGACGCGCACGCGCTCGCCGTCGCGCTGGAACTTGCCGTCGAGCACGGCGTCCACGTTCAGCTCGCGACCCGCGGCGACGGGGTCTTGACCCGCGTAGCGCAGGACCGCGCTCGTCGAGCGCACCGTGAGCCGGCGGCTGTTGCTGAGGCGTGTGATGAGCGCGTCGGCCATCCCGGGCCCCGTGTGCTCGTCGCCCGCCTCCGCGCCGAGCGGCACGAAGGGGAGGACGGCGATTGACTCGACTGCGCGCGCCGACTCGGCGGGGGCCGGTTGACTCGCGACACTGCGCCTGAGCCGCGGCAGCGCGACGACCAGGCCGATGAGCAGCGCCGAAAGAACCAGCGCCGCCGCGACCGCCCGCCGGAAACTCTTCCCGCGCGGCGCGGGCACGTCCGCCACGTTCGGCAACCGCACGCGCCCCTCTTCAGCTTCCTCTATCCTTACCGCCGAACCGTTATCGCCCGCGCCGTTCTCTTCGTCTTTCGTCTCGCCGGGCGCCCGCGCCAACGCGTCTCCCTGCCCCTCTTCGCCGCCGGTCTTCCTCACGTCTGCGACGAAGCGGTAGCCGCGCCCCGGAATGGTGACGACGTAGCGGTGCTCGTCGCGGCGCTCGCCGAGCGCCTTGCGGATGGCGGAGATGTTCTGCGTGAGGTTGTTCTCCTCGACGATGGTGTCGGGCCAGACGCGCCGCATCAACTCGTCCTTCTCGACGACGCGGCCGCTGTTCTCGACCAGCACGAGCAGCGTGTCGAAGACCTTCGGCTTGAGGGGCTGCGCGATGCCGTCGCGCAGCAGGCGGCGCTTCGCGGCGTCCACTCGGAACGGCTCGAACTCGTAAAACCCTTCTCTTTGCGCGCTCATTCGGGGGCGTTCAGAAATATTCAGAAGTTATCAGCGGCCCGTTAAGTACGCGGGTCGCGCCTCCGGGCGATGATGCGTGACGGACTGGCCTTCTTGAAGCGTGCGGCCCCTGGGAGAGCCCTTCCTGGTCGGCGCGGCCAGTTTAGCAGATCGGCCGTGATTACAGAACAACGGCCCGACGCTCTCCCCCTGCACTCATTCGGCCCGAAACCTTCGAAGGAGTAACGACGATGAGAAAAGTTTTCTTCACCGCACTGCTGGCCTTCTTTTTGGCACAAACGGCCGCGGCCCAGGAGGAGACGCCGAAGGCGGAGCTGTTCGGCGGCTATTCGTACGCCGGCGGCAACTTCCACGGCTGGAACGCCTCGGTCGCGGGCAACGTCAACAAGTGGTTCGGCCTCGCGGCGGATTTCACCGGACACTACGGCGGCGCGATTGACGAGGACGGCTTCGACGAGCGCCAGCGCGTCCACGGCTACCACTTCGGCCCGCGCTTCTCCGCGCGCCGCAAACGCGTGACGCCCTTCGCGCACGCGCTCTTCGGCGCTTCGAGCCTGAAGACGACGCTCACGGGCTTCGGCCAGAAGTTCGAGTTCAGCGACACGGGCTTCAGCCTCGTCGCGGGCGGCGGCCTGGACATCAAGCTGCACGACCGCCTCAGCCTACGCGCCTTCCAGCTAGACTACCTGCGCGCCCGCTTCTTCGGCGAGACGGAGAACCGCGGCCGCCTCGGCTTCGGCCTGGTTATCCGCCTCGGGAAAAAGTGAGTTTCTGAGGAACTGTTTGAGGAGTCCCGTTAGGGACGGCGTGACGATAGCCCGGCGCTTCAGTGCCGGGAAGACAACGATGAAAAAGGCTGAGTCCCGTAGGGACGACTGAAACAGAAGCTCGATTCGGTCGTCCCTACGGGACTCAACCCTTCCGCTCTCGCTTCTCCCCGGCGCTGAAGTGCCGGGCTATTTTCGAGATGTCCCGACGGGACACCGAAATCCCGCAGTTTTTCAAAACCCCGCCCACATTGCCAGTCGCAAAAAACGGGGCTTTCGGGTAACATAGTCGCCGTCCGAATCTCCCTGACCCGAAGCCGAGTTAATCGAGATGCCCTTTGCTCCGATTGAAGACGCCGCCGCAGACATTCGCGACGGGCGCATGATCATTATTGTTGACGACGAGGACCGCGAGAACGAGGGCGACCTCGTCTGCGCGGCCGAGAAGGTCACGCCCGAAATCATCAACTTCATGGCGACGCACGCCCGCGGCCTCATCTGCATGCCGCTGACGGAAGATCGCTGCGACGAGCTGCACCTGACCATGCAGGTCGCCGACAACACCTCCTTCCTCGGGACGGCCTTCACGGTCTCCATCGAGGCGCGCAAGGGCGTGACGACCGGCATCTCCGCGGCCGACCGCGCGACGACCATCCTGACGGCGGTTGACCCCAAGACGCGCCCGCAAGACCTGGCGCGACCGGGCCACGTCTTCCCGCTTCGCGCGAAGAAGGGCGGCGTCCTCGTCCGCCCGGGACAGACCGAGGCGAGCGTTGACCTCGCGCGCATCGCCGGGCTCAACCCGTCGGCCGTCATCTGCGAGATCATGAACCCGGACGGGACGATGGCGCGGCTCCCGGAGCTGGAAGAGTTCGCGCGCCTCCACGATCTGAAAATCATCTCGGTCGCGGACCTCGTCCGCTACCGCATACGCAAAGAGACTCTGGTGCGGCGCGCGGCCGAGACGGAGATCCCGACCGTCTACGGCCGCTTCCGCGCCGTCGCCTTCGAGAACGTCATCAACGGCGAGGTCCACCTGGCGATGGTCATGGGCGAGGTGGCGACGCCCGAGCCGGTGCTCGTCCGCGTCCACACGGAGAACGTCACGTTCGCCATGTTCGGCTCGCTCATCGGCGGCACGGGCTTTCAGCTCCACACGTCTCTGGAGAAGATCGCGGCCGCGGGCCGGGGCGTCGTCCTCTACCTGCGCCAGCGCGAGCACAACCTTGACCTCGTGCACCAGTTGAAGACTTACAGCCTGATGCAGGAGGAGAACCTGACCGCTCAGGAGGCGAGCGTGCAGACGGGCTACGGCGCGAACCGCGACTACGGGGTCGGGGCGCAGATTCTTCACGAGCTGGGGTTGCGCCGCATCCTGCTGTTGACGAACCATCCGCCCAGGGTCGCGGCGCTCGAAGGCTTCGACCTCGAAGTCGTCGGCAACGTCCCGCTCGGCTCTCCCGCTAACACAGTTTTCAGTTCTTAGTTTTCAGCTTTCAGCGTCGCCTTCAGGCTGAAAACTCGAAACCGGGGAACTGGAAACTGAAAACTGAAAGCCGAAAACTGCTTTATGCCTGTTGATGATCGCGGCGGCGAGAAGCCCGCTCAGCCGCCGCCGCCGGAAAAAGAGAAGGAGATCAAGGCCGCGCTCCGGTCGGAGACGGACGAGCCCCTGCCGCCCGCGGCCGAGGCCGCCGCCGAGCGCGACGCGGACCGCCCCGAGCCCAAGACCCCGCAGGGCCGCCGCCGCCGCTTCCTCACGCGCCGCAACGCCGTCATCGCCACCGTAGGCGTCGCGGCCCTCGTCGTCCTCGTCGTCCTCGTCGCCCTGATAGCCTACCGGCTCGGCTACATAGACCGCTACATCGCCAACCAGATTAAGGGGACGCTCTCGGAGTACGGCATCCGCGCCGAGATAAAATTCTTCGAGACGAAATTCGGCGCGCGCGCCGTCGAGATGCGCGAGATAGAACTCTTCGACGAGAAGACGGGCGAGCGGATCGGCAAGATTGACCGCATGCTCGCGACGGTTCGCATTGACGACCTCTACAGGCTCAGCCTGCGCCGCAACGTCCAGCTACAGGACTTGCAGATTGACGGCCTCGAACTCTGGGTCAAGTTCGACGCCGACGGCAACTCCAACTTCCGCAACCTGCGCCTGCCCGACCCGGACCCGAACGCGCGCATCCTCTTCTCCTACTCGACCGCCAAAATCACTCTCAACAACGCCGTCGTCCACTACGGCGACGAGCGGCACGAAATCTCCGGCGAGGCGCGCAACATCGCCGCCACCATCGAGCCCGAAGACCCGAACGAACCCGAAGAGAGCCGCATGAACCGCGTCACGTTCTCTTCGACCGACTCGACCTTCGTCTACGACGGCCGCCCCGTCAACGACATAGACATCACGGCCCGCGCCCGCGTCAACCAGACGCGCGCCGAGATTCAGGAACTGACCTTGCGCTCGCCCGTGGCCGAGGCCCGCCTGAGCGGCGTGATGGACGACTGGCGCAACCTGCGTTACCGGATGGATGTCAACTCGACCGTCGATCTGACGCAGGCGTCGGACGTGTTGCAGGCGGGGGCGACGCTCCGCGGCGTCGGCACGATTGTCGGCACGGTGAAGGGCGACGGCTCGCGCTACGAGGTGGACGGGAGCATCAAGGCGGACGCGCTCGCGGCCGACGGCGTGCGCTTGCAGGCGCTCGCGGTGAGCGGGAAGGGGAGCGGCGAGGGCAAGACTTACGAGATTAACGGGCGCGCCGTGGCCGAGCTTCTGGCGGCGGGCGATTTCCAGTTGAACTCCGTGCAGCTCGCGGGCAACGTCATGGGCACGGGCACTGACTTCCGCTGGCTGGGCGAGTTGCGCGCCGCGGCCGCGCGCCACCCTTCGGGCACCGTCGCCGGCCTTATCATCAGCGACGCGACGGCCGAATCGCGCGGCGAAGTGCTGACCTACTCGGCCGGGAGTGTCGCGGCCGCGCGCCTCGGCGCTGAGGGCGCGAGCGTTAATAACCTGCGCGCGTCGGACGTGCGCGGCAAGACCGAAAACGAGGTGACAATCGCGTCCATCGCCGGGCTGCAAACAGGGCCAATTATCTCCCCGACCGCGCGCATAGATAGTCTGGCGACGGGCAACGTCGAGATCGTCGCGCGCAATGGTGTGACGAACATAGAGACCGGGAGCCTGCGCGTTGGCGCGGTCGCGGCTTCGGGGGCGCGCGTCGGGAGCCTCAACATCGCGGGCGTGCGCCTGAGCGTCTACGAGGGCGGGAGGATTGAGGGCCGTAGCGGCGACATCAACGCGGGGACCGTGACCGTGGCCGCAAGCCGCGGTTTCGCGGGCGGGCGCGTTGACAACCTGCGGCTCGGGCGGCCGGTCTTCGTCGTCGAGCCGCGCGGCAGCTACCGCGTGAGCGCGGACCTGAGCCTGGGCGGAGGCGTCCTGGGCCAGATTAACCTCGGCGCGGCGCGCGCGCAGTTGGTCGCGACCTCCAGCCAAATCCAGCTCAACAACTTCGACGCGAACATCCTCGGCGGCCGCGCCGCAGGCGACGCCACCGTCAGCACGGCCCGCGGCGGCACGTCGCGCGTCGCGGCCGAGTTCAGCAACCTGGACATCGGCAGCCTCGTCGCGACCCTGGCGGGGCGCGCCGTCCCCGTCACGGGCAGGGCCACGGGCACGGCCAACCTCTCGTTCCCCGGCACGAACGTCGGCGCGGCCTCGGGCACGGCCCGCCTGGACCTCAGCGCCGAGACGGGCGACGACGCGACGGGCCGGACGCCCGTCAACGGCCAGATAGAGTTGCGCGCAGACCGCGGCCTCTTCCAGGTCGAGCGCGCGACCCTGACGACGCCCTCGACGCAGTTGACCGCCACGGGCCAGTTCTCCCTGGAGCGCGACGAGTCGAACCTGCAAGTCAACCTCGCCTCCGAGGACGCCGCCGAGTTGCAGCGCATGCTCTTCAGCACCGGCCTCTTCTACGAGCTTGAGGACAGGCTCGAAAAGGCCAAGGTCGAGCTCGCCGGCAGGTTCAGCTTCGACGGCACCGTCAGCGGCCGGCTGAAAGACCCGGGCGTTGACGGCCGCGCGTCGCTCGCCTCGCTGATCGTCAACGGGCGCGACCTCGGCTCGCTGGAAGCAGGGCTAGTCAAGACGCCGACGGAGCTTGCCATCAACGACGGGCGCTTGACCGAGCGCGACGGCGGCGGCGTCCAGTTCAGTCTGAGGACGGGGCTCGGCGGCGAGGGGCTGAGCAATGCGTCGCTCACGGCCACGCTCGACCGCGTCAACGCCGGGAACCTCTCGGCCGCGCTCGCCGCCGTCAGCCCGCAGCTCGCCCGCCTGGGCCAAATCGAGTCGGAGCTTTCGGGCAGCGTGAACATACAGGGCATCCCCGACGCGATGACGGGCGACGCGAATCTGAGCTTCGCGCGCGGCCGCATCGGCGCGGAGACTTTCCAGAGCATCACGGCGCAGGCCACCTTCGACGGCCCCGTGGTCAACCTCAAATCGGTCGTCGCCCAACTCGACGCCGGCCGCGTCACCGCCAGCGGCACCTTCAACACGACCGACTCGGCGCTCGACATCCGCGCCGAGGCCACAGGCGTACAGCTCGAACGCCTCGCCGCCTTCGCGCCCAACTCGCCGGCCGCGCTCCCGCAGGTCACGGGCACGGCGGACCTCTCGGCCCACATCAAGGGCACGCTCTCGGAAGAGGACTTCTCGAACTTCGAGGTGACTTTCGACGGCGCGGGGCGCGACGTGAGGATTAGCGGGCGGCCCGCCGGGCTGCTCACGCTCACAGGGCGCACGCAGAACAGGAAGCTCGACATCACTTTCACGACCGGGCTTCTGAGCCCGCAGCAGCAGGTGGCGGCGCAGGTCGACCTCGCGACGAAGAATCTGATGACGACCGTCAGCACGACGCTCGCGAACGCCGACTTGACTCAGCTCCTCTCCATCATCCTCAACAACCCGGACGTGAGGGTGACGGGCCGCGCCACGGGGACGCTCACGGCGCAGGGGCCGCTCATCTCGGAGGACGCGCAGGGCGAAGAGAGCTTCTCGTGGCGCGGCCTCGCGGGCACGGCCAGCTTCACGGACCTGACCGTCCAGGTCGAAGACATACGGCTGACGGCCGTCCAGCCGCTCCTGCTTGAGTTCGCGGGCGACCACCTGACTTTCACCAAGACGCAGTTCACCGGGACGAACACGAACCTGACGCTGGGCGGCACGCTCGCGCTCGCCCCCGGCGCGAGCCACAGCCTGACCGTCAACGGCAGGCTCGACCTGCGCGTCCTCAAGGGGCTCTCGCCGGACCTCTTCCTGAACGGCTCGGCCGAGGCCAACGTCCGCGTCGCCGGCACGTTCGAGCAGCCGCGCATCAACGGCACGGCCTCCCTGGCGAACGCCTCGCTCTCCATCCTGCTCGCCGACGAGCGCCTGAGCATCACGAACGTCACGGGCGGGGTGCGCTTCAACAGCAACCAGGCGCAGATCGATCAACTGACGGGCGTGCTCGGCGGCGGCCGCGTCTGGGTGACTGGCGGGGCCCTGCTCTCCGGCTTCACGCCGACGCGCTTCCAGCTCAACATCCGCGGCGACGACGTGACGTTCCCCTACCCGGAGGACGTGCGCACGACCGCCGACCTCGACCTCGAAATCAGGGGCTCGGCCTCCGGGCGCGGCCAGCAGATAGCCACCGTGATTTCGGGCCAGGTCAACCTGCGCCGCGCCGAGTACACCCAAGACCTGGACCTGGAGACTCTCATCAACCGCCGCCGCGAGGCCCTGATCGAGCAGGGCGGGGAGTTCGCGCTCGCGGCGACCGCGCAGTTCCAGGACTTGAGAATCGAGGGGCGCGACGCGCTCGTCGTCCGCAACAACTTGGCCGAGGCGGTCGGCTCCGTCTCGCTCAGAGTCAACGGCCCCGTCAAGGAGCCCGTCGTTTCGGGGCGCATCACGTTCACGAGCGGCACGGTCCAGTTCCGCAACAACCGCCACGACATTCAGCGCGCGACGATTGACCTGCCGGGGAGCCTCGACGCCGACCCCGTCCTCAACATACAGACTGTCGGCGAGATTCAGGGCTACGACGTTATTACCAGCATCACCGGCCCCCTGACGCAGCCCTCCGTCAACGTGCGCTCGGACCCGGCGCTCCCGCAGGTGGACGTGGTCTCGCTGATTCTGAACGGCCAGCTCGCCTCTGGCGACACGGGCGTCTCGACTTTGGCACAGTCCGGGCTGGGCACGGCCGCGAGCCTGCTGACGGAGAGCCTGATTAGCGCGCCCGCGCGCCGCGCCACCGACAAGCTTTTCGGCCTCAACCGCTTCGAGATCGACCCGCTGATTGCGGGCCGCGGCGGCGAGAGCCCGACGGCGCGCCTGACGGTCGGGCGGCAGATTAACCGCAACCTCTTGATCACTTATTCGACCAACGTGACGGGGAACCAGAACCAGGTGCTGGCGGTCGAGTACCGCCTCTCGAACCGCCTCTCCTTCGTCGCGCAGTACGAGCAGGGCAGCACCGCGGGCTTCAACTCGCGCAACGACAATTTCAGCTTCGAGCTCAGGCTGAAGAAGCGTTTTTGATAGAAAGTAATCTGAAATTCCGTATCTGAAATTTCAAATTCGAAATCCGAGATCATAAGGGTGACTCTGCGCCGCTTCCTCTCTTTCGCCTTGATGCTCGCCGCCGCCGTCGCCGCGGCGCGGGGGGGCACCGCACCCGCCCCGCCGGGGACGGGCGATTACGAGGGGCGCGTCATCACACAGTTGCGGGTCGTCATAGAGGGCAGCCCGCGCGACGAGGCGGCCGAGGCCGAGCTGCTCTCGCTGCTCTCAGTCGTGGAGGGCGGCGAGTACGCGGCCGTGCGCGTGCGCGAGTCCTTGCAGTCGCTCTTCGACTCCGGGATGGTCTCGAACGCGCGCGTCGAGGTGAGCGAGACGTGCGCCACGACGCAAACCCGCCCGCTCTGCGTCGCCTTCGTCGTCCGCCGGCAGGTCAAGGTCGGCGAGGTCAAGCTCAGCCTGCACTCCGGGCTCGACGCGCCCGTCGCTGAGGACGAGCTGCGCTCGCGCCTCAACATGCTGGAGCCCGGCGCGTCCCTCACCGAGCAGGTGCTCAGGAACAACGCGGACCTGATTCAGGTCTACCTGCGCGACAAGGGTTTCTACCGCGCCGAGGTCAACTACACGCAGGTGCGCGACCCGAACGACCCGACGGGGACGCGCATGACTGTCGTCTTCGACGTAGAGCCCGGCGCGCAGTCGCGCGTCGAGGCGTTCAACATCAACGTCACGGGCTTCGACGCCTCGGAGGTGCGCCCGAAGCTCGCTCTCCAGACGGGCGCGCCCTTCTCGCGCGCCGCGCTCGCCGAAGACATAGAGCGCGTCCGCCAGGCCATCATCGCCAAGGGCTACCTCGCGCCGCAGTTGGACGACGAGCGCTTCGTCCTCGACCAGGCGACCAACTCCGTGACGATCTTCCTGGAGGGCAGCATCGGCCCGCGGGTCGATGTCAAGGTGCTCAACTACGAGTTCAGCGAGAAGACCTTGCGCTCTCTCCTGCCCATCAAGCGCGAGGGCAACGTGGACATCTCGGCCATCGTCGAGGGCGAGCGCCGCCTCCGCAACAAGATTCAGGAGAGCGGCTACTTCTTCGCGGAGATCACCACCGCCTGCGCCGTCGCGCCTGTGCCCGCGACGAACTCGGACCTCAACGGCACGCCCGAGATGTGCAACAACCTCGACCCGCGCGCGCTGGCGGGGAGCACGCTCACCGTCACCTACGACGTGGACCGCGGCCGCCGCTTCAAGCTGACCGACATCCGCATAGAGGGCACTGAGGAGCTGAAGGTCGAGGACGTGGAGGACGAGTTGCGCACGCAGAAGGCCAACGCCCTCGGCTTCATCCCGTTCCTGGGCTACGGGCGCGGCTACACGAGCCGCGAACTCCTGGAGCAGGACCGCCGCACGATTCGCACGCGAATGCAGGACCTCGGTTTTCGGCGGGCTGAGGTGACCGTGCGCCAGGGCGTCTCCATCGAGGGCGAGAACCTGATCATCACCTTCGTCGTCGAGGAGGGGCCGCGCACGCGCATCTCAAGTGTGGAGCTGCGCGGCAACAAGCTCTATACGGACGCCAAGCTCCGCAACGAGCTCGCGGAGGCGGGCCGCGCGCGCTGCGCCGTGCGCTTCGACGCGGGCGACTTCACGCCCTGCTTCCGCACGAACGAGGGCGAGTTCTTCTCGCGCTCGCAGTCGCGCTCGGACGGCGACGCCATCCTCGCCCTCTACGCGCGCGAAGGCCAGACGGGCGCGCGCATGGAGTTCTCGACCATCGACCTCCCCTCCATCACGCTCCCCGACGGGACGCGCGAGGAGCGCGTGCGCCTCGTCTACACCATACGCAGCGAGGGCGACCGCGTCATCATCAACCGCATCTTCGTCAACGGCAACGTCCGCACGAAGAAGGAAGCGATCCTCGCGGCCATCCCGCTCAGGGAGGGCCAGGTGCTGCGCGCCGACCGCCTCTCCGACAGCGAGCGCGCCCTCTACGCGACGGACGTTTTCCGCCAGGTCATCATCCGCACGGAGCCCGCGGGCGAGACCTCTTCGGGCTTCAAGAAGCGCGACGTGATTATTGATGTCGAAGAGTTGAAGCCGCGCGAGATGCGCTACGGCGGCGGCTACTCGACCGACAACGGCCCGCTCGGCTTCTTCGACATACGCAACCTCAACATGTTCGGCAAGCTCCGGCAGGGGGCCTTCCGCGTCCGCGCGAGCCGCCGCCAGCAGCTCGTCCGGCTCGAATACTTAGACCCGCGCTGGCGCGGCTACGGCGACAACCAGTTCGCCCCGCTCGCGCTCTCGGCCCAGTACATGCGCGACACGACCGTCACGCGCTTCTTCCGTTCGACGATTGACAAGGGCAGCTTCGGCATCGTCCAGCGGCTGGACGAGGAAGGGAACCCGATTGACGAGTTCGGCCAGCCCGCGGGCGAGCCGACCATCAACCGCTTCACCGTCAACGCCGAGACGCAGCGCGTGATTGACCGCAAGTCGCGCAGCATACTCTTCCTGCGCTACTCGTACGAGGACGTGCGGCTCTACAACATCAACAGCCTGCTGATCGCCTCGGTCCTCAGGCCCGACCGCGCCATACGCCTCTCGCGCCTGGGCGCGACCTTCGTCCGCGACACGCGCGACAGCCAGTTCGACACCACGCGCGGCGAGTTCCTGACGCTCGACTACTCGGTCGCCCTGCGCCAGCTCGGCGGCAACCTCTCTTTCAACAAGTTCCAGTTGAACTACCGCCGCTACTACAGGGTCGGGCGGCTGCGCAACACAGTGCTCGCGGGCAACGTCACGCTCGGCCTCGCGAACCTCTTCAACCCGCGCGACCGCAACGAGAACGGCGTGATCGACGAAGTGGACCGCACGCTGCCCATCAGCGAAAGATTTTTCGCGGGCGGGTCGACCACGCTGCGCGGCTTCAACTTCGAGGAGGCCGGCCCGCGCGCCATCAACCCGGACTGCTTCCTGTCGTTCCCTGTCCCCGCCGGCTGCGGCATCTTCCGCAACAACAAGGGCGAGCTGATTCAGCTCGACCCGTTCACCGTGCCGGTCGGCGGCAACGCCCTGGCGGTCGTCAACCTGGAGGCGCGCACTTCCCTGACGAAGGCTTTTCAGGTCGTGCCTTTCTACGACGGCGGCAACGTCTTCGCCCGCGTCGGCGACATCTTCGGGCGCAACGACGCGCCGGCCGAGGACGACCCCGCGCTGACGCGCGCCGAGCGCATCAACGCGCACAACGCGCGCATGCATTGGACGCACACCATCGGCCTGGGCGTAGGCGTTAAGACGCCGCTCGGCGGGACGCTCTCGATTGACTACGGCTGGCTGCTCAACCCGCCCGAGTTCCTGATCCCGCAGGCGGACGGCACGGAGGCCATCTACCGCCTCAACCGCGGCCGCCTGCACTTCCGCTTCACGCGGGCGTTCTGAAGAAGGAGAAGAACAGTATGCAGCAGACAGAGAACAGAAAGCGGAAGTCGGAAGGCGGAAGTCGGAAGGAAAGCAAGGCCGGTTTCCTTTTGCCGCCTGCCGCCTGCCGCCTGCTGCCTGCCGCCTGCTGCCTGCTGCTTTCCGCCCTCTGCCTTCTGCCTGTCCCAGCGCGGGCCCAGGACGTGGCGGACAAGATGGTGGCGACGGTCAGCAGCGGCGTGCGGCCGAGCCTGATTACTTACTCGGACCTCGTGTGGCAGCTCGCGCTCCAGCCCTCCACGCCGCTCGACAGCCCCAGCTCCGAGAATCTGAACCGCGTGCTCAACCTCGTCATCAGCCAGCGCCTGATCTTGCAGGAGGCCGAGCGCCTGCCGGCGATTGACCCAACGGACGAGGAGATTCAGAACAAGCTGAACGACCTGGTCAGGCAGTTCCCGTCGCAGGCTGAGTTTTACGAGCGCGTGCGGCGCGTCGGCTTGAGCAGCGAGCAGTTGCGCGAGATCGTGCGCCAGCGCGTGGCGATTGAAAAGTACCTCGACTTCCGCTTCCGCTCCTTCACGGTCGTCACGCAGAAGGAGGTCGAGGACTACTACCGCGACGTGTACGTCCCGCGCATCCGCCGCCAGCAGCCGGGCCGCCTCGTCCCCGAACTCGCCGAAGCCTACAAGGAGATAGAGGCCGAGCTGACCGAGAGCAAGATCGAGTCCGAGACGGACGACTTTCTGGACAGCGCCCGCGAGCGCGCCGAAATCACCATCCTCAACCCGGTCTGATGCCGAAAAGAATGGGGGACCGCGAAGCCGCGCGAAACTGCGCTAAACCTTCTCCCGCGCCGCTTCGTATGAATCCTCATGGTCAGCCCCTTTTCTTTCTTTTGTCCCGCGACTTGTTGTAATCTTTAGCCGTAGAAAGTCCCTCGCGGTTTCGGAGGTAGTACCATGTTAAAGAACGCCAAGCTCATCCTGCTGGCCCTTGCCATCCTCGTCGCGGCGGCCGTCATCTGGTTCGTCGTAGGCTTTGTCATCTCGATAGTCAAAATCCTGTTCTTCGTGGCCGTCATCGTCTTCGGCATCTCCATCATCAGAAAGCTCGCGGGCAAATCCAAACCGCGCGAGATAGAAGAGAGGGACGAGGACAAGGAGCTGAACGAAGCCATGCGGCAGTTGGAAGAGATCAAGCGCCGGCAGCTCATCAAGTAATCCGAGGCGCGCCGGGAGAGCTTTCCGGCCCGGCTTAAACCCGTAGAGGAGGGCGAATGGGACTGGGCGAATCGATGTTGCCGGAGTTCGACCACGAGATGGCGAACACGCGCAGGACACTCGAACGCATCCCCGAAGACAAGCTCGACTGGAAGCCGCACGAGAAGTCCACGACCATGGGCGGCCTGGCGACGCACCTGTCGAACCTCGCCAGTTGGGCCGTCCTCATGATTGACAAGGACGAGTTTGACGCGGCCCCCGAAGGCCAGCCCCTGCGCGCCAAGCCCGTCGAGTCCGTGCAGGAGGCGCTCGAGACGTTCGACAAGAACGTGGCCGCGGCGCGCGAGGCGATCAAGGGCGCGAGCGACGAGCACCTGATGAAGACTTGGACGCTGCTCGCCGCGGGCCGGACCATCTTCACGCAGCCGCGCGCGGGCGTGCTGCGCGGCTTCATTATGAACCACACCATACACCACCGCGCGCAGCTCAGCGTCTACCTGCGGCTCAACGACGTGCCCGTCCCGTCGCTCTACGGCCCGTCGGCTGACGAAGGCGCTTTTATGTAGCGCGGCCGTCAGCGCCTCACGACATCTCACGGGCCGTCGTCCGTCATCAAATGCTTATGTCGAGAGATGACGCACAGCTCAGTCAGCGCCCGCGCGTCGGCCTCGCGCTCTCAGGCGGCGTGGCCCGCGGCTTCGCGCACATAGGCGTCCTGCGCGTCCTCGAAGAGCACAACATCCCCGTCGACTACATCGCCGGCACGTCCGCCGGCTCGCTCGTCGCCGCCGCCTACGCCGCCGGGATGAGCGTGGACGAGGTCGCGAATGTGAGCCGCGGCATGCGCTGGAAGGACGTGGGGCGCGTGACGCTCTCGCGGCTCGGCGTGCAGTCGAACGCGCGCCTCGAAGAGTTCGTGCGCGCGCACCTCCCGGTCAAACGCTTCGAGGACTTGCGCGTCCCGCTCGCAATCGTCGCCACCGATTTGAAGACCGGCTCCGCCGTGATTATGACTGAGGGCGACGTCGCCTTCGCGGTCCGCGCGAGCTGCGCGCTGCCGGGCTGGTACGTCCCCGTCACGGACGACCACGGGCGGCAGTTGGTCGACGGCGGCCTGGTCGCCAACATCCCTACGGCGGCCGTGCGCGCGCTCGGCGCGGACCTGGTCATCGCCGTGGACGTTAACTGCGAGGGGGCGAAGTTCATAGGCCCGCCGCACTCCGTCATCGGCGTCATCCTCCAGTCCATGATGGTCATCCAGCGGACCGCGGCCATACACCAACTGCACGACGCGGACGTCGTCGTCATGCCCAAGACGGGCCACATACGCTGGGACGAGATGCAGCGCGCCGACGACCTCATCCAGCTGGGCGAACAGGCCGCGCGCTCGTGCGTCGAGAGAATCAAGCACCTGCTCGAACCCGTCAAGGAGCCGCCGCGCAAGTGGTATCAGCGCCGCCGCCGACAGCAACAGGCGCTCGAAGACAAGCGCCGCGTCTCGCCCCTGCGCTGACGCCGCGTGAACGAACTCCGACTCTTAATCGTAATCAGCGAAAGCCGCGGGCGTGATTTGACAGTCGAATGGAGGAACAGGCGTGAGAGAGCAGCAGGTCGAATCCGACATACACGTTTTCATAGGCGAGACGTACCACTCCAACTCGACCGCGTTCGTCAAGGGAGACGAAGTCCTGCTCGTCGACGGCATGGCGAGCCAGAGGGACGCGTTGGAGTTGCGCGAGAGAATCGAGGACGGGCTCGGGAAGCGCGTGCGCTTCATCGTCGCCACGCACTACTTCAGCGACCACCTGGCCGCGCTCAAGCTCTTCCCCGGTGCCGAAATCATCGCGCACCAGAACTACCTGCACACCTTCTCCACCGAAAGGTTTCGCACGGACGAAGAGGCGGCCAACTTCGCCGAGCCGACCATGCTCATCTCCGACTCTCTGGTGATGAAGTGGGGCCGCTACACGCTGGACATCTTTCACAACCCCGGCCACACGATGAGCACCCTCTCAATCGAGGTGCCCGAGGCCGACCTGCTCATGGCCGGCGACAACGTCGTCGGCAACATAGCCTACTTCTCCTACTCCACCCCCGACATGGCCTGGCACGCGCTGCGCCGCCTCAAGCGCACAGGCCGCAGCCGCCTCATCTCCAGCCACCAGGGCGTGCGCCCCAGCGACGCGATTGAGAACGCCATGTTCTACCTCGACACCCTCAAAACCAACGCCCGCGCCGCCTGGGCGCACGGTGCCGAAGGCGACTCCGTCCTACAGATTCCCATAGACAAGTGCCTCCGCCCCGATCTCAAGGCTTCGCCCTACGAGGAGCTATACCACCGCCGCAACCTCCAATCCATCGTAGACCGCCGCCTACACGTCTCTCCCGTCTAAGTCAGAACCTGTCATCGTAAGTTTTTAAAACACATCTCGCGCCCTTAAGACCTGAGGGCCCGTATTAAAGGCGGACGCGGGCGAGGTGTGTTTCTCTAAGGGTGCGTCCATCGATAGCTCCTCGGAAAGCCTAAATCATTCTTTGCAGGGGCAGTTTCGTGTCTGCTCGGTCGTGCGTGGGTTCTCTGCGCTTGCTGGCATAAACATTGCTCAAAGGTTTGGCAGGGGCAAAAACTGAACTATTCGGGGGGATGCAGTCATGAAGGAGTTGGCAAACGGTCTGGCGCAGTTGGCGGCCATCATCATGATCTTGATTACGCTCGCGGTCTCGACGGCAGCCATCTCGCAGTGGGCGAGCGGCGGCGACGAGGCGACGGGCGCTCGGCCGGAGGCGGTCACGGTCGCGGACGTGAGGTGACGTTAGAATTTTTGGGCCATTAGGCGTTTACTGAGAACGCCGGCAACAACCGAACGTGAGGGCAGGCGCGCTTCTCCCTTTTCCGCACGCCGTCCGCCGACAGACAGGCAGGCATGGCTATCGAGATCACATCCGTAGATGAAAAGCGCCGCCCTCGCGTCAAGCGGATCAAGCAACGCGCGCTCAAGCGGCTGGAAGTCTGGCGCGCTCTCAGGCGCAAGCGCCGCGTCGTCATCTACTCAATCCTCGGCTCCGCCGCCTTCCTGATTGTCGCGGGAATCATCTTTTTCATCTCCTCTTACAACTACTACGCGGGCCTGGTTGACGCGCGCCTGAAGAGCGGCTACCTGACGAGCCGCGCGGGCATCTACGCCGCGCCGCGCACGCTGCGCGCGGGGCAGACGATTTCGCGCGACAGTCTGGTCGAGCTGCTGCGCCGCGCGGGCTACGTCGAGTCGAACGCGAGCGACGTGTGGAGCGGGAGTTTCACGGCGCGCGAGGATTCGATTGAGCTTCGCCCGCGCCGCTCCGACAAGTCGGCGATTACGACCGTCAACGTCCGGTTCGATAAGAAGAATCACATCGCGGAGTTGACGGGCGACATGGGCGTCACGCTCGACGCCTACACGCTGGAGCCGGAGATTCTGACGACCGACGCGGCGATGAAGACGGGCCAGCGTCCGCAACTGGCTTTCCAGGACATCCCGCCCGTTCTGGTCCGCGCGATTCTGTCGATTGAGGACCGCCGTTTCTTCGAGCACGGCGGCGTGGACATCTGGGGCGTGGGCCGCGCGCTCTTGAGGAACGCGGCCGACGACGAGACCTCCCAGGGCGGCTCGACCATCACGCAGCAGCTCGTCAAGAACACCTTCCTGACCCCGGAGCGCACCTTCCGCCGCAAGTACGCGGAGGCGATGACGGCGTTCGCGCTTGAGCGCCGCCTGTCGAAGCAGGACATCTTCGCGCTCTACTGCAACGAGATTTATTTGGGCCAGCGCGGGGCCATCAGCGTGCGCGGCGTCGAGCAGGCCGCGCGCGTCTTCTTCGGCAAGGAGCTGAAGGACTTGACGCTCGGCGAGAGCGCGACCATCGCCGGGATGATTCAGAGCCCGAACCGCTACGCGCCGGACCGCCACACGGAAGCCGCGGCCGCGCGCCGCAACGTCGTCCTCGGCGCGATGGCGCGCGACAAGTCCATCACGATTGAGGAAGCAGGACGGGCCGCGCAGGAGCGGCTCGCGGTCGCGCCTTTGAGTGACCATGAGCAATCGACCGCGCCTTACTTCATAGACTACGTCAACCGCGTCGTGGAAGCGCGCCTCGGCGAGCACACGAGCGGCGACGAGCGCGCCCTGCGCGTCTACACGACGATTGACCTGGACTTGCAGCAGGCGGCGGAGGCGGCCATTCGCCGTCAGCTCGAACGCCTGGACAAGGTTTACGCGAAGCGCGGCGTGAAGCCGCAGGCGGCGCTCGTCGCGCTCGACCCGAAGACAGGGAGCGTGCTGGCGATGGTCGGCGGGCGCGACTACGCGGAGTCGCAGTTGAACCGCGCGGTGGACGCGCGGCGGCAGCCCGGCTCGACCTTCAAGCCGGTCGTCTACGCGGCGGCTTTGGAAAGCGGCCTGTCGCCGCTCACGGTGTACGCGGACGCGCCGCAGGAGTTCATCTACGCGGACGGCGCGAAGTACCGCCCGGCCAACTACGGCGGCGGCTTCTCCATGCGCGACGTGACGATGCGCACGGGGCTCGTCCGCTCGCTCAACGTCGTGACCGTGGACGTGGCGATGCGCGCGGGGCTCCAGCGCGTCGAGCGCACGGCGGAGAAGTTCGGCCTGCCGAAGGCCGAGCCTTACCCCGCGATTGCGCTCGGCACGACGGAGGCGACGCCTTTGGAGATTGCCGCGGCCTACACGGCGTTCGCCAACTTCGGAGAGCGCGTCGAGCCGAACGTGATTGCGCGCGTGGTGGACTCGTCGGGCTCAGAGGTCGTCGCGGACATCCCGAAGACGCGGCCGGTGGTTAAGCCCGCGACCGCCTACATGATTACGGACATGCTCTCGGACGTGATCGAGCACGGGACGGCGCGCGCTGCGCGCGGGGCCGTGAAGAAGACAGCGGTCGCGGGCAAGACCGGCACGTCGCGCGACGGGTGGTTCGTGGGCTACACGCCGAACATGGTGGTCGCCGTCTGGATAGGTTTCGACGACAACAAGCAACTGGGCCTGACGGGCGCTGAAGCCGCGCTGCCCGCGTGGACGGAGTTCGTCCGCGATGCGGTGGTCTTGAGGCCGGACCTCGGCGGCGAGGCGTTCGCGCGCCCGGCGGGCATACGCTTCGTGGAGGTTGACCCCGAGACGGGCCTGCTCGCCACGGCCTCCTGCCCGCAGCAGGAGCGCATAGCCATCACGGCCGAGCTGGCGCCCAACCTGGAATGCACCGCGCACGACGAGACGTTCGAGCTGCTTGCCGAGGCGGGCGATTCGGAGGTCTACGACTACGAGCCCGCGACCGTCGTCGAGGCGGACGGCCGCACGAGAATCATCTCACCGGCCCCGCGCCCGCGGCCTCTGCCGCGCCCGGAAGGCATCGACGCGCGGCTGGAGTCTCAGCCGTGGCAAACGACCAGAGTTGAGACGAACACGCGCGGGCGGCAAACGCTCGTCAACGAGATGCGCGTGCAGGCTCCGAGGGGCAGGCCGTAAAAGCCAACAGTCAGTGCGCGCTGCTTGCAAGAGCGCGCGCCTTTGCGTAATGTCGAAAGGGCGGACGATTGCCGGTGAATCGTTCGCCCTCTTGTTTGAATCAGCGTTCGAGGATGACCTGGGCGATGGCGTGCTCGGAGGTGTGCGAGATGGAGAGGTGCGCGGCGCGCGCGCCCGAGTGCTCGTAGAGTTCGCGGACGACGCCGTGAAAGATGAGGACGGGCGCGCCGGAGTCGCGCGAGGCGACCTCTATGTCCTGCCAGGCGATGCCGCCGGTCCAGCCCGTTTGCAGGGCCTTGAGCGCGGCCTCCTTGGCGGCGAAGCGCGCCGCGTAGTGCATCGCGGCCACGGCCCCGCGCGAGTCGCAGTAGGCGCGCTCGCTCTCCGTGTAAACGCGCTCGACGAAGCGCGGCGTGCGCAGCAGGACTTCGCGCACGCGGCGGACTTCGATGATGTCTATGCCGATGGAAATAATCACTGACGAAACGGAACTGGCTCGGGCCGGGTTTCACTGGCGCGAGAAGGATAACACGCTTGCGCTCTCGTGCGCGCGGCTCGAAGAGCTGGGCTTTAGTAACGCCTTCTCCACCAGGCTCGGCGGCGTGAGCCCGATGCCCGAGGCCGCGCTCAACCTCGCTGGCTTCGACGACGACGCGGCCGAGAACATCTACGAGAACCGCCGCCGCTTCCTCAATCTCTTCGACGGCGAGTGGGCGCTCGCCTCCTGCTGGCAGATGCACGGCACGGACGTGCGCACGGTCAGGGACGTGGAAGACACGCGCCAGCCCGAGAAGGCCCTCGGCGAGACGGTCTACTGCGACGCCCTGATGACGGGCACGCCCCGAATCCTCGTCGGCGTCAAGACGGCCGACTGTGTGCCAATTCTGCTGGCCGACGCGCGCACCGGAGCGTGCGCGGCCGTCCACGCGGGATGGCGCGGCACCGTCTCGTCAATCGTCGCGCGCACGCTCGAAAGCATGGGCGCGGAATACGGGAGCAGGGCCGCGGACGTGTGCGCGGCCATAGGCCCCGCGGCCGGCGGCTGCTGCTACGAAGTCGGCAACGAGGTCATCGCAGCCTTCCGCGAAAAGTTCCCGGACTCAGAAAGTCTCTTCACGCCCACGCGCGACGGCCACGCGCTCGTCGATCTCCAAAGGGCCAACCGCGAACAGCTCACGGCCGCGGGCCTCTCGCCCGAGAACGTACACACCGCGCCGCTCTGCACCATGTGCCGCACGGACCTCTTCTTCTCCTACCGCCGCGAGAAACGCACGCACGGCCGGACGGGCCGCCTGATGTCAGTCGTGGGAAGGGACGAGGGATGAGGGATGAAGGAAAGGAAGTGTTTTAACTTCACCCCTCATCCCTCATCCCTCATCCCTTTCTTCTTCCGCCGAAGATGTTGGCGTTGATTCGCTTGACGGATTCGTTCGCGCCGACGATGGCGATGGGCATCGTGACGGAGCGCGAGGCCGGGGGGAAGCACGCCTCGTCGTTGCAGCTCTGGTACTTGACGCGCGCGCGAAGCTCCGTCACGCCCGTCTGGAAGTCCGCGGGGATGGTGACGTTGAAGCGCAGCACCGTGCGGCCTTCGTAGACCGAGAGCTTGTCCTGCGAGAAGCTGAAGGTGCGGAGCTGCGCGCGCGGGTAGCTAATTGGCCCGACTTTGATTCCGCCCGGCGCTTCTATCTTGACCGAAGTCGGGATCAGGAACTTGGCGAGCGGGCGGTTGCTGTTGATGTGGAAGCCGTCGGGGATGTCCAGGACGACGGCCGCCTGGACCGTGCGGCCGCGCTGCGCCTTGTCGGCCGCGAAGAAGCCGTTGACGCGTATGTTCGCCTGCGCCGCGGAGGTCAGCGTGCCGGCGCGGAAGCCCGCGGGGAGGGCGAGCAGCAGGCCCGCCATTGTCACAAGTGTCGCCAGTCGAATGAATTTTCTGTCTCTCATTTTTACTTAATCGGAATTTAAAAGGAATCTGACCGTCCCCCGGCGGGGCGGTCAGGCTAATTGATGAAGGACTTCCCGCGCAGGGTTGGCTAGGGCCGGCGTGCGCCGTGCCGCAAGTTGACCGCAGGCGGCGTAGATGTCACGCCCGCGCGGCCGCCGCACGAACGCGTGCACGCCCTTCCCTTCGAGTATCCGCCTGAAGCTCTCGACGCGCTCGGGCGGCGACGGCTTGTAGGGAAGCGGGTCCGCGGGGTTGTGCGGAATCAAATTCACCTTGGCGCGCAGCTCGTGGCGGTTGAGCAGGTTCGCCAACTGCCGCGCCTGCTCGTCCGAGTCGTTCACGCCGTCGAGCATCACGTACTCGAAGGTGAACAGCTCGCCCGGCTTGAGCGAGCGCTCGAACTCTTTGCACGCGGCGAGCAACTCTTCGAGCGGCCATTTCCTGTTAATCGGCATCAGCTCGTTTCTCAACTCGTCCGTCGGCGCGGCCAGCGAGATCGCCAGGTGCGGCCGGTCCGGGACGTGTGCCAGTTCCTTGATGCGCGGGACGATGCCGGCGGTCGAGACGGTCACGCGGTTGGGGACGATGTGCAGGCCCTTCGGGTCGCTCATGATTCTGAGCGCCTTCATCAGCGGCTCGAAGGCCAGGAACGGCTCGCCCGCGCCCATCGCCACGAGGTTCGTCCCGCGCGGCGTCTTCTGGCCCACGCCGTAGGCGTCGTTGAGCGCGACGACAATCTGCTCCACGATCTCGCCCGCGGAGAGCGTGCGCAGGAGCCCGAGCTTCGCCGTCAGGCAGAAGCTGCACTGGAGCGGGCAGCCCGACTGCGACGAAAAGCAGATCGTGTCGCGCCGCTCCTCGGGGATGAACACAGTCTCGACCGGCAGCCCGTCGCGCGTCTTCATCAAGTAGCGCCGCGTCCCGTCCTCCGACACGTATCTTGATTCCACCGTCAGCGTCGACGCCGTCGCCCTCTCGTTTAACTTGCTCCGAAACTCTTTCGGCAAATCCGTCATCTCGTCAAACGACCGCAGCCGCCTGTGGTGGAGCGACGCGAAAATCTGCCGCCCCCGGTAGGCCGGCTCATTCATCTCCTCCACGAAGGCAATCAACTCCGCCTCAGCCAGTCCCGTCAGATGTATTTCCTGGTTCATTGCGCGTCTATTTTACACTGACCCGCTCCCATCTCACAGTTGAGAACGTTGTGCAGTATAATTCTGGTCGCCCGGCACAATTAGTAGTTGCTAACCTCTCATTTGCAGGAGCCGATTATGAAAAGATGCCCGCAATGTAATAGAACTTATGCCGACGAGTTGTTCGCCTTTTGCTTGGCCGACGGGGCGCTCTTATCCGCCCCATACGACCCTCATGCCACTTTATCGCTCCCGACGGAATTAAATCCCCATCCGACTTCACCCGTGAGTATTGACGAGCCGGCAATAGCAATTTCCATCAATCGGCACTATCCGCATGCAAGGGGCGCAGAGGATTTATATCAAGCTACCCGAGGCATATGGCGGGTTAACCTGGAGCGAGCTAATAAAGCACAATACGCTTTTGCTGTTTTTCAGGGAGTAATCAAAGAGGTCTACAAGATTGATCAGTGGACTCCAGTCACTAAAGAAACCAGGGAGTATTGGACAGAAAGAGATAGCGCACAAGGGCTATACTTCCCGCCAGAAATGGACGATGGACGGTCCGAATTTATCGGAGAATTGGCCCCGGAAGCCGTCAGGCGGAAGTACGTGGGCCAGCGCATGCCTGTGCGCCATTCACAAAACCCCATCCGGTATTTCAATTGCTGACTCCTTAAATTCGAAGACCGATACTTCAAGCCACAGCCTTGATTCGGGGTCGTAGAATCTCTGAAGCCATGAAAGATATCATTCGCGAATCAGCCGACGCGGCGCGCGTCTCGGGCACGGACGAAGAGCACTCCGGCGCGCGCCGTGACTTTATCAAAAGCTCGCTGGCGGGGCTGGCGGCGGCCGTCACCTGGCCCGGCCGTGAGGGCCAGGCCGTGGCGCAGGAGGGGGCTCGCGCCGGGGCGGCCCCTGCGAGACGCGTGATGGTGCGGACGGACGCCGACGTTGACGCACTTCTCCCCAGGATTACGAACTGGGGGCGGTGGGGCAAGGACGACCAACTGGGGACGTTGAATTTCATCACGCCGCGGCACAGGCGCAGGGCCGCGGCGCTGGTCAGGACGGGGCGCACGGTTTCGCTGGCGCGCGAAGTCTCCGTCAGCCGGACCGAAGGCATCCGGCGCGGCACTTACGAGATGATGCGCGACGAGGGGGCGAGCCGCGATTTCGTCGGAATGATTTTTCACGGCTTCGCGCAGACTCATCTGGACGCGCTCTGCCACATCTTCGACGGCCGTGGGAAAATGTATAACGGCTTCTCGGCCGAGGAGGTCACCCCGCACGGGGCCAATAAACTCGGGGTCGAGGTGATGGCGGCGCGGGGGATCGCCGGCCGCGGCGTCCTGCTCGACATCGCTCGGGTCAAGGGCGGGGCCTTGCAAATTGGCACACCAATCTTCCCGGAAGACCTGGAAGCGGCGGAGCGGGCGCAAGGGGTCCGCGTCGGGGAAGGGGACATCCTCTTCGTGCGGACGGGCGCGGGCGCGCTCAACGGCAGGGAGCGCCGCGCCGGCCTGCACGCGCAGTGTGTGCCGTGGGTCCACGCGCGGAAGATCGCACTGCTGGGCGGGGACGGGGATAGCGATGTCGCCCCGTCGCCGGGCTTCGAGCGCTGGGCCTCGACCTTTCACAGCGTGGGCATCCCTTACATGGGGCTCCCGCTGATTGACAACGCGGAGCTGGACGCCCTGGGCAGAGCCTGTAGCGAGGAACGGCGCTGGGCGTTCTTTCTCACGGTCGCCCCGTGGCGGTTCCAGGGCACGACCAGCTCGCCCGTCAACCCGCTGGCCCTGTTCTAGCGGCGCGCCGCGAGAGCCTTTGAGATTCTCGGGGGCAGCCTTCTTTGACGCGAATATTTATGCTCGGGCCGCGGAAGACCCGGAAAGGCGACATGGGAGGGGAAGAGAAAAATTTGTTGACAACCGAAAGCCGCGCGGGTGAATCTTAGAGTCCTCTTGCCGCCGCGGGCGAGCCCCTTGAAGGAGACCCGATAGACTTATGAATAAACGCGCGAAACTATCCCTCTTCCTGTTGGCCGTGGGCCTCGTCTTCGAGTTTTCGCCGGCGCGCTCACAAGACCAGTCGCCGCGGACGGCCACGCGCCCCCGCACGGTGACGCCGCGACCGCAAGCGACGCAGCCCGCGCCGAGCACTACCGCCCCCGCCACGGTGGAGCAGGCGCAGACGGCCGCCGCGGTCGTCTCCGTCGGCACAGCCGACGTGCAGCAGGGCCGCATCTCGTTGAACAAAATCCGCCAGCGCACGGAGGAGGCCGTGCGGCTGTTGAAGTCGCACCCGTCGCCGACGGCCATCACGAGCCCCTCGCTCTTCACCGTGACGCTCGCGGCGCTCGACGACAAGACGAACCAGATTCACCTCGTCACCATCCCGAAGGAGATTTTCCTCAAGAAGGGCTCGGAGCTGACGGCCACGACCTCGCTCGGCGCGACCGCGCGCGTGCGCATCATTCGCGCCAACGGCGTCAACACGGCCGTCACCGTCTTCGACCAGACGGGGCGCTCGCTCGTCCCGCTCATCGTGGAGTACCCGGTCGAGCGCGGGGGCCGGCTGCACGAGGTCGCCTACTACGTCTCGGTCCACCCGGCGCTGGTCTCTCAGGAGGTCGTCAAGGCCGGGCAGAACTACGTCCGCACGATGATCGACCTGGCGGCCAAGAGGCTCAAGGACAAGGGTGTGCCAATTCCGTCGAACCTCATAGACATCGCCGAGCGGCTCTGCATCGTCGAGCACTCGGACCACCTGCGCTTCCGCTCGGAGAACCAGAAGGCTCTCTTCGAGGAGGTCTTCTCGCTCTACGCGCTGAACGAGCTGAAAACGTACAACCACTCCGTGAGCACTGCGGGCGCGGGCGGCATGATCCAGATGATCCCCTCGACTTACCAGATGGTGCGGCGGATGCACCCGGGCGTCGGCCTCAACCCGGACTTCGTCCTGGGGATGCGCAACCACGGCAACGCGCTCGAAGCGATGCTGCTCTACATGCTGGACACTTATAAGCTGCTGGTGGGCAGCGAGGACGTGCGCAACGCCCTCGCCAACGGTCACGCCACCTGGCCCGAATTGATGGCCGCCGGCTACAACTCGAACCCCGCGAAGCTGCCCGGCTACATACGCCGCGGCGGCTCCTCCTGGCGCACGCTCATCCCGCGCGAGACCCAGATGTATCTGGTGATTTACCGCTCACTCGACATGCACATCCCCATGAAGCCGCGCTCCTGAGAAAGCGACGAGCCACCTTTTGACCCTGAAAGGGTCGCGCTTTCAACGCCGAGGCGCGACCTCACCGCGCACGCTCCCCGGCTAGGGGCACCAACACTCAGGCTTTCTTCTCTTCCGCCCTCAGGTCGCGGAGCAGCTTACTAAATGCGGCTTCAAAGGCGTCGTGGTCTTTCCAGTTAGAAAAGTCGGGGATGTAATACTCGCGCACCTCGGTAGCCAAATCCTTCCCGGTGTCGGCGTCAAAGCACTTCCACGCTTTAATCTTCTCGAAGTCAACAAGAGTTATCGGAAACAGTTTGCGGCGCTTCTCTTCAAGCTCCGTCTTTTTCGCCCTGCGAATCTCAGTCATCACCCACTCGCTCTGCATACTGTTCTCCGACAGAATCAACAATAGCCTGTCGTGCAGTTGGATGGCCCGCTCTATCTGCTCGTGCAGCTTCTGCCCGCCTTTTATATCTTCGGGCGCGAACCACACCCGCAGTTTCTCGTCACGCATACGCGAATAAAGCCGCCTCGCAAACTCCTCGTCCTTCGTGCTGTAGCTGATGAAGCAGGAGTAAAACTGGATCGCTTGCTGTATACCGAAATGTGACGGAATGAAGGCAATGAAATCATCCGGCACACCACAGCCACGCAGGAAATCTTCTGGTATCTTCCCGGATGATTTATAGAGTGTATCAATACCAATGGTCGAAGGCCCGATATGTCTTACCGAATCGAGTCCATTGGCCATGCGCAAGTTAGTATTCCCAAATATAGTTCCATTAATACAAGCAAGGGAGAAATCCGCCTCATCAAGAAAGGCATCGGTGAAGTCTGCATTCGTGAGTATGGCTCCAGTTAGATTAGCCTTAATAAGATTTGCGTCTTGCAAGTTCGCCTGAAACAGCATGGCACTACTCAGATCAGCTCCTTCGAGGTTAGCCTGCCACAGATCGACTTTTACGAGGTTTGCTCCAGTCAGATTCGCCCCCGTGAGATAAGCACGGGTGAGAAGTGCTTGACTAAGGTCGGCCTTGTGCAGATTGACATGTTTAAAATTAACCGACCGTTCATACGAAAGATACTGACGCTCGACACGTAGTTTACTGAATCTCCTCCGGCTAAGGTTCGCCCCTGAAAGGTCAGGCTGTATGTTTGGATGTTCTACTCTCCATTTATTCCAAGCGGCAACGCCTTTCTTTAGAATCTCAAGGTGCTTTGGGTTAGCCATCGATGTTAGCTCCTGTGAGGCGTGAGACTCGACACCTTCTACTATTCTTCTCTAGTGGACAAACAATCAAAGAGCGCACATTATGCCGGCACACTGAGGATGTCAATATAAATTGAATTAGCGGGGCAGCTCCGGTAATTCTACTTCCTCGGAATCGTCCGCGTATTGCAACTTGTAGAGACGCCAGTAGAGGCCGCGGTGCGCTAAGAGTTCCTGATGAGAGCCCTGCTCGCGGATTTCGCCGTGGTGCATGACGAGGATGCGCTCGGCGCGCTGAATGGTGGAGAGGCGGTGGGCGACGACGACGGAGGTGCGGCCGCGCATGACGCGCTCGATGGCCTGCTGTATGAGGCGCTCGGTTTCGGTGTCGATGGAGCTGGTCGCCTCGTCAAGAATCAGGAGCGCGGGGTCGAAGGCCAGCGCGCGGGCGAAGGAGATGAGTTGCTTTTGGCCCACGGAGAGGCCCGCGCCGCGCTCCTTGACTTCCGTCCTGTAGCCCTCGTGCAGCCTTTGGATGAAGCGGTCTGCGTGGACTTCGCCGGCGGCCCAGCGGACGCGCTCGTCCGTGATCGATTCCTGCCCGAGCCGTATGTTGCTCTCGATGGTGCCGCTGAAGAGGAACACGTCCTGTAGGACGACGGCGAAGTTTTCGCGCAGGGCCTGCAAGTCCCAGTCGCGCACGTCCACGCCGTCCAGGAGCACGCGCCCGCGCTGCACGTCGTAGAAGCGCATGAGCAAGTTCGTGATCGTCGTCTTGCCGGAGCCCGTGTGTCCGACGAGCGCGACGGACTGGCCCGGCTCGACCGTGAACGACACGTCTTTCAAGACCCACTCGTCTTCCTTGTAGGCGAACCAGACGTTCTCGAACTCTATCCTCCCCGCGGCGCGGCCCGTCTTTTTTGGCACAGCGGGCGTCGTCACCGTCACGGGCAGGTCGAGCGTCTTGAAGATGCGGTGCGAGGCGACGACGGCCGCTTGCAGGACGTTGTACTTGTCGGAGATGTCGCGTATGGGCTGGAAGAGCGCCTGCGAGTACTGTATGAAGGCGACGAGCGCGCCGATGGTCAGGGCGGAGTTGCCGCCCGAAGTGTCGCCCATCGCGAGCCAGCCGCCGTACCAGATGATGACCGCGACGCCCACGGCCCCGATTAAATCGACGAGCGGGAAGAAGACTGCGTAGTAAAAGATGGTCTCGACGTTGGCGTTGCGGTAGTCGTGGTTGATGTCGTGGAACTGGCGGAGCGACTTTCCCTCGGCGTTGAAAATCTGCACGGTCTGAGCGCCCGACAGCCTCTCTTGCAGGAAGGCGTTGATGCGCGCGAGCCGTGTGCGCACGAGGTCGTAGCCGCGGCGCGCGCCCTTGCGGAACCAGCTCGTCGCCAAGATAAGCATCGGGACGGTGACGAGCGCGACGAGCGTCAACTGCCAGTCCATCCAGAGCATCATCCCGATGATGGCCGCGATCATCACGAGGTCGCCGAGCACGTCGATCACGCCCGAGGTGAACAGCTCGTTGAGCGCGTCCACGTCCGACGTGAGCCGCGTCATCACGCGCCCGACCGGGTTGCGGTCGTAGTAGGCGACCTCCTGGCGTTGCAGCTTGCGGTAAAGCTCGCTCCTCAGGTCGTACATCACGCGCTGGCCCACGGATTCGAGGAGCACGGCCTGGACGTAGGAGAGGCCGAAGGTGACGAGGAGCACGGCGAGGAAGACGAGCGCGAGCCATTTCAACCCGCCGATGTCGCCCGGCGTGATGTACCAGTCAATCGCGTACTGCGTGAACTTGGGCTGGAGGATGCGCAGCAGGTTGAGCACGAGGGTGAGCCCGAGCGCGGGAATCAACGCGCGCAGGTAGGGCTTCAGGTAGCGCATCAGCCTGCGCGTCACCTGCCAGTCGTAAGTCTTGCCGATGGCCTCTTCTTCGTGAAACTGTTTGACCGCCGTCGCCATGTTCCCTCGGTAAACTTTCAGCCCCGCCTCTTCGCCTCCCAGACGCCGCCCGGCCCGTGAGCCGCCGCGAGCACGTCCTCGCGCTGCGGCTTGTGCATCATCATGCCGAAGCCCGCGATGACGAAGAGGAAATAGTAATACTTCGCGCCCGTGGCGAAGTGTGCGACCAGCCCGAACAGGCCGGCCGATTCGCACAAGGCCAGGGCGAACATGTACGCGCCGACGACCAGCTCGGGCTTGCGGTGCTCGGCGGCAGCCTTGAGCACCCTCTGCTTTACGGCGAAGGACGCGCCGAGGTTGACGACTCCCACCGCCAGCAGAATCCAGAAGAGATACGCGGGGCCGCCGCCCCCGGCCTCCACCAGCCGCGTCACGACGAACAGCGCGACCAGCGACACTAAAATAGCCAGCCAGATGATGCGCAGCTTGCCGTAGTGGGCGGCAATTGCCCGCTCGGCGTCCATCTCTTTGGCCTTCTCTTCGTCCAGCCCCAGACTCATGACTGAATACCTCTCGCCGTCAACTCGCGGCCAACTCCTCCTCCAGCAGTTGCCGCTCGTAAAGGTCCGCGTACTCGCCGCCCGCGGCGAGCAGTTCGTTGTGCGTGCCGAGTTCCACGATGCGCCCCTCGTCGAGGACGCAAATCAAATCGGCGTCCCTGACCGTCGAGATGCGGTGCGAGATGAGAATGCTCGTGCGCTCGCGCATGACGCCGCGCAGCCGGCCCAGGATTTTCTCCTCCGTGTAGGTGTCGACGGAGGAGAGCGCGTCGTCCAGAATCAGAATCTTCGGCTGGCGCATGACGGCGCGCGCAATCGCCGTCCGCTGCTTCTGCCCGCCCGAGAGCGTGATGCCGCGCTCGCCGACCAGCGTCTCGAAGCCGTCCGGGAAGCCGCGCACGTCCTCGGCCAGCCCGGCCACTTCGGCCGCCCACTCGACCTCCGCGCGGTCCGCCTTTTCGACTCCGAAGGCTATGTTCTCCGCGAGCGTGTCGCTGAAGAGGAAGGTCTCCTGCGGGACGTAGCCGACGGCCGAACGAAGTTGTGCCAGCGGGTAGTCGCGCACGTCCACGCCGTCGACGAAGACTGTGCCGGGCGGCGGGTCCAAGAGGCGCGGGATGATGTTCGCGATTGTCGACTTGCCGCTCCCAGTCCGGCCGACGAAGGCGACCGTCTGCCCGGCCTCGATTGTGAGGTTGATGCCGCGCAGCACGGGCTCGTCCTGTTCGGTGTAAGCGAAATCAAAATTGCGCAATTCGATGCGGCCCTTAATCGGCGGCCGCGGCTTGGCGTCCGGGGTGTCCGTGATGGCCGGCTGGATGGCCCAGATGGCGTTCATCCTTTTGAGGCTCGCCGTGCCGCGCTGGTAGAGGTTGACGACGTAGCCGAGCGCGATGAGCGGCCAGATGAGGCGCGTGAGGTAGAGGTTGAACTCCGTGAACTGCCCGACCGTCATCTCGCCGCGCGCGGCGAGCGTGCCGCCGTACCAGATGATGAGGACGAAGCCCGCGCCGATGAGAAACTGCATCAAGGGGCGCATCACGGCCGAGACGCGCACGAGGCTCAGGTTGCGCGCGGCGTAGGCGCTGTTGAGCCGGTCGAAGATGGCAATCTCCGAATTCTCCTGCGCGTAGGCGCGCACGACGCGGACGCCCGAAAAATTCTCCTGCGCGCGGGCGGAAATCTGCGCGAAGTAGTCCTGAATGTTTTCGAAGCGGACGTGAACCTGCTGGCCGAAGTATTTGACCGTCAGCGAGACGAGCGGCATCGTGACGAAGAGGAGCAGCGTGAGGCGCACGCTGATTCTGAGCATCAGCGGGAGGATGATGACGACGACCAGGACGGTTTGCAGCGTGTACATGATCATGGGGCCGGCGAGTTGCCGCACGGCCGCCAGATCGTTGGTCGCGCGCGCCATCAGGTCGCCCGTCCTGTGGTCCTGGTAAAACGAGAGCGGCTGGCCGACGAGGTGCGCGTAGAAGTCGCGCCTGAGGTCGTACTCCACGTGGCGCGACATGCCTATCAGGATGCGGCGCTGAAAGAAGAGGAACGCGCCGCCGACGAGGCTCACGCCGAGGACCGTCAGCGCGTAGCGCGTCAGCTTGGCCCAGGTGACGCCCGACTGTCTGAGGTCGTCAATCGCGCGGCCGACGATGAGCGGGATGAGAAGGCTGATCGTGACCCAGGCGACGATGCAGATGATGCCCAGGACGAGGGATTTTTTGTAAGGCCGGAAGTAGCGCGCGAATTTTCGCAGATCGTCCATAAGGCGAAGCAGTGCCCTGTAAAACCCTGGAGGGCGTTTTCTTAAAACCGCGTGCTTCTATCATGCGCGATTTTCCGCTGATACGCCAGACCGCAGGCGGGAGTTTGCCGTTTCGCTCGGGGAAGCAGAGGGCTCGCGCTACTTCAGCCGCGCGGATTCACGCGCCCGGAAGATGAGGCGGAGGACGACGGTCATCAGCGCGACCTGAACCAGCGGGGCGAGGACGAACAACTGGAAAGGCGCGAGTATCGCGATGGAAGGGAAGTGGAAGATGAGCGCGAGGGTAGCCAGTTGGTCTTCCCCCAGCGGCCTCGGGGCGGCCGCGCTGTGACGCATCATGGAAGAGGCCAGGGCGTTAAGCGTCAAGAGAACGACCGTGACTTCGACGGCCACGGAGATGAACAGCGCCTTGAAGGTCGGACCGACGCGAAAGCGTCGAGTGAGGATTCGCCGGCTCTTGGGTTCGGCGTGGGGGTGCATGAAGGCCCTGAAAAGTTAAGAGGCGATGAGCGACGGGTCGGACACTTCCGCGTCGTCTGTCACTTCCGCGGTGTCGGCCGGGACTGCTTCTTCGGAGGCGTGCGCTTCTTCGTAGCCGTGCGTCTCCTGCGGCTCGTCCGGCGGGACGCAGACGCAGTTGCGGCCGGCGTTCTTGGCGTTGTAGAGGGCGCGGTCCGCGGCGAGCACCAGGGAGTCGCGCGACGAGGCGTGCTGCGGGAAAGTCGCTATGCCGAGCGAGGCCGTGATGTGGCCCACGCCCGGAACTTCCATCTGCTCTATACGCCGGCGCAGCCGCTCGGCCACGATCATCGCGCCTTCCACCCCGGCCTGCGGGAGAATTACAGCGAACTCCTCGCCGCCGTAGCGCGCGGCTGTGTCAACGCTGCGCAACTCGTCGCGCAAGCCGTCCGCCAGAAGTCTGAGGGCCATGTCGCCGGCCTCGTGGCCGAACGTGTCGTTGACGCGTTTGAACTTGTCGAGGTCCAGCAGGATCAGCGAGACGGGCAGGCTCATGCGCGTCGCCAGATGCAGGTCGCGCTCCAACTGCATCTCGAAGGAGCGGCGGTTGAAGCAGCCGGTCAGCCCGTCCGTGAGCGCCTGCTGCTGCATCTGCGAGAAGAGGCGCGCGTGGTTGACGGCCACGGTCACCTGGTCGGCCACGGTGCGGAGCAGGAGGATTTCGTTCTCCTGCCAGACGCGCACGGGGTCGTCCGAGCGGACCATCAGCACGCCCATGAAGCGCTTCTGGTAGATGAGCGGCACGGCGGCCAGCGGGCGTATGCACATCGCCGGGTCCGACTCGTTGCGCCCGTCCACCACGTAGCTCTTGTAGCGGCCGGCGAGCCTCACGCTGTAGGCGTCCAGGTCGGCCAGCAACTCGGCCTCCTCGGCGTTCTCGCTGCCCGCGCCGTCGCGGAAGTAGCAGTTGGTCAGGGGCTGCTTTCCGGGCTCGGCCTCTATGCGGAGGGCGCAGTGCTGGGCGTTCAGCGCGCGCCCGACTTCGGTCACGGTCGTTTGCAGGACGCTGTCGAGTTCGAGCGAGTTGCGTATGGCGGTGGCGATGCGGTTGACGGCGATCTCGCGGCCCGCCTGCTCTTGCAGCAGCCGCGCCAGCTTCGTCGTCACCCCGACGGTCAGTTGCAAGGAGGTCGCCTTGGGCATGGACGAGCGGACGGCGGAGGCGAAGGAGGCGGCCTGCAAGTGGCCCTCGGCCGTGACGCGCGCCATCAGGTATTCGAGCGCCGAGTAGACTATGTCCGGCTCGAAAGTCCAGATGACCATATCGCCGTCGCTCTCGGCGGCGTCATCCTCCTCCTTGCAGCCCACGGAGGCGAGCAGGGCGGAGAAGCGCGCGTCGGCGATGACCACGAAGCGCTCGCAGATTTTCTCGCCGCCATCGCGCTTCAGAAGCACGGGCTCGCGGTCCTGGTCGTTCGTCCTGAGCGGCAGGTCGTTGAGCGCGTCGCCCGGCGAGACGAAGAAGAAAGCCTTGTGCGTGGAGCGGCCCACCTCGCGCACGCGGGCCAGGTCGCGCAAGCTGCGCTCGGCCACCATCGGCAGACCCTCTATCACGAGCGCCCCCAGATTGTTCTCAAGCACCACGTCCTCAAAATACCTGTGGAGCTGAGCGATAGTCTGCTCCGCGCAGCGAACGGGCGTTAGCTGTCTGGAATGCTGTGTCAGCAGGGCTTGGTAAAGTGAGTACATTCTGGGTCAGAGCGGCTTCAGAACGACAGCGGCGGGCGCGCTTTTTGAGGTACTACATAGGGTCACCGGACTAGGCCGGCGGCGAAGTCAAAGCCATTTTGACATGATTTAACATTCTTGTCTATAACATTTTAAAGGGATTTTAGGGCGGAAATGCTTGAAAATCGGCCTAATTGAGCCTGATGAAGCTGGTCAGGGCGGTCGCCGCGAGGGCCTGATTCTGGTCGAAAACGTCCACGGAGATGACCATGACGCGCCGGCCGGCACGCAGGACGCGGGCGCGGGCAGTGGCGCGGCCCGCGGAGAGGGGGCGCAGGTAGTGCACGGTCAGGTCAATTGTGGTCGAGCCCTGACCGGGTTCCGCGACCGTGAGGACGGCGAAGGCGGCGGCCGTGTCAGCTAAGGAAGCGACCACGCCTCCGTGCAGAATGCCCCGGTTTCGCTTGAGTTCCTCCCGCGCTTCTATGTGAAGCGTGGCCGCCCCGCGCCGAAGCTCGCCTAATTCCATCCCGAGCAGCCGCGCGAAGGGGATTTCCTCGAAGGCTTCGCGGACGCGCCGCTCTTCTTCGGGCGTGAGCCGGTCGTCGTCGGTCATGAGCGATAGGTCTCCCCGGCGTCTATGGGCTCTACGATGACGGCCGTGCCGTAGGCCAGGACTTCCGTGACGCCGCCGGAGACTTCCGTGGCGTCGTAGCGCGCGCCGATGATGGCGTTGGCCCCCAGCTCGGTCGCGTGCTGAATCATGATGTCGAAGGCGTCCGAGCGCGTCTGCTCGCAGAGTTGCGACCAGGCAGTGATGTTGCCGCCGACCATGCTTTTGAAGGCCGCGCCGATGTTGACGAAGAGGTTGCGCGAGCGGACGACGATGCCGCGCACCACGCCCAGGTTCCGCGTGACGCGGAAGCCCGGTATCTCGAAAGCGGTCGTCACCATGTGGTGCGACACGGAGTAACGCGGCGGGCTGATTTCGTAAGGCGCGAGCCGCGCCGCGGGGTTGTTGCTCATACGAATTCCCCTCTAAGGAGTGTCGGGCTTCAGTCCGAAAAGAGACTGGGCTGAGCTTCGTCTTCGCCGTCGTCCTCGCTCCGCTCGACTTCCTCTGGCGTCCAGCGGTAGCGCCCGAGGTCGCAGCGGCCGCGCGCGTCGAAGACGACGCCCTCGGCTTCGAGCATGCGCTGCTGTTTGTCGGGCGGCAGGATGACGCGGCCCGTCGAGCAGGCCCCCTGCGAGTTGATGACGCGCTGCCAGGGGGTCGTCTCCTCGTCGGCCGCGTGCATGACGAAGCCGACCGTGCGCGGCGTGTAGCCCTCGCCCAGGATTTCCGCGATCTGCCCGTAGGTCATGACGCGCCCCTTCGGAATCCGCCGCACGATCTCGTAAACGCGCTCGCGGTAATTCGCGGACTCCTGCACGGCCCGCTCCGGCTCAAAACTACTCACGCGATTTTCCTTCCTCTCTCTTCTTTCACCCGCCAACGCTTCTTGAAGCTCGCGCCGTTGGCGCGCCACCACGCCCGCCACTCTTCTATCGCCCGCTCGCGCTGCGCCTGCGGAGCCGCAGGCCGGAAACTGAGTCACGTGGAGGTCGCGTCGCGCAGGCACATCTCCGCCAGGAAGCGCGTGCGAAGCTCCTCGCTCGACAGCAGCTCGATCAACTCCGGGATTGAAAGGCGCGACAGCGAGCGCCGCGCCGACTCATACTCTTCTCGTCGCATACGGTCTCAAGCGAGCGTCCGCAGGACGGCCCGCGCAGGGGCCCCGTCGCCCGTGCCCCCTGCAATCTTCAACGGCAGGCAGATTAACTCGTAGTCCCCGCCACCGACTTCGCGCAAGTCCAGCCCCTCCAGGATGACGACCCCGCTTGAGAGCAGAATCTCGTGCGTCTCGAACTTCTCTGCCTGGAACTTCTCCACGGAGAGATAGTCTATCCCGACGAGCCTCACGCCCGACTGAACGAGCACGCGCGCGGCGTCGGGCGCGACGTACGTGAAGTCGCGCCGGAAACCTTCGCCGGCCTCACGCCAGAAAGCAGAGTTGCGCGTCTTAAAGAGTACGCGCGTCGCGCCTTGAAGGTTCTGACCCGCGAGGTGAGTGGCCGTGATGGCGCGCACGTCTTCGGGGATGACGAGGACGCGCGCTGGGCCGAGGAGCGCGTCGAGCGGCATGGCGTCGACTTTGGGCGCGCCTTCTATGAAGTGTGAGGGCGCGTCCACGTGCGTCGCCGTGTGCGCCCCGAAGTTGAGCAGCGTGACGTTGGCCGCGTCGCCGCCCGCGAGCGCCGCCCACTGCTTGATCTCCACGCCGGGGTCGCCCGGATAAACGGGCGTCGCCGCCGAGACCGGCACGCTGACATCGTAGATTCGCATGAGCAAGAAATATATAGGCAAAACCGTAAATCGTAAATCGTGAATCGTGAATCGAAAGCACGTCCGACGATTTACGATTCACGAGTTTGTGCGTTAGCATCTCGGTATGACTGGGAGCATGGGAGAGAGGGGCGGCGCGTCGGGGTTGCGGAAGAATGCGCCGCGCGTGGCGGCGTCGAGTTATTTGAACACGGTGCCGCTGGTGTGGAGTTTTACGCAAGGGTCTATGCGGCGCGAGGTCGAGTTGGTGTCGGACGCGGCCCCGGCGAAGTGCGGGGACATGCTGGCGCGCGGCGAGGTGGAGGCGGCGCTCGTGCCCGTCATAGAGTACCAGCGCATCCCGGAGTTGCTGGTCGTGCCGAACGTTTGCGTCGGCTCGCGCAAGCGCGTGCGCAGCGTCGTGCTCGTGATGAAGGACAGTCTAGACGGCCTGAAGGACGTGCGCTCCGTCGCGCTCGACACTTCGTCGCGCACGTCCGCGGCGCTCATCCGCGTCATCTTCCGCGAGTTCGTGGGGAGCGAGCCCGCGTGGATGGACAGCGCGCCGGACGTGGCCTCCATGCTCGAAGCGGCCGACGCGGCGCTCATCATAGGCGACCCCGGAATGACCTTTTCGCGGCGCGGCGTGGTCGTCTACGACCTGGCCGAACTCTGGCGCGAGCGGACGGGCCTCGGGTTCGTCTTCGCCATGTGGATGGCGCGCGAGGGCGCAGCGGAACGCGTGCGTCGGGTCGACTTCGCGGGCGCGCGCGACGAGGGGCTGGAGCACGTGGAGGAGATAGCCGCCGCGTACGCCCCCGCGGTCGGCCTGCCGCCCGGCGAGATAAAAGAGTACCTGCTCGACAACATCTCGTTCGAGCTGAACGAGGAGATGCGCGCGGGACTCAGCCTCTTCTACAGGCTCGCCGCCAGGCACGGCGTCGTCCCCGAGGCCAGACCCTTAAGGATGCTCGGCGAGTAGCCGCCCGAACGTCTCAGACGGAGGTGACTCATGGCACAGTTAAACCTCCCACTCTCTCTGGACGAGCCAGAGGACGGCGAGCAGACGGTCAGGCGCGTAGGCGAGAGCACGCGCCACCACCGCGCGGAGACTGGGGGCGCGCTCGCGCGCGTCCAGTTGAACGAGATCGTCAAGGACTCCATAGCCTTCACGGAAGACTACGCCAGCGCGACGCGGGACGAGCGCGGCGCGCACGCGCGCTTCCGCACGGAGTTGGGCGAGGACTTGCCGCCGGTGCTCGCCAGTCCGAGCGAGTTGCGCGAGGTCTTCGTCAACCTCCTGCGCAACGCCGTGGATGCTATTGAGGGCGAGGGCGAGGTCATTGTGCGCACGCGGGCCGACGGCGCGCGCGGCGTGGTCGAGGTCAGCGACACGGGCACGGGGATGAGCCCGGAGGTCCAGGGAAAATTGTTCCGCCCGCTCTTCACCACCAAAGGCGAGAGAGGGACGGGATTGGGCCTCGCCACGGCCTACGCCGTCGTGCGCCGCCACGGCGGCGACATACAGGTCAGAAGCGTGCCCGGCGCGGGCACCACTTTTACGGTCAGGTTGCCGCTCGCGGAGTAAGAGCTTCCGCCCGCTTTGCGCCTTTCTCCGAAGGCGAAATCTCATCGTCTGGTTTATAATGGCGTCGATGACAACAGACATCCAACCGATTCTGGACCGCGCGCTCTCGGGCGAGCGCCTGAGTGTTGACGACTGCACCGCCCTGCTTGAGTCGGACGATTTCGTGCGCATCGGGCTGGCCGCAGACGAGATTCGCAAGCGCTTTCACCCGGACGGCGTGGTCACCTACATCATCGACCGGAACATCAACTACACGAACGTCTGCAACGTCGTCTGCACCTTCTGCGCCTTCTACCGCCGGCCCGGCCACCCGGAGACTTACGTCCGCACGCTCGACGAGATTCGACAGAAGATTGACGAGACCATCGCGCTCGGCGGCACGGGCGTGCTGATGCAGGGCGGCCTGCACCCGGACTTCGGCATCGAGTGGTACGAGGACCTCCTGCGCACGCTCAGCGCGGAGTATCCGGGCTTTCAACTGCACTGCTTCTCGCCGCCCGAGATTCACAACATACACCTCATCACGGGCCTCGACTACGAGACGATCATGGCGCGGCTCAAGGAGGCCGGGCTCTACAGTCTTCCGGGCGGCGGCGGCGAGATTCTGGACGACGAGGTGCGCAAGCGCGTCTCGACGAAGTGCACGACGGACGAGTGGCTCGGAGTGATGCGGGCGGTTCACCGCGTGGGGCTGCGCTCGACCGCGACGATGATGTTCGGGATAGGCGACCGCGTCGAGCACCGCGTGCGCCACCTGGCCCGCGTGCGCGACCTGCAAGACGAGACGGGCGGGTTCACGGCCTTCATCCCGTGGACGTTCCAGCGCGAGAACACGGCGCTCGGCCGGCGCATCAAGGAGGAGCCGACCGGCATAGATTACCTCAAGATGCTCTCGGTCTCGCGCCTCTTCCTGGACAACGTCGAGCACTTCCAGTCGTCCTGGCTGACGCAGGGGTTAAAGCTGGGCCAAGTCGCCCTGCGCTTCGGGGCCGACGACATGGGCTCGATCATGATCGAGGAGAACGTCGTCTCGGCCGCGGGCGCGCACAACTTCGCCGACGAGAAGATGCTGCGCTACCTGATACGCGAGGCCGGCTTCCGGCCGCAGCAGCGCGACATCCTCTACCGCCACGTCAACCGCGAGCAGCCCGCCGGCATCGACGCCAAAGAATCGGCCCAATTACGCGAGCTGACAGTCCTCTTCGCGGACTAAAGAAAAGGATGAGGGATGGGGGATGAATTAAAGACGTTTTGTTTTAAATTCATCCCTCATCCCTCATCCCTTCTCCGCCGCCACGCCGCCCACACTCCGACGATAATCAGCCCGAGCGAGATGACGCACAGCGCCCATTTCAGCATGGTGAAAATGGATGCCGCCTTGACGGGCGGCGGCGACCCCTCTTCGAAGCGCAAGGCCAGGTGAGACAGCACGGCGTTCTCCGCCAGGTCCATCACCGCGGCCGACACGGGCGCGAGCACTAAGTACCTCGCGCCCCTCGGGCCGTAGAGCAGTATTATCAGCGAGGCGAACAGCGAGCCGTAGACGAGCGGGAACGCCACGTCCAGGGTCCGCTGGGTCCCGGCGTAAAGTCGCCGCCCGTCCTTGCCTATGTCGTGGAAAAATTTGCGCACGTCTTCGCTGGAGTACCCCCGCCAGCGTGTGTCCGGGCTGGTGTTCGCGTACCCCAGTTCTTTCATGCGTAACTCGAAGCCCCCCATGATGAGTAAAGAGAGAGCGACGAGAAGTACGACGCGCGGCCACGTCGCCATCTCAACGAGGAAGCGGTACAGCTTGTCGTACATGAAAACTCTCCTCCGCGGTTAGAGCCGGCGGCGTCGAAACTGCGGACGCTCGCGCGCTCTGGCCCCTCAGCGGCCGAGCAGTTCGAGCAGCGGGCCTGGGAAGTCCGTGATGATGCCGTCCACGCCGAGCGAGATGACGCGCCGCATGTCCGCGAGGTCGTTGACCGTCCACGCGTGTATGGGCATCCCCAGGCGGTGCGCGGCGCGCACGACCCGCGCCGTCATGATGGGCAGGAACGAAAACTTGGACTTGACCTGTATGGAGTCCGTGTCCGGTGCCTTGACGGAGGAAGGCATCAGGCGGCTCCCCAGGATGAATTTGATCAGTTCGGTCCCCCCGGCCGAGGTCGCCACTTCGGGCGCGACGCGCCGGAAGTGTTCCAGCACACCGTCCGACATCGACGCCACCAGCACCTTGTCGCGCATCTTGTGCTTGCGCAGCATCTCCGCGCAAGCCTCTACGATGCTCGGCTCCTTCTGCTTGATCTCTATGTTCATGCGCTGGCCGGGGAAGCGCTCCAGGACTTCTTCGAGCGTCGGGACTTTTATGCCCTGGCCGCGGAAGGGGAACGTCTTCCCGTCGGCCGTCCACCTGTAGCCCGCGTCCAAATTCTGCAAGTCTTCGAGTGAGAATTTACGCACCGGCCCCGTCACGTTGGTCGTCTCGTCCACGGTGTCGTTGTGTATCAGCACCAGCTTGTCGTCGGCCGTGCTGCGAACGTCCATCTCTATCACGTCAACGCCGATGGCGAGCGCCTGCTCGAAGGCGAAAATGGTTTCGCCGGGCCACTGCCGCGCGCCGCCGCGGTGTGCGATGACCTCCGGCTTGTTCTCGGCGGCCTTGAAGAACGGGCGGTCCCACGCCCTCGTCGTCGTGGTCATGATTAAGCTCCTTTGTCTGGCCGAAAGGTGGGGGCCGGTGGGAAACAGCGCCAGTGAGCCGGCCGTTCGATCTTCTCGCGCCGCGCGCAACTGCGAGGGACGGCGCGCGCCGCAGACAGGCGGAATCCTCTTTACGTCACGAGCCGGCCACGGATTCTACACCCTCCGGCGCGCGTCCGTAATAATTTTTAGGACGAGCAATGAAATTGGCCCCGGCGGGTTGAAAGGCAACCCGCCGGGGCCAATTTTCGCGGCGTGAGATTTGGCACAGCCCGCGAAGGCTGTCCGCCGAAGGCTGTCCGCCCGCGCTACAACTGTGAGGCGGGCGTGAGCGCGCCGGAGACGCTGGTCGTGTTGCCGTCCACGCGGTTGTTGCCGAACGTCTTGAGCGTGCCGGGGTTCGAGGGCTCGTTCCTCAGGCCGACGGCGTTGCCGGTCACGGCCGAGTCGGAAACCGAGGCCGCCGCCCCCACTCTGACCAGCAGGCCGGAGTTGGAGTTGTCATTCAGCGCGCAGCCTTCGGCGGTCGCCTTCGTGCCGGCGTCCGTCACGTAGAGGCCGAACTGGTTGTTGGCCGCGACGCTGTTCTTGACGGTCAGCTTCGCGCCCTTGCTGGCGGTGAACCCGTAAGTGCTGCCGGACGCCGCGCTGCCCTCGACCGTCATCTGCGTGCCGGGGCCGACGGCGCTGAAGCCGTAGGGGACATTCGCGGCGGCCAGGCTGTCCCTGACCACGACCTTCGCCGCGCTCCCGTAATTGGGGCCGGTCTGGACGGAGAGGCCGTTGAAGTTATTCTCCAGCCGGCAGTGATCCACCGCCAGCGTGAGCACGCCGCCGCCCGTCACGTTCACGGAGATGCCGATTTCGTTGTTCCTGACGACGGTGTCCTTGACCTGGACCTGGCTCTTGAAGCTGGCGGAGATGCCCGCCTTGAACCCGCTGATGGTGCAGTCCTCGACGGACAGTGTCCCGCCCCCCTGGGCTCCGAACGCGACCCCGAAATTTATCCCCGCGCCGATCAGCGTCAGCCCGCGCAGCGCCACCTTGATGTCCTGCGTGCTGTAAATACTGACGGCGTTCTCGGCCGTCTTGTTGCCGCCGGTGACGACGGCCACCGTCCTGACGGCGGCGTACACGCCCACCGCCGTGACCTTCACGGACTTCGTGATGCTGAGCCTGCCGTACTCGCCCGCGTCGAGGACGATGATTTCGCCGTTCGCGTCCGTCTTGGCGAGCGCGCCGGCGAACGTGCGGCAGGGGGCCGCGCGCTCGCAGGTGTTGGCGTCGTTGCCCGAGGCGGAGACGAAAGTCTGGGGGAGGGCCTGCGCCGCGGCGGCGCAAAGGACCGTGGCGGCGAAAACGAGCGCGAGCCTGAGCGCGGCGCGGCTTAAGTTAAGCATGGAAAATCTTCCTTCCTGGAAGTTGGCACAGTGAGTCGAATGCCGGATGACTGCGAAGGCTGAAGCCGTGCTGGCGGACAAAACCCGTGGACGCTGCGCGCCAGCGGCCCCGGCGCGAAGCGTGGGAATATACCAGAAACGGGTGGAAGCGGCCAAACCGCCGGGCCTGTCTCCTAGTTGACGAAGCGGCGCAGTTGGACGCTGATGGCGAAGCCGATGGCGATGAAGGTGGCGAGGATCGAGGAGAGCCCCGCGCTCATCAGGGGCAGCGGCACGCCTATGACGGGGAGCATCCCGAGGGCCATCCCGACGTTGACGAAGAGCTGGAAGGCCAGGCCGCCGACGATTGCCATGATGACGAGCATGCCGACGCGGTCGGGCGCGCGCCGCGCCCCCGTAATCAATCGCGACAGCAGCAGGGCGTAGGCGAGCAACAGCAGGATGCAGCCGAGGAAGCCTGTCGTCTCGGCCGTGACGGCGAAGATGAAGTCCGTGTGCGGCGTGGGCAGGAACTTCAGGCGGCTCTGCGAGAACTCCGAGGAGGACGCGCCCGCGCCCGTGAGCCCGCCCTTGCCGACAGTTAGGATAGACTGCCAGGTGTGATAGGCGTAGCCGCGCTTGTCCGCGTTCTCGGGGTCAACGATGACGTTGATGCGTTCGAGCTTGTAGCCGCTCAGGGCGCCCGTCTTGACGCCCACGAAGTAGGCGGCGGGCGCGGCCGCTATCGTCAGGACGAGCACGGCGACCACGATCCAGGCGCGGACCGCGGAGAGGAAGAGGACGACGGCCAGCAGCGGGAGATACGTGAGCGCCTGCCCCGCGTCCGGCTCCATGAGAATCAGGCCGACGGGCAGGGCCAGGATGAGCAGGCCGATGATCGTCTCTTTCAAAGTCAGCGCCGAGTGGCGCGGCCGGGCGAAGTAGCGCGCCAGCATCAGCACCGTCGGAATCTTGACGAACTCGGAGGGCTGAAACTGGCCCACGACGGGAAGCTTGATCCAGCACTGCTGACCGTGGACGCGCATGCCTATGCCCGGAATCAGGACGATGATGAGCAGGAAGAGACCGAACGCGTAGAAGGCGGGCGCGAAGTTGACGAGCTTGCGGTAGTCTGTGAAGGCGACGGCGAGCATCGCCACGATTGCGATGCCGAGGCCGATGAGCTGCTTCTGCCAGTAGCTCTCGGTCGGCTGCGCGTTGTGAATCTGCCACGTCCCGAAGACGACGATCATCAGCGCCAGCAGCGCCAGCATCCAGTCGAAGTCCCTTAAGCTGCGTTTTTCCAGAATCGCGACCATGACAGTGAAACGGTGGAGAGATGGACTCGAAACGCCTCCCTCTTAACTTCCGCCTTGCCTTCCTTATCTGTGGGCGGCGAGCGCCGCGTTGTTGGCTTGCGGCGCGGTCGCCTGCTTCGGTTTCTGCTGCTGTGCCAGTTGCGAGCCTGGGGGCTCCTGGTGGCGGGTCTTGCGGTAGTAGGAGTCGTAGATGGCGCGCACGGCGGGGGCGGCGTGCGTGCCGCCGAAGCCCACGTTCTCGATGAGCGCGATGACGGAGATTTCGGGCTGGTAGGCGGGCGCGAAGGAGACGAACCAGGCGTGGTCCTTCTTGTCGCCCACGTCCTTGCCGAGGCCGACGACCTGCGCCGTCCCGGTCTTGCCCGCGATCTCGAAGCCGGCCATCTTGATGCGCGCGGCCGTGCCGCCGTTGTTGACCACGCCCCACATCCCCTCGATGATCAGGCGGTGCTGGTCTTCGGGAATCGGGATGATCTTCGGGTCGGGCCGGTCGAAGGTGCGCGCCGGGCGGTAACTGTCCGTGCCCGGCTCGCCGACCGCCCGCGCCTCCCTGAAGAGGTGCGGGACGTAGAGCCGGCCGCCGACCGCGATGGACGAGACGGCGCGCAGCGAGGCGATGGGCGTCACCACCACCGTGTCCTGGCCGATGGAGGCGTAGACGGTGCGTATGTCCTTCCACTCTTCCTTGCGCTTCTCAAGCGCGGGCTTCCAGTAGGCGGGCGTCTGGCTGGCGAGCTCGTGCGGCAGGTCGATGCCCGAGCGCTTGCTGAACTCGTACTCGTCGGCCATCTTGATGATGCCGTCCACGCCCATCTTCAGGCCGAGGCGGTAGTAGTAGCCGTCGCACGACTTCGTGATGGCGTAGCGCAGCTCGGGCACGCCGTGAAAATTCATGCAGCGCGTGAACTTGTTGCCGATGGTGATGCCGCCGCCGCAGGCCAGGTGCGAGTCCTCGACCGTGATCGCGCCCTGCTCAAGCCCCGCGGCCGACATCGGAATCTTCCAGGTCGAGCCCGGCGGGTAGCGCCCCTGTATGGCGCGGTTGATGAGCGGCGTCTTGGGGTCGGCCTTCAGCGCGGCGTACTCGGCGCGACCTTCTTTGCTCGTGATGCGTTGGGAGAAGAGGTTGGGGTCGAAGGTCGGGTAGGAGGCCATCGCCAGAATCTCGCCGCTGTTCGGGTCCATGACGACGATGACGCCGCGCCCGGAGGCTGAGTTGCGGAGCTGCTCCTCGGCCGTGTCCTGCAAGTCCAGGTCGATGGTCGTCACCAAATCCTGTCCCGGCTGCGGCTCGACGCGCTCGACCTCGCTCTGGATGTGGCCGCGGCTGTCGACGATGACCTTGCGGTAGCCGTCGCGCCCGCGCAGGTAGTCGTCGTAAACCTTCTCCAGCCCCTCCTTGCCGATGATGTCGCCGGGCTTGTAGCCCTTCTCCTTGTACTGCGGCAATTCCAACTGCTCGGGGCTGATCTCGCCGACGTAGCCGAGGACGTGCGCGAGCTTGCCGTCCGAGGGGTAGCGTCGCTGCGGCTGCAACTCGACGCGCAGCTCGGGGAACTCCAGGGTGTGCGCGTCGACCCAGGCGATGTCGGCGGGGCTCGCGTTCTCCTTGACGGTGAAGGACTCGAAGGCGGGCTGCGACTTTAACTGGTCGAAGCGGACGGCCAGGTCTTCCCGGTCCACGTTGAGCCCCTTGGCGTAGGGCTTGACGAGTTCTTCGAAGTTTTTGCCCTTGATGTCCTCGCGCGAGAGGATGACGTTGTAGATGGGGCGCGAGTCTACGAGGAGCTTGTCGTTGCGGTCGAAGATGACGCCGCGCGGCGCGGGGATGGGGAGGAGCCTGATGCGCTGGTTCTCGGCGCGCTCGGCGTAGTACGGCCCCTTGACGATTTGCAGGTAGTAGAGGCGCACGCCCAGCGCCGTGATCATCAAGACCACGACGATCTGGATGACGCGCAGCCGCGAGCGCAGGTTCTGTGAATCGTCCTCGAATTTCATAAAAACAGTGAACGGTGACGGGCGACAGGTGACGGGTTAAACAAGAGGCTTTTTCTCGTCCCCTGTCATTCGTCACTGCTCCATCATTTTCTTCTCCCCAGCTTGACGATGCCGCGGCGCGCGACGCGGCGGCGGAAGGCGAGCTGGCGTCGCTGGCGCGCGCGCTCGCTGAAAATCAGGTCGAGCAGGTAGAGCAGGATCGTCCCCGCCACGGTCGTCGCCACCAGCTTGAAGCTGGCCTGCTCGACGAACTTGAAGTTCGTCGGCTGCCCGAGCATGCGGTGGAGGAGAACGTAGACGGCGTCGTCCAGGAGGGACGCGCCCGCTAAGACGGGAATCCGCGCCAGCGGGTTGTCGAGCATGACGCGCGTCGCCAGACTCACGACCAGGAACGCCACCAGGGTCTTGGAAAAGCCGCCGCCGCCCAGCAAGCCCCCGCTTAAAAGATCGGTCGCCAGCCCGGCCGCCGCGCCGACGAACAGCGCCTGCAACGCGTCGCGCTGCAACGCCACATAGACTACCACAATCAGCGGCAGGTCGGCGTAAACAAATCCGGGCCAGACGGCCGGCAGCGACGATTGCAGGACCACGGCTATCGCCAGCACCAGCGCGATTTTCAGTTGACGCATCGGTAAAACAATGGGCAGTAGGCGGTGGGCGGCGGGGGTAAAAGCAACTTGTCTTAACCGCCCGCCGCCCGCCGCCTACTGCCCACTTTTCTTCTCCACGTTGGGCAGCGCCTGCTCGGGCGCGCCGGCCTGCGGCGGGTGGTAGAGCAGCACCGCCACCTCGCCGAGCGCGTTCAGTCGCGCGCCGGGCCTGATGTGTATGTTGTGCGAGACGGTGGCCGAGCCCTTCTTAACTTCTACCACCTCGCCGACGTTTAAGCCCGGTGGGTAGATACCGTCCTGCCCTGTGGTGACCACGTAGTCGCCGGGGTTGACTTCCTCAGTGCCTGGGACGTGGTGCATCTCCAGCAGGTCGCTGTCGCCGAGCCCCTTGATGGAGCCGAGGGCTTTGGACTGCCCTAGCTGGCCGATGACGGCGCCCGCGCCCGAGCGCTCGTCCGAGAGCAGCATCACCTGCGCGGACCACGGGCTGACCCCTATGATGCGCCCGACGATGCCGCCCGGCGTGACGACCGGCATGTTCAGCTCGACGCCGCTGGAACTCCCGCGGTTAATCGTGACGGTGTTGAACCAGATCGAGGGGTCGCGCGCGATCACGCTGGCCGGCACCACCGTGTACTGGCTCTTGTCCTTGAGGTCGAGCAGGGCGCGCAGGCGCTGGTTCTCGTCGCGGTCGGCGCGCAACTGGTTCAGCTCCATCTCCATCTGCTCGATGCGCTGCTTGAGCTGCGTGTTCTCGGCCGCCGCGTTGCGCAGGTTCGACAGGTACTGGAAGAAGCCCGAGCCCGTGCTGCCCACGCCCGCGGTCGCCCGCTGGAAGGGCGAGAGCAGCGCCTGCACCCAGACGCGAATCATGCGCTGCTTCGTCACCCCGTCGCGCGCGTCGTACAGCATCAGCCCCAGGTTTAAAAAGAGCAGCCCCACCAGCCACCAGGGGGCCCGCTGCCTGATCTCTTTCTGGGTGCGTGCGACGGCCATAACTCAGTAGGCAGTAGCAGTGGGCAGCCGGCAGAAGAAGCAGTTTTTAACTGCCCGCCGCCCGCTGTTTTAGGTTCCGCTCGTCAGCGTGTTGTCCCACTTGACGCGCTTGAGGAGGTTGAAGTCGGAGAGCATCTTGCCCGTGCCGAGGACGACGCTGGAGAGCGGGTCTTCGGCGAGGCTCACGGGGAGCCCTGTCTCGATGGAGAGCCGCTTGTCCAGGTTCTTCAAAAGCGCCCCGCCGCCCGTGAGCACGATGCCGCGCTCGACGATGTCGGCGGATAGCTCGGGCGGCGTGCGCTCAAGCGCGACGCGCACCGCGTTGACGATTGTCGAGACCGAGTCGGCCAGCGCCTCGCGAATCTCCGAGTCCGAAATCGAGATCGTTTTCGGGATGCCTTCGATGAGGTTGCGCCCGCGCACCTCCATCGAGAGCGGCTCGTCCAGCTCGCAGGCCGAACCCAGCTCGATCTTGATCTGCTCGGCCGTGCGCTCGCCGATGAGCAGGTTGTACTTGCGCTTGATGTACTGCGTGATGGCCTCGTCCATCTCGTTGCCGGCGACGCGGACGGCGCGCGAGTAGACGATGCCCGAAAGCGAGATGACGGCGATGTCCGTGGTGCCGCCGCCGATGTCCACGACCATGTTGCCGTGCGGCTCCGTGATGGGGAGCCCCGCGCCGATGGCCGCCGCCATCGCCTCCTCGACCAGGTAGACCTCGGAGGCTTTGGCGCGGTAGGCGGAGTCTTCGACGGCGCGGCGCTCGACCTGCGTGATCTCCGACGGGATGCCGATGACGACGCGCGGGCTGACCCAGGTCTTGCCGTTGTGGGCTTTCCTGATGAAGTGCTGGAGCATCTTCTCCGTCACTTCGAAGTTGGCGATGACGCCGTCCTTCATCGGGCGGATGGCGACGATGTTGCCGGGCGTGCGGCCGAGCATCTCCTTGGCGTCGCGGCCGACGGCCTCCACCGCGTTGGTGATCTTGTTGATGGCGACGATGGAAGGCTCGGAGACGACGATGCCCCGGCCCTTGGCGAAGACCAGGGTGTTGGCCGTGCCCAGGTCTATCGCCAGGTCACTGGAGAAGAGACTAAAGATAGATTTAAAAGCCATTCGTGTTTGTTGTCCGTCCCTGTTCAGTTAAAAATTGCGCATAGGAATCAGCACGACCCGAGCGCGGCCGCCCGTGAGTGGCCGCGGAATGAAAGACACCCCTGGCGTGGGGCATTCCGCCGCCGCGCCGTGAACCCATAAAGATACACCGAAGCGGCGCATTCTGGCTAACCGGGGGACACGCTAGCCGGGGAACCCGAGACGAACAAGAGCCTGCCGTAGCGTTTTGGCGGAAACTAAAGGCGGGCGGGAATTGCTCCTGGACTGCTCGGTAATGCTTTACAGCAACTGGGGCAAAATGTCTACAGGTTTTTTAAGAAACGCGCTGAAAGTCGCCGCGCACGGCGCGCGGGACCCCGGCTTAGAGTAAAAGTCCCGGCGGGTGGATCAGCCGGAGGGCTTCGAGGCGAAGCGGACGCAGTTCTTGCCGGCGGCCTTCGCCTCGTACATCGCGGCGTCGGCGTTGGCGACGAGTTGCTGCGGCGACTGCGCGTGCTCGGGGAAGGTGGCGACGCCGAAGCTGGCGGTCAGTTGGAGGCGGAGCCCGCGCCCGCCCGTGAAGGCGTTGCGCTCGATCTTGTGGCGGACGCGCTCGGCCACGAAGGCCGCCTGCTCGACGTTGCTCTCGGGCAGGATGACGACGAACTCGTCGCCGCCGTAGCGCGCCACCACGTCCGTGTCGCGCACGGAGGAAAGGATGATGGCCGCCATCTCCATCAGGACGTGCGAGCCCACGAGGTGGCCGTACACGTCGTTGACGTGCTTGAAATTGTCCAGGTCGAAGAAGAGCGCGGCGACGTTCGAGTTATAGCGCCGCGCGCGGCGCACCTCGCCCAGAAGGTACTGGCGCAGGTAACGCGCGTTGTGGAGCTTCGTCAGATCGTCCGTCTGCGAGAGGCGCTCGGCCTCGGCGATGCGCAGAGAGTTCCCGAGCGCGGAGGCCACGGGCAGCGCCAGCGCGTCCAGCAGCCGCAGGTTAGCGCGCGTGAACGAGCGCGCGCTTTTCCCCTCGCGCACGCCTTCGAGCACGCCCATGACGCGCTCGCCAGCGACGAGCGGGACGGCGACGACCTTGCGCGCGCCCTCTTTCTTCCTCACCGTCTCCGTCTTCGCGACAGCTTCCGTGGCCGCCTTGGATTCTGTGCCAGAAAGCGCCAGGGCTTTGCCGAGCAGCGCCCGCTGCCAGTCGGCCTCGTTAATCTCGCGCTCGCTCGCCGTCAGCCCGCGCACGGCCAGCGGCTCAAGGCTCGCCGCCTGCCCGCCGCTCGCCTCCGATGTCAGGTAGATAGTCCAGCGGTCGGCTTCGACCAGCGGGGCGAGGCCGGCGAGCGCCGCGTTGGCCGCGCTCACCTGGTCGTTCGTGAAGTGGAGCGAGGCGACCAGCTCGAAGGCAGCGCGCAGGGCTTTCGGGGAAATCTTGTCCGGGAGCAGAAGCGCCTGCGGCAGCCAGGCCGGCTCAAGGTTGTCCGGCGCGAGAAGCTCGCCCGTCATCCCGCGGTCTTCCAGCTCGCGCAGCAGGACGGGCAACTGCGCCGGGTCGTCCGCGATGGCGCGGAAGCCCATGCGGCGGAGCGTCGCCGCGTCGGGCGTCCGCAGGCTTGAGGAGACGCCGTTTTTGGCGGGGCGGCGGCAGGCGACCAGAGGGGCCTGGGGCCAGACGGCGACGGCGTGCTCGACGACCGAGTAAAGCTCGCGCATGTCGGCCCCGCCGATGACTTCGTAGAGGACGGCGAGCGGCGGGGGCGGCGCGCTCGCGCTAGCGGCGTCCGCCGGGCCCAGCGCGTCGCCCGCGGGCGCGGGCAGTTGCTCCTCCTCGCGTATGCCTTCGAAGAAGGCCGCGACCCCGCTGCGTTCGAGTACGTCGGTCAGCGTGGCCGCGGGCGGCTCGTGGGCGTTCGTCAATAAAACTACGTGCTTCATGCGTCAGGCTCGCGTAACCCTTTGTCGTCAACTCCCCTGGCGTGCCGCCGCCGCGGTGCCGCCAGCGAGTTGGACTTTGTGCCGCGTGCGGTTGCCTTGCTGGTCCTCCGCCTCGATGGCGATTTCGCCCGCGCCCTCGGGGGCGGTGATTTGCAGGCGGAACGAGCCGCCGCTGTCCGAGAGCGTCCCGCGCCCCTGGTAGCTGACGGTCGTGCCCGGCTCCGTGCGGCCGCGAATCACGTAGATTCGGCCGCCGACGTACTCGGCCGCGACTTCGGTGAAAGAGGGGCCGGCAGAGCCCCCGCCCTTCGTGACGACGGTGAACTTCTGCGGCTCGCTCCAGTCGCTGGCCTGGCCCGAGCGGGCCGTGGCGCGCACGCGCCAGAAGTAGTCGCCGGGCCTGAGGTCCGAGGCGTTGAATTCGTTGGAGGCCAGTTGGTCGCGCTCGATGACCTTGCCCTCGGTGACGAAGAAGGGCGAGGTCGCCACTTCGACGCGGTAGTGGGCGGCGAGGCCGGACTGCGGGCGCTGCCACTGGAGTCGTACGTTCGCAGAGCCCGCGCCGGTCTGTATCCGTTCGAGGTTGCGCGGGCCTGTCGGGGCGGGCACGTCGAGCAGGCGCTCGCGCTGGCCGATTGCGCCGACGGTGTTGACCGAGACGAACTCGTTGCTGCGAATGACTGTCTTCTCGCCGTTGTTGGTGGTCGTCTCGATCTGGCCCGTGTGGACGCGAATCTCGGCCGTCTTGTCCGGGTTGACGTTGAAGCTCGAAGCCGTCTCGGAGGCCAGCCGGCTCTGCGTCTGGCTCGTCTCGACGACGTTGACGCTGCCCTCCGGCTGCTGCTCGGTGCGGACGTTGATCTGGCCCGTGTCGACGCGCACGCGGACGTTGCGGCCGCCCTCGGCGCTCGTGTTGTCGCGGATGATGACGGTGCTGTTCGGGCGTATGACGAGGGTGGAGCCGTCGGCGAGCGTGATGCGCGCGCGGCCGTCCGACTGCGTCTGCACGGTGTCGCCGGGGTAGAGCTGCGTCTTGAGGCTCGCCGGGAGCGTCTCGCGCGTGGAGGCGCGTATGACGCGCACGTCGCCCTCGAAGGAGGCGAAGCGCGCGCCCTCCGGGCCGGAGTCGGAAGACTTCTGGCTGGCGAAGGGGTTGCCGTAGCGCGAGACGTAATACCACGCGCCCACGGCGAACAGGGCGAAGGCGAGCCCGGCGACGATGATGTAAATCAGCCGCTTCTGTACGACCCACCATTCGAGGTCGAAGCGACCTTGCTTAGTAGCCATAAGGGGGAAGTGAAACCGGAACTACTGAGACTTCTGCGGGGCCGAAAGCGCTTTCGAGTGACGGGGCGGGCAGTTAAGTCTGACCCGCATTCCCGAAAACGTGAAGCTCGACGGTCGCCTCCGTCAAGACGCGACCAAACTAAAAGTTAGCACAAAGCCGAGATTCTAGGCAAAAGGAAAATTTTCGGGCCAAAACCGGGCGAAAAGCCCACGTTTTACCGGCGCTCGACCGGCTCGGACTCTTCGGGCTGGGGCTGCCCGTCGGGCTCGACGTTCTCGAACGGCGGGTCGAAGCCTTCGGGGAGGTCAACGTCTATGTCGCGCTCGGCGCGCTTCGGCCAGACGAGCGAGGCGACGACGGAGCCGGCGAGCACGGTCGCGACGAAGCCGAGCGCGATGCCGATGGGGATGTGTTGGCCGTGGTGGCGGACGTACTCGGCGGCACTCGCAGCGCCCGCCGAGTCGAGCCCGTAGGCCACGCCCTTCGAAATCAGCGGGAGCAGCATCTTGACGCCGATGAAAGTCAGGACTATCGCCAGCCCGAGCTTGAGGTAGTGGAACTTCTCGACCACGCCGGCCAGCAGGAAGTAGAGCGAGCGCAGGCCCATGATGGCGAAGACGTTCGAGGTGTAGACGATGAACGTGTCGGTCGTGATGCCGAAGATGGCCGGGATCGAGTCCACGGCGAAGACGAGGTCCGTGACCTCGACGATGATGAGGACGAGCAGGAGCAAAGTGCCGACGCGGCGGCCGTTCTCGACGGTGAAGAACTTCTCGCCGTCGTAGTGGCGCGTGATCGGGATGAAGCGCGTCACCAGTTTGACGATGGGGTTGTCCTCGGGCTGGAGGTCCGTCTCCTCCTGGCTGAACATCTTGACGCCCGTGATGACGAGGAACGCGCCGAAGAGGTAGATGATCCAGTTGAACTGGCGTATCAGCGCCGTGCCCAGGAAGATCATGATGATGCGCATGATGAGCGCGCCCATCACGCCCCAGAAGAGGACGCGGTGCTGGTACTTCGCGGGGACTTTGAAGTAGGCGAAGACCAGCAGGAAGACGAAGAGGTTGTCCACCGAGAGCGAGAGTTCTATCAGGTAGCCCGTGATGAACTCGACGCCCTTCTGCTTGCCGAGGTGCCAGAAGACGACGCCGGCGAAGATCAGCGCCAGCGAGACCCAGACGGAACTCCAAATGACGGATTCCTTGTAAGTGACCTGGTGAGACTTGCGATTGAAGAGCCCCAGGTCGAGGCTCAGCATGACCGCTATGAGCGCGCCGAAGCCGACCCACAGCCATAAAGAGTGTTCCGCCATGTTCATAATGTAGTGGCTAAAATAGCACCCGCACGCGCGCCCAATCAACCTGCGTCCCTGGAGCGCGCCCGCGCGCGCGGTTGCGGCCCCACCCGTCTCTCCGTTACAATCCGCGATTTGCAATCAGTAATCAGTGGTCAGTAATCAGTATTCAGCTTTTAACTGACCGCTAACTACTGGTTACTGACTACTGACTACTGATTACTTTTACTGATTTCTCCCTTTCGGAAGGTTTTCAATAATGCTCAAGTTTTTAAGCCGGATGGAGCGCACGCGGAGCCTGATCATCGTCGGGTTCGCCATCTTGATGGCCGTCAGCCTCGTCGTCTTCTACGCGCCCACGCGCAACAGCGCCGCGCCCTCGGCCACCAACACGGAAGTCCTCGCGACGGTCGGGGACGACGAGATCACGGTCGGCGACCTCGTGCAGCAGGTCGGCGACCCCTCCGTCCTCAACCGCTCGATAACCGAGATGCTGCTCAACCAGCTCGTCCGGCAGCGCGTCATGGTGCAGGAGGCCAAGCGCCTCGGCCTGACGGCGTCCGACGAGGAAGTGGCCGCGATGATCCGCGAGCAGAACAAGGACGCCTCGGGCAAGGTCGACGTCAACCAGTACATGAAGCGGGTCGGCGACGTGGCCCGCTTCGAGGGGCGCATACGCGACTCCATCATGGTGGACAAGCTGCGCGCCCTGGTCACAGCCGGCGTCAACGTCTCGGAGGAAGAGGTCCAGCGCGACTACCAGCGCCGCTCGACCACCTTCGACCTGGTCTACGTGCCCGTCATGGCCGAGAAGCTCGCCGACAAAATCAACCCGTCCGACCAGGAGCTGCGCGACTACTACGAGCAGCACAAGGCGGACTACCTCATCAAGGTCCCGCAGAAGAAGGTCCGCTACCTCTTCGTCGCGACGGCCAAGCAGGGCGAGAAGATTCAGATACCGGAGGCGGAGCTGCGCGAGGAGTACGACAAGCTCTCGCCGGAGCTGAAGCAGGGCGGGCACAAGGTGCAGCAGATCGTGCTGAAGGTCGCGGACCCGAAGCTGGACGAGACGGTCAAGGCCAAGGGTGACGAGTTGGCGAAGAAGCTGCGCGGCACGACCGGCACCGCGACCGAGCAGGAGTTCGCCGACGCGGCGAAGGGCAACTCGGAAGACCCGGCGACGGCCAAGACCGGCGGCTGGCTCGCGGGCGTGGTCAAGAAGAACCCGAACAAGCCGGACGACCCGCTCCAGCGCACCTTCGAGACGGAGGTGGGCGGCATCTCCGGCCCGATCAAGTTCGGCAGCGCCTACTACATCTTCCGCCGCGGCGAGAGCGTGCCGAAGACCTTCGAGGAGGCGCGCCAGGAACTGCTCGTCTCGGCGCGCAACCGTAAAGGCTACGCGGCCGCCGCCGCGCTGGCCCAGCGCGCGGCCGCGCGCCTCAAGGAGACGAAGGACTTCCAGAAAGTGGCACAGGAGCTGGCCGCCGAGGCGAACATGAGCGCGGCCGAGATGGTCCGCGAGACGCCGTTCGTCGTCCCCGGCGACGCCGTGCCGGACATCGGCAGCAACCAGCAGTTCGAGCAGGGCATCGCGCTGCTCGAAAACCCGCAGGACATAGGCAACGTGACGCCCGTCCCGAACGGCTTCGCCGTGCCGATGCTCTTGGAGAAGCGCGACCCGAACTACCAGCCGGGCTTCGACGAGGTCAGGGAGAAGGTGGCGCAGGCGCTCAAGAAGGAGCGCGCCGAGGGGCAGCTCGAAGAGACCGCGCGCAACCTGGCGAACACCACCGCGGGCGCGGGCGACCTCAAGGCGGCGGCCGAGAAGCTCGGGCTGGAGGCCAGGACGCAGACCGGCTTCGCCACGACGCTGCCGCTCGGCGAGCTCGACCTGAACACGGCGGCGCAGGACGCCATCTACAACCTGAAAGAGGGCGAGGTGACGAAGACGCCCGTCAAGGTCGGGAACGACTGGATCGTCATCGGCGCGACCAAGCGCAAGGAGGCCGACCTCGGCGAATTCGCCAAGCAGCGCGACTCGCTGATGGAGGGCACGCTCAACGAGCGCCGCAGCCAGGTCTTCGAGGACTACATCCTCGCCGCGCAGGCGCGCATGGAAGCGGCCGGCGACATAGACATAGATGAGGACGTGCTCGCCAAGATCGGGGCCGACGAAGAGCCGACCATCACCGCCCCGCCGGGCGGCGGCCGACCCCCGACGACCACCGTCCCGATAGAAGTGCCAGTGAAGTAAGGGATGAGGGATGAGGGGTGAGGGATGAAGTGAAAGCCGTTGAATCGATGATTCGGCGGGCGGTTCACTCAACCCCTTTCATCCCTCATCCCTTCTCAAATCCAGCCGAGAATCTTCCACCAGAGAATTCCGATTGCGCCCCAGATGAGGATGTTGGGGAGCGAGACGACCAGGCCGAGCCACCACCACGTGCGCTGCTTGACATAGCCCGCGCCGAACCAGATGGGCGCGGGCGTCGTGCCGTAGTGCGTGAGCGACGCGCCCAGGTTCGAGAAGTAGGCCAGGAGGAGCACGGCGAGCAGGGGCGGCGCGCCGGCCGCGATGGTGACGGCGAGGAACGGGATGTACATCGCCGTGACGTGCGCCGTGATGCTGGCGAAGCCGTAGTGCGCGTAGAAGTAGACCAGGAGCAGCACGGCGAGCGCGACCCACCACGCCCAGCCGATTGTCAGCCCGGCCGCCGCGTCCGCGAACCTTTTCGTGATGCCCGTCTCGCCGAGCGCCTCCGCCATGCGGACCAGCCCGCCGCACCAGATGAACACGTCCCAGGCGTTGCGCTCCGCGAGCAGGTCTTCCCAGTCGAGGACGCGGCCCAGGAGCAGTACGCAGATGCCTACGAGTGCGACCGTCGCGTAATGTATGTTCGGGACTGCCCCGCCCGTCCAACCCGCGAGCCTGTCGCCGACGACCCAGAGCGCCGCGACCAGAGCGAAGACCGCGAGCATGGTCTTCTCGGCGCGAGTCATCGGCCCCATGCGTTCGAGTTCGGCGCTGGCCGCGCGGGCCGCGTCGGGCGTGTGCTTCACTTCCGGCGGGAAGAGCTTGTAGATGACGAGCGGGACGACGACGAGCGAGAGCAGTCCGGGCACGATTGCGCCCAGCAGCCAGCGGCTGTAGGTGAGGTTGACGCCCGTCTCCTGCAAGGCGAACTTGGCGATGATGGGGTTCGACGCCTGGCCCGTGAGGAAGATGGCGCAGATGACGACTTCGCACTGGTAGAGCGTGACGAAGAGGAACGCGCCGAGGCGGCCGGCCGTCTCGCCCGGCCTGGAGTCGTAGGCTTCGGCCAGGCTCTTGGCGACGGGGAAGATGACGCCGCCGGAGCGCGCGCCGACCGAGGGGATGACGGAGGCGAGCAGGGCGCTCGTGGAGGCGAGCGCGTAGCCCAGGCCGAGCGAGTGGTGGCCGATGGCGCGTATGAAATTGAGCGCGATGCGCCGGCCCAAGCCCGTCTTAATCATCCCGCGCGAGATGAAGAAGGCCGCGAGCACGAGCCAGACGACCGGGTCCGCGTAGCCGCGCAGCGCCTCTGCCACCGGCAGCACGCCCGTGAGCGCCACGGCCGTCACGCCGAGGAGCACGATGGCCGCGCTCGGCACGGGGCGCAGGATGGAGCCGATGATGGTGGCGACGAAAATCGCGAGCAGCCGCCAGGACTGCGGCGTGACGCCTTGAGGGACTGGCGTGAGCGCGATTGCCGCGGCGGCCGAGACGACGACGGCCCACTTGACGAGCCTGCCGCGATGCTCGCGGCGGAGCGCTCTCTCATCCTCGGGCCGCACGTCCGGGCCAGTCTCCATTAGTCAGCCTTCAAGGGAACCTCACAGGAATGGTGGACCGGGCGGGAATACTACAGCGATTTTCGGATAAATGCGATGGCAGATTGTTCCGGGCCAGAAACGCAGGCCCATCCCCGCAGGGGATGAACATGATAGCCGTGGGCAAGCGAACTCGAGTTCGCTTGCCCACGGCTATCATGTGTGACCCCTTCGCGGTCAGAAACGTGCGAGCGATTGCCTAAAGGCTCTTCACCACCGGCGTGACGATGGCCTGCGGAATCTTGACGCTGATCTGGACTTCGTTGTTGAGAGTCGTGACGTTGAGGCTCTTAATCAGGTCCCCCACGGAGGCGTTCTTGCTGCCGGGGCCGGCGAAGCCGACGGCCGAAAGCGTCTTGAGGGCGTTGAGCGCCTGGCCTATGTCGTTCGCCTGCTCGGCCGTCTCCGTGCGGAGCGTGACGCGCGCCTGCGCGTCCATCCCGTCCGCGCCGAGCGAGCCGTAGAACTGGCGTATCGACGCGAAGTATTTTTCGACGACGGAGTCGCCGACTTTCCCGCCGAAGTTCTGCGGCACCCTCCCGCTGAAACCTACGACCGCGCCGGGCGTCTCGGAGGCCAGCCGGACCAATTCGTCGTCGACGCGGTTGCGCCCCAGGCTCGCGTCAATCGCCGCGCGCACGCCGTCCAGGTCGCCCGCCGCAATCGTGTTCGCGTCGAGCACGGTGACGGCCACCCTGTCTCTGCGGGCGGCTCTGACTGCTCTGACTGTATGGTCCCCTTCGAGAACCTCAAGCGGAGGTGCCTTCGAATCCTGGTCTGGGCCGATGCCTGCGCCGCTCCCGTTCGGCGGCGTGGCGGCCGCGGGCTCCGACTGACGTGTCACCGTGGAGGTTTTCTTTTGGGCTTCAACCGTGGTCCTGGGCGTCTCGGCCTGGCCGACTAAAAAGATGGTCCGGCCTTCGTAAAGCTGCTCCTCCTTCTGAAAGCGCGGTTCCTTCGCCTTCGCCGCCGCGAAGGCCGTCTCCAGCAGTTCGTCCGCCCTGAAGCTGCCGCGCGCGATGACGACGGCGCGCCCGTTCCCGCGCGACTTGTCCGGGGGGAAGCTCCCGCCGATGGCGATTGACTCGAAGGTGCGCGGGTTGATGCCGGTCTTGCGCTGGAACTCTTCGAGTTCGGTGTTCACCTTCGCCAGCGCCGCAGGGTTCGAGGCGAGGAGCGCCGGGAGCGTTTCGTTCAGGGCGCGCTGCGCGTCGATGCCGATGACGAAGTCCGAGGCCGGGAGCGCCGCGAGCGCGCCGTTCACCCCGGCGGCCCTCGTCCCCGCGTTGTGGCCGACGACGAATGCGACCGCCGCGAGCGCGACGAGCGCGACCGCGAGGATGGAAAAGTTGAACCTTCTATTCATGATTGCAGCCTTTCTTAAAAGCAGAACTCAGAGCGCGGAAGAAAAGAGAAGCAGAATAACAACTGATTTCAGCGTCTTATTCTGGATTGCTACCCTTGGGGTCGCCTAGATTCCGGTGGCCCTCGGGGGGGAGATTCACTTCATTGGGTCCCGCGTTCTGCGTCTTCGGCCTGAGCACGCGCAGCAGGGTCGAGATGTCCGACTGCTGTAGCTCGAAGCTGACGGAGGTCTCGTTGCCCGCCGCGCTGATCTTCATGCTTTCGAGCGCGTTCTGCGCGAGCTTGCTCTGCTCGGCGGGGAGTTGGCCCGCGACCACGACGCCGAATTGCTTCAGCGCCGAGAGCGTGTCGCTCAGCGATTGCGCGTCGTCCGCCTTTTCCGTGCGCGCAATCGTCAGCAGGCTGAAGCCGTTGGCCGTCGCGCCGACGGACCCGTACGCCTGCCGGATGGAGCCGAGGAGGCGGCTGATCTCGTCGTTGGGGATTTCGATGCTCTTGGCGAGCGACGGCGGCACGTTGGCGCTGAAGCCCATGAGCGCGTTCGGCGAGCGCTGCGCGAGTTGCACGAGGTCCGCGTTCGCCCTCGTCGTGCCGGTGAGCCCGCTGCGTGCGTCGAGCGTGGCGCGCACGGCCGGGAGTTCGCCGAAGGCGAGCGTGTTCGCGTCGAGCGTCGTCATGGCCAACTCCCTGACCGTCATGTTCATCAGGCGGGGGACGTTCACCTGGTCGTTGACGGCGAAAATGTAGATGGTCGAGTCCTTGTATTTCTGCTCCTGGAATTTGCCCTTGGCGGCGACGCGGCCCGCGGCGACGAGTGCGCCCGCGTTGAACGTGCCCTGCGCGATGACGACCGTGTCGGCCGTGGTGACTCCGGGCGCGGGGTTCAGGTAGCGCATCCCGACGGCGATGGAGTCGAAGGAGCGCGCGTCGATTCCCGTCTTGGTCTTGAAGCCGTCGATCTCCGCGTTGAACTCCGCGAGCTTGGCGGGGTCGTCAGCGAAGACCTTCGGCGCGGCCTCCGTAATGAGGCGCTTGACGTTTACGAACGCGACGAGGTCGGAGGGCGGGAGTAAATCCAAAGGGGCGGCCGGTGCCGGCGCTACGACCGTTGCCGCCGCCGCCGTCACGGGCCTGGTCTGAGCGCCGCCCATCAGCGCGAAGGCCGTGAGCGCGAGGCTCACGACGAGTATTAGTGCGAGCGATTTCTTATTCACGATCTTGATGATTCACCTTTCCAGCTTGTCAAATTGTCAGTACCGCCTGCCGCAAGCGGGCGGGCGCGACACGCGCCACTCTCGGATGCGGGGCGCGCCGCGCGAGGTTGTCAAATACGCGCCTGCGTCCCGGTTAGTTTCGGCCCGCGCCGGATTGCCCAAACGCCTCAACGCGCCTCTGCGAAAAGCTCCGCGGGCGCGACACGCCTGTAGTCCGCCGGCAACTCAAGCAGCCCCGCGTCAACAGTCTCTTTGATGTCGCGCAACTCCATCGTAATGCGCGCGCCCGGCGAAGTCGTCTCAGTTCTGACAGGCATCCCCAGCCCTTCGTCGACCCAGACGAAACTCTCGCTCGCGACCGCGCCGTTCTCCTGGCCGCGCACGGTGACGCGGTACTTCGTGGTCGCGCGCCCGTTCAAGCTCTCTTCGCCGAGCCTCTCGTACAAGGTCTCAGGCCGCGCCTCGTTGAGCAGCTTCTCGGGTGAAAAGTCCGGCGGGACGCGAGCCCCGTGCGCGCCTCCGTCGCCTCCCGACCCCGCCTTCAACTCCGCGTACAACTTCTTCGCGGGCAGCAGCACGTAACTGCCCTCGGGCAGTTGCAGGTAGGCGACGCGCCCGCCCGCGCCCTGCGCGTATTCTTCCCGCCTGCGGTCGCCGTCGCGCGCAATCAGCGTCCGGCTCTCCTCGCCGCCGCCCGCGTCCGCGCCGCTCGTCACGACTCTCGTCGCCTGGTAACGCTCCGGCTCCTTGGTCGCGAAGGGCGGGACCGAAGAGGCCGCGCCGCTCGCGGCCGGGGCGTTGGCAGAGTTCTGATTTTTGTCCTCAGAAACGCCTGGCCGTTTACAAGACGCCGCGACGAGCGTGAGCGTTAACAGAAAGATGAGGGCGAGCGTTCTCATAAAATCTCAGACGCGCTCGACCAGGAGGGCCAGGCCCATGCCGCCGCTCACGCAGAGCGTGGCGAGGCCGCGGCGCGCGCCGCGCTTCTTCATCTCGTGGAGCAGCGTGGTCATAATCCTCACGCCGGTGCAGCCAATCGGGTGGCCGAGGGCGATTGCGCCGCCGTTGACGTTCAGGCGCTCCGCGTCGAAACCCAAGTCGCGGTCGCACGCGATGACCTGCGCGGCGAAGGCTTCGTTGAGTTCCACCAAGTCAATGTCTTCGAGCGTGAGCTTCTGGCGGCCGAGCAGCGCGCGCACGGCCGGGACGGGGCCGATGCCCATAATCTCCGGCGCGACGCCCGTGATCTCGTAATCGACGACGCGCGCCTCGGCTTCAGCGCCCGATTCCTTCAACGTCTCTTCGCCCATGACGACGAGCGCGGCCGCGCCGTCCGTGATGCCCGAAGAGTTACCGGCCGTCACGGTCCCTTCCTTGCTGAAAACGGGCGGAAGTTTTTTCAGCGACTCGATGGTCGTCCCGGCCCTGTAGTGCTCGTCGCGCGCGAAGGTCTGGGTCTCGCCCTTGCGCCCTTTGATTTCCAGCGGGACGACCTCCGCGTCCAGGCGGCCCGAAGTGATGGCGGCCTCGGCGCGCTGCTGCGAGCGCAGCGCGTAGGCGTCCTGCTCGTCGCGCGAGATTTCGTAGCGGCGCGCGAGCGTCTCGGCCGTCTCGCCCATCACCTGACCGGACAGAGGGTCCAGGAAGCCGTCGCGGTACATCCCGTCGACCAGCTCCGCGTTGCCCATGCGCATGCCCCAGCGCGCGCCCTCCGCGTAATAAGGCACGCGCGACATGCTCTCGGTCCCGCCCGCGAGCACCGCGCGCGCGCGCCCGAGCATGATCTCCTGCGCCGCGAGGATGATGGCTTTCAGGCCCGAGCCGCACGCCTGGTTGACGGTGTAGGCGGGCACGGTCCCGGGCGCGCCGGCGCGGTAAGTAATCTGGCGCGCGACGTTCGGCCCACCCCCTGCTTGACGGGCGGAGCCCCAGATGGATTCCTGAATCTGGTCCGCGCTGAGTCGAGCGCGCTTGAGACTCTCGGTGGCGGCGGCCACGCCCAGGTCCGCGGCCGTCCAGTCGGCGAGCGTCCCGCCGAAGCGCCCTATGGGCGTGCGCGCGGAGCCGGCCAGGTAAACGTTCTTCATACTTCTTCGGTCCTCAATGTTATTTTTTGATTGACACGAAATGTTAGCACACGCTATAGAGCGGTTCCTACCACCCTACAAGAGCAAGACCCCGAAACACGGATTCACCTCCTTCGCGTCTTTGCGCCTCCGGCGTGAATAAAAACCAAGACCACTCACGTTGGAGGCGCAGAGGGGTCGAGTTATTAGTCGGATGATCGAGCGTCTCATCGACGAGAAGGCCGCGAACGAGGCCGAGCGCCGTCTGCGGGAGTTGATTGACGGGCACGGCGAATGGCTCTGCGCGGGCGGCGACGCAGGCGCGGCCGTGAGCCTGAAAAAAAGCGAGTGCGACTTCAGCGTCTCGCACGGGCGGCTCATCTTCACTTACTGGGGCAACAGCGGCGCGCTCGCGTGGCGCGTGACCGCTTGGGAGTGGACGGGCCAAAAACTTCTGCTCACGGCGTCGAGGCGCATGGGCGCGGAGAGAGTGCGCCTCGAACTCATCCCGCGCGCAACGGTCGCCGCGCTCGCCGCGCACGTCGCGGACACGCGGCGGCACGCGAGCCTGCGACTGGCACAGTTAGCCTGCGCCACGCTCGGCGGCTCGATTGTGGAAAGAGCCGGCCTGAGCACAGGCCCGCGCCGCGGCGAGCCCGGAAGATACGCGCGCATACTGCTCCGGCGCGCGGGCCACGAAAGCGTCGCCGTAACGTGCGACATCGCCGAAGCGGGGGCGCGAGGCGTTGACGCCTTCCTCTCCTCGGCGCTCCTCTGGTTCACGCGCGCTCAGGAGCGGCGCACGCGCCCGCCTTACCTGACAAGACTGTGGCTGGTCGCGGGGCAGGGAAGCATCGCGACCATCGCGGAAAGACTCGCGCTCCTGCGCGAAGACCTGCGCCGCGTCATGGCGCTCTACCGCCTGGACGACGAGTGGCGGGAACTCGCGCCGGTTCGCGCGCCCGCGCTCGAAGAGCTTGTGAGTGAAACGCCGCAGCGCTTCCGCCGCCCGTCGCCCGACGTTCTGAGCGAGACCGCCGCGCGCATCACGGCCCACGCGCCCGAAGCGATTGACGTGATGCGCTCGCGCCACGCAGAGACGCTGCGCTTCCGCGGCCTCGTGTTCGCGCGCGTGCGTCGCGTGATGGACAGCGAGCGCGTCTGGTTCGGCGTTGACGGCGCGCGCCGCCGCCTGCTGGACGAAGACACGCCGGAGGAGTGGACGAAGCTGCTGCGCGACCTGACGGAGCACCGCCGCGCCGACGCCCCGGACCGTCGCCACGCGCTCTACCGCGCCTCGCCTGAAGCCTGGCTCGAATCAATGTTGAGGCGCGACATCACTCGCTTAGACCCCGGCCTGCGCCTCGCGCCGCTCTTCGCCCAGTTCCGCCCCTCGCGCGGAGCCGGCGCACACACGCGCCCTATAGACCTGCTCGCGCTCAGGCGCGACGGCCGCCTCGTCGTCATAGAACTGAAAGTCTCCGAAGACCGCGAACACGTCCTTCAGGCCGCGGACTACTGGCGTCGCGTCGAGACGCACCGCCGCGCCGGCCACATCACGCGCGCACGCCTCTTCGGCGACGCCGAAATTTCAGACGACCCGCCCCTGATCTACCTGGTCGCCCCAGCCCTGCGCTTCCACCGCGCCTTCAACACGCTCGCCCGCTCAATCACGCCCTCTATCCGCATGTACCGCTTCGACCTCAACGAAGACTGGCGCGCAGGCGTGCGCGTCACGCGGCGTGTGACTCTAACCAGTAATTGGCAGTGACTGCCGGTTCGACCTGCGGCTCAGGCAGTCCCCGCGCCGCGCCGGTGTGGAAAAAAGTTGACGTGAGGGAGCGTCGGGCATAGAATCCTCTGGCTCGCTTAGGTCGTTATTTAAGACTCACGGAATCGGCAAAGACTCACCCGCTACTTGGCCTGATGAAATGCCGATATTAGACCGGTAACCGCTTGGGCGGGCGGATAAACAGTCCGATTCAATCTGTCCATAGGCAACCCTCATTTCCGCGGCTTTAAAGAGGCATGGAAGTGGAGTGACCTGCTTCTTCATGTGCTCCATCGCTGAGTCGCCCCGACAGGGAACGTAGCCTGGACAGTCCCGGCATTTACGGCCGCAACCGGCAACCCGGAGTTGTCGCTCAAGAAGCTCCGGGCGTGCCCGCTTAATCACCTGAGGAGTCGCAGCCGTGCCCTGCGCACTTTAGCTCCGCCGCGACTTACGCTCATCCGAGACGATTTTAAAGGATAGGTGAAAAGAATAATGAGCCATTGGTTCTTTCTGAGCTGCGCGCGCAACGACTGCGATGAGTACCTCAGGATATTCCACCGGGACTTGAACGACACGATACGCAAGTGGACGATTTCCGGGGAAGGCGAGGACGGGTTCCTTGACGACGGGAACATCGAGCCGGGAAGGCAGTGGCGCGACGAGGCGATTGCGGCGCTGCAAAACTGCCGAACCTTCGTCGCCCTGTATTCGCCCGCTTACTTCGAGAGTGAAGAATGCGGCAAAGAGTGGCAGCTCTTCAGTTCCCGCCTGGCGTCTCACAGCGCCGACTCTCCCTCACACGCCGGCCTCCCCCCTCTGATTATGCCGGTCCTCTGGGTCCCCGAGTCGAAACTGCGAGCGCGCCCGCTCCCCGCCGCCGCTTCCACGGTGCAGTACGAACACAGTGAGTTCGGAGAGGAGTACGCGCGGGAGGGTCTCCGACAGCTCATGTCGCTTAAGAGATACCGCCGCGCCCACTACCGCAACTTCCTTGAGCGCTTTGCCGACAAGCTGATCGGCGCGGCGCGCGACCACGTTCTGCGGCCTCACACGCGTCTCCCGCCGGCCAGTGAAATCAAGAGCGCCTTCCGCGCGCGCGGGGCTGAGGGCAGTAAGGATGCCAAAGAACCTGTCAGCGCGGGGCCGCGTTTCGTGCAGTTCGTCTTCGTCGCCGGGCGGCGTGACGAACTCCGGGAAGTGCGCGAAGGGCTTGACCCTTACGGCATGGAGGGAGGCTACGACTGGCACCCTTATCTGCCGGAAGTCACGGACGAGGTCGGGGACATAGCCCAGGCAGTTGCCACGAAGGAAAAACTGCTCTCAGGATTCGTACAGCTCGACGACGACATCATCGGGCGGATCAAGGAGGCCGAGGACCAAAATAAGATCGTCGCCATCGTGGTCGACACCTGGACGTTGTGCCTCTCGCGGTATAGCTCATTCATGGCCGAGTATGATCGCCACAGTTTCTTCAACAGCGTCGTCCTCATCCCGTGGAACAGCAGGGACCACGAGACGGAAATTAACCGCTCGACCTTGTCGGCCAAGATGTGGGGCATCTTCGTGCGTCACGCCGTCAAACCGGACCCGAATTGCTTCGTGGATTCCATCAGCTCCCCCGACGAACTGAAGAAGGCGCTCAGCACTGCCCTGAACAGGGCGCGCGCGCGGATCAGCGCGAAAGCCGCTGTCGTGAAGAGGGCGGAAGGCGGGCAGATCATTCGGAAGCCCGATCTAGACATCTAAGGAGGATTCTCTACGTGACGGCAGCCACCGGCCCCGGCAAGATCATCACCTTCTATTCCTACAAAGGGGGCACCGGGCGCTCAATGGCCCTCGCCAACGTCGCCTGGGTGTTGGCGAGCAACGGCCGGCGTGTGCTCGCGGTGGATTGGGACCTCGAAGCGCCTGGGCTGCACCGCTATTTCTACCCCTTCCTCGTGGACAAAGAGCTGACCTCGTCGGACGGGGTGATAGACCTCATGATCGACTTCGAGAATGAGGCCGCGACGCCCCCGAAAGAAGGCGAGACGCCCGACCCGGACTGGTACAAGCCGCACGCCGACATCCTGCGCTACGCGGCGTCACTCGACTGGGACTTCCCCGGCGACGGGACGTTGGACTTCATCCCGGCGGGCCGGCAGGGCGACAACTACTCGTCCCGGATCACCTCGTTCAACTGGCAGAATTTTTATGACCGCCTCGGCGGCGGCGTGTTTCTGGAAGCCGTGAAAGAGCGTATGCGCGAGGAGTACGACTACATCCTCATCGACAGCCGGACGGGCGTGAGCGACGCCTCTGGCATCTGCACCGTGCAGATGCCCGACGCGCTCGCCGTCTGCTTTACGCTCAACCATCAGAGCATCGAGGGCGCGGCGGCCGTCGCGACCTCTGTGTACGAGCAACGGCGGAAGGCGGACCCGGCGGTCCAGATTTTCCCCATCATGATGCGCGTCGAGAACGGCGAGAAAGACAAGCTGGAGACGCGGCGGGAATATGCGATGAAGCATTTCGAACGCTTCCCCACGCACATCCCCAACGAAAAGCGCGCAGACTACTGGGGCGAAGTCGAGGTCATCTACATCCCTTACTACGCCTACGAAGAGATTCTCGCCCCTTTCGGAGACAGGCGCGGGCAGACCGTCTCTCTGCTCGGGGCGGTCGAACGGCTGACGGGGTACCTCACCCATGGCGACCCGGAAGGACAAGTGACACGCCTGCAACCTCCCCCCGAGGCCGAACGCCAGCGGGTACTGGCCGATTACGCGCGCGAAGTCTTTGACCCCACGTCCACAGGGCAGTTCAAGACCCCTGACGAGGAGTTAATCAGCACCGCCGAGAAGGTCTTCGCCTCTTTCACGCCGAAGCAGCAGGCCATAGCCAGCCGAACGTTCAAGCGGTTGGTGGGTGTCCCACCGCCTGGAGAGAACTGGGCGGACACGCGCCTGCGGGTTAAGAGAAGCGACCTCGGCGTGGACTCCGAAGCAATTGTAGACAAGTTGGTTTATGAACAACTGGTCTCGCTCAGGCAAGACGAGATGACGGAAGAAGTGACGGTCGAATTGGCCCACGACGCGCTTGCCAAAAAGTGGGAGCGGATGCGCGACTGGCTCGCGGAAGACCGTGACTTCCTCCTCTGGCGGCAGCGATTGCAACCCGCCATCGCCAAATGGGAGAGCACCGAACATGACGAAGACGAGCTGCTGCATGGCAAGGATTTGGCTAAGGCAAAGCGATACCGCGCGACGCGGACAGAAGACCTAAACGGTGACGAGCGCACGTTCATCGCGAAGAGCCTCCGATTTGAATCTTCGCGGAAGCAAGTCAAACGAGTGAAGCTTGCAGCGTGGGCGGTTGCGCTGCTGCTCGTGCTGACCGCCGCTTACCAGTTTTATTTCTATCGCGAGAGAACTTTGGTCTTCCTCGGCTTGGCGCCGAATCGCTACGTGGGGGACTGGTCGGACGATTTCAAAATCACCGCCGACCGTAAGCCGGATAGCTCGCTCTGGGATTACCCGGCTGGGTGGACTATTGGTCAGGGAGAGGGTTTGCCAGGGCAGGATGGAGCGCTATTAGTCCAGGGTAGCCAGATGGGCGTGGTGAATATTAAGCCGCCGGTGTTGGCCGACTTCGAGGCGGAGATCAAAGTTCGGATCATGCAGGGAACTGAGGCGGCCTGGGTTTTTCGCGCCCAGCCCGATAAACAAAGGGGCTACGTGTTCGTGCTGACAAGAGACTTAGAGACTAGGTCTATCAAGCTGAACGGGTATGTTTACTACGGAAACAATCGCTATGAACCATTGGACGAGGATCAAAAAGATGGTCACAACGTACCGTTCAGGGATTGTTGCCTGCTCAACGACGCATTTCGCATTCGGGCCGAGGTTAAAGGCAACGAGTTTAAATTCTGGGTGAAAGTGGAAAATATCAATGTCAGGTTTGAAAAGGACGGCAGGATTGAAGTTGAGAAAGAGGATCGGTCAGCTTTGGGGAACACGTACTCAGATACGGGGATCGAATTTTTCATTGAGCCCTTTAAAGATAATCGCTCGCTGTTCCCCTACGGCAACGTCGGGCTAATAGAGCGGGGCGACAACCAGATGAAGGTCGAGTCCATTCGAATCTCGTCGCCTGCCCTTAAGTAGTTCGGCTGTGCGGCCAGAAGATAGGAGACATTATGCTTCAACGTGTGAGAACTATACTGCTATTAGGGCTGGCTTTGCTCTTCAGTCCGGGAGTTGACGCGGCGGCGCAAGTAGGTCGGCTGTTCGGTACTGTCGCGTATGCCACCCCGATACGCCCGACACCTGCCAGGGGCGTGAGAGTCTTCGCGGTGGACGCTTATACACAAACGGAAGCGAGGACCGACAGCGACGGGAATTTCGTGATGGTCTTACGGGCGGGAAATTACAGGGTCGTGGCCATGGGGGCACCCGGCTACATCACAGCCGGGGAAGTTTGGGGTTACGTGAGAGCCAATACTGATAGCATTATAACCCCGAATCCACTCTTTCTGGTGCCGGCAAGCAGTACAGGTAGCATGACAAGCCACACGTTAAGCCGAATGGAGACTCCCTGCGAGCGCCTGCGAGCGGAACGGCAGAACAACTTTACGCTTGAGGCGACCGCACAAAATGGCGGCCGTGGTAAATTGTGCGGAAGGGTCGTGTTTGGGGATAATAATAAGCCGGCCGGAGGCATTACAGTCGTCTTATTAGACAATAAGGGGGAGCAACATGAAACACCGAAGACTAACAACAAAGGGTATTTCGAGACAAACTCGTGGGCAGGAACGTATACGGTTAGGGTCGTAGAGCCATCCGGCTACGTCCAAAAGCAAGAGCTGATTTGTGGTAACGTGAGGGCCAATACTGATAGCATTATAACCCCGAATCCAATCTATCTAATGCCTGGGCCTAAGTCTGATGAGCCTCGGCCTCTCTGCCATCAGGGAAGACAATAAACCCCGCGTTGAGGCGAACGGTGACTTGGCGCAGGCGCGCAGCGATAGCTGTTCTATTAAAGAGTGACCTGCTCAACCGCTCTAGCTCGGAATGGCTGATAACGCTTCCTGTGTCGAGAGTGTAAAGGTACATAAATAGTTTTCGCACTCAATGCCGCTCATAGTTTTAATTCTTTACCTTCTGCCAGTAATCGCGTTTAACCGGCCAACACTGAACGGAGCCTAGCCTCCGTCAGAATAAAAAGAAGCGCGGCGGGCGACTTACAAAAATCGCCCGCCGCGCTTCTTCCGTCTGACCTTAACGGCCGTTGTGATTCGGGGTGACTGAGTTCTTACTCACGGGCCTCAGTGTTGACAACGCCGGCTCGTTCGTGAAAATGTTTGGTCTTCGGAAAGGTAAACTGATGCTACCCAAAATCCCCGCGCCGTGGCGCAAGCTGCTCAAGGGCGAGACGGAGGAGCCGTACTTCCGCGAGTTGCAGGATTTTCTGGAGCGGGAGTACGCGGCGCGGACCGTCTACCCTCCCGCCGAGGAAGTTTTCTCGGCGCTCAAGTACACCCCTTACGAGGAGGTCAGCGTGCTGCTCCTGGGCCAGGACCCGTACCCCGGCCCGAACCAGGCGCACGGCCTGGCGTTCTCCGTCCGGCCGGGCGTCCCCATCCCCGCCTCGCTGCGGAACATGTTCAAGGAGCTGCAAACGGACGTGGGCTTCGAGATGCCCGACAACGGCTCGCTCATACCCTGGGCCAAACAGGGCGTGCTGCTCCTGAACGCCGTGCTCACGGTGCGCGCGGGCGAGCCGAACTCCCACAAGAACCGCGGCTGGGAGGTCTTCACGGACGCCGTCATACGGAAGGTCAACGAGAAAGATGACCCGGTCGTCTTCGCCCTCTGGGGCAAGTACGCGCAGAAGAAGGTCGCCCTGATTGACACGGCGCGGCACAAAATCGTCATGTGCGCGCACCCCTCGCCGCTCTCCGCCTCGCACGGCTTCTTCGGCTGCCGCCCCTTCTCCAAAATCAACGCCGCGCTGCGCAAGGCCGGCAAGCCCGAGATCGACTGGCAAATCCCGAACGTCTGAGAAGAGACGGACCGCGCGCCACGCGAAATGGCACGAAAATATTTGTGCCATTTCGCGTGGCGCGCGCGGTCACTGGTTTTGGTCGGGCGCTCTTAATAGGACGAGAGCGGCTGGTGTCCGAGGCCGAACGCCTGCGGGTTCTCGCCGATGATGGCGGTGGCGAAGAAGCGCGGGACGTAGTGCACGTTCTCCTCCTGGAAGTTGCGGTCCAGTTGCGCGCGCGCGTCCGTCAGGGCGCAGATGCTGCAACGCCTGTTCTGGTCGTTGAGGACAAGAGCCAGCGCCCGCGCCGTCTTGTCCTCGCCGCGGTTGTAGGACAGGAGCGCGAGCGCCTCCTTCATCGGGTCGTCCCTGAACTGCTCCACGTTCTTCGCGATGTAGCGCGCCGCCGCCCCGGCGGATTTCGCCACGTCCAGAAGGTCTGTCCTGGAGAGCCCGAAGCGCTCGCCGGTCTTCGGCAGAAATTGGAACATGCCCATGGCCCCGACCGCGTTGGGCGATTCGATGTTGACGAACTCGGACTCTATGAACGGGATGTAGAGCCCTATGAGCGGCGAAACGTCCTGCGTCTTGAAGGCCGCGGAGAGCGTCGGCGCGACCCTCTGCCCGCGCTCGAAGACCGGGCGCAAGTCACCCTTCAACATGCGGTCGCCCCCCTGGGTGCCTATGCGCGAGGCGTACTTCTCGACCCACTTCTGAATCTCCGACTCGAAGCTCTCCGTGAACTCATACTCCGCGCCCGCGATCTGCCGCGCGACCCGGCGCGCTTCCGTGCGCACGAAGGCCGCGCGCTCCTCGTTCGTCATCTGCTGGTAAGGTTTCCCGGCCTGCGCCCGCGCCGCCGTCACAGAGAGCAGGAGGGCGAGCGAGAGCAAGATTGTCCTCTTCAGTTTCATCAAAATATTCCTCACTTATTTTTTAAGGTGCGGGGGCGGCGAATGAAGCGGCCCTCCGAAGACGTAAGCGAGAAGCGGCGCGGAAAGTGTTCACGGCCGGGGGAAATTTTTTCGGCACTCGAACGGGGACGCCCCCGCGCGTGTGAAAGATGCTAGAATCCGGCCTCGGACGCAAGAGACCAGCGAAGGGGCGTGTGATGGCCGCGATTTCATCGGAGCAGGACGTGACGGAGCTGCTGCTCGAATGGCGGCGCGGGGACAGGGCCGCGCTCGACCGGCTGACGCCCCTGGTCTACGACGAGCTGCGCCGCATCGCGCACCGCTACATGCGCCAGGAGCGCGGCGGGCACACGCTCGAAACCACGGCGCTCGTCAACGAGGCGTACCTGCGCCTCGCCGGCCAGCAGCGCGTGGAGTGGCAGGACCGCGCACACTTTTTCGCCGTCACCGCGCAGGTCATGCGCCACGTCCTGATTGACCACGCGCGCCGCCGCCACTACGCCAAGCGCGGGGGCGCGGCCCAACAGGTCCCGCTCGAAGAGGCCCACGCGATGTCGCACGAGCGCGCGGCGGAACTAATCGCGCTCGACGAGGCGCTCGAAAAACTGGCACAACTAGACTCGCGCAAGGCGCGCGTCGTCGAACTGCGCTACTTCGGCGGCCTCAGCCTCGAAGAAACGGCGGACACACTTCAAATCTCCGTCATGACCGTCCGCCGCGACTGGCGCGCCGCGCGGGCCTGGCTGTATAAAAGGATGAGGGATGAGGGATGAAGTATAAAGCAATCGTCTTTACTTCGTCCCTCATCCCTCATCCCTTAATCATGTCTCCTGAACGTTGGCAGCAAGTCGAAGAGGTGTTGCAGGCGGCGCTGGATCGGCCGGCGGCGGAGCGCGAGGCGTTTCTGGCGGAGGCGTGCGCGGGCGACCGCGAGTTGAGGGGCGAGGCGTCGCAGCTTTTGAGCGCGCACGAGGAGGCGGGCGAGTTTTTGGAGCTGCCGGCCATCGCGCGTGACGCGCGCGTGCTCTTCGGCGACGCGCGAGAGGACGCGCACGTGGGGCGCGCCGTGGGGCCTTACAGGATCACCAGCCTGCTCGGCGCGGGCGGCATGGGCGAAGTCTATCTGGCGCAGGACGCGCGACTCGGGCGCGCGGTCGCGCTGAAGATTCTGCACGACTACTTCGCGCGGGACGGCGCGCGCCTGCGCCGCTTCCAGCGCGAGGCGCGCGCCGCCTCCGCGCTCAACCACCCGAACATTCTCACGATACACGAAGTCGGCGAGACGGACGGCCTGCACTTCATCAGCACGGAGTTCATCGACGGGCGCACGCTGCGCGAGTTGATCGCCGCGGACGCGCTCTCGCTCGCAGATGTCCTGGACGTAGGCGTGCAGCTCAGTTCCGCCCTGTCCGCGGCCCACGCGGCGGGGATCATCCACCGCGACATCAAGCCCGAGAACGTCATGCGGCGCGAGGACGGGCTGGTCAAGATTCTGGACTTCGGCATCGCCAAGCTGACGGAGCCGGCGGCCACGGAGTTTCCGTCAGAAGCGCCCACGCTCATCAAGGGCCAGACCGAAGCCGGCATGGTGATGGGCACCGTCGGCTACATGTCGCCGGAGCAGGCGCGCGCCGTCCCCGTGGACGAGCGCACGGACATCTGGGGCCTGGGCTGCGTCCTCTACGAGATGCTCGCGGGGCGCGCGCCCTTCGCGGGCGAGACGCGCATGGACACGCTCGTCGCGCTGCTTGAGCGCGAGCCCGCGCCGCTCTTGAATGTTGGGGAGGACGCGCCGACAGAGTTGCTCGTCCTGCAACGCGTCGTCACGAAGGCCCTGAGCAAAAGTAGGGACGGGCGCTACTCTTCCGCCGCCGAGATGCTTGAGGATTTAAGAGGCGTGAGCCGCTCTCTCTCTGGAAGTCTCAAAGGCCGTGAGGCGCTGGAAGCTTTCCGCGCCGGGCGCGGCGCGCAAGACGGCGAGCATGAAAATGGCACAGTCTCCACAGCCCTTTCATCTCCAAACGGCCGGACGGTCGCCGCCACACTCGCCGAGCAACAGGCGCGTGAGTCGCAGCGTCGCGTCGTCAAAGCGTTCATCGCGGTCGGGCTGTTGTTCGCACTCGTCGTGGTGACCTTCCTCTACAACCGCTCAATGGCGCGCCGCGCGGCGGCTCCCGCGGCCGCGAAGCCCTACACGGAGATGACGGAGGCCGAGCAACTCGCCTTCATAGACGAACAGGAACAGAAAATCTCGGCGCAGATGGGCGAGCGCCCCGCGCGCCTCAGCGAAGACGCTTTGAGGGCCATCAAGCTGCACTTGGACAGGTACGTCGCGCGCCTGGGCAGCACTTCCACCGCGCAGGGAGAAGACGACATCCGCGCCGTCTACGCCCGCGCCGCGCCGTACCTCCCGCTCATCGGCCGCGAGTTCAGTGAGCGCAAAGTCCCCGCCCTCGTCGGCATCTACCTGCCCCTGATTGAATCGGAGTACACGGCCTGCCTGGAGAACGGAATCGGGGCGAAGGGCCTTTATCAATTCCTCCCGCGCACGGCGCAACTCTACGGCGTCTCCCGCGAAGAGATGTGCGACCCGGAGAAGATGACGCCCGCGGCCGCCCACTACATCGCAGACCGCATGGCCGAACTCGGCGACGACGCCCAGAGCATGACGCTCGTCATCCTCAGCTTCAACAGCGGCGCGGACCGCCTCCGCGACTCGCTCCGCCGCCTCCGAGAGGCCGGCGACCCCGAAAGAAACTTCTGGACCCTCCTCGCCAACCGCCACCGCCTAACCGACACCTTCCACCACGAAAACGCCCAGTACGTCCCGCGCTTCTTCGCCGCCGCCATCATCGGCGAAAACCCCCAAACCTTCACCCTCCAAACGCCCCCGCTCACGACCCTCGCCGGGGCGAGCACGCCCGCCGTGCCGTGAGCGAGCTGTGCCAACTGCAAAATATACGGCGTGGGCGCGTCAAGGCCGAAGGTAAAACGGAAGACCTCTCCCGCCGGAAACTGCTTGTGTGCGCGCGGCCGTTTGTGATATTAGGCCGCCTGTTTCTTCGAGACCAGCACGGTGTTTCTCATCCAGAATAGTCTCAGACAGAAAGGACTTGCCCAATGATGCTTAGCAAGCACTCCAACTCTCACCAGAAATCTCTCAGAATCTTCGCCCTCGTCGCGGCCTTCGCGCTCTTCCTCGCAGGGTGTGCCAAAAACCAGAACGCGCCGTTCGGCGCTTCAAACGGCCCGGCCGGAACTCCGGGCGGCGCGAACACTGCGGGGACGAGGACCGCGAGCCGCGCGGAACTCAAGAGCATGGCTACTGACCAGGGCCAGGCCACGGCCCCCGACCAGGGCGACTTCAAGATCGCCTACTCCGAGCCGCAGAACGAGAAGTACGCGGAGATGAACGCGGAGCTGAAGCGCGGCGGCTCGCTCGAACAGGTGGCCGACGAGCTGAACGCGGCCATCGCCATCCCGGAAGACGTGACCATCGTCTTCAAGGAGTGCGGCGAGGTGAACGCCTCCTGGAACCCGCCCACGCGCACCATTGAGATGTGCTACGAATTGATCGAAGACCTGGCGCAGAGGTTCAGCACGATAGCGAAAGACCAGCAGCAGTTGGAGGACGCGGTCGGCGGGGCCACCACCTTCGTCTTCTTCCACGAACTGGGCCACGCGCTGATAGACATCCTGAAGCTGCCCTCGACGGGCCGCGAGGAGGACGCCGTGGATCAGTTGGCGACCTACGTGCTCGTCGATTCCGGCGGCGACGAGGGCGAGCGCATGGCCCTGAGCGGCGCGGCCTGGTGGGGGCAGAAATACGACGAACTGGCACAATCGGGCCGGACCGCGGGCGAACTGGATCAACTGTGGGCCGACGAGCACTCGCTGAACGCGCAGCGCATGTACAACATCATCTGCTGGGTCTACGGGCACAACCAGCAGAAATACGCTGGGATAGTCAACAACCAACTGCCCGAGGCGCGCGCCGTCCGCTGCCCGAGCGAGTACGAGAGACTCTCCAGCGCGTGGCTGACGCTGCTCAAGCCTTACCTCAAGGACGGAGGACTAAACGCCGGCGGCGCAACGCAGGGATAGGTTGCGGACGTGCCGAACTCGGATTTCGGATCGCGGCTTGGAAGACGGGCTCAACCCTTTGCGCCTTCGGTTTTTCTTCTCTCGGCACCTCCAGCGTGAACAATCATTTCTCGCTTGAGGCGCTAAGGGAAAACCGAAGGCGCAAAGGGTTGAATCGTCCCAACCGTTGAGTTTTTCTTTTAATCCGAAATCCGAGTTCAGAAATCCGCAATCTCGCTTGTGCCGGCCAACCTTTTTATGGTATTAGCCTGCGTTCTACTCCGAAGGCAGCTTCAAAATCTTTATCTTCTTAGGGCAATCGAAAGGATAAGTTAATGGCAAGAGCAAACGACCCCCGCCGCGGCGCGAGCCACGTCTCGCGCGCCGTCCCCCTGCTGGCGCTCGCCCTCCTGCTCTCGGCCGCCCTCGTCTCCGGCGGCTGCAAGAAAAGGAACGGCAACGCGAACGGCGGCAACACGAACTCGAACACGGAGACCACGGGCCAGACGACCGAGAACACCAACAGCGCCGAAGTCATCAAGGGCATGGCGAACGAGCAGGGCCAGGCCACCATGCCCGACCGCGGCAACTTCAGCGTCGAATACTCCGCGATCCAGAACCCCGAGTTCGCGCAGATCAACGAGCAGTTCCGGCAGCAGCGCTTCCTCGAAGGCATCGCAGACCAGTTGAACGCCTCCATCGCCATCCCGGAGAACGTGGTCATCACTTTCAAGGAGTGCGGCCAGCCCAACGCCTTCTGGAACCCGAGCGACAAGCAGATCGTCATGTGCTACGAGCTGATGGCGCAGATGACGCAGGACTTCCGCGAGGTCTCCAAGACCGAGGAGGAAGTGGGCGAGCGCGTCGGCGGCGCGCTGACCTTCGCCTTCATACACGAACTGGGCCACTGCCTGATTGACGTGCTCAAGCTGCCCTCGACGGGCCGCGAGGAGGACGCCGTCGACCAGCTCTCCACCTTCGTCCTCGTCGGCCTGAACGGCGAGGAGGGCGAGAAGATGGCGATCAGCGGCGCGCTCTCGTGGGGCATACAGTACCAGCGGCTGGCGCAGTCGGGTAAGACGGCCGCCGAGCTGGACATGCTCTGGGCCGACGAGCACTCGATGGACGGCCAGCGGTTCTACAACATCCTCTGCTGGATATTCGGTCACAACCCGAACAAGTACATGGGGATGGTCAACAACCCCTTGCCGGAGGCGCGCGCCGTCCGCTGCCCGAAGGAGTACTCGCGCCTGGCGAACGCCTGGCTGGACCTCCTGAAGCCTTACCTCAAGGACGGCGGCGCGAAAGCGCAGGGGCACACGGAGCCCATGATGGGCACGCCGCAGGGCGCGCCGCAGGGTGCCCCCGATAGCGAGCCCGCCCCCGCGCCCCCGCAGCCGGGAGGCGGCGGCCACGGCGGACACTGAAGAGAAGTGGGCAGTGGGCAGTAGGCAGTTAAAAGAAAGAGAAGAGGGCAGCCGAGTTAATCGAACTCGGCTGCCCTCTTGCTTTCCCGTCTTAACTGCCTGCTGCCTGCTGCCTACTGCCCACTGCTATTCGGGGTGCTGACGACGCTGACGATGCGTTCCATCTCTTCTTTGGCGCGCTCGGTGCTCGACTGTATGCCGGCGGCGCGCATGCGGAACTCGTCGGCGTTGCTCGCGTTGCGGAGCGCCTCTTCGAGCGCGATCAATCCAGACTGGTAGAGGTGGAAGAGCGACTGGTCGAAGGTCTGCATGCCGTACTGCGAGGTGCCGGCGGCGATGGCCTCGCGAATCAAGTAGGTCTTCTCCTCGTTGATGATGTAGTCGCGTATCAGCCCGGTCGAGACCATGATCTCGACGGCGGGGACGCGGCCCCTGCCTTTCGCCGCGCGCACGAGGCGCATGGAGATGACGGCCTTCAGTATCCCGGCCAGTTGCAGCCGCACGCTCTTCTGCTGGTGCGAGGGGAAGGAGGAGACGACGCGCGTGATGGTCTCGGTCGCGTCGAGCGTGTGGAGGGTGGAGAGCACCAGGTGGCCTGTCTCGGCCGCGGTCAGCGCCGTCTCAATCGTCTCCAGGTCGCGCATCTCGCCGACGAGAATCACGTCCGGGTCCTGGCGCAGAGCGCCGCGCAGGGCATCGGCGAACGAGCGCGTGTCCACGTCCACCTCGCGCTGCGTGACGAAGGAGCGCTTGTCGCGGTGCAGGAATTCAATCGGGTCTTCGATGGTGACGATGTGGCCGCTGCGCATGGCGTTGATGCGGTCGATCATCGCGGCCAGCGTCGTAGACTTGCCCGAGCCGGTCGCGCCCGTCACGAGAATCAGCCCGCGCTGCTCGTCACTGATGCGGTCGACGACCGGGGGCAGGCCCAGGGAACTGGTCGTGCGCGTCGAGTCGGGGATGACGCGCAGGACTATGCCGACCGTGCCGCGCTGCTGAAAGATGTTGGCGCGGAAGCGGCCGACGCCCGAGACACCGTAGCCTATGTCAACTTCCGAGACCTCTTTAAATCTTTGCTTTTGTCTGTTCGACATCATACTGAAGGCCATGTCGAGCGTGTCCTCCTGCGTCAGCGGCTGCGCGTCAACGAGCGGGCGCAACTCGCCGCCGACTCTCATGTAGGGGAACGCCCCTGCCTTGAGGTGCAAATCCGACGCGTTGTGGCTCGTGGCGAACCGCAGGAGGTCGTCAATTTTGACTGACATAGTTCGGGAAACCGGAAAACCTTTCAGGGCGCAATCAGTGGCAAACTACAGCGGGGCGCGCACATGTCCGGGACAGTTTTTGCGCTTCTCCGTGGGGCGGGCGCTTTCGGGAGGCGCGTCGCCGGAAAATTAAAGAGCCGGAGACGCTACGAAAGATGATAGCTTGGCCGTCACGCGTGCGTCAACGGCGAAGTTTTTGGAGAGTTAGGGGCGCGGCGAAGAGAAGCTCTTCGCCGCGCCCCTGCATCCTTATTTCATCCTGACGGGTGAAACTTCTGGGCAAGAGAGTGATACTTGACGGAAGTTAGGCTACTTACCGCCGCCGCTGGCGTCGGTCGGTTCGGCAAACGCCTTGCCGCCGCCGCTGGCGTCGGTTGGTTCGCCGTAGGCTTGCACGTCGTCATTGCTGGTCTGTACACCTGCGGCAGCCGCTCTGCTTTGCGTCGCCTCTTCTTCGTTCTGGGAGTCCTCTTTCGCTTCCGGGCGATTAGTCTCTTCTTTCATCGTCTTTCTCCTTGTCGGGTTGGTGGGAAAACATTCGGCGGTCAGGGGCCGCCGAGTTGCTCGCGGTAAAATTGGATGTCCGGTCTCCCCGTGTAGCTGGTGAACGCTTCCGCGCCCCATTTTTGCTCAAGGCCGGAGAGAATTTCGCCGGCGCGCGCGAGGGCCGCGCGGGCGCTGTCCTCGTCGCGCAGCTCGCGGCCGGCGCGAGCGATGATGAGCCAGGCGCGCCACCCTGACTCCGACTGCGAGGCGGACGCGAATCTTTCCTGCGCCTGCCGCGCGTGATTGAGCGCGGCGGCCGCGTCTTTGTTCTCAAGCTCGGCCTCGGCCAGCGCCAGCAGCGCTTTGGAAAACAGGGCCGTGTCGCCCGAGAGCTTCGCCTGCTCGGCCGCTTCCGCGCAGAGCTTCTGCCCTTCGGCGGCAGCGCCGGAGAGGGCTTGCGCCAGCCCGAGCGTAAACTTCGCCTCAATCGCCGTCACCTCATACTCCCGGCCGGAGGCGTCGAGCGCCGCCCGCGCTTTGGCCTTCGCTTCCGGGAAACGGCGACGGCTGAGCGCCGACTGCGCCTCGCGCAGCTGCACGTCCGCGAGCAGGGGCTTGATACGCGCGTCGGGCTGGCTGGCAATCTCGAACGCCTGGCTGATGGCCGCGCGCGACTCGTCGTAGCGCCCCAGACGCCAGAGCAGGTTGCCGCGCTGAAGCAGGTTGTACGCCAGATTAATGCGAATCCCCAGCGACTTGTAGATGGCGTAGCTCTCGTCGTATCGACTCAGAGATTCCGCGTAACTCTCCTGCTCGTAGAGCACCGTCCCTATCTCCCCGAGCGAGAAGGCGACCTGCCGCTGGTCGCTCGCGTCTCTGGCGAGTTGCAGCTTCTGTCCGATGACGTGGAGCGCTCCCGCGTAGTCGCCTTTGCGACGGCGCGCGCGCCCGATGTAGGTCAGGCTGCTCGAAATGTCCTTCCGGTAGTGGCCCTGCTGGAAAATGGCGAGCGCCTGCTCGGCGTACTGTAGCCCCTCGTCCGTGCGTAGCTGCTCGATGCGCAGTCCCGCCAGGTTGATGAGGCTGCGCGCTTCCAGGTACGGGACGTTGCTGCGGCGGGCCAGGTCGAGAGCCTTCTGGAACTGCTCGGCCGCGCCGTCATAGTCGCCGCCCGATTGCAGCGCGACTCCCAACTCGTTGAGCCCGCGCATGAGCAGGGCCTCGACGCCGTGGGCCTCGGCAAACGCTATGGCTTCCTGCGCGTACTGTCGCTCCCTGGCCGGCGCGCCTTCGATGTACGAGAGGCGGCTCAGCTCCAGCAGGATGTTGACGCGTTGCGCTTCGTTGCCGTTCGTTTTGGCAATCTCAAGCGCCTTTTCCAACTGCGCGCGGGCGTCGGACAGTTTGCCGCTGTCCCTGAGCACGACGCCGCGCCGGTAGAGCACTTCGGCGCGCCCCTCCTGATTGCCTGAATCCTGAAAGATGCTTTCGGCCTTGTCGAGCGCGGCGTTGGCGCTGGCGACATCCTGCTTCCGGCTGTAGAGGGCGGCGACGCGCAGGTAAGCGGTCGCGTCGAACGGCGCGAGCTGGGTGGCCTCGACGTAGCTCTTGATCGCGTTGGCGGTGTCGTCGTTCTTCTCATACGCGCGCCCGAGGTCAACCAGCGCGGCGGCGTCCTTCGGCTTTTGCCGCGCAATCTCGGCGTAGGCTTTGACGGCGCTCTCGAAGTCTCTGACGACCAGCGCGTTGACGCCGTCAAGGTAGAGCGCGTCGAGCGGCGCGAGCGCCGAGCGGTCCGGCACGAGGGCGGCGACGCGCAGCATCTCGTCCTTGGCCTTGCTCGTGTATTCCATCTCGGCGTAAGCCTCGGCCAGTCGCGCGTGGGCCAGCGCGAAGTTGTCGTCGAGGCTGACCGCGCGGCCGAGCATCTTGCTGGCCTGGTAGTACGCCCCGTCGCGCAGCGCGATTGTCCCGCGGTCGTACCATCCACGCGCTTCGGCGGACGGGACGTGCGGCGCGACGCTCCGCCTGCGCGAGGCGAGGAAAAGAGTTAGGCCGACCGCGACCGCCGCGGCCACGAAGATGAGCGCGTAAGGATGAAGTCGCCGCCGCGGGGCGGAGGCCGTGCGGAAGGCGCTCGCGGGCAGCGCGCGCGAGTCGGCCAGCGTCTTCGGGTCGCGGCGGGGCGGGTCTGTCAGATGTCCGCCGCCGCCGAGCAGCGCCTCGCGCACGGCGCGCAAGTCCGCGAGCATTTCGTCGGCCGACTGGTAACGCTTGCCGATGTCTTTCGTGAGCGCGCGCAGCGTGACGCGGTCCAGCTCGGGGGGAATCCCCTTATTGAGCGTCGAGGGCGGCGGCGGGTCGACGTGTATGACTTTGGCGACGATCTCGATGACGTTGACGCCGGAGAAGGCTGGCTTGCCCGTGAGGCATTCGTAGAGCAGCGCGCCGAGCGCGAAGAGATCGCTGCGCGGGTCGGCTGGCGCGGCGACCGCCTGCTCGGGCGACATGTAGAGCGGCGTGCCGAGGACGGCATCCGACCGCGTGTGCGTAGCCAGCAGCGTCCGCGCTTCCGGGTCGGAGTGGTCTGTCTTGCTCTCGCCGAGCTGCTTGGCGAGTCCGAAGTCCAGCACCTTGACCTGGCCGCGCTCGTTGATGAAGACGTTCGAGGGCTTGATGTCGCGGTGGACGATGCCGAGCGCGTGCGCTTCCGAGAGAGCCTCGGCGACCGACTCGATAATCTCGATGGCGCGCGAAACCTTGAGCGGCCCTTCAAGCAATAGCTCGCTCAGCTCGCGCCCGTTGACGAGCTCCATCACGATGTAGGGTTGCTCGTCTTCCGTCTCCCCGTAGTCGTACAGCGCGGCTATGTTCGGGTGTGAGAGCTGCGAGATGGAGCGCGCCTCGCGCAGGAAGCGGGCACGATAGCCGTGGCCCACTGACGCGGCCGAGAGAAACTTGATGGCGACGCGCCGCCCGAGGCTCAAGTCCTCGGCCGCGTAGACGACGCCCATCCCGCCTTCGCCGAGCTTTTCAACTATTCTGTAATGAGAGACTGTCTGGCCGATCATGGGTTCGGGCTACCGTGACAGGAAGGTCTCAATACGCCGGGCAACTCAAGCGCCGCGCTTTGGGCGGCTGCCCGTGATGGATAGAAATTACGATGCGGCTACATTCTGCGCCAAATCAAGAAGATTTCCAAGAAAAACTTTGAAGTCTCGTCGTCGCCTCGTCCGGCGGCGGCCCCTTCGCCGTCCCTCCCACATGCCCCAGAGCCCTGGCGCGCGCCCGCCCGGTTAAGGCTTGACGGCGCGCGTGGCGATGTAGGTCGCGGTGAATTGCGCTATGGGAAGCGTGCGGTGGTGGTCTTCGTAGAAGCCCGTGATGTGTAAACCCGCGTCGGTCTGCCCGCCTATCTGGTCTTGGAGGGTGTGGCCGAATTCGAGCGGCTCGCCCCTTTGGATGAGCGCGCGGCACTCCTCTTTCGTCAGGCTATTGAGGTCCGAATAGGGCAGCGGGTGGCGGACCTGTAGCACGCCGCGCTCTTCGAGCCTGTGGTCGAAGAGGTAGATGACGGGGTTGACGAAGCCCGCCAGGAGCACGCCGCCGCTTCGCAGCACGCGGAAGGCTTCACGCCAGACGGGCCGCACGTCCGCGACGAACAGATTTGAGCAGGGATGGAAGACGAGGTCGAAGCTCTCGTCTCGGAAAGGGGAGAGGTCCGCCATGTC
>DATMVE010000082.1:0-5733 GCA_035563515.1 Pyrinomonadaceae bacterium
CTGCTCCCTGCGGCGGGGGACCGCCCGCTCCGGGTCCGCCTCCGGGTCCGCCCGGCCCCTTCATGAAGTCCGCCGGGATGCGCTTGATGGTGGAGTCCTTGCTGACGACGACCGTCAGGGGCTGCTTGCTCTGCATGTCGCTGATCTTGATTTCGCCGGTCGCGGCGTCGACCGAAGTGACCGAGCCGCCGATGGTGCGGAAAGCGCCGGTCACAATCTCGTCGGCCGTGAAGCGCGCGCCGTCCGCGCTCTTGTCGCCTTTGGCGCGTAGCTGGTCGCCGACTTTCAAATCGTCGAAGGAGCTTTTCTTGGCGTCGCTGAACTTGACGGAGTCGGGCGCGTAGCGGCGCATCTTCACCTTGTCGGTGACGGGGATGACGATGGGTTTAGGCCCCTCGGCCGTGCGCGTCTTGACCGTGATCTCTTTCGTCTGCGGGTTCAGGGACTCGACGATGCCGGACAAGCCGCGCTGCCGCCACTCGCCGCGCTCCTTCTCCTGCTTCTTCGCGATGTCACTCTGCGCGACGACCGTCACCCTCTGCGCCGGCACGGACTTGCGGTCGGCCGCGACGTAGCCGCGCACGTAGACGCCGTCGCCGGCCATTATGTCCGTGAACGCGATCTGGACGGCCTTCGCGCGGTCGGTCTCGCCCGGCGGCATGCGCTCGTAAGTGGTCTTATCGTTGACGCCGACGATGACGACCGAGCCCGCGTCCGTCTTGACGGTCATCCGGCCCGCGGGGCCGTTGACCTCAGTGACTTTGCCGAAAACGCGCGTGTCCGTAATCGCAGGGTCGTTCGTCTGCGCGTGGGCGGGCGCGCTCAGGGCGAAGAGCGCGAACGCGAAAACGATGAAAGCCTTCTTCATTAAAATCCCCTCGCTTAAAAAATGGGAAAAAGTACGGTGGTTCGTGTGGCCTACTTAAATCTCGCCGCCAATATATAAACGCGCGACCAGATGTTTTATTACGCAGTGATTCCGACCAATGTTCAGAAATTATCCGACCTTTCGGAAGGCAGACTGCGGCCCCGAAAGGGTCTGACCGTCGTTAAGAGAGATTCACGGCTGCGCGGGGAAAAGTTCCAAAAAATAAGCGGGTTTCGCAGGCCATCCGCCCCGGAGCAGTCAGAGCGCGACCGCCGGCGGGGCGTCCTCACGCGGACAACCTTAGACGCGCCCGGACGCCGTTTCGTATCCCGCGTTATTTATTTTTTTTCGAGAAAAAGTGAGGGGTTTTGAGGGAACCTGCACGCTTTACGGACGCTTCCAGCCGACCCTGTACCTGGCCGTCAGCGCCAGCCCGACGCTCGCCACCAGGAGCCCTGCGCCGACGAGCGGCCAGACGTAAGGCAGGGATAAAAGTGTCGCCCAGAAGATCGTCCCCAGAAGGAGCGCGACCGACTCGGAGCGGTACTTCTCGGGGAAGAACTTGCGCTGGAGCCACTGGCCCGTCGCCGCCTGTATGGCGACGCGCCCGAAGAGATAGGCCAGAAAGATGAGCAGGAGGGCCGCCAGCCCGACGAGCGCGCCGATGACCGTCGGCAGCACGCTCAGCCACGCGACCACGCCGAAGGTCATCAGGATGGAGCCGACAAACCCTATGACGGCGACCCTCAGGTTCGTCAACTGCAAGCGCGTCACGGCGCGGCTGACCGCTCCCGGCGAGACGGCTGTCAGGACGAGCGACGCGATGAACCAGAAGAGCACGCCCAGCACGCGGCTGCCCAGGTAGGCCACGGACCACTGCGGCGTGAGCAGGGAGGCGGGGTTGCGCATGATGTTGCGCAACTCCTGCTCGAAGCCCGCGAACATCACGGTCGTGCGCGCCGGGTCGCGCCCGGCCGACGCGTCGCGGCCGTGGCGGTAAGCGCCGCCGATGACGATCACGTCGCCGCCTATGCGCGCGCCGTCGCGCTGCACGACGGAGCCGCCGACGGTCGCCACGTCGCCCTCGACCACGCCTTCCACGACCACGTCGCCGCCGAAGGCCATGACGCCCTGCTTGACCTGTCCGCGCACGACGACCGACTGGCCCCAGCCGAACACGTCGGAAGTGTTGACGCCCTCGACCACGAGCGGCGCGCGGTCGTCCGGGAGCAGGCCGTCCGCCCCCTGCGCGCGCGCGCAGACGAGCATCAGGAGCAGCACGCAGAGCGAGAGCGCCGCGCGCCACGCGGCGCACGCCCACCTCAAATCCACGGACTTCTGTAACGAGAGTTGGCTCACAATAAAAAAAACGCGCGAGGCTGCGGCTGCCGAAGCCTCGTGCGCCGCGACGTTCATTCGAGGGCGCGCGCGCGGTGGTAGCCCGCGATCAGGTGGCGGAGCATGAGGAGGGCGAGCGCGAGCAGCAGGAGCACGAGGACGCCGCCGGCGCGCGACCCGAAGAGCAGTCGGCCGCCGACGCCGCGCGAGATGACGGTCAGCCCCGCGCCCGCGTCGTAGAGGGCGTGGCCCAGGAAACCAGCGAGCGTCGCGCCGAGTTTCCAGACGGCGCGCAGCGGCGCGAGCACCGCCTCCGTCAGCGCCGCGCCGCCCGTGAGCGCGCAGGCTATGACGACCAGCACGGCGCACAGGCGGAGCGCGCGCCTGCGCTCGGCGGGTCGGCGCACGCCGCTCACGTCCGATTGCGCGCGCGCGGCCACGACCTGCGCGAAGTTCTTCGGCAACTCGAACGCGGGCGCGGTCGCCAGCGCCGAGTCCAATTCGCGTGACAGCAGCTTCTCTGCCTCCAGAGCTTGCGCGCACCGCGGGCAGCCTTGCAGGTGCCGCTCGAAGCGCGCGAGCGCGCGGGCGTCCAGCTCGCCGTCCAGGTAGGCGACGACCTCCTCGCCCGCGCACACCGAATTGTCCGGCACTGCTGTCATAGCTTCGTGATGGCGAATGGTAAATGGTAAATGGTGAATGGAGAAAAGCGGTCCGTCCATTCACCGTCTACCATTCACTGTTCACCGTTCTTCCTCATACCCCTGTGATTCCTCTTTCGACGAACGCGCGGCGCATGACTTCGCGGGCGCGGAAGAGGCGGTTCTTGACCGTGCCGAGCGGCAGGCCCGTGACATCCGCGATCTCGTCGTAGGAGAGGTCGTGCGAGTGGCGCAGCACGACCAGTTCCCTGTAGGCGGCCGGAAGCTCGCTGACCACGCGCTCGATCTCCACGCGCCTCTCCGCGCGCTCGCTCTCCTGCTCGGGCGAGGGCCTGCGGCTCTCAATCGGCAGGTCGTACTGCTCGCCGTCGAACTCGCGCTGGAGCGCCAGCTCGCGCCCGCCCTGACGCCGCAGGTGGTCGACCGCCGAGTTGTGCGCGATCTTGTAAATCCAGGTCGAGAACTTGAACTCCGAGCGGTAGCGCCTGAGCGAGTTGTAGACCTTGATGAAGACCTCCTGAGTCAGGTCGAGCGCGGACTCGTAGTCTCCGACCATGCGGTAGACGTAGGCCGCGATCGGGCGCTGGTAGCGGCGCACCAGTTCCTCGAAGCCGTCCTCGCGCCCGGCCACCGCCCTCGTCACGAGGTCACAGTCCGCGGCGGCCGAGAGCTGACTCAAAACTGCGGTGGATGCAAGCATCGTCATGATGAACAGATTTTACGCATCCGAAACCTGGAAAGTTTCAAACTACAGTGGGCAGCGGGCAGCGGGCGGTGGGCAGTTTTTGAGTGCCGTCGGCCTTGACGCCTGAAGATGAAAGCTCGGAATTCCGTGCCAGAGTTCTTAACTGCCCACTGCCTACTGCTTTTTCACCAGGCGAGCGTGGCGAGGCCCGCGGGGGCGGCGATGGCGTCGAAGTTGAGTTCGGCGGACGGGAGCGCGAGGCCGACCTCGACGGGGCCGAGGGCGCGCAGGTGTACTTCGAGCGTCTCGTTGACGATCTCGCCGACGTGCTCCTTGTCGAAGCCCTCGCCGACGACGAGCAGGCGGTTGAGGGCGACGGCCGCAGCGCCCTCGCCGGGCGCGAGCACGCGGTCGCGGTAGAAGAGCAGGAGGCGGTAGAGCTCGTCGTCGCGGTCTTCGGGCTCGCACATGACGGAGCGCGCGACGAGCGGGTGGCTGTCCCTCAGCAGCAGCGCGGTGAAGCCGTCGGCGTGCGAGCTGACGAGCAGGGCGTCGCCGGCCGCGGCGGTGTTCGACGCGAGCCAGCGCGACTCGCCCTGGTGGCGCGGCAGGATGAGCCCCGCGCGCCAGCCGAGCGCCTCGAAGACGTTCTCGTACTCGGCGAGCACGCCGGAGTGTATCCCCATGGCGAGGTATCGCTGGCGGCCCTGCGCGTCCGCTTGCAGGCGCTCGCGCGAGACGACCAGGTCTTCGGGCGGAGCGCCGAAAGCGCGCTCGGTCTTCCAGCGCAGGACTTCTTCCAACTCCTGCCGCGAGGCGGGCGCGCTCTCCAAAGTCAGGATGGCGGCGCGCGTCGCGGCCTCGGGCAGCGCGACGGACCACTTGCGCTGCTTGCCGAGCCCGGCGCTCAAGGCCACCTCGCCGAGCAGCACGACGAGCGAGTTCGCGTCCGTGATGTTGACCTCTTCGAAGGCAGGCTGGATGAGGCCCGGCGGGAGCGTGGCCGTGGCCGCGCGCTTGATCGCGTAGCCGCCGCCGCGCCCCTTGCGTTCGAGGTGCACGACCGACGCCGTGCCGCTTTCGAGCCCGAGGGCGGCCGGGGGGAAACGCGGGCGGACCAATTTGCTGAAAGGTGTCGGCATCACAAGTAGTCAGCAGTCAGTAATCAGTAGTCAGTAGTCAGTAGTCAGTAGTCAGTGACAGGCTTTTAGCTGACTACTGACTACTGATTACTGACTACTCTTCTACCATTCGTTATAGGGGCGGCCTTCGGTCGAGGTGTCCGGCGACGCGCTGCGGACGTTCGTGATGCCCTGCTCGCCGCGCAGCGAGTTGGGGTCTTCGCCCGTCTCGACCGTCCAGTCCTTCTCGCCCGTGATGGGGTCGAGCGGGATTTCGCGCAGGTAGCCGGCGGCGACTACGTCGTCGAGCGACTGCGGCAGCTTGCCCTTGTCCGCGCCGTAAAGGTCAATCGCCTTGCGAAGCTGGTAGAGATTATCTCGCAGCACAGTCTCTTTCGCGTGCGTCACGCTCCTCTGGTACTGCGGCATCGCGATGACGGCCAGGATGACGATGATCGAGATGACGATCATCAGTTCGAGCAGCGTGAAGCCGCGCTGGAGAACGGTTGGCGGTTGGCGGTGGGCAGTGGGCAGTGAAGACGGCTCCGCCGCCGGGGCGTCCTCCTTCACCGCCAACTGCCAACCGCCAACCGCCAACCGCATTTCACCACTCATTGTACTTCGTCTCCCCGTCGAGCGCGGTCTGCGTCGATTTCGAGCGCACGTCGAAGACGTTCTCGCCGCCCCAAGACCCCGCGTCCTTCGAGTCGTAGGTCGAGCGCAACTCCCAGTCGCGCTCGCCCGTCATGGGGTCTATCGGAATATCGCGCAGGTAAACTTTCTTCTTGGTGGACGTGAGCGAGTTGCTCGTGGCCTGCTGCTCGAACACTGACTGCCCCGCGCCGCCCGCCGGCCCCGCGTCGAGCGGCGTGACGCTGACGCCGTTGACGAGGGTTTCGAGGTCGGGCGGGTAGCGGTCCGGGTTGTCCGTCCCGAAAATCGTCGTGTCCGTGATGGCGACCCTGACGCGCGGGTCAACGAACTGCGGCATGGGTGCCGCGCCGGGCGCGCCGGGCACGGCGGGCGCGCCTTCCTCGCCGGTGGCTATCCCGCCCTCCG
>DATMVE010000083.1:0-10596 GCA_035563515.1 Pyrinomonadaceae bacterium
GACGGGACCGCGGACCAGTACCTGATCTTCACGGGGACCATCGCCAACGTCAACGCGGCGCTGAGCGGGATGCAGTTCAAGCCGAACTCGAACTACACGGGCGCGGCCTCGCTCAAGATCATCTCCAACGACCTCGGCAACGCGCCCGGCCCGGCGCAGTTGACCGACACAGACACCATCACCATCAACGTCACGGCCGCGCTCGCGGCCGTCCCGAGCACCTTCTCGCTGGGCGCGCCCACTTACACCGCCTCGGAGGGGGCGCTGCGCGCCAAGGTCACGGTGACGAGGGAGGGCGACACGAGCGCCCCGGCCTCGGTCACCTACAAGACGGCCGACCCGTCCGCCGGCCTGGCCGGCTGCGGCGCCGTCACGGGCCACGCCTCGAACCGCTGCGACTACGCCACGGCGGTCGGGACGCTGCGCTTCGCGGCCGGCGAGACGAGCAGGGAGATTTCCGTGCCCCTGGTCAACGACGCTTACTCCGAAGGGCCGGAGAGCTTCACGCTCAGCCTGTCGAAGCCCGCGGGCGCGAAACTCGCCGGCACGACCTCGGCCGTCGTCACCATCAACGACGACGAGGCGGACGGCGCGGCCGCCGCGAACCCGATCTCGTCCGACGAGTTCTTCGTCCGCCAGCTCTACATAGACGTGCTCGGCCGCGAGGCCGACGAGAAGGGACTGGCCGGCTGGGTCGCCGTCCTGAGGAAGTGCGGCGGGTCCGCGGACTGCGGCCGCGCGGCCGTGGCCTCGGCCTTCTTCCAGAGCGAGGAGTTCAAGCTCAAGGGCTACTTCGCCTACCGCCTCTACAGCGCGGCGCTCGGCCGCGGGGCGCGGTACGACGAGATGGCCCCGGACGTGGCCAGACTCAGCAGCTCGCGCGACGCGGCCGAGCTTCAGCTCGACAAGGCTGACCTCGTCGCGGACTTCATGGCGAGGGCCGAGTTCAAGGACCGCTACGGTTCGAGGACTACTCCTTCGGACTACGTGGACGCGCTCCTGCTGGCCTCGGGCCTGCCGAACCACACGCAGCGCAAGGCGTGGGTGCGCGGGCTGGCCGACGGCTCGCTCTCCAGGGGCGACGTGCTCTGGCAACTGGCGGAGAGCGAAGATGTCTCCGCGAAGTTCGCGGGCGAGGCCGAAACCGTCATGCAGTACCACGTCTTCTTCAAGCGCGAGGCGGACGCGGGCGTCGCCAACAGCCTTGCGCTTCCGAGCCAGAAGCCGGACCTGCTCAAGCTCGTCAGCGGCTTCCTCAACTCGGAGGAGTACAGGCAGAGGTTCGGGCGGTGACGCTTTAACTACGACCGCCCCTTAACAGAGAAGCCCCGCGTCGCCATCGTGCGACGCGGGGCTTCTCTTTTCCCTTCCCTTTTAATATCACCTGTCGGCTTCGCGCACCCTCAAGACCTCGCCTTCGGCCTGCTTCTGGCCGCGCTCTTCCTGCGCGGGTTGCGGGGGCCGCGGCGGCGGGTTGGCGACGAGCATTTCGAGCGCGGCGTCCACGACCTCGTTGATGCGCGAGACCAGTATGATCTCAAGCTCCCCGCGCACGTCCTCGGGGATGTCTTCGAGGTCGCCCTCGTTGCGCGCGGGCAGGATGATGCGGCGGATGCCTGCGCGGTGGGCCGAGAGCACCTTCTCCTTGATGCCGCCCACGGGGAAGACCAGCCCCGACAGAGTTATCTCGCCCGTCATCGCCGTGTCCGGCCTGACACGCCTACCCGTGTAGAGCGAGGCCAGCGCGGACGTGATCGTCACGCCGGCAGACGGGCCGTCCTTCGGGATCGCCCCGGCGGGCACGTGCAGGTGCACGCCGTAGCCCTTGAACATCTCGGGGTCTATGCCGAACTCCGCGGCGTGCGACCAGAGGTACGAGCGCGCGGCGCGCGCCGACTCCTGCATCACCTCGCCCAACTGCCCGGTGATGGTCAGCCCCGAGCCGCCCGGCAGAAGCGTCGCCTCTATGAAGAGCACCTCGCCGCCCATCTCCGTCCAAGCCATCCCGGTCGCCACACCCGCCGGCAACTCCTTGCGCGCCTCTTCCGGGTAGAACTTCGGCGAGCCCAGATACTCCTTGATGTCGCCGGCGTCGGCCACCACGCGCTCGGCCTCGCCGCGCGCGATCCTGAGCGCCGCCTTGCGGACGATGCCGCCGACGGTCCGCTCCAACTGGCGCACGCCCGCCTCGCGCGTGTAGCGCTCGGCGATGAGCTTCAAGGCCGCGTCCGTGATTTCGAACCTGTCAGCGTCGAGCCCGTTCTCCTGAATCTGGCGCGGCACGAGGTAGCGCCGCGCGATGTGCATCTTCTCCTGGTCGGAGTAGCCGGCCAGCCGAATGATCTCCATGCGGTCGCGCAAGGGGGCGGGGATCGGCCCCAACTGGTTCGCCGTCGCGATGAAGAAGACCTTCGAGAGGTCAAAGGGCAAGTCGAGGTAGTGGTCGCGGAACGAGTTATTCTGCTGCGGGTCCAGAATCTCCAGGAGCGCCGCGGCCGGGTCGCCCCTGTAGTCCGAGCCGAGCTTGTCGATCTCGTCCAACATCATCACGGGGTTGTTCACGCCCGCGCGCCGTATGGACTGGACGATGCGGCCCGGCATCGCGCCGATGTACGTGCGGCGGTGGCCGCGCAGCTCAGCCTCGTCGCGCACGCCGCCCAGACTCATGCGCTCGAAGTGACGCCCCATCGCGCGGGCGATGGAGCGCCCCAGGGAAGTCTTGCCGACGCCCGGCGGGCCGACGAAGCAGAGGATGGGGCTCTTGGCCTCGGGCTTGAGCTTGATGACGGCGAGGAATTCGAGGATGCGCTCCTTGATCTCTTCGAGGCCGTAGTGGTCTTCGTCGAGGATGACCCGCGCCTCGTTGAGGTCCAGCTTGTCATCTGTCGATTTCTTCCACGGGAGTTCGAGGACGTATTCGAGGTAGGTGCGTATGACGTGGTAGTCGGGCGCGGCCGCCGGCAACTTCTCCATGCGCCGCAGCTCGCGGTCGGCCTCCTTGCGGACTTCCTCGGGCAGGTCGGCCTGCTCCAGCCGCTCGCGCAGCATCTCGGCCTCGGCGCGCTCGCCGCCCTCGTCGTCGCCCAGCTCCTTCTGAATCGCCTTCATCTGCTGGCGCAGGATGTAGTCGCGCTGCGCCTTGTTCATCTCGGTCTGCGCCTCGGTCGCGATCTTCGAACGGAGCTGCATGATCTCGACTTCGCGCGCGAGCAGGCCGTGCGCGAGGCGCAGGAGTTCGTCGGCCGTGTCGGCTTCGAGCATCTTCTGCTCCTGCTCGACGCCGAGGTTGAGGACGGAGGCCAGGAAGTAGGCCAGGCGCACGGGATCCTCCGAAGACATCACGGCCATGCGGACCTCGGGCGGCACCTGCGGCAGCATGGCGAGCGCCTGCTGAATCAGGCCCTGCATGTTGCGCTTGAGGGCCTCGACCTCTTCGGGGTCGACGACCTTGAGGGGCTGGAGGATTTCGACGCGCGCGCGCAAGTAAGGCTGCTCCTGCGTCCACTCCAGGACCTTGACGCGCTCGGTCCCCTGGACGATGAGCTGCATCACCTCGTCGTCGCGCATCATGCGCTTGACCATGACGAGCGTTCCCACGTCGTAGAGGTCCGACGGCGCGGCCTCCTGCCCCGTCACCCCTTCGTTGCGGAGCGTGATGCAGGCCAGGAGCTTCTCCTCGGTGGCGAGCGCCGCCTCGACCGCGGCCATCGAGCGCGGCCGGCCGACCGACAGCGGGATCACCGTCTCGGGGAAGAGCGTCGTCTGCTGCAAAGGCAGCACGCTGATCTCGAACGGCACAGGCCGCGCCGCCTGCGCCTCGCCCTGCTGTTGCGTTTCCTGGTTCTCTCTATTTTCAGACATAAAGTTTTAAAGGATGAGGGATGAATGAAGAGCGTTTGCCTTTACTCCATCCCGCATTCCTCATCCCTCATCCCTTTCCTCACATTTCTCTTCCCCGCGCAGGTGCAGGATCAGCAGGCCGTCGCGGTAGTCGCGCAGGAGCGAAGCGCCCTCGATTGAGCACGGGAAGCGCAGCGTCTTTTCGAAGCGGCTGTAGGTGATTTCGAGTTGGTGGTAGACGACGCCCTCGCCGAAGAAGGTGTCGCGGCGGCAGCCGCTGATGACGAGCGTCCTGTCGAACACTTCTATCTTCAGCTCGTCGGGGCTCACGCCCGCCAGGTCAACCTTGACGATCCACCCGTCGGTCGTCCTGTACACGTCCGCGTCGGGCCGCCACATGCGCGCACCCGGCCGCGACTGCCTCCCCGTGGGGATCATCCGAAAATATCGCTCGACCGATTCAGCCATAAGAGCAGTGCTGAGTGATGAGCGCCGAGGACTGAGGACCGAGTGAAAGAAAGCAGTTTCTTACTCAGTCCTCAGCACTCAGCACTTCTTTTCACCCGAAGATTTTGTTCCAGAACGACGAGCCGCTCGAAATCTCTTCGAGGGCTTCGGCCAGCTCGCGGTCTTCTTCCGTTTCGAGAGCCACGTCGGCCATCGAGATGATGCCGAGCAGGTTGTTGTTGTCGTCCACGACGGGGATTCGTCGCACCTGCTTGTCGCCCATCTTCCGAATTACGTCAATCACGCGGTCGTTCGGCCGCGCCGTGTGTATGTCCGTCGTCATCACTTCCTCGGCGCGGGTCAGGCGCGCGTCCTTGCCTTCGGAGACCGCGCGGATGACTATGTCGCGGTCGGTGATGAGGCCGACGAGCCTGCCGTTGCCGCGCGTCCTGCCGTTACCTCCGCCGCCGTCGCCTTCGGTGGACGGCGCGTCCTGGCGCTCGACCACGGGGATGACGCCCGTGTCCTCGTCGCGCATCATCGCGCCCACGTCCATCAGGCTGGTGTCGCGCGTGGCGACCGTCACGTCGCGCGTCATGATGTCGCGGCAGCGCACGTGCGAGCGCGACGCGCCGCGCCCGCGCTCCTCGCCGCGGCGTCCGCGGAAGTAGTCGCGCGCCTCCTCGTACCACGAGCGGTCGTCGTCATCGCCGCCGCGCCGCCGACGCCCCTCGCCCTCGTAACTCCCGTAGCGCCTTTCGTCCGCGCGGTAGTCGGCGCGCTCGCCGTACGAGCCGCGCCCGTAGTCGTCGCGCACGAAACGCGCGCCGCCGCCGTAGCCGCCGCGCCGCGGGCCGTACGAATCGTCGTAACCGGAATCCCTGTCGAGCGGGCCGCTGCCGCGTCCGCCGCCGCCGCCCGTGCGCTCGGACCTGTAGCCGCCGCGCTCTTGACCGCCTCTGTCGCCCAAGCCCCCGCCGTAATAATCGTCGTCCCTGTCGTAACGATTCCTTGACATGATCTTCAGCCTCCCTGTTCCGCCAATGCGTCATATGGCCGCCCGAAGTGGCCGCGGGCGACGCGAGCCCGCCGACTGACTGGCGGCCGCCGTCGCCTTGAATACAAAATGCGAAGGGGACAAGTAAGGGGATTATAACTGGCTTCGGCGAGAAGGCAAAGACGGAGGCAAAAGGGGGGCGTAAGGGGAAGACCCCGAAGGCTCTAAGCTGATGGCCGGGGGCAAGTGAGCGTCAGCGAAGCGCCGCCCCCGGTAGGATTACGAAAAACAGTCCGACCCTGAAGGGGTCGCACCTCAATGTTGATGGTGCGACCGCTTCAGGGTCGGAACACTTCTCGATGAAGCCGGGGGCGGTGCCCGTGTGCTGACGCGCACTCGCTTGCCCCCGGCTATCACGCGCGACCCTTTCGGGGTCTTCCCTTTTTCCTTCCTTATTCGATTTCCGCCACGAGCTGAACCTCGGACCGGATGTCGAGCGTGCCGACTTCGATGGGGGTCGCCTGGGCGACGCGCATGTCGGCGCGCGCCTCCGCGTAGAGGGGCCGGGGCGGCGGGCCGCCTTCCCTGACTTCGACGACGCGCGTGACGCGGCCGCCGAGCGCCTGTGCCAAAACCTGCGCCTTGGCGATGGCCGCGCGCGTCGCTTCCGAGAGCGCTTCGCCTCGGGCCTGCCGGTCCTTGCGCAGACTGAACGTGACGTTGTCCACGTCGTTCGCGCCCGCCCCGGCCGCCGCGTCAATCACCGCTCCGACGCGCGTCAGGTCGGACATCGTCACCGTCACGCTGTTGCGCACCTCGTACCCCGTAATCGTGGGCGGCTGGTTCTCCCTGTAGACGCGCTGCGGCGTCAGGACGTAGCCGCTCGTCTTGACCTCCGCGCCCGCCCCGGCCGCCGCCTTCACGGCGCGAATCACTGCGTCGCTCCTGGTGGCGTTCTCGCCCTGCGCTTCGAGCGCGTTCTTGTTCTGCGTGACGACAGAGATGTTCAGGATCGCCGTGTCGGGCTGGGCCGCGACGATTGCCTCGCCCGAGACCGAGACGCGCGTCGGGCGCTTACCGGCAGACGCGTCGCCGCCGCCGCCGCTGCTCTGGCCGCCCGCGGGGCGCAGCGTGCGCGCCTCGAACGGAATCCCTTCCTGGTAAATCGTCACCGCGTCTCGTTTGACTTCGCCTGCGGCTTCGACCTCCGTCCCGGCGCGGAACCAGCTCTCCTTCTCGAATTTCCGCGCGTTGAGCAGCAGGTACTTGGGCGGCTCCTGGTCCGTGTCCGTGAGAATCAACCAGCCGCCCGCCTCGACCGTCCGCGCCAGTTGCCCGCGGACGCTAATCTCCTGGGCCGCGGCCCCTATCGTGAAAAGTGCGACGAGCGCGAGCGCGCCCACTGTCATCGAAAATCGCTTCATCATCATTTCGTTTCTCCCTCTGGTGCCAAGTTTTCGCGGGAGAGGCGTGCGCGGTAACTGCCGCGCGGAACAAAGAACGCGCGCGTGCGGCCCGTCTTGCGCCGGCCCCGCTATGCAGCGCGGCCGCGGGTTTGTTACGATTCCGCGCGTGCAATCTTTTACGAACTTCAAAAGGCCGCGGCGCGAGGGTCAGGTCGTCACGGTCGGCCGCGTCGGCGACGTGCCCGAGGGGCGCGGCGCGACCGTGGAACTCCTGAACGGCACGGAACTGGCCCTCTACAACGTCGGCGGCGAGTTCTACGCCATCGAAAACTTCTGCCCGCACAAGGGCGCGCCGCTCGCCGACGGCCGCCTCTGCGGCCACGCGGTCGAGTGCGACTGGCACGGCTGGCGCTTCGACCTGCGCTCGGGAGCCTGCCTCAACCGCCCCGCCGAAGCGGTCGAGTCCTACGAAGTCATCATCGAAGACGGCTGGATAAAAATCAAAGTCTAATGTCAAAAGCCCGAAGTCCAAAGTCAACGCGATGTCTCTGACTTTGGACTTCGGGCTTTTGACTTCGGACTCGAACTTACCCGTCGTTGCCGATGGCTTCGACGGGGCACGCGGCCATCGCCTCTTCGCACATCGCGCGCTCGTCCTCCGTCTCGGGCTGCTTGTAGACGAAGGAGTAGCTGTTCTCGTCGGAGCGCGTGAAGTTGTCCGGCGCGGTGTCGCGGCAAACGTCGCAGTCTATGCAATTCATGTCCACGTAATACGCGCCGGCGACGTTCTCCTCGACGCGATCATTCGGGTCAGCCACAACCTACTCCTTCTAGTGACGGGTGACAGGACAAAGACAGGCTCTCTCTCGCCACCCGTCGCCCGTCACTGTTCACTGTATTTTAAGCATCCGGCCAAGCGCGACGCGGGCCAAGCGCGCCGTCTCTTCCGGCACGCTGATCTGATTCACCACCACGCCGGCCAGGAGCGATTCGAGCGCCCACGCCAGGTTCTGCGGCGCGATGCGGTACATCGTCGCGCACATGCAGAGGTCGGGCGCGAGCAGTTGAATGTGCTTGTCCGGGTGGCGGCTGACGAGCCTGTTGACCAGATTGACCTCCGTGCCGACGGCCCACTTGGAGCCCGCGGGCGCGGCCTCAATCGTCTTGATGATGAACTCGGTCGAGCCGTTCAGGTCCGCCTTCTGCACCACCTCGTAAACGCACTCCGGGTGGACGAGCACCTGTATGCCCGGCACCTCGGCCCTCACCTGATCCACGTGCCACGCCTTGAAGCGCCCGTGCACGGAGCAGTGGCCCTTCCAGAGGATGAGCCGCGCCTTGCGCAACTGCTCTTCCGTGTTGCCGCCCAACTCCTTGAACGGGTCCCAGACGACCATCTCGTCGAGCCCTATGCCGAACTTGACGCCCGTGTTGCGCCCCAGGTGCTGGTCCGGGAAGAAGAAGAGCTTGTCCGCCTCCTTCAAACTCTTGTCGAACAGCGGCACGGCGTTCGACGAGGTGCAGACCACGCCGCCCTTCGCGCCGCAGAAAGCCTTGATGGCGGCCGTGGAGTTCATGTACGTGATCGGCATCACGCGGAACTCGTCGTGTATGCCGAGCGCGCCCAGTTGCTCCCAGGCGTCCTCGACCTGCTCGGCCGAAGCCATGTCGGCCATCGAACAGCCCGCGCCGAGGTCCGGCAGGATGACTTTCTGCCCGCCCGGCTTGAGGATGTCCGCCGACTCGGCCATGAAGTGCACGCCGCAGAAGACCACGAACTCGGCCTCGGGGCGCGAGGCCGCGAGCTGTGCCAATTTGAACGAGTCGCCCGTAAAATCCGCGTGGGCGATCACGTCGTCGCGCTGGTAATGGTGGCCCAGAATCACCAGGCGCTTCCCTAACTCGCGCCGCGCCGCCTCGATGCGCTCGTTCAATTCCGCGTCCGACATCCCGAAGTAATCTTCGAGCGCCGGCCCGTTTTTCGTTTCGAGAACAGTGGTCATCAAGAGTGCCCTCCCGCGCCAAACTGGCAACTATACGGCCCGCGGAAACTGCGCGCAAGCGCGCGCCGCACGCCTCCCCCGGCCGGACAAAAATCGAGCAGGCCGGGCGACCGAAATCCCCGCACGCCTGCACCGATTTAGATGCAAAAAATGTTGCCGCAGATGGGTCACCAGCGGGGCCGCCGCCGCGGGGCAAAAAAATAACTTGGAAGATTGGGCCAAAGAAGTATATAAAGCATAGGTAAGAGAACACCTCTCAAAAATTTCCCCCGAGCCGGCAGGCTTCGTTCAGGGCGTTCTTGCGCCCGCGAGCGAATAAAGGGTTTCGATTCGGCCCGCGCGGTTTTACCTCATCCCGACAACTTGCCTGGCGAGAGTTAGCTGCTCCACACGCGACGCGGTTCAACAGGGAGGCGTGTCGTCCGTGGCTCTTTAACTCCCTGGAGTGACTGTATCTGGATTGACTTTAGGAGAATTTAGACATGAGAAACGTACACGGTAAGCCCGCGGGCCGCTCCGCGCGGCTGATAGTGTTCCCGCTTTTGGCGGCCGCGCTCGTCTTCGGGGCCGCCTACTGGGGCGGCACGAGGGTCGGGGCCAACCACCCCGTCCTCGTCGAAGGCAACTGCGACAGCCCCGTCCCCAGCACGACGATCGTCGCCCCCGGCACGTGCGGCGACTACGACGGCGACGGCCTCATCGGCACGTCCGAGGACACCGACGGCGCGGACCGAGTTTTTGGCACACTGCGCGCCGCGCTCGGGAATGGCACGGGGGCGGCCGCGGGCACCGGCGCGAATTTCAACGGCCGCATCATCATCGTCAGGTCGGGCCGCTTCGCCGAGCTGCTCTACATCGGCAACAACTCCATAGACCCGAACGTCGGCTCCGCCAGCCCCGGCAACGTGACGATAGAGGCCGCCCCCGGCGTCGATGCAGACATTGACGCCGTGCTGCAAGGCGACCCCGTCGGCGGCAACAACACCCGCCAGGGCCGCCCCGGCATCCTCGTCAACTACCTGCCGGCCTTCTCCAACCGCGTCGTCACCCTGCGCAACCTGACGATCCGCAACTTCCTGGTCGGCGTGGACGCGACCGGCAGCTCGCGCGTCAACATCGACAACTGCCGCTTCGAGAACAATCTCAGGAGCAACATCAGGGCCCAGGGGAGCGCGGACGTGGTCGTCACCAACTCGCAGGTCCAGGGTGCCGGCTTCCGCATAGGGACCGCGTCCTCCATCGGGGACGGCAACGGCGTGGAGGTGGCGGGGTCCGCGAAGCTCCGGCTCATGGAGACGACGATCTCCAATAACAAAGGGCCGGGCATCAACAACTCCGCGCCGGGCGCGAACGTCGTGCTCTTCAAAGTCTCGACCTACTTCAACACCCCTAACATCATGGGGCCTGTGACGGTCGCGCCCGACTCGAACCATTCGTTCTGAGACTCGGTGGCGGACGCGTGCGCGCCAATTTACGAATCGAGAGCATCAACTGCTCCGCGCGACACGAATGAAAAGGGGTTTACGTGTCGGGCGTGACTTTCCCTACAACAGTTTTGAGGAGAACATTCATGAAGAAATCAGCTCAGAGGCCGGCGGGCCGCTCCGCACGGCTGGTTATGTTTTCGCTTCTGGCCCTTTTACTATTCGTCGGCGCGGGCTTCTGGGGAGGCACGAAGGTCGAGGCCAACCACCCCGTCCTCGTCGAGGGCAACTGCGACGAGCCCGCGCCGGGGACGACCATTATCACCGGCCCCGCGGGGACGTGCGGCGACTACGACGGCGACGGCCGCATCGGCACGGCCGAGGACACCGACGGCGCGGACCGCATCTTCGGCACGCTCAACGCGGCGCTCGGGCCGGGCACGGGCGCGGCCGCCGGCACCGGCGCGAACATGAACGGC
>DATMVE010000084.1:0-53800 GCA_035563515.1 Pyrinomonadaceae bacterium
CGGGGAGCGCGTTCGGGCTCTCGGCCTTGAGCTGCGCCGTCACGCCCGCCTGATTCCGCACGCGGACCAGAAACGAGCGCCAGCCCTTCTCGACCAGCGTGGCCGGCGCGGGCCCGCGCGTGACGCTGACGCGGCTCTCCGGGTTGATGTCGACGTAGAGCAGGCTGCGTTTGTCCAGAATGCCCTGAATGGTTTTAACGGCGCGCGCCTCGTCCTCGTCTTCGAAAGCGCGTTCGAGCGCCTGCTTCTCCGCGGCGCTGAAGGGCTCGCCCAGGTAGTCCATCGTCTCGACGAGCCGCTTCACCTGCGCGACGAGCGGCTGGACTTCCACGGCCCCGGCCTCCGGCGTCCTTCCGGGCGCGGCGGTAACGGCGGCCGCGATAATGAAGGCGAACGCGGCGGCGATTCCTTTCGGCAATGCTCTAACGCTCAAGCAGGCTGACCTCTTTGACATCAGGTCTACTCCCCTTCCCGCCCGTCACGGACAGCGTCATGATAGCCCACGGCTTGATTTGCGCCCTGTGACTCAAGCCGAGCACCTCGCTCTCCAAAGTAAACTCCGTCGCGCGCCCCGCGTGCTCTTGCAGACGGACGATGACTGCGTCGCCAGCTTCGGCGCGCTTCAAGGCGGTCGCGGTCACGTTGCCGGGCGAGAGTCGGAAGAACGAGCGCTCCCAGGGTTCCGTGCCTTCGTGCGCGGAGTCCATGACGTACTCGGCGGGCGTCTGCATCTCGCAGGCCAAACGGTCCAGTTCGAGCGCGCTCGAAATTCCCTTCCCGCGCACGAGCCAGAAGCGGCGCTCCTGGCGGCCCTGGTCCTGCCAGGCGTTGCTGTCGTTGTGCGGCACCTGGTGCGGGTCGTGGCGCGCAAACGGCGCGCTCCTGACGAGAATCGTGCGCAGCAAGCCCCCGAGGCAGTCGTAAGAGTAGGTCGAGTTGTTAATCAGCCCGACCGTGTAGTCTTCCCCGCCGATTTTCCCCTGGACCGCGACCCAGTCCTGGTACGGCTCCTCCTCGCCGTCCACCTCGCGCTCGATGCTCGCGCCCGCCACCTTGACGAAGGCGCGCGGGCTTGCGAGCGCCGTCGGGACTTCGAGCTTGAGGATTTGCTCGCGCTCGTTCCAGTTGATGACGAACCTCAACTCGACGGCGTCTATTGATTTGAACTGCGCTATGTCGAGGACGATTTCTGAGTTGTTCCACTTCGCGCGCTGGCGAGTAACGCGCGTGACGGGGCCGTCCTCTATGCGCTGCGAGGAGAGGAGCGCGGGCCGCCCCATCACCTGCCGGAACTTGTCCACGCCGTGCCCCCATGTGTCGCTCGCGTCCGCGATGACGACCAGGCCGATTGGCCCAGCGAGCAACTCCCTGCCGTCCGCCGATTTTAGAGACGAGAGGCCGAAGCCCTCCTCGTTGACGGAGAAGAGATTACTGTAGGCGGGCGTCTCGGGCGGCGTGCCGTGCGCGACTTCCAAAACCTTGTAGCCGCACGCGGGCAAGTCCACCCAGGCGGAGAGTCTGGGCCAAATCTGCGTCATGCTGTCCGACGGGCGCAGTTGGAGCGGGACTTTCTGCCCGTCCCTCGTTTCGAGGTGCGTGATGGGAACTGTGCCGGCCGGGACAGGGACCCACGGGTTCAGGCCCGGATTCCTCTCCGTGTGAAATTCCAGAAGCGCCTTCCTCGGCCACGGCAGCGGGTTGAAGACGAAGACAGAGCCCTCTTTGACGGCCCGCGTGTCCACGCGCCGCGCCAGAGACTCAAGCGCCGTCACCATGTTCGTCTGCGCCGCGTCGCACGCCGCGCCCAACTGGTCGCGCGAGTCGCGGTAGGCAGTCAGGAGCGCCGTCCCCGCCATGATGTCGTGGAACTGGTTGAACAGCACCTTGCCCCAAGCGGCCTCGTACTCGCGCGCAGGGTACTCCTGGCCGTGGCCGAGATTCGCCGCGAGCGATATTGTTTCAGCCTCCGAGAGCCACTTCTCGGCCCTGCGGTTGAGCTGCTTGATCTCGCCGTGCGCGGAGTAGCAGCCGCGCGAGTGGTGCTGAAGCTCGCTTCTGACGACCGGCAGATTCGCCATCGCGGGCGACTTCTCGACGGCCGCGAAGAACTCCGCGACCGTGCTCCAGCGCAGCTCGGGCAGCGTCGGGTCTTGCCGCAACTCTTCGACCTTTTTGATCTGCGCGCGCGTGACTCCGCCGCCGTGGTTGCCGACGCCGAAGAAGTAGGCGGCGTGGTCGAAGCCCGACTGAAAATTGTTCTGCGCCGCATCGGGTATGCGCTCGGCGCTCATGCTGTAGCCGCGGCGGATGCGGAGCGTCAGGACGCGCGAGCCGTCCGGCGCTTCCCACCAGAACAGGAGCGGCAGCTTCATCTCGTGCTCCTGCGGCCGCATGAAGACGTAGTAGCGGTAGCCCGCGCGTTTGAGGATGGACGGCAGCCCGGCCGCGTGGCCGAACGAGTCCGGGTTGAGACCGATGGGCACGTCCACGCCGAAGGCGCGCTGGAAATAGTTCTTGCCGTAGAGCGAGTGGCGGACGAAGCTTTCCGTCGAAGGGATGTTGCAGTCGGGTTCGACGGGCCAGCCGCCGACGATCTCCCAGCGGCCTTCGCGGACGCGCTCCTTCACCTCCGCGAACATCTTCGGGTCCGAGCGCTCGACCCAGTGGTAGTGAATCGAGGAGGAGTTGCTGTAGCGGAAGCCGGGCGTCTCGTTCATGCGGTCGAGCGCGCTGCGGAAGGTCGTCAGCGCGAGGCCGGACGCGTCGCGCCAGGGCCAGAGCCACGCCGCGTCTATGTGCGAATAGCCTACGATGTGCAGCACCCTGCCCTTCGGGTTCGCCTGCGCCCCTTGAGCGGAAGACTGGCTTTGACGACCGGACGCGGAAAGGCCCGCGGCTGCGACCGCCCCCAGCGCCGCCGCCCCGTTGATGAGAAAACGTCTTCTCGAAAATTCTTCCGGCTTGTTCTGCATCTACCTGTTCCCTAGCATCGTTGATCTTTTCGGCGCTCCTACTGTGTCTCTGCGAGACGGTCGTCTATGTAAATGCACCAGACGTGGAGCAGCATGAGGTGAACTTCCTGCACGTGCGCGGTCACGGCGCTCGGGACCGCGAGCACGTAATCGGCCGTGCCGCCGACGAGGCCCGCGGCACCCGTCACGGCCACCGTGACGGCCCCGCGCTCGCGCGCAGCCTCTAGCCCGCGGCGCACGTTCTCGGAGCGCCCGCTCGTCGTGTAGCCAATCGCCACGTCGCCTTTTTGTGCCAGCGCGCGCGCCTGCCGCTCGAACAGCGCGTCGTAGCCGAAGTCGTTGGCGATGCACGTCACCGTCCCCATGTCGCCGGCGAGCGCGATGGCCGGGTAAGGCTGCCTGCTCTCTTTGAAGCGGCCCAGCAACTCGCCCACGAGGTGGCTGGCCTGCGTGGAGCTTCCGCCGTTGCCGAAGGCTATGACCTTGTGCCCCTCTGCGAGCGCCTTGACCAGCGCGCGGCCGACCTCTTCGGCCGTCCCCTCCAACTGCCGCAGACTCTCTTCGATGACGCGCTGGTGCGCCTCGAAGTGCTCCGCGATGTAACCTGTTTTCATCTTCACCTCTGACGCGCGGGCTCACGGTCTGGCCCTGCCGCTCCACTTTTTCCAGACTGCCGGGTCGGCCAGCATCTTAACGTACACGCCGCCGACGACGGAGCGCGCCTGGAAGCCGCGGTGCTTGGCGTCGAGCGTCCAGTACCAGTCCGTCAGCGGAACGCGGTCGGGCGTCTCGTTGACGAACCTGTAAACCGGCGCGACGAACGCGCGGAAATCTTCCATTGATTCCGCGAGCGTCGCCGTCCACACTATCCAGTCAAGCTTGGTGTACGTCTCGCGGTTGTCGAGCGGCAGGCCGTAGCGGTTCTGCTTCGTCTTGTAGAAACTGATTTCGCGGCGCGCGACCTCAAGCGGGAACAGGTTCAGCGCGAGCAGCCTGTCCCAGACCAGGTTGTATTTCTGACTCCACGTCCCCGGCTTGTCGAAAGCCAAACGATAATGGTCGCCGTCGTCGGCCATCTTGAGCCACTTCTCGACCATGCCTTTCGCCAGCCGGAGGTATTCGGCCGCCTCCTTCTTCCTGCCCGTCAACTGGCACAATTTGCCGTACGCGCCGAGGGCCAGGATGGCTTTCAGAGAGAGGTTGGTGTTGTGCGCCAGGTGGCCCGCGAAGTCGTCCGTGCTCAGTTGATTCTCCGGGTCCATGCCCTTGTCGCGCAGGTACTCGGCCCAGCGCGTCAGGAGCGGCCAGTAGCTTTCGGCGAAGCGCGCGTCCGCTTCGACCTGCGCCAATGCCGCGACCATCAGGAGCATGTTGCCGCTCTCCTCGACGGGCATCTGGTTCTCCTCGGACGTTTCGCCGCCGCCGTAGGTCTGGCCGTTGGCTAAGGGGTACGTGCCGAGGTCGTGCGGCGCGAAGGGGAAGCGCCAGCGCGGCGAGCTGGCGTAATCGAGTACGGGCTTGATCTGCGCCTTGAGGAGCCGCGGGTTGAAGAGGAGGAAGAAGGGCGACGAGGGGTACGTCACGTCGACTGTGCCAATCGAGCCGTTACTGTAATTCTCCTTGGAGAAGTAGAGCGGCGTGCCGTCGGCGTCGGCCGCCAGCTTGTGCGCCGCGATTGTCTGCCTGTAGGCCAGCGCCGCGACGGCCGCGTACTCCTCGCCCCCGACGCGTCTCAAGTCGCCCATCAACTCCGCGTCGAAAGCCTCGCAGCGCTTCTTCAAAGCCTCGTAGTCACGCGCCGCGCGCTTCAACATCTCGCCGGCCTCCGTCTTGTCGCGCCGCCAGTACGGCCTCAGCCTGCGGTTGAAATATTCGATTGAGAATTGGTCGTCGTAGGCGATGACGAGGTGGCGCGAGACCACTGCCGGGCCGACTGGGCCCAAGTCCATCACCGCGGCGGCCGTCGGCAACTGGTCCCTCGCGGGCCGCGGCATGCGCAGGTCGTCCGTGTCCGGGAGCGTCCCCGCGCCGACAAAGCTGTTCCGCGCAGCCTGGTTCCACGCGATGACGCTCGATTGATTACCCTGCGGGGGGACGGCTAGATAAAGGTAGCCCCAGTCTATGCGCAGGTCGTCGCCCGACTGTTCGAGGATTGACTGCTGCTGCGAGCCGAAGGCCAGAACATCAAGGCCCCCCACTTTCGGCCTCGACCAAATAACTTTCTGAAAAGTCGTGTTGACGACCCATTCGGCCGTGATGTCGAAGTAGAGCGAGACCTTGTGCGCGCGCCCGTCCGCGGACTGCGCGTCGAAAGTCAGGTACGTGGCGGGCCGCGACATCACGTCCAAGTCGTCGGGCAGGAGCGGGCTCATGAAGGTGAGCGTGAGCCGCACGCCGTCCGCCTCGAACTGGTAGAGGGTGCGCGTCGGGAGCACTTCGACGGAGACCTGCCTCATGGGCGGCGGCAGCGGGCTGTAGGATTGGCCCATGAAGCGGTAGGGCTTGCCGTCAACCTTGAGCATCCCGACCATGCCGTTCGGCGCGCCCGTCCAGTGTCTAGTGCGGTCCTCCGCCAGGGTGCTGCCCCCGGACCAAACGCTGAAGTAAGGGTCGTGCGTGACGAGCGGCACGGCCGGCGGGCGCAGGGCCGCCGCCTGCTGTGCGAAGGCGCTCGCGGCGACCGCGAGCAGCAGGCAGGCGGCCGTTAAAGTCCTTGTTCCGGGATTAGGCTTCACGCTCGTAATAAAAAAGCGGGAAGGAAACGGACCACGAAATAACACGAAGCGACACGAAGAAAAAGTTTGACCTGTTTCGTGTTCCTTCGTGTGACTTCGTGGTTCGTCCTTCCGGGCTTAAGTTTTCAGCGAGCCCTGGGATTTGTTGAGCTGGTCCGCGAGCACGGCGAGCAGGATGACCACGCCGAGCGCGATCTTCTGCATGTACGGGTCTATGCCCGCGAGGTTCAGCCCGTTGTTCAGGATGCCTATGAAGACCGCGCCCCAGAACGTCCCAATGACGCTGCCGCGCCCGCCGTTCAAAGACGTGCCGCCGACGACCACCGCCGCGATCACGTCCAACTCGTACTGCAAGCCCGCGTTCGGCACGCCCGCGCCGAGCCTTGAGGCCAGGACCAGCCCCGCCAGCCCGACCAGCAGCCCGTTCAAAACGTAAACGAGCAGCGTCACGCGCTTCGTGTTCACCCCCGCGAGGTACGCCGCCTCGCGGTTGCCGCCCACGGCGTACACGTAGCGCCCGAACGTCATGCGCCTCAGCACGAACCACCCGGCCGCGAAGACCGCGAGCATCAGGATGACGGGCACGGGCACGCCGGCCAGCCGCTTCTTCCCCAAAAACTCGAAACTCGTCGGCAGGTCGCCGATGGAGCGGCCGCCCGTGACGATGAACGCGAGGCCGCGGCAGATGGTCAGCATCGCCAGGGTCGTGACGAAAGGCGGCACGCGAAATTGTGCCACCATGACGCCGTTGAAGAGGCCCACGGCCAGGCCGATGCAGATGGCGGCGAGCGCCCCGCCGAGGACCGCGCCCGTGCCGCCGCCGTCGTACGCGATGATGGCGGCGACGACGCCCGAGAGCGCGGCCACCGACCCGACGGACAAGTCTATCCCGCCCGTCAGAATCACGGCCGTCATCCCGACGGCCATGATGCCCGTGATGGCTATGCTCAGCGCGACGTTAATCAGGTTGGGGACGGAGAAGAATTGCGGCGCGATGATGGCGAAGACGATTGACTCGACGACAATCGCGACGACGATGACGTACTCGGCGATGCGCTGCCAGGACAACCGCCGCCCGTCGAGCGCCACGTTCGGCTCTCCGATTGTTTCACTCATAAGCTCAAGCCGCCCACTGACTCAACGCCTGCAGCGTCTTCGCGCAAAAGGTTTTGGTTTTTTCACGCCGGAGGCGCAAAGAGTTGAGTTTTGATTTTGGAACGCCCTTACTATTTCGCGGGTGCGCCGCCGGACTCTTTCAGGCTGTTGGCGTCGACTATCCTGACGGGGACGGGGATGAACTTCTCCAGCTTCCCGCCGCCGAAATGAGTCGCGATGGCCTCAATCGTCTTGGCCCCCATCTCGTGCGGCTGCTGCGCCACGTCGGCCTTGAGCGGGCTGCCGCGCTGTATGGCCTTGACCGCCTCCGGGATGGCGTCGTAGCCGACGATGACCAAATCGCTGCGCCCGCGCGCCTCGGCCGCCGCGAGCGCGCCCAGCGCCGAGTCGTCGTTGATGCCGAAGATGCCCTTCAGCCCCGCGTTGCCTTGCAGCATGTCTTCGGCCGCCTTGAGCGCGCGGTCGCGCACCCCGCCGCCGTTCAGGACCGACACGACCTTGATGTTCGGGTACTTCTTCATCTCCTCCTTGAATCCAAGCTCGCGGTCCAGGCCCGACTGCACCTCCTGTTGGCCTATGATTCCGACCTCGCCCTGTCCGCCCAGCGCCTTCGCGATGAAGTCCGCGGCCAAACGGCCGCCCGCCAGATTGTCCGAGGCGATGTGCGACACGACCTGCCCGCCCTGCGCCGAGATGTCCGCGGTGAAGACGGGGATGTTCGCGTCGTTCGCCTGCTTGATGGCCGGGCCTATGCCTTTCGAGTCGGCCGGGCAGACGATGATCGCGTCCACCTGCTGCGTGATGAAGTTTTCGATCTGCGACTGCTGCTTGGCGAGGTCGAAGTCGCCGGAGGTGATGGTCAGTTGATAGCCCTGCTTGTCTGCGGCCTCCTTCAGCCCGGCCTCAAGCTGCCTGTAAAACTCGTGCTCGCGCGTCAGGAGCGTAACGCCGATGCGCTTCCCGCCCGAGCCGCCGCCCCCCTGCTTGCAGCCGCCCGCGATGAACAGGGCCCCGAGCACGAGAATCGTGCACAACGTGTAAACGGTTAATCTCATCCGCCGGACCAGACCTTTCGGTGAAATAAGAAGAGCGCCCAAATTTTGAGAGCGAACAATAGCGAAGTGCCCTGAACGATGTGCGACGAACATTAGCAGTTCGGCGCGCCCGGTGACAAGAGGGATTTTTAGCGGGGCTTGCGGGGCGGGCTTATGCGGGTATAATGCGGCGCGACTTGCGCGGACTGGACTCTGACGCGTTTGAGGATTGGGTCAATCGAATGACGAAAAGAAAAGTGGCGTTCATACACACGTCGCCGGCCGCCATAGGCCCGCTGATGCAGTTCTACACCGACGCGGCACCCGAGCTTGAAATCACCAACCTGCTCGACGACGGCCTCCTGCGCCTCCTGGCCGCGAAAGAGTCCGCGACCGCCGAGAGGCGACTGAGTGAGATGATTAAGGCCGCGGTCGAGACTTACGGCGCGGAACTGGCGATGATTACGTGCTCGTCCGTGTCGAAGGAGATGGCCGAGCGTCTGGCCCAGGATTTCGCGCTGCCGATTCTGAAGATCGATTACCCGATGGCGCGAGAGGCCGTGCGCGCCGGCTCGAAGATAGGGGTCGCCGCCACCTTCCCGCCGACGCTCGTCCCGACCACGAAGCTTCTCAACGAGGCGGCCGCCGAGGCCGGGCGCGAAATCGAAATCGTGCAGGAAGTCTCGCCCGACGCCTACACGGCCCTGCTCGTGAACGACCTCGCGAAGCACGACGAGTTGCTGGTCAGGGTCATAGAGCAATTGGAGCGGCGGGATGTATCCGCCATCGTCCTGGCCCAGGTCTCTATGGCGCGCATCCTGCCGCAGCTCGACGGCCGCGTTAAAGTTCCCGTGCTGTCCAGCCTCCACGCCAGTCTCGAAGCCGTCCGGGAGAAACTCCGATAAAGGGCCATGAGCAGACTGGTATTCGCGGCGGTCGCGGACGACGACACGGGGGCGAGCGATCTTGCGGGGATGCTGGCCGAGCAGGGCCTGCGCACGCTGCTCGTCATAGACCTGCCGGCCCCCGAGCAGTTCCTGGAGTGGAGCGGCGGTTACGACTCGGTCGTGATGGCCGAGGGAACGCGCAACCTCTCGCCGCGCGAGGCGGAAGAGCGCACGCGCCGCGCGATACGACTCTTGAAAGGGCGCGACCCGCGTGTCTTTCAAATCAAGTATTGCAGCACGTTCGACTCCACGCCCGAGGGCAACATAGGGCCTTCGATTGACGCGGCGATGGACGAACTGAACGAAGCGTTCACCATCGCCGTGCCCGCCCTGCCCGTGAACGGGAGGACGACTTACAAGGGGTATCATTTCGCCGGCGGCCAGTTGTTGAGCGACTCGCCCATGTGCCACCACCCGCTCACGCCCATGACGAACCCGAACCTCGTTGACCTGCTCGGCCGCCAGACGAAACGGCGCGTCGGCCTCGCCCCTTACGACGAAGTCGAGACGGGCGCGGGCCGGCTCAAGCAATGCTTCCGACGCTTGCGCGCCGAGGGCGTGGAGGTCGCGGTGGTGGATTGCCTCAACGACGAGCACCTGAGAACGATCTGCCGCGCCGCGTCGGAGCTTAGGCTGCTGACGGGAAGCTCCGCCTTCGGCACGGGGATGCCGGACATCTTCCGCGAACGCGGTTGGCTCTCGGCCCGTGCGGAGACTTTTGACTTCATCGAAGCCGAGGCGGGCGAACACGGCTGCCTGCTCGTCGCGGGCAGTTGCTCCGTCGCCACGCGCGGCCAGAACGAGTGGCTGGCGTCGCGGGGTGTGCCAATTTATCGACTCGACGCGCGGGAGTTGCTGGACGGCCACTTCGGCGGCGCGTCGGGCGCGGGCGAGGTGCGCGGGCGGCTCGCCGCGGGCGCTCATTGCCTGCTCACGACGAGCGGCCCGCCCGAAGAGGTGCGGCGCGTGCAGGAGTGGGGCGCGGGCCGCGGCTTGTCCGTACCCGAACTGGGCCAAAAAATCGCTTACGCCCTGGCCGACTTCGTGTCTGAAGTTTTGCAGGGCGGGCCGGCCGGCGGGCTCGTCGTCGCGGGCGGCGAGACCTCCGGGGCCGTCTGTCGCCGGCTGGAACTGGGGGCGCTGCGCGTCGGTCGCAACATAGCCCCCGGCGTCCCGTTATGCTTTTCTCTCGGAAAGTTTCGAATGCCCGTCGTGCTGAAGTCCGGCAACTTCGGCGGGACGGATTTTTACGGCCGGGCGCTCGACGCCATCGCGCGGCCCGCTCAATACGTGGTCTGAACTTCGATGAACGACTCGATTCTCGAACAACTCTGCGAGGCGGCCGCGAGCTTCTACGGCCGCGGTTACGCGTTCGGCTCCACGGGCAATCTCTCCGTGCGCGTCCGCGACGAGGTCTGGATTACTCCGACAGGGCAGTCGCTGAAGGGCTTGACGCCTTCAGGCCTCGCGCGCGTTGACCTTCGGGGACAGAACAGAAACGAGAACCGCCCATCGAAGGAGTTACCCTTTCACCTGGCCGTGTACCGGCAGCGGAAAGAGGCGCGGGCCGTCGTTCATCTGCACTCGACCTACTCGGCCGCGCTCTCCTGTCTCGATTCTTTCGACCCGGCGGACCCGCTCCCGCCGCTGACGCCTTACTACTTCATGCGCGTCGCCCCGCTCGCCGTGCTGCCCTACTTCCGCCCAGGCTCCGAAGAACTGGCCCACGCCGTCGAGCGCGCCGCCCCCGCGCACCACTGCATGCTGCTCCGAAATCACGGCACCATCTGCGCCGGCTCGAACCTTAACGAAGCCGTAGACCGCGCCGAAGAACTGGAACAGACCGCACGCCTCTACTTCATCCTGCGCGGCGAGAAAGTCCGCCACCTGACGCAGGAAGAGATCGAAGAGTTGAAAGAGACTTTCGGCTGAAGCCCCTCTGGGGCTATTGGATTCCTGACAGCCAGTCCATGTCGCGGCCGCGGTGCGCGCCCTGTTCGTCGAGCGCCTGTTCGACGGTCCAGCCTTTGTGAATGATGCCGGCGACGGCCTCTATGGCGGCGAGCGGGTCGTCGTCGCCGGGGAAGAGTATGTTGCGCCCGACGAGCGCGCCGCGCACGTTCGGGCCGGCCGTGAGCCCCGCGGCCAGCTCGCGCAGGAAAGGCGTGGCGTCGCCGACGGGCTCGCCGCCCAGCAGCAGGATTGGGAGCGTCGTCGCGCGCGCCACCATCTCGTAGTTCTCGCAGTACGGCAGCTTCAGCCACAGGTAGCGGGCGCTGTCGCCGAGCGCCGCCGCGGCCCCAGCCGTCCGCGCCAAATCTTCCGCCTGCTTGATGATCTTGTAGCCGCCCGTGACTTTGGTGACGGGCAGCGACTCTAAAAACATTGGGAGCCCGACCGCGTTCAGCTCCGTAATCGCCTGCACGGTGGCGAGCAGCGTCTTGAGCGAATCCTTTTCCTCGTCGCACAGGCGCAGCAGAATCTTGGCCCCGTCCAAACCCCACTCGACGCACGACGCGGCCGTCGGCCCGGAGTTCGGGTCGTCTATCTCCCAGCGACTTCCCAGCAGCCCGCCGCGGTTGAAGCTGACGATGAGCACCTTGTCGTCGAGGAAGGCCGGGCCGCCCGACGCGCGCATCAGGTCGTGCAGGAGCAGCAGGTCTTCCAGGATGTCCATCGTCGCGAGCAGGCCGTCCACGCCGTCACACATCATCACGCGCAGGATGCGCGCCATGTACTCGCGCCGGTCGGCCATGCGCAAGGGATCGTCGCCGACGCGCGTCACGCGCCGCGCGGGGTGGTCCGCCGCCAGGATGTTCAATTTGCCGTTCTTCGTCAGGTGCTCGCGCCGCTTGCGTTCCTTCGCGGCCCTCAAAGAGCGCTCGGGGTCGGTCACGCGGATGTCGGTTATTTGTGCCAGAATTTCGGCGGGGAGAAAATCCTTCGGGTTGAAAGTCAAATCTTAAAATCCTCCTCTTTGCTCGATGAACGCCAGCGCCTCTTGTTCGTAAGGCATGAAGTTGGCACAGCCGTGGCGCGTGACGACGAGCGCGCCGCAGGCGTTGCCCATCCGCGCCGACCTGTGCCAGTCCCAATCTTTCAGGTAGCCGTAAAGGAACCCGCCCGCGAAGGCGTCGCCCGCGCCGAGCACGTTCAAGACCTCTACGGGGAAGGTCGCGGCCTCGATCACGCGGCCGCCCGCTGGGTAAACGAGCGTGCTCTCCGCGCCGCGCTTCACGACGAGCGCCTCCGGCGATGGCGAACCAGACCCGGCCCTCCCGGCCCAATTTTCGAGGCCGGCTTTTTCGACCTCGTCCGCCGTCCCGAGGACAACGTCCGCCAGGGGCAGGAACGAGCGCATCTCCACGCCGTAGGCGCTCTCGTCGGGCCAGAGTTCGGCGCGGAAGTCCAGGTCCAGGACGACCTTCGTGCCGGCGTCGCGCGCACGCTCGGCGGCGAAGCGGGTCGCGCCGCGGCTCGGCTCGCGGCTCAGCCCCGTGCCCGTCAAAAGCAGCGCGCGGCTCGCGGCGACGGGCGCGGCGCTCACGTCCTCATTCGTCAACTCAAGGTCCGGGCAGTTGTCCCTGTAAGGCACCAGGGAGAAGCGGTCGGGCGGCTCTATGCCGAGCAGGAACGCGCTCGTGCGGCGGCCGGGCTTGCGGCGGCTGAACGCCGTCTCGACGCCCTCCTTCCCCAAAAAACTCAGGACGAAGTCCGCGACCAGGTCGTCGCCGAGCGGGTTCAGGATGGCCGTGCGCAGGCCCAGTCTTCTCGCCGCCACGCTGATGTTCGTCGGGCAGCCGCCGACGTAGGCCGCGAAGCTCTTGATCTCCGTGAACGGCACGCCGACCTCGTTCGCGTAGAGGTCAATCGAGCTGCGGCCCACGGCCAGCACGTCGTAACTGCGGCTCTCCATCCCCATGCCCTTCACTTACGCGGCCGCCTCCTCTTCGAGCGGCACGCGCGGGTCTATGAAGAGCCACATCACCACGCCGACGGCGAGGAAGGCCGCCGCGACGTAGAAAGGAATGGTCCACGAGCCCCAGGCGCGAAGGATGTAGCCGATCACGATGGGCGCGATGGTGCCGGCGAGGTTGCCGAAAGTGTTGGTCGTCCCCGCGACCACGCCCGAGCGATGGCGGCCGATGTCCATGCAGGTGGCCCAGACCGCGGGGGTCGTCAGGAACTGGAAGAACAGGGCGGCGGCGATCAACAGCGCCGCCGTCACGGAGTCGCCCGTGCGCGCGACGAAGACCAGCATCAGTGCGCTCATCGTCAGCCCGAACGCCCCTATCCCGCAGCGCGCCAGTTTCCGACGCCCGGCCCTGACCAGCCGGTCAGTCAGCCACCCGCCGCAGAGGAACGCCACGCCGCCCGCTATCCAGGGCAGGGCCCCCCAGAAGCCTGCCGCCTCGGGCTTGAAGCCGCGCGCCTTCAGTAGGTAGGTCGGCATCCAGGTGATGTAGAAATAGAGGCTGTAGCCGTAGGCGAAGTACATGGCGCAGAGGAAGAAGATGTTCTTGCTCCTCAGGAAGACGCGCCAGGGGATTTTGTGCGAGTGTCCCTGGTGAACGGGCAGGCCCCCGCGGATCAGTTTCACCTCCTCGGCGTTGGCCGAAGGGTGTTCTTCGGGCTTGTCGCGGAACCACTTGTACCAGACCAGGCACCAGATGAAGCCTACAGCGCCGAACAACACGAACGTCAAGCGCCAGCCCTGCGCGTAGACCAGCCAGAGGACGAGCGGCGGCGTGATAGCCGCGCCGACGGTGTGGCCGATGCAGACGGTCCCCATCGCGCGCCCTCTTTGCGAGGCGGGGAACCAGTGCGTGACCGTGGAGGCGCTGTTCGGGATGGCCCCGGCCTCGCCCGCGCCGAACAGCAGGCGCACGACGAGCAGCGAATAGAAGCCGACGGTCGCGCCCGTCAGGATGGTGAAGGCGGACCACCAGAGCACGATGCGCGTCAGAGACTTGCGCGTGCCGAAGCGGTCCCCGTACCACCCGCTCGGAATCTCGAAGAGGGCGTAGGTGAGAGTGAACGCGCTGAAGATAAACCCCACCTGAACTTCGTCGAGCCCGAACTCCTGGCTGATGACGGGCATGGCAACCGAGATGCACAGGCGGTCCAGGTAAGTTATCGCGGCCAGCGCGAAGAGCAGCCCGAGCACTTTGTAGCGCGCCCTCGTCGGGTGGGCGGCGACCAAAGCGTCCTGGAAGACGAAGGCGTCAGTTTTACCGACCTGCATGATTCACAACACCTCCAGCGGCTGATTGGGGCCGAGTTAACGGGTAGCCGGTTTCGCGCGCAAAGTAAAAATCTGTCGCGGGCGGACCTGAAAGTTAAAGCCGTCCGCGCCGCCCTGTAAAGTCTGACCGCACTCTTCGACCGCGTTGCACGCCTCGGCGGGGCCGAGCAGCGGGCTCGCGACCGCGACGCGTGCGGGCGAGCCGCCAAGTTCAATGAAACGCAGCACGGAGCCCTCGCCGCTTTCAGCCAGCTTCCACGTGCTCAGGAAGACCGACGGGCTATTGACCCGTAGGAAACTCATCACGGCGGCCGGCAGCGTGTTCTCGAAAGGGTAAGTCTTGTCCTGCGATTTGACGAGCGTACGCTCCAGGGGCGTCGTCTCCTCCCAGCCCAGGCGGCTCGCCCGCGCGTCGTCGAGCGCGGCCGCGCTCGTCAGCGTGTAGCGGAACGTGAAGTCGCCCCCCTGCGCGGCGACGTAGTTCGTGTTCCAGTAGTTGTTCATCACGTAGGAGAAGGCGACCGCGCGTTTCTTCCCGAACTCTTTGGGCCAGGTTCCGCGCACGATGTCCCCGAACGTCCAGAGGAACGAGTCCCTGTTGACGAGTTGGACGGCGAGGCCCGGCTCGCTCACGGAGACCCAGTTCTGCGAGGAGAACCATTCGAGGCCCGCGCCCGGAATCATGTCGCGCGCCGGGTCGACCGAGCCGTTCTGCACCTCGTACCTGAAGCGCGGCTCGCGCACGGCGAGCGGGAACGCGAAATACGCGGCCTCCTTCTTATATACCTCGTCCTTGCGCACGCGGTTGACGAACTCGATCTTCTTCTCCGCGTCGTGCAGGATGATCTCCGTACTGACGCGCGGCGTGTTGACGGCGCGGCTCTCAAGGCGCGCGACCCAGGCGTCGGGCGTGCGCGAGACCGAAATCAGACGGCCTTCGCCCGCGCCGTGAGTCTCAAGCCTTGCGACCGGCGACCACTTGCGGTATGTCAGCAACTGGTTGGGGAACTCGTCGCCGCCGGTCACATAGACGTACTGGTTGAAGCGGAAGGGCGCGGAGGCGTCCACCAACTCGCGCCCGAGCTGCTTGTCGTAGATGCTGCGCACCGCGCCGCTCTGCGGGTCGAGCGTGACGCGGTAGAAAGAGTTTTCCATCACGCCCGGCGTGGCCGCGGCCGGGGTTTCCGCGGGCCGCGCGCCGGGCGAAGACGCGCCGGTTGTCTTGTCCCTGACGGCGTAGGTCCTGTAGCCGACGGGCGGGACGTTTTGTGCCAGAAAGCGTATGCGCTGGTAAGCCGGGTGGTCTTCGAGCACCTCGAACGCGACCGTCTTGCCCGTCTCCAGGTCCGCCAGTTCCCTACTCTTTTGCAGGTCGAACTCGACCCAGCCGTCGCGCTCCCAGTTGAGCGTGTTGAAGACGACGAGCGCGCGCGACGGCGTCGCAATCTTACCGGCGATGGCCGTCATGGCGCGCTCCAACACGTACTCCACGGAGTCGCGCGCCTTCATCGCGGTCAGCCGCTTGTAGGCGAGTTCCCTCGTCGAATCTTCGCTGTGCGGCTCCGTGACGCTGCGGCCCCAGCCCCACGTGTGCTCGTTCATCAGGAAGATGTTCTCCCACATGTCTTCGAGCGCCCTGCGCGAAGGGAGCGTGCGCGTGTCCACCAGCGAGGCCACGGTCGCAAGCTTCTCCGCGGACAAGGCGCGGCGCTCGTTCTCGCGCTCGATGCCAGCGTAGAGCGCGTCCGACGCGATGCCGTCCTCCCAGAACGGGCCGCCGTCGCCGCGTATGACGGGGAGCTCGCCCTTCGCGCGCGCGGCGATTTTTTCGAGCGCCTCGCCGAAGTTCGAGAATTTCAGTTCGGGGTAGGCGAACAAATTGTGCCAGTCGCGGACGAGCGCGGCCTGCTGCGGGTAGAGCGAGGTGTTCTCCCACTGGCTGCCGTAAAGCATGACGGCGTCGGGCGTGTAGTCGGGCCGCTCGTAGACCTGGAGGAAGCTCGCGAGTCCTTCGTAGCCGGTCGCGACCACGGGCGGCAGGCCGAACTCGCTGCGAATCTGGTGGTAGTGGCGCGCGTACCACATGAGCACGCGCGAGCCGTCCGGCCCCTCCCACCAGAAGGGCGAGCGGCGGTGCAGGTCGCCGAGCATCAGCGTGGGCCCGCGGTCGGCGTTGGCCGCGGCCGCGTAATACTTGAGCCCCGATGCCGCGATGATGGAGGCGTACGACCACGAGTATGAGGGCACGTCCGTGATGTTCACGTAGTCCCAGGGGCCGCCGTGCTCGCGGTTGAACTTGTGCGAGGCGTAGAAGGAGCGGATCAGGGTCTCGGCCACGGGGAAGCCCGTCAGCATCACGGAGTGCTGCGCGGGCACGAAGACTTTTCTCTCGCGGACGGCGGCGAAGAATTTTTGCTTCTCGGCCGGGGTGCGCCCTTCCAGGAATTGCTGCGCCTGCCAGTAGCCGTCCAGGCTGAACTTGAACTCCGGGTGCGCGCCGCTCATCTCCATCGCCTCGTTGACGACGCGGCTGTGCAGCTCCGCGAGCTTCTGCTGAAAGTCCGAGTAGCCCACGTCCAGGTGCTGGTGCGGGACCATGTAAACGGTCCACTTCCTGGCGGGGCGCAGTCGTTGAGAGAAGTTGTAGCTTCGGCCGCCGGCCTTGACGGTGACGTTCGCCCTCGCGCCGGCGGCGAATTCCGGGACCAAAAATTCCAGGCGCTGCTCGCCGAAATCGCGCCCGCCCTGCACGTCCTGCGTGCCGATCCAGCCCGGAACGGAGAACGTCACAGTCCCCTGCGGCGCGAGATTGTGCCAGCGCACGAGGACCGAAACCACTTCGGCGAGTTTCCCGCCCTCACCCCGTTTGTAGAAGACGGTCGGCGTCGCCTCCGCGCCCGACACTCCCGCCGCCGCGCGCGCAGCTTGCGGCTGATGGGCCAACGCCAGCGCGTCGTAGGTGAGCGCGGCGTCGTCCATGACTTCGCCGCCGGGGAGACCCGTCGAGAGCGGGTCCGTGACCGCCGTCAAAAGGATTTCGTTTCTGCCCTGCCGCAGGAATTCCGCCGGGACGGGGACGGTCATCGTGCCAAGCGCGTACTGCGGCAGAATCGAGCCCTCAATGTTTCCCTCTTCGTAGTCTTCGGGCCGCTGGTGAAACCATCCCTTGTGGCCGTTCACCTCCACCTGCAACACGGGGAGGCGCGGGGTGAGCACGATCAGGCCCAATTTCAGACTGTACGTCCCGCGCGGCGCGTCCTTAAGGTCGAACTGAATCCTGCGCCCTGCGGTCTCACTTATTTTGACGGGCGGGATGGCCTGTTGAGTCGCGCCCCACTCCTTCGGGCGGCTCTCGGAGACGACGAACACCGCCGGGGCTGTCGAACCGCCGAACTCGGACGACGAATTGTCGAACTCGCCTATCTGCCAGACGGCGCGCTCCTGGGCCAGGGCGCTCGCCGCCAGGATTAGTGACAGCACTGCTCCCCCGAGAGCATTCGGACGCATCAATGCTTCTCCTCGGCCGCACGCTGGCGGCTCTGTCGCAATGTAGTGGGACTGCAAAGTTAAGACTCAAAAAGCTGTGGCTGTGCACCATACTGCTTCTCGGGCGGCGCGGTCAACATCATTATTTTCCGGGCCTCTCGGACCTGCGACGAATTCTTTACTATGCTAAAGCCCCCGACAGTTTTATAATCGGGGCCGTCAATGTCTACAGACAAATTTCCCCCAAAAGCCTTCGAGGATTTCGGATGAGATTCTTCTCTACAGGAGCGAGCAAGGGATGGTCACGTCTTTAATCTTGCACGGCCACTTTTACCAGCCGCCGCGCGAGAACCCCTGGACGGGCGAGGTCGAGCGCGAGCCGACGGCCACGCCTTTCCACAACTGGAACGAACGCATTCATTACGAGTGTTACGGGGCCAACGCCGCCGCCTCGGTCTTCGACGACCGCGGCGAAGTCGCATCAGTCGTCAACAACTACAACAACATCAGCTTCAACTTCGGGCCGACACTTCTCAACTGGCTCGGCATCCATCACCCGCAGACCTACGCGCGCATCGTCGAGGCCGACCGCGAGAGCCGGCGGGTGAGGGGCGGACACGGCAACGCCATCGCGCAAGGCTACAACCATTCGATTCTGCCGCTCTGCAACGAGCGCGACCGCCGCACGCAGGTGCGCTGGGGCGTGATGGACTTTCAGTACCGCTTCGGCCGCGACCCGGAATCCCTGTGGCTGCCCGAGACGGCCGCCAACGACGAGACGCTCGGCACGCTCATCGAAGAGGGCCTGAGGTACGTCATCCTCTCGCCGCACCAGGCCGAGCGCGTCAGGCCGCTTAATAAGAAGCGCTGGCACAGCGTCTGCGACGGGACGATAGACACGACCGTCCCCTACCGCTACTTCCACCGCGACCGCTCCGGCCGCTCCATCGTGGTCTTCTTCTACGACGGCCACATCGCGAAGGCCATCGCCTTCGACCGCATACTCGATTCGAGCAAGGCGCTCGTGGACCGTTTCGAGAGTGCGGCCTCGGGGAGGGGCGGCGTCACTAACGTCGCGACCGACGGCGAGAGCTACGGCCACCACCACCGCTACGGCGAGCGGTGCCTGGCCTACGCGCTGGAAGTCGAGGCGGTCAAACGCGGCTTCCGCGTGACGAACTACGGCGAGTATTTGGATAAGCACCCGCCCGAGATGGAGGTCGAGTTGAAGCCGGGCGTCAACGGCGAGGGGACGGCGTGGAGTTGCGCGCACGGCCTGGGGCGTTGGACGCGCGACTGTAGCTGTCACGCCGGAGCGCCCGTCGGCTGGAACCAGACGTGGCGCGCGCCGCTGCGCGAGGCGCTCGATTTCCTGCGCGACGAGGCGGCCGCGCATTTCGAGTCGGACGGCGGCCGTCTCTTCCGCGACCCGTGGGAGGCGCGCGACGCCTACATCGAGCTGATCGTGGACCCGCGCCGCTCGCCCGAGCAGTTCCTGCGCCGCTTCAGGACGCGCAGCCTGCGCCAGTCGGAGCAGGAGCGGGCCGTTGCGCTGCTCGAATTGCAGCGCAGCTCGATGGTGATGTACACGAGCTGCGGCTGGTTCTTCAACGACATCGCGGGACTCGAAGCCGTGCAGGTCCTGAAGTATGCGGGCCGCGTGCTGGACCTGATGGAAGAACTAGGCTTCCCTTCCGCGTACGCGGGCTTCATGGAGCGGCTGGCCGAGGCCAAGAGCAACCAGCCGACGCACGGGACCGGCGCGGACGTTTTCCGCAATCACGTCGAGCCGTGCCTTGTTTGAAACTTACATGATGAGATAATGCGCCCTTACACACAACTCAGCCAGGAAGACGCGGAGCGGCTGTTCGCGCTCGTGCACCCGGACCCGCATTCGATTCTCGGCGCGCACCCGGTCGCGGAAGGACTGGTCGTGCGCGCGCTGCGGCCCGAGGCGGAGAGGGTCGAGGTCGTCATCGAGAACGAAGGCCCGCGTGAGATGGTCAGAGTTCATCCGGGCGGAATCTTCGAGGCGCTGATCGCGGGGCGCGGCGACGTGCCGCGCTACGAGTTGCGGACCTCCTACCCCGGCGGCAACGTCTTCACGCTGCGCGACCCCTACGGCTTCCCGCCGACTCTGGGCAGCATCGACGAGCACCTGTTCGGCGAGGGCAGGCACGACCGCATCTACGACAAGCTGGGCTCGCACGTCCGCAAGGTGAACGATGTGGACGGCGTCTCGTTCGCCGTCTGGGCACCGCAGGCCGAGGGCGTGAGCGTCGTCGGCGACTTCAACAACTGGGACGGCCGCCTACACCAGATGCGGCGGCTCGGCGTCTCGGGCATCTGGGAACTCTTCATCCCGGGCCTCGGGCCTGGGGCCGTCTACAAGTACGAGATTCATCACCGCGGGACGCCGCGCTTCCTGAAGGCGGACCCTTACGCCTTCTACGCCGAAGTCCCGCCCGCCACCTCCTCCATCGTCTACGAGTCGGCCTACGAGTTTCAGGACGCTGCGTGGATAGAGCAGCGGGCGGCCGCAGACTTCCTGCACCGCCCGCTCTCCATCTACGAAGTCCACCTGGGCTCCTGGCGGCACGTCATCGAAGAGCAGAATCGCTCGCTCACTTACCGCGAGACGGCCGCGGCGCTCGCCGACTACGTACTCGAAATGGGCTTCACGCACGTCGAGTTTCTGCCGCTCAAGGGCCACCCGTACGGCGGCTCCTGGGGCTACCAGGTCGCCAACTACTACGCGCCGACGGCGCGCTACGGCACGCCCGACGACTTCCGCTTCCTCGTTGACCATCTGCACCAGCGCGGAATCGGCGTCATCATGGACTGGGTCCCGGCGCACTTCCCTAAAGACGCGTGGGCCTTGGGGCGCTTCGACGGCTCCGCGCTCTACGAGCACCTGGACGAACGCCTCGGCGAGCACCCGGACTGGGGGACTTACATCTACAACTACGGCCGCAACGAGGTGTGCAACTTCCTCGTCGCCAACGCGCTCTACTGGATTGACGAGTTTCACATCGACGGGCTGCGCGTGGACGCCGTGGCCTCCATGCTCTACCTGGACTACAGCCGCGCAGACGGGCGCTGGGTCCAGAACCGCTACGGCGGGCGCGAGAACCTGGACGCCATAGAGTTCCTGAGAGAGTTGAACACGGTCGCCCACTCGCTCCACCCCGGCGTGATGATAATCGCGGAAGAGTCCACGTCCTGGCCCCTGGTCAGCCGGCCCGTGGAAGACGGCGGCCTCGGCTTCGACTTCAAGTGGAACATGGGCTGGATGCACGACACGCTACAGTACTTCGCGAAAGACTCGCTCTACCGCCAGTACTTCCACAACTGCCTCACCTTCGGCTTCCTCTACGCCTGGAGCGAGAACTTCATCCTGCCGCTGTCGCACGACGAGGTCGTGCACATGAAGGGCTCGATGATTAACAAGATGCACGGCGAGCGGTGGCAGAAGTTCGCCAACCTGCGCTCGCTCTACGGCTACATGTGGGCGCACCCCGGAAAGAAGCTGCTCTTCATGGGCGGCGAGATCGGGCAGTGGCGCGAGTGGAACAACGAGCAGAGCCTGGACTGGCACCTGCTGGACGAGCCGGAGCACAAGGGGGTCCAACTCTTAATCCAGGACCTCAACCGGCTCTACGCCGAGCACGCGGAGCTTTCGGAGTCGGACGTTGACCCCGCCGGATTCCAGTGGCTCGAAGCCAACGACGCGCAGGGCAACACGGCGGCGTTCCTGCGCAAGTCGAAAACGACAGAGCGCCAGGTCGTCTGCGTCTGCAACTTCTCCCCCGTCGTCAGGCACGACTACCGCGTGGGGCTCCCCCTACCCGGCGAGTACAGGCAAATCCTGAACACGGACGCGGCGCGCTACGGCGGCGGCAACTCAGGGAGCGTCGCCGCCATTACGGCCGAGCAACTGCCCTGGCACGGCCAACCGCTCTCGGCCGCCCTGACGCTGCCGCCCCTCTCGACCGTCTGGCTCGAAGGGCCGCACACACAAGATCAACCGAAGTGAACGACTCAACACCTTCGCGTCTTCGCGCCGTTGCGTGAAGAAAGTTTCTCGCCGGAGTCGCAAAGTCGCGGAGAAAGAGTTGAGCCTGAGCTTTGCAGTTAGCTTTATCTACGACAGCCAGAGTGGGAGAGCGAGCATGAGAACCGTTGACACCACGCCTTTCACTGACCAGCGGCCCGGGACTTCCGGCCTGCGCAAGAAGACGCGCGTCTTCATGCAGCCCAACTACCTCGAAAACTTCGTGCAGGCCGTCTTCGACACCGTGCGCGAAGACACGCCCGAGGGGTTCGGGGCGGAGACTCTCGTCGTGGGCGGCGACGGCCGCTACCACAACCGCGCCGCCATACAGATTATCCTGCGCATGGCCGCGGCCAGCGGCTTCGGCCGCGTGCTCGTCGGGCGCGGCGGCATCCTCTCCACGCCCGCCGTCTCCGCGGTCATCCGCAGGCAAAAGGCGCTCGGCGGCCTGGTGCTCTCGGCCAGCCACAACCCAGGCGGCCCGGACGAGGACTTCGGCATCAAGTACAACACGCGCAACGGCGGCCCCGCGCCCGAGAGTTTGACCGGGCGCATCTACGAACGCACGCTCAAGCTCACGCGCTACCAGACGCTCGACCACGAGGACGTTGACCTCGAACACGAAGGCGGCCTGCGCCTTGAAGGGACCGAGGTCGTCGTCGTCAACCCGCTCGAAGACTACACGGCGGTGATGGAGGAACTCTTCGACTTCGACTCCCTGCGCGCGCTCTTCAGTAGCGGCTTCCGCATGCTCTTCGACGCGATGAGCGCCGTCACCGGCCCTTACGCGCGCCACATCCTCGAAGAGCGCCTCGGCGCTCAAACTGGCACAGTTATCAACGGCACGCCGCTCGAAGACTTCGGCGGCCACCACCCGGACCCGAACCTCGTGCACGCGGCCGAGTTGGTCGAGCGGATGGGCGGCCCCGAAGCGCCGGACCTCGGCGCGGCCTGCGACGGCGACGGCGACCGCAACCTGATTCTGGGCCGGAATTTTTTCGTCACGCCGGGCGACTCGCTCGCCCTCATCAGCGAGCACGCGCAGAGCGCCATCCCCGGCTACCGCCAGGGGCTGGCCGGCGTGGCGCGCTCGATGCCCACGAGCACGGCGGCCGACCGCGTGGCCGCCTCTCTCGGCGTCCCCTGCTACGAGACGCCGACGGGCTGGAAGTTCTTCGGCAATTTGATGGACGCGGGGCTCTGCACCGTCTGCGGCGAAGAGAGTTTTGGCACAGGCTCCAACCACGTGCGCGAGAAGGACGGGCTGTGGGCCGTCCTCTGCTGGCTCTCGATTCTCGCCGCCACGCGCAAGCCCGTCGAGGAAGTCGTCCGCGAACACTGGCGGCGCTTCGGGCGCAGCTACTACCAGCGGCACGACTACGAGGGTCTTGAGCTGCATGCCGCGACCGAGATGGTGGACAGCTTGCGCGACAGGCTACAGACGCTTGGGGGGACGGAGTTCGCCGGGAGCAGCATCAAGCGCGCGGACGACTTCAGCTACACGGACCCCGTGGACGGGAGCGTGAGCGCGCACCAGGGCCTGCGCATCCTCCTCGAAGACGGCTCGCGCGTCGTCTGCCGCCTCTCCGGCACCGGCACCGAAGGCGCGACGCTGCGCCTCTACGTCGAACGCTACTTGAAAGACGGTGGCCGCGGCGACATCGAAGAAGTGCTCGCCCCGCTGGCTCACGCGGCCAGAGAATTGCTCGACCTCCGCGCGAGATTTGGCACAGACGAGCCGACGATAGTTACATAAAAGGTGCTTGGAAGTCCCGTCAGGGACTACTGGATTGACAACTCGGCCTGGCAATCCGCCTTTATCCCCTCCGGGGACAAGGCCATTCCGGCCGGGAAGGAGACCACCCAAAGGGGATAACGTATGAATCGCCGCCTGTTCCTGAGCACGGTTTCTCAAGCGGCCGCCGGCCTGTGGCTGGCGAGGTCGGGCGTGTCCGCCGCCGCGATAAGGAAGCTGACGAGAATCGGCATGCAGCTCTACATGGTGCGCAGGGAGTTGGAGAAGGATTTCGACGGCACGCTCAAGCGCGTCGCGGAGCTGGGCTACAGGGAGGTCGAGTTCGCCGGCTACTTCAGCCACCCGCCGAAGGAGGTCAGGGCGGTGCTCGACCGCTACCGGCTCAGCTCGCCTGCGGGTCACGTTTCGCTCGACGCGCTCCGCGGCAACCTCGACGAGATGATCGAGGCCGCGCACGTCATAGGCCACAAGTACGTCCTGGTCGCCTGGCTCCCGGATGAGGAGCGCAGGTCTTTGGACGACTACAGGCGGCACGCGGACCTTTTCAACCGCGCCGGGGAGCAGTTGAAGAAGGCCGGCGTACAGTTCGCCTACCACAATCACGATTTCGAGTTCACGCCCCTGGACGGTCAACTCCCTTACGACCTGCTGCTTGAGCGCACGGACCCTGGGCTGGTGAAGTTGGAGCTGGACTTGTACTGGATAGCTAAGGGCGGCGCGGACCCTCTGAAATATTTCGCGAAGCAGCCGGGGCGCTTTCACCTCCTGCACGTCAAGGACATGGACGCCACGCCGCGAAAGTATTTCACGGAGGTCGGCCGCGGCGTGATAGATTTCAAGTCCATCTTCGCGCGCGCGGGGAAGGCCGGCGTCAGGCACTACTTCGTCGAGCAGGACGAGACGCCCGGCTCCCCCTTCGACAGTCTGAAAATCAGCATGGACTACCTCAGGCGGCTTGAGTTTTGAAACGGCCGGAAGTGAGATTATGAGACGCTTCGTTCGTCCGGCCCTCTACGCGATTCTCCTGCTCGCGCTCGGCGCGCGGGCGGCGGTCGCGCAGGAGCAGCGGTTCGCGGGGCTCGGGAATTTCAGGTTGGAGAGCGGCGAGGTCTTGCGCGACTGCCGCATAGGCTACCGCACTTTTGGCACACCCAATAAAGACAGGTCGAACGTCGTGCTCGTCACCACCTGGGCGTCGGGCACGACCGAGCAGTGGGTCGGGAACCTCGGCCCCGGCCGCCTGATAGACTCCACGAAGTATTTCGTCGTCGCCGTGGACGCGCTCGCCAACGGCGTCTCCTCCTCGCCCTCGAACAGCCGCCGACAGCCGCGCATGCGCTTCCCGAAGGTCACTATCCGCGACATGGTCAACACGCAGCACAGGCTGCTGACGACCGTGCTCGGCGTCAGTCATGTGAAGGCCGTGGCGGGGCTTTCGATGGGTGGGATGCAGACCTTTCAGTGGCTCGTCTCCTACCCGGACTTCATGGACAAGGCGGTCTCCATCATCGGCTCGCCGCGGCTCGCGCCTTACGACCTGCTCCACTGGCAGACGCAGCTCGACGCGATTTTCAGAGACCCCGACTGGCGGCGCGGCAATTACGTTCGGAACCCCGCGCGCGTGGCGGAGGCCGAGTTCGGGGCGCTGCTCCTGACGACGCCCGAGGAATACAACAAGCGCATGACGCGCGAGAAGGTCTTCGAGGAATTGGAGAAGGCCAAAAGCGCGACGGGCGGTTACGACGCGAACAACAAGATTCGGCAGGTGCAGGCCATGATGGCGCTCGACGTGACGGAAGGGTTCGGCGGCTCCCTGGAGCGCGCGGCGGCGGCCGTCCGGGCAGAAGTCTTCGTCATCGTCGCGAGTAAGGACCACGTCGTCACGCCCGGCCCCGCGGTTGAGTTCGCGCGGCACCTGCGGCGCTCGAAGCTCCTCGTGCTCGACAACGACTGCGGCCACAACGCCCCCTGGTGCGAACAGCAAAGGGTCGGCAAGGCCGTCGCGGAGTTTTTGGATTAATAGAACGTGTTTTATGATTGGAGTCACGCGGGGACGGCTGAAACGGTGAGCCGCAGTTGCTTCAGTCGTCCCTACGGGACTCAGACCTTTCGCCTTCATCCTTCCCAGCACTGAAGTGCTGGGCTATTATCACGCCGTCCCTGACGGGACTTCCCAAAAAGTTTCCGAGAGGTGTCAATGAAGAATCATTGTCGCGTCGCCGCGTGCTTGCTGCTCCTGCTCATTTGCCAGTCGCTTGCCCTGCCGCAGTCGCGCGCCGAACTTCCGCCCTACAAGAACCCTGCGCTCCCGATTGAGAGGCGCGTCGAAGACCTCGTCTCGCGTATGACTCTGGAGGAGAAAATCGCGCAGATGATGAACAAGGCTCCGGCCGTCGAGCGGCTCGGCATTCCCGCCTACGACTGGTGGAACGAGGCGCTGCACGGCGTGGCGCGCGCGGGAGTCGCGACGGTCTTCCCGCAGGCCGTAGGGCTCGCCGCGACGTGGAACCCGGAACTCATTCATCGCGTCGCCGACGTGATCTCGACGGAGGCGCGCGCCAAGTACAACGACTTCGCGCGCAGGGGCGAGCGCGGCCGCTACAAGGGGCTCACTTTCTGGTCGCCGAACATCAACATCTTCCGCGACCCGCGCTGGGGCAGAGGCCAGGAGACTTACGGCGAAGACCCGTATCTGACTTCGAGGCTCGGCGTCGCCTTCGTGCGCGGCTTGCAGGGCGACCACCCGCGCTACCTGAAAGTGGTCGCGACGCCCAAGCACTACGCCGTGCACAGCGGCCCCGAGCCGGAGCGTCACAGCTTCGACGCCGTCGCCTCCGAGCGCGACCTGCGCGAGACTTACTTGCCGGCGTTCCGCGCGACCGTCATCGAGGGGCGGGCCGAAGGCGTGATGTGCGCCTACAACCGCACGAACGGCGAGCCCGCCTGTGCCAATAAATATTTGACGGACGTACTGCGCCGCGAGTGGGCGTTCAAGGGCCACGTCGTCTCCGACTGCGGCGCGGTTGAAGACATCTACAAAGGCCACCTCTTCGTCAAGACCGAGGCCGAGGCTTCGGCCGTCGCCGTCAAGGCGGGCACGGACTTGAGCTGCGGCGGCGAGTACAAGTCGCTGGTCAAGGCGGTCAGGGACGGGCTCATCACAGAGGCGGAGATTGACGCGTCGCTCAAGCGCCTTCTGACCTCGCGCTTCCGCCTCGGCATGTTCGACCCGCCCGAGACGGTCCCCTTCTCGCGCATCACGCTCGCGGAGAACGACTCGCCCGCGCACAGGCGGCTCGCGCTCGAAGCCGCGCGCGAATCAATCGTGCTGCTGAAGAACGCGAACAAGGCGCTGCCCTTCGGTAAAGAGTTGAAGACGATTGCCGTCATCGGCCCGAACGCCGACGCGCCCGAAGTGCTGCTGGGGAACTACAACGGCCAGCCCTCCAGCTCGACCACGCCGCTACAGGGCATCAGGGAGAAAGTGTCTCCCTCGACGAAAGTCATCTACGCGCTCGGCTCGACCTTGACCGGCGAAGAGGCTGCGGGCGGGCAGGGGCGCGAGAAGTTGAGAGAGGAGGCCGTCGCCGCGGCGCGGGCCGCGGACGCAGTCGTCCTCGTGCTCGGCATCGCGCCCTCGCTCGAAGGCGAGGAGATGAAGGTCGAAGTCAAAGGCTTTCGCGGCGGCGACCGCACACGACTCGAACTGCCGGAGGCGCAGGAGGATTTGTTGAAGGCCGTGCAGGCCGCGGGCAAGCCGGTCGCGCTGGTCTTGATGAGCGGGAGCGCGCTCGCCGTCAACTGGGCCGACGAAAATGTGCCGGCCATCCTTCAAGCCTGGTATCCGGGCGAGGAGGGCGGGGCCGCGATTGCCGACGTGCTCTTCGGAGACTACAACCCTGCGGGCCGCCTGCCCGTCACCTTCTACAAGTCCGCGGACGACTTGCCGCCCTTCGAAGCCTACGGCATGCAGGGGCGCACCTACCGCTACTTCAAGGGCCGGCCGCTCTACCCGTTCGGCCACGGCCTGAGCTACACGAGGTTCGAGTACGGCGGTTTGAAGCTGAGCGCGCGGAGGGTCAAAGCAGGCGCGGGCGTGCGGGTCAGTGTTGACGTGCGGAACGCGGGGCGCGTGGCCGGCGACGAGGTCGTGCAACTCTACGTGACGGACGCCGCCGCGTCCGCCCCCGTGCCCGTCAGGTCTTTGCAGGGCGTGAGCCGCATCACGCTCAGGCCCGGCGAAAGGCGGCGCGTCTCGTTCACGCTCACGCCGTCGCAGATGGCCCTGATTGACGACCGCGGCCGGCGCGTGGTCGAGCCCGGCGAGTTTCTCATCAGCGTCGGCGGCAAACAACCCGGCTTCACGGGGACGGCCGACGCTTCAACCACCGGCGTCGTCACGGGCCGCTTCACCGTCACGGGGAAGACGACCGTAGTACCTTAAAAGCTCAAGGGCCGGAATAACTCAGCCCCTTTGCGTCAAGTTAAGACTGTGCTTCGTCCGGCCTCACCAGGTAAGGCTCGTCGCCATGTATTCTTGAAGTGTCTTCTGCGGCGGCTCGACCCCGGCGGGGAGAGGGCGCTTCGAAAAAGTCTGGAAGTAGAGCAGGCAGGCGTCGCGCCACCGGACGGCGTCGCGCTCCTGTAGGGCCAGTTTCTTTGCGACCGCGGCGTGGCGCTCCGCGTCAATCGCGCCCGCGAGCGCGTCCCACTGTCTGCGCGCCCCCCGCACCCACTCCACGCCGCGCTGGTAGTGCAGGGCCAATTCGTCCCACATCTGTCGCCCGGACTTCATCCGGTGATCCCACGGCACGTGATGAAACCAGAGCAGGAATTTTTCCGGGCAGGCGTCCAGACGGCCGAAGCGGTCGCGGACGGGCGGCTTGTACTGCGCGATGGCGTTGCTGCCCGCGGCGGTGCGGTCGAAGCCGAGGCCGCGCTCGTCGGCGCGGTGGTAATAGACGGGGTTCCAGTCCGGCCGCGGCTCCTTGTCCCACCAGGGCTGAGGCCCGTAGTGGTGTCCGGCCCACATGATGTGATGCAGGCCGAGCGGCGTCATGTAGGCGACGACCGCCTCGTGCGATTCGAGCATGAGGCGAATGATAATTGGCACAGCCTGCGGGTCGCGCGTGAGCGTCATTCGAATCCACTCCTCCGCGATTTGTCTCGAAGGCGCGTCCGGGTCCCAGGCCAGGCGGCCGAAGGCGTACCAGTTACTCTGCGCGAAGTGGTGCCCAGTCCAGTTGCGGTCCGAGCCCGTGTTGGCGACGCCCGCGATGCCCGTCAGTTGGTGCCCGTCCAGGCTGCCGTCGGCGACGCGGCTCACGGTCGAGCCTGGGCCGCGCGCGTGGGTGTCCGAGTCCAGGAACTCGCGCCACATCTGTGCCAGAAAGACCAGGTGGTTGGAGAAGCCGAGGTACTCCTGCGTGATCTGCAACTCGGGCATGAGGCGTGTGCGCGGCATCGCGCCGAAGAGCGGGTGGAAGGGCTCGCGCGGCTGAAAGTCTATCGGGCCATTTTTGACTTGCAGGAGGACGTTCGGCGCGAAACGCCCGTCGAAGGGTTGCAGATTGTCGTAGGCCGCGGCGGCGCGGTCGTAGCCCGGCTTCGGGTCGTAGACGAAGGCGCGCCACATCACGACGCCGCCGTGCGGTGCAACTGCCGCGGCCAGCATGTTCGCGCCGTCCGCGTGGCTGCGGCCGTAGGTGCGGGGCCCCGGCTGCCCCTCGCTGTTGGCCTTGACGAGAAAGCCGCCGAAGTCCGGGATGAGTTTGTAAATCTCGTCGGCCTTCTTCTTCCACCAGTTGACGACTTCGGCGTCGAGCGGGTCCGCGGTCTTCAGGCCGCCGAGTTCTATGGGCGCGGAGAAGCGCGCGGCGAGGTAGACGCGCACGCCGTAAGGGCGGAAGGCGTCTGCGACGGCGGCCGCTTTGCGCAGGTAGTCGGCGCTCAGGCTCCGGGCGTCGGCGTTGACGTTGTTGAGGACTGTGCCATTAATTCCGACTGACGCGTTGGCGCGCGCGTAATCCCTGAGGCGCGGGTCGACCCGCTCGGGCAGGGCGTCCCAATCCCAGAGCGAGCGGCCCGCGTAGCCGCGCTCGATTGTGCCGTCAAGGTTGTCCCAGTGGTTGAGCACGCGCAGGCGCAGCCGCGGCTTTTGTGCCAGGTCGAGCGCAGCCGTGGGCCGTAGAGTTTGCATCAGGCGCAGGAAGTGGAAAGCGCCGTAGAGCGCGCCCACTTCGGTGCTCGAAGCGATGACCGTCGCGCGGTGCCTCCCCAGCCTGACCGAGCGTATGAGGAAGCCTTCGGGGCCGAGCGCGGCGAGTTGACGGTCCCATTTGAGCCGCGCGACGAGGGGCGAACCCTGGGGCGTGCCCGCGACCACCGCGCCGCCGCGTTCGACTTCGGAAGCGAGCGGGACTGTGAAGCCGAGCAGGCCGGAGCAGCCTGCGGCGAGTTCTTCCCTGACGGCGTCGAGCGTCGCGGACTTGCCCTGCACGACGACCGAGGTCACGCGCGGACGATAGGCGCGCACCGTACGCTCGGGGAGCCGTTCGTAGCGCAGCCACAGTCGGTAGCCGTCCTCCGCCCGCGCGTCCGCGCAGAACACGGCGGCGGCCGCGAGGCACGCGATGAAAAGTTTGCACCTTCTGCTTCTCGTCCCCGGATTCATCTTCTCGCTTGTGAGCAGACTGCGTTCGTGTCAGCACCGCCTGCGGTACTGACTTGCCCCGCTCTGCCAGCTACCTGTTCAAGTAACGGGCGGCGAACGCGAGGAATGTGGGCCAGTTCGGGCCGTTGGTGTGGCCGCCGCCGTGCTGGCGGAAGGCCACGTCCCCGTCAACCAAAGCCGTCTCCATCGGCGGCATTTCGGTAACTCCCATGCCCTTCCCGCCCACAAGTTTGTAGACGGGCTCGGCGGCCGCGGCGGCCATGAACATGCCCTGGGCGTCCACCCAGCCGCCTTCGACTTTGGGCGAGCCGACGCCTATGAAGACGGGCCGCGGCGCGCAGAGCGCGATCAACTCGTGCGAGTCCACGGGCAGATCGTCCCACCGAAGCGGCCCCGCGTACTTCAGAAAATTGCCGGCCATCCAGTGATACTCCGCCGAGCTGGCGACGTTCTCCACCAACTCGCCGAAGTTGCGGCGGTGGAGTTTGGCTCCGCCTTCGCCCGAGGAGCCTACGAAGGCGACGGCGAAACGCTGGTCGTAAGCCATCGTCACGAGCGCCGCCTTGCCGTAACGCGAGAGACCTTCGATGCCGACCCGCTTGGCGTTCACAGCTTTGTCCGTCTCGAAGTAGTCGAGCGCGCGGCTCGCGCCCCAGGCCCACGCGCGCAGCGCGCCCCAGCCGTCGGCCCCACGCGGCTGCCCCTTGTTGACGAGTCCTATGATGCCCTGCGTCAGCCCCGCGCCGTTGTCCGCCTGCACGGTCGTGGGGATGAGGACGGCGTAGCCCCAGCCGCGCGCCAGCACCTGCTGCTGCCAGGTCGGCCCCGGCGGAGGCTGAGGCGGTTTGAAGCCCGCAGGCCAGACCCAGCCGAACTCCATGATGACGGGAACTGGGCCAGTGACATTAGCAGGCGTGGTCAGCGTCAGGTCTATGTCAACCTTGACGAGCGGGTATGACGAGTTGTCGACGCGGCCGACGAGTTGTTTGGTGACGACGGGAACGCCGCCGGTCGTCTCCCGCTTCGTGGAGACGACTTCCCACTTCACGCGCGGCGTGACGCGGGGCACGCGGCCGTAGATTTCCCTGTCGAAGTCTTCGACTATCTCGGCGCGCCGCTTAGTCCACCACGCGCGCGCCGTAGTGACCTTCCGCCCGTTCTTCAGAACGAGCGGGTCGGGAAGCCGCGGGTACGGGTTCGCCTTCGACTCGTCGAAGTTGGCTGCGTTCGGCGCTTTGGCGTCGTTGGGGTTCGCGCCCGGCCGGAGCGAGTTGATGCCGAGCAGCTTCATCATGCGCCTGTGGTCTTCTTCCGCCGTCATGACGACGGGCGGCGGCAGTTTGTCTGTTTCCTGCGGCGGACGCGAAACCGCTCGACCCGCGAACGGCGCGACGACCAGCGCCAGGAAGGTGATTGACCAGGTAATCAGGCGCATCGCAACGTCGCTCACTTATTCATCAAGTGGTCTGCGGCCAGCACCAGAAACAAGTAGTCAGTCGTGCCTCCGCCCAAAACGTACTCGGTCTGCTGCCAGAGGAAAGGCCAGGTCAAAAGCTCCGGGAAGTCCGGCCTGATGAGAGCGGTCCCGGAGGCGGAGCCGCCGGGGATGTAAGACCAGTCGGCGCGGTTGAAGCCGTAGGCGGTCGTGAGCGAGCGCGCGCCGACGCCCGAGGCGAAAGAAGAAGTGTTGGGTCCGGGGTGGCAGCCGAGGATGAAGTTCAGTGCGTGGAGCATGTAGTCCGGCGGGAAGATGTCCGGGAACGAGGTGTGCAGAAAATACTGCTCGACGCCGAAGCGTTGAATGCCCCAGCCCGCGCCCCAGATGTCCGGCTCGTAAGGCACGCCGTAAGGGGTCTTCCTCCCGCGCTCGTCAATCCTGATTCTGTACGCCCTCACCGCCTCGCGGATAGAGTCCCTGTACCTCTGGTCGTTCACCAAAGCGAGCGAGCGCCCGACGACCCAGCCCGTGCGCTCTATGTTCTTCACGATGTCGCCGGTCGCGCCCGCGAGAAAGTCGGCGTACTTTTTCTCCTTCGTCGCGAGCAGCAACTCGACCGCGGCCTCGACGCGCTGAAGAGGGTTCCGCTCCTTCGTTTTGTCCCAAAGCTCCTCAGCGATGCGCAGGCAGTCTTTGGCGAGCGAGTCGTTATAGCCTTTCAGGGCCCTCGAAGCGGCGGCGAGTCCCGCGGCCGCCTGCAACTCTCTTCCGGGATTCTCTTCGGTGAAGACCCAGCGGTCGTCAGGCCCGCCAGGAGCGCCGAACGCCTTCCCCAATTGCGGCCGCGTGTCCGTCACAGACACGCCTTCCGCAGCGCCGCGGAGCGGGGCCGGCGACGCCGCCCCGCGCGACTGCTTCGCGTCGTACCTCCTGTTGTCCGTCACGTTCGCAGTGTCGCCGAGCAGCGTGTACTGCCTGAGCGTCGGCGTGATGATGCCGCGGTAGAGCCGCCCCATTGTTTTGTAGCCGCCGACGATTGAGAGCGCGCCGTGCTCTATCTGCTGCAACACGTCCGGCCTCCCGTCCGGCTGGTGAATCTCCGCGACCAGGTTCTCCTGGTCAATCGTCGTGTTGTCGTAATCGACTTTGAAAGCCTCGTAGGCAAGCGCCAAGCCTTGCAGCGTGTCCGACTGCGACTCCACGCGGATGTCGTCGTCGCCCGCGTCGTGCCACGCCCCTCGGTCCAGCCCTGGCACAGTTTCACCGCTCTTATATTTGGTCAGCGTCGCGCGGCCCTGCTCGTAGCCGTCTATGTGGTTGTAGTCGGTCGGGGCCATGCGCGCGTCGTCCAGGTGACACGCGCCGTGCCAGACGCGGTAGCGGTCGTTGACGCGCATGTGGCACATCTGCGCCGGCAGGAAATATTCGAGCGTCGGCTGCCAGACGTTGCGCCTGTAAACCTCGCTGCTGATCTGGAAGGCTTCGGTCCTGTAGTCGCCGTACCTGACGACGTACATCCCCGGCCTTTCCACGCGCGTGAAGTCCAACTGGTAATACTGATACCTCAGAAACTTGCCCCACGGCTTAGGCTGAACTTCTAAAACTTTCTCGAAGCCGCCGTTTTCGGAGACGCGCAGGAGCGAGGCCGCGGGCCTTCGCCTGTCGCTCGGGTCCGTTTCGATGACCGCCACCTTCTGCTGCTTCGGGTGGTAACCCACCTGCGAGACCTGCACGACCGGCTCCGACTTCCACCCCGGGATGGCGCGCGGCGACACGAGCCACTCGACCGCGCCGGCGGTCGCGCCTTTCGGCACCAAAGACCTGACGACGAACCAGCCGTTGGTGTGACGGGCGCGGCCGTCAAGTAACTGCAAGTCGCCGCCCTTCACGTTCTCTATGATCATGGTCTGCCGCTCGTCGTCGGGCGCGATGGTCAATCTTTTCCCGACGGCCAGCGGGTCGAGTTGGTATTCGCCGTCGCCGCCCGCGCGGCCCGGGCCGTTCGGCTGGCGCGGGAAGATGCCGGACTGATTTTTGTCCGCGTAATAAGACTTGCCGAAGAGGACGCCGGGGAAGAGTTCGAGGTTGAAGCCGACGCGGCCGACCCACTCTTCGGGGAGCGGCCGGTCCAGGTCGACGACGATGCGGAAAGCTTTCCCCTCGGGCCTGATCTTGACGACGTAGCCGAAGTTCAAGTCGGGGTAGATGATCGGGTTGAACCCCTTGCGGTTTTTGTCCGGGTCGGGGTACTCCATCCTGACGCTTATCTCCTGCCTCGCGCGGTCGACCATGCGCTTGCCGACTTTGGGCACGGGCTGCCACTGGCCCGGCGTCGGCTCAAGGCGCAGGTCGCCGTTGGTCGCCACGCGCAGCCCGTTCTGAATTATCCCGACGCCGCCCTGGTGGCTCTCCGGGTAAAAGTCGTGCGCGAGCATCACGTTCAGCCCAGGCATCTCCAGGTACTCAGACTCGTTGACGCGAAGCGCTTCCCCTTTCCTCTGGGCATGAGCGGCTGGCAACGTCGCCTGTGCCAAAACGAGGCAGGCGACAAGGAAGGGAGCGAGTTTCATTTTCATCGTCTTCATCAGGGAGAGACAGCGTCTTTGCGCTTCCGGCATGAGCTGTTTTGGTTTCCTCACGCCGGAGGTGCTGGAGGCGCTAAGGAGTTGAGTGCGAGTTTTGAAGCGGACTCCTCCCATGCTTCGGTTCTCGACAATCGGAGCGTTTGCTGTTAATTTCCTGACTCAACCGACCAAGTTAGATTTCCGTGAAAGCGGCAGGCCGGCGCTCGGGGCCGGCAATCGAGCCTTCAGTGGGCGAACAAAATCGTACTTTGTTGGGAAACCCGGCAAAAGCGTTTCTATTCTTTCTACGCCCCCTTGTCAAGCATTTTCAAAAACCGAATTCTCGACACGGAGCGCACGATGAGGAAGCTCTCACTTTTTCTCGCAGTCAGTCTCTCGGCCCTGATTCTCTCCCCGCCCGCGCGCGCGCAGCAGGCCCTCTCCGAGTGGGAAGACCCGCGCGTCTTCGCCGTCAACCGAGAGCCCGCGCGCGCCACCTTCGTGCCCTACCCGGACGAAGCTTCGGCGCGACGCGGCGCGCTCGCGTTCGTGCCCGGCGCTGCCCGCGCGGAGGGCTCGCCCTTCGTGCGCTCGCTCAACGGCGCATGGAAGTTTCACTGGGTCAAGGAGCCGTCGAAGCGCCCCGCAGACTTCTACAAGCCCGAGTTCGATGTCTCCTCCTGGAAGGAGATCAAGGTGCCCGCGAACTGGGAGTTCGAGGGCTACGGCACGCCCATCTTTCTGAACATCGTCTACCCGTTCAAGCGCGACGCGCCGGGCGTCATGGGCGAGCCGCCGAAGGACTGGACGACCTACGAGGAGCGTAACCCCGTCGGCTCCTACCGGCGCAACTTCACAGTCCCGGCCGACTGGGCGGGGCGCGAAACTTTCCTGGTCCTGCGCGGCGTCAACTCCGCCTGCTACGTCTGGGTCAACGGCCAGAAGGTCGGCTACAGCGAAGACAGCCGGTTGCCCGCAGAGTTCAACGTCACGAAGTACGTGCGGCCGGGCGAGAACGTGGTGGCCGTGGAGGTCTACCGCTTTTCGGACGGGAGCTACATCGAAGACCAGGACTTCTGGCGCTTGAGCGGCCTCTTCCGCGACGTGGAACTCGTCTCGCGCGCGCCCCTTCACGTCCGCGACTTCTACGCGCGCACGCACCTCGACGCGCAGTACCGCGACGCGCGCCTCGCCGTCAACGTCAAGGTCCGCAACAGCGGCGCGTCCGAAGAGCGCGTCTCACTTGAGGCGAAGTTGCTTGACGGCCGGGGCGCGGCGGTCGGCGCACCCTTCGTCGCTCAAGGTCTGGCGTCCGCGGGCGGCGAACTCTCGCTTGATTTGTCGCGCGAGGTGACGAACCCGAAAAAATGGTCCGCCGAGGAGCCGAACCTTTACACGCTCCTGCTGACGCTCAAGGACTCGCGCGGCCGCGCGCTCGAAGTCATCCCGTGGCGGCTCGGCTTCAAGACCTCCGAGATCAAGAACGGGCAGATTCTCGTCAACGGCCGCCCCATACACATCAAGGGCGTCAACCGGCACGAGCACGATCCCGATCTGGGCCACGTCACGACGCGCGAGCGCATGATCGAAGACATCCTGCTGATGAAGCGCTACAACATCAACGCGGTGCGGACGAGCCACTACCCGAACGACGAACGATGGTACTCGCTCTGCGACGAGTACGGCCTCTACGTGCAGGACGAGGCGAACATAGAGTCGCACGGCTACGGCGCGAACGAGCGCCAGCGCATCTCCGACGGCGAAGACTTCACGGACGCGCACGTCGCGCGCGTCAGCCGCATGTTCGAGCGCGACAAGAACCACGCGAGCATCTTCATCTTCTCACTCGGCAACGAGGCCGGCTACGGCCGCAACCTGGAGGCTGCGCGCCAGTGGGTGAAGGCCAACCACCCGGAGGTCATCCTCGCCTACGAGGGTGGCGCGAGTTCACACAGCGACGTGTTCAACCCGATGTACACGAAGCCGCAGGAGTTGGTGAGCTATTGGCAGCAGAAGGGCGCGGGCCGGCCGTTCTACCTGGTCGAGTACGCGCACGCGCTCGGCAACAGCGTCGGGAACTTGCAGGAGTACTGGGACGTGTTGGAGTCCAGGCCCAATTTCCAGGGCGGCTTCATCTGGGACTGGGTTGACCAGACGTTCCGCAAGAAGACGGCGGACGGCCGCGAGATGTGGGCCTACGGCGGCGACTACGGCGACAAGCCGAACGACGGCAACGGCGGCGACGGCCTCGTCTTCGCCGACCGCGGCGTGCAGCCCGAGCTATACGAGGTCAAGAAGGTCTACCAGTTCATCAAGGTCGAGCCGGTTGACCCGGCCGCGGGCCGCGTCCGCGTGCGCAACAAGTACATCTTCACGGACCTCTCGTTCGTCGACGGCGCCTGGGAGCTTGCGGAGAACGGGACGGTCATCTCGCGCGGGAAACTCCCGCGCCTGCGCACGCCCGCGGGGCAGTCGGAAGAGGTCGCGCTCGGGCTGCGGCGGCCCGCGATGAAACCCGGCGCGGAGTATTTTCTCAAGGTGACGTTCGCGCTCGCGGCCGACACGCCTTGGGCCAAGAGGGGTCACGTCGTCGCGTGGGACCAGTTCGCGATGACGGCCGCGGCCCCCTCGCCGACGGCGCACGTCCCGTCGGCTGCGAAACTGACGGTCTCGGAGACGGGCGAACTGGTCGCGCTGCGCGGCCCAGGCTTCTTCGCGAGAATCGGCAAGGCGAGCGGGGCGCTTGAGGTTTACGAGGTTGACGGGCTGCCGCTCATCGCGGGGCCGCTCGCGCCGAACTTCTGGCGCGCGCCGATTGACAACGACCGCGGCAATCAGATGGCGAAGCGCCTCGGCGTCTGGCGCACGGCCGCCCAGGAGCGCAAAGTCACGAGCGTTAAGGTCGAGCAACTTGGGCCAAATTCGGCGCGCGTGACCACGGAGGCCGCGCTCGCGTCCGCGGCCTCTCAGACGCGCACCGTCTTCACAATCTACGGCGACGGCACCATTGAGGTCGAGAGCGCGCTCACGCCGCGGGGCGCCGTGCCCGAGCTGCCGCGCGTCGGGATGCAGGTGCAAATCCCCGGCGAGTTCCGCGCGGTCGAGTGGTACGGGCGCGGGCCGCACGAGACCTACTGGGACCGCAGGACGGGCGCGGCCTTCGGCGTCTACAAGTCCACGGTTGACGAACTCTGGACGCCCTACGCCGAGCCGCAGGAGACGGGCAACCGCACGGACGTGCGCTGGGTGACGTTCACGAACAAGGCGGGCGCGGGGCTCCGCGCGGTCGGCTTGCCCGAACTCTACTTCAGCGCCTGGCCCTTCCCCATGTCCGAGCTTGAGCGGGCGAAGCACTCGGCGGAGATTCAGATGTCTAAGGACATCACGGTCAACCTGGACTACAGGCAGATGGGCGTCGGCGGCGACGACAGTTGGGGCGCGCAGCCGCACGAGGAGTACAAGTTGCCCGCCAGGCCTTACCAGTACAAGTTCCGCCTCGAACCCGTGCGCGGGCGGGCGAGGCGCTAGGAAGGCTCAACGATATTTGTGTCGCGGAGGCGGCTTCTCGGCTATAATCCGTTCACCCCGAGTTTCCGAATTTCTTTCAGGACAGCACTAGCAGTAAGAGACCCATAACCCGCTCGCCGGACGGCTGGGGGAGGCCACATGCGGCTCGGCACGCTGGACATCGTCATCCTGGTCATCTACTTCGTCGCCATGATCGGCGTCGGCGTCTACGTCACCAAACAGGCTTCGAAGAACCTTGACTCCTACTTCCTCGGCGGCAAGCGCATGCCCTGGTGGCTGTTGGGCGTGTCGAACGCCTCCGCGATGTGGGACATCACGGGGACGATGTGGTTCGTCTACATCCTCTACGCCTACGGCATGAAGGCCGTCTTCCTCCCCTGGCTCTGGCCCATTTTCAACCAGGTCTTCGAGGCCGTCTACCTCTCCAAGTGGACGCGCCGCTCGAACGCGCGCACCGGCGCGGAGTGGATCACGACGCGCTTCGGGACGGGCGGCGGGGCCGAACTCTCGCGCGCCGTCATAGTGCTCTTCGCGCTCATCTCGGTCGTCGGCTTCATCAGCTACGACTTCCAGGGCATAGGCAAGTTCTGCAAGGTCTTCCTCCCCTGGGACCTCTCGCCGAACACCTACGCCGTCATCATCATGGGCGTCACCGCCATCTACGTCGTCCTCGGCGGGATGCTGAGCGTCGTGCTGACGGACTTCGCGCAGTTCGTCCTGATGGCAATCTCCAGCGTCGTCATCGGCGTCATCGCCATGAATCACGTCGGCGGGGGCACGCTCGACCAGGTGACGCCCGAGGGCTGGCGCGGCCTCTTCTTCGGCATGGACATCACGCTCGACTGGGGCGGCATCCTGCCCGCGATGAACGACCGCGTCGCCGGCGAAGGGATAGCACACGCGTTCGGCTTCTTCTTCATGCTGATGGTCTTCAAGGGCATCCTCGTCAGCATGGCCGGCACCGCGCCGAACTACGACATGCAGCGGGTGCTCGCGGCGAAGAACCCGCGCGAGGCGAGCCTGATGAGCGCCATCGTCTCCGTCTGCCTCGTGCCGCGCTGGGTCATGATCGGCGGCATCACGCTGCTCGGCCTCGTCTACCTGACGCCGGCCTTCCGCGGGATGGGCGACAACATAGACTTCGAGCTGGTGCTCCCTTACGTCATCAACAACTTCCTGCCCGCGGGCCTGCTCGGGCTCCTGCTCGCCGGGCTACTCTCGGCCTTCATGTCCACCTTCAGCGCGACGGTCAACGCGGGCGCGGCCTACCTGGTCAACGACGTGTACAAGCGCTACCTGAACCCGGACGCGAGCAACAAGACTTTAATCCGCGCCAGCTACCTCGGCTCCGTGCTGATTCTCGCGGTCGGCATCAGCGTGGGCTTCTGGGTCTCCTCGATCAACCAGATCACGCAGTGGATCGTCTCGGGGCTTTACGGCGGCTACACGGCGGCGAACGTTTTGAAGTGGTACTGGTGGCGGCTCAACGGCCACGGCTACTTCTGGGGAATGCTGCTCGGCATCGTCGCCGCGCTCCTCGTGCCCGTGGTCGCGCCCTCCGTGCAGCCGCTCTACGCCTTCCCGTTCATCCTGATTCCCTCGGCAATAGCCAGCGTCGTCGGGAGCCTGGTGACCGCGCCCGTGGACGAGGAGACGCTCAAGACCTTCTACCGCAACGTGCGGCCGTGGGGGTTCTGGAAGCCTGTTTACGAGATGGTCGCCCGCGAAGACCCTGAGATTGAGCCGAACCGCGACGCGGCGCGCGACCTGACCAACTGCGGCGTCGGCATCGTCTGGCAACTGATGCTCGTCGTCATCCCGCTGTACGTCATCTTCCGCGACTGGCGCGCGGCGCTCATTTCGCTCCTCGTGCTCGCGGCGACCACGGCCTTCCTCAAGAAGTTCTGGTACGACCGGCTGGAGAAGGGCGAGGGCCGCGCGCAGGGCGCGGGCGAGACGGCGCACCTGACGCCGCCGCAGGTCGCGGAACTGGCCCACGATTGAAAAGTTTAAGGGGAACAAAACCAATGACGAGAATAAAAGTCCTGACACTCCTGCTCTGTCTTTTCTGCCTGTTCAGCCTCGACGCTGTCGCCCAAACCATACAGTCGCCGGGCGGGCGTCTGTCGCTCACCTTCGAACTGACGAACGAGGGCGAGCCGACCTACCAACTCTCTTCGGGCGGCCGCGCCGTCATCAAGAGGAGCAGGCTCGGCCTTGAGTTGAAAGACCAGCCCGCCCTCACGAAGGGCTTCACCGTGGCGAAGTCGGACACGTCTGTGAAGGACGAGACGTGGGAGCCGGTCTGGGGCGAGGTGAAGCAGATTCGCAACAACTACAGGGAGCTCGCCGTCACGCTCCAGCAGGCGGGCACGGCCGGCGGTCAGGCGGTGGCCGGCACAGAGCCCGGCGTGGGGACAACGAACCAGCAGGGCACGGCCGCGCGCACGCTGATGATTCGGTTCCGCCTCTACGACGACGGCCTCGGCTTCCGTTACGAAATCCCGGAGCAGAGCGCGTTGAAGTATTTCATCGTCTCCGACGAGAAGACGGAATTTCATCTGGCGGGCGACCACAAGACCTTCTGGATTCCGGGCGACTACGACACCAACGAGTACACCTACAGCACGACCAAACTGAGCGAGGTGGACGGGCGGCGCGGGAGGGCGGCCGACGAGATCACGGCCCGGACGATCATCGCCGAGAACGCCGTCCAGACGCCCCTGATGATGAAGGCGGCCGACGGGCTCTACATCAACCTGCACGAGGCCGCGCTCGTCAACTACCCGGCCATGAATTTGATGGTCGACCGGCAGACGTTCCTCCTCACCTCGCACCTCGTGCCCGACCCCGTCGGCAACAAGGCTTACCTGCAAACGCCTGCGCGCACGCCGTGGCGCACGGTCGTCGTGAGCGACAAGGCCGAGGACATCCTGGCCTCCAAGCTCATCCTGAATCTGAACGAGCCTTCGAAGGTGCGTGACACGAGCTGGATCAGGCCCGTGAAGTACGTAGGCATCTGGTGGGAGCTGCACGTCAGCAAGACCAGTTGGAACTACGCCGACGCGACGGGCGCGATAAAACTGGACGAGGCGGACTGGGCCAAGATGAAGCCGAACGGCAAGCACGGGGCCACGACGGCGAACACGAAGAGGTACATCGATTTCGCCGCCAAACACGGATTCGGCGGCGTGCTCGTCGAGGGCTGGAACGTCGGCTGGGAGGACTGGTTCGGCAACTGGAAGGAGGACGTCTTCGACTTCGTCACGCCGTACCCGGACTTCGACGTGGCGGAGCTTCAGAGGTACGCCGCCTCGAAGGGCGTCAAAGTCATCATGCACCACGAGACCTCCGCCTCCGCCACCAACTACGAGCGCTGGATGGACGCGGCCTACCGCTTCATGAAGCAGTACGGGTACGACACGGTGAAGACCGGGTACGTCGGCCGCATCATCCCGCGCGGCGAGCACCACGACGGCCAGTGGATGATCAACCACTACGTCCGCGTGGCCGAGAAGACGGCGCAGTACAAGATCATGCTCAACGCGCACGAGCCGGTGCGGCCGACGGGGCTGCACCGCACCTACCCGAACTGGCTCGCCTGCGAGGCGGCGCGCGGCAACGAGTTCAACGCGTGGAGTTCCGGCAACCCGCCGGACCACGAGACCATCCTGCCCTTCACGCGCCTGATGGGCGGGCCGATGGACTACACGCCCGGCATCTTCCAGATCAAGATGAGCCACTACGACCCGACCAAGAAGGAGCAGGTGCACACGACGCTCGCGAAGCAGTTGGCGCTCTACGTCACTATGTACAGCCCGTTCCAGATGGCCGCGGACCTGCCCGAGAATTACGAGCAGCGCATGGACGCGTTCCAGTTCATCAAGGACGTGGCGGTCGACTGGGACGACACGAAGATTCTTGAAGCGGAGCCGGGCGACTACGTGACCATCGCGCGCAAGGCCAAGGGCAAGGACGAGTGGTACGTCGGGGCCATCACGGACGAGCGGGCGCGCACGGCGAACGTCGCGCTCAGTTACCTGCCCGCGAAGCGCCCGTACGTGGCGACCATTTACGCGGACGCGGACAACGCCGACTGGCAGGCCAACCCGATGGCCTACAAGATTCAGAGCTTCCTGGTCGACAACGGGACGCAGCTTAAAATCGCCCTCGCCAACGGCGGCGGCGCAGCCGTCAGCCTCAAGCCGGCCTCCGCCGAAGACACGAAGAAATTGAAGCCTTATAAGAATTGAGAGGCCCCGCGAGGGGCCGCGGGAGATTAGCCGGTGGCAAGCGAACGTAGTTTGCGCGGCCACCGGAAACAATGAGAGAACGATGTGCGTCCCGGTAGGGACGCCGGAGAGAATCATCCGCCGCCCCCGCCGGGGCGGGAACGTTGTCGAATCGGCTATTCCGGTGGTTTCACCACCGGCTAATTTCCCTCATCCCTTCGGGATGGTCATCAGCCGGAAATTTATGAAGCGTATGAAGCGAGTTTTGGCGGCCGTTTTTGTCTTGACGCTTCTCTCCGCCGCCGCCGCGGCGCAGGACGACATGAGGCATTTCATCACGCGCTCGGGCGACCGCCTGATGGAAGGCGGGAAGGAGTTTCGCTTCATCTCGTTCAACGTCCCGAACCTGCACCTGGTCGAAGACAACATGGCGTTCGAGGCGACGAACGAGTGGCGCTACCCGGACGAGTTCGAGATCACGGACGCGCTCCTGAGCGTCCGTCAGATGGGCGGGCGCGTCGTGCGGACCTACGTCCTCTCCGTCTGTAAAAAAGATGGCCCAAACCCGATCCCCTGCCACGTCAGGCGGCCGGGCGACTTCAACGAGGAAGCCTTCCGCGCGCTCGACAAGGTGCTGGAGGTCGCGAACCGCCTCGGCGTGCGCGTGGTCGTCCCCTTCGTCGACAACTGGAAGTGGTGGGGCGGCGCGGAGCAGTACGCCGAGCACCGCGGGCTACCGGCCGAGGCTTTCTGGACCGACCCGGAAATCATCGCCGACTTCAAACAGACCGTCGCCTTCCTCGTCAACCGGCGCAACACCTACACTGGCGCGCTCTACAAGGACGACAAAGCCATCCTCGCCTGGGAGACGGGCAACGAGCTTTACAGCCCTTACTCCTGGACGAAAGAGATCGCGGCCTACCTCAAGTCGCTCGACCCGAACCACCTGGTCTGGGACGGCTTCTACATCGGCAACCGCGAGATTCAGACGGAGGCGCTCGCGGACCCGAACATAGACATCGTCTCCAGCCACCACTACCCGGACCCAGGCCGCTCGATGCTCGAAGACATAAATCGATTTCACAAGCAGGTCGGCGGGAAAAAGGTTTACGTCCTCGGCGAGTTCGGATTTGTGCCAATCGGCGAGGTGCGAAAAATTTTAGACGCGGTGATCGCGAAAGGCATTTCGGGCGCGATGGTCTGGAGCCTGCGCTTCCACAACCGCGACGGCGGCTTCTACTGGCACTCCGAGCCCGCGGGCGGCGGACTCTACAAGGCTTACCATTACCCAGGGTTCGCGTCCGGCCAGGACTACGAGGAGGCGCAGTTGATGCGGCTCATGCGCGAGAAGGCGTACGAGATTCGCGGCCTGAACGCGCCCCCGCGGGAAGCGCCGGCGCAGCCGCCGTTTCTATTCCCGATTAAGACCCCGGCCGAAATATCGTGGCGCGGGTCGGCCGGTGCAATGGGTTACGACGTAGAGCGGGCGGCGAAGCCGAGCGGCCCCTGGACACTTCTCCGCAAGAACGCGGACGACGCGCGCGTGCAGTACCGGCCGCTCTTCGCGGACGAGAGCGCCGAGCCGGGCGAGAGCTACTACTACCGCGTGCGCGCGAAGAACGTTGCCGGCGAGAGCGCGCCCTCGAACGTGGTTGGCCCTGTCCGCGTCGAAGGCCGGACCATTATTGACGAGCTGGGCGACTTCTCCCGCCTGCACGCGCGCGAAGGCGCGCTGACGCTCGAAACGAAAAACGCCCGCCCGTACAAGGAGGACGCGCACCGTCTGAAGGGCGGCGCGGAGAGTTGGGTCGTGTACCAGGCGCCGGGGCCGCTCAGTTACGCGAAGGTTCTGACGTTCATGGAGAATGACGGGCGCGACTTCGAGTTTCACCTCTCGCGGGACGGCGCGACGTTCGCCAAAGCGGAGGCCAAAGTGAGCCGCTTCCCGACGGCTGTGAACCCTTACGGCTACAAGCTGCCCGTGCAGTACGAGCTGCTGAACGCCGCGCCCGGCAGCCGATTCCTGAAGATAGTCTTCCGCGCCGCCGCGCAAATCAGCCGGGTCGAGTTAAGACACGAGTGATGGAGACGAGTTCCGAAACAGCGGCGGAGTTGCGGCGACGAGTCGAGGACGAGTGGCGCGCGAACATCGCGCCGTTCTGGCTCAGGCACGCGCCGGACGAGGAGCACGGCGGGTTCCACGGCCTCATCGCAGACGACCTGCGCGTGGACGAGCGGGCCGACAAGGGCGTCATCTTAAATTCGCGCATCCTGTGGACGTTCTCCCGCGCTCACGAGTTCTACCGCGAAGACTCTTTTCGCGAGATGGCCGGGCGCGCTTACCTCTACCTGGCCCGGAATTTTCTGGACCGCGAGCACGGCGGCGTCTTCTGGACAGTGGACTGCGCGGGCCGCCCGTCGGACACGAAGAAGAGACCTTACGCGCAGGCGTTCGCGCTTTACGCCCTGACAGAGTTTTACGCGGCGACCAATGAGCGCGCGGCGCTGGACGAGGCTTTCGGGCTTTTCGATTTGCTTGAGACGCGCTGTCGCGATTCTTTGAACGAGGGCTACTTCGAGACCTTCGAGCGCGACTGGTCGCTGGCCGCGGACCAGCGCCTGAGCGAGGTCGACCAGGACGAGAAGAAGTCCATGAACACGCACCTGCACCTCCTGGAGGCTTACAGTGCGCTCGCGCGCGCGACCCGCGACGAGCGCGTCCGCGGGAGGCTTCGCGCCCTCGCCCTTCTCTTCCTGACCCGCATCGTCCACCCGCGTGACTCCTACCTGATGATGTTCTTCGACGAGACCTGGGCGTGCAAATCCGCGCGCCGCTCTTTCGGGCACGACATAGAGGCGAGCTGGCTCCTGTGCGAGGCGGCGGAAGTTTTAGGAGACAGCGAACTCTCCGCGCGCGTCCACGAAGTCGCGTTGAAAATGGCACAGTCTGTTTACGAGAACGGGCTGGACGCGGGCGGACGCGGCTTGCTCTACGAGGCGGACGAGCGGGGCGTGACCGACGCGGACAAGCACTGGTGGGCGCAGGCCGAGGCAGTCGTCGGGTTCGTCAACGCGTACCAGTTGGGCGGGGGCGGTCATTTCCTCGAAGCCGCCGCGCGCGTCTGGGAGTTCGTCGACCGGCACGTCGTCGATAAGGAGCGGGGCGAGTGGTTCTGGAAGACCTCGCGCGAGGGCGTGGCCGTGCCGGGGCTGCCGAAATTGAGCCAGTGGAAATGCCCCTACCACAACGGGCGCATGTGCTTCGAGCTTAGCCGGCGGCTCAAGGCCGGCGCGGAGAAGTCTGTTCATGGATCGCACGGAATTTGACGCGCGCCTCAGGAGTCTCACGGAGGCGCACGAAGAGTTGGTGGCGCGCCGCAACGCCGTGGCCCAAAACGGCAACGGCGTCTTCGACCGCTACGTCAACCCCGTGCTGACGGCCGCGCACGCGCCCCTCTTCTGGCGCTACGATCTGGACTACGAGACGAACCCGCACCTGATGGAGCGCCTCGGAATCAACGCGGCGTTCAACTCCGGCGCGATTGAGCACAACGGGAAAATCCTGCTCGCCGTGCGCGTCGAGGGCAGCGACAGAAAATCCTTCTTCGCCGTCGCCGAGAGCCCGAACGGCGTCGACAACTTCCGCTTCTGGGACTACCCAGTCCTGATGCCCGAGACCGAAGACCCGGACACGAACGTCTACGACATGCGCCTCGTCCGCCACGAGGACGGGTGGATTTACGGCCTCTTCTGCACGGAGCGCAAAGACCCCGCGGCACCGCCGGGTGACCTGTCGTCGGCCGTCGCGCAGGGCGGCATCGCGCGCACGCGCGACCTCGTCACCTGGGAGCGGCTGCCGGACCTGAAGACACGCTCGCCGCAGCAGCGCAACGTCGTCCTTCACCCGGAGTTCGTGAACGGCAAATATGCTTTCTACACGCGACCGCAGGACGACTTCATAGAGGCCGGGAGCGGCGGCGGCATCGGCTGGGGGCTCGCCGACAGCATGGAGCGGGCCGTCATAGAGGACGAGGTCATCATCGACCCGCGCCTCTACCACACCGTCAAGGAGACGAAGAACGGGCTCGGCCCCGCGCCGATTAAGACCGAGCAGGGCTGGCTGCATCTGGCGCACGGCGTGCGCGGCACGGCCGCGGGGCTGCGCTACGTGCTCTACCTTTTCCTGTGCGACCTGGAAGAGCCGTGGCGCGTGACGCACAGGCCCGGCGGCTACTTCATCGCGCCCGAAGGCGAGGAGCGCACGGGCGATGTCTCCAACGTCACGTTCAGTAACGGCTGGGTCGCGCGCGCCGACGGCGAGGTCTTCATCTACTACGGCTCGTCCGACACCCGTATGCACGTCGCCACGAGCACCGTCGAGAAGCTGCTCGACTACGTCACGAACACGCCCGCAGACCCCTTGCGCTCCTTCGCCTGCGTCGAGCAGAGGCGGGCGCTCATCCGGCGCAACCTTGAGCTTCTCGGGCGGGCGAAGCCCGAGGGCGCGGGCGGCGTTTGACGGCCCCGTGTGTGCGGCGAATTTGTTTTCTGACGCGGGGAGTTAAGAGGTATAATCCGCACGGCCGCGGGGCCCAAGAGGCCGCGGCGATAACCCACCGACGGAGATTCTCCAATGAAACGTGCAGCGATTCTTTGTGCCAGTTTGTGTGCCCTGATGTTGACGCCCCCGCCCGCGACCGACGCGGGGCGACTCGCGAGCGCGGCCCCGCAGGAGGACGCCCTCGTGTACGCGGACTTCGAGTCGGTGCAGGACAACAGGCCGGTCAGCAAGCGCGGCGGCTGGATACAGTTGAACTCTTACGAGGAGACGACCAAGAGTAAGTTCAAGGGCCTGGCGAACGCCTCGCCGGCCGCGCCCGAACTGGTCCGGCTCAAGCAGGACGACCCGAACAAGGCCGCCGCCTTCGACTACGAACTCTACTCGCCGAACCAGTACGCGGGCGTCGCCCTTGAGGTGCACGGCCAGCCCGACAAGGACGGCAAGCCCGTGGCCGACGACGTGAGCGCCTACAAGTACATCTCGATTCAGGTCTACGCGACGGGCGTGCCCAGGCTGAGGGTGGAACTCACCAGCCGCGGCCAGGGCATGAACATGTCGAGCGGGTTCCCGCAAGCCTCCTTCAAGCTCAAGCCCGGACTCAACACCTACAAGATTCCGCTCAACTCGTTCGCGCAGCCCTCCTGGGTCGAGACGAAGGTCAGCACGAAGGACGTGCTCAAGAAGCTGACGGCCGTCAGCCTGTCCGCCTTCTGCGACGGCGGCTGCACGCCCGTGCAGGGGACGGTCGTCGTGGACAACATCAGCTTCGAGAAGTAGCCCGCCTACAAGGCCCTGCGGCGGCGCGACGCGAGCGAATCCAGCACGGCCCTGTAGGCGGGCTTGGGCGCGTAAGACTGGTCGAAGAGGAGGGCGGCACCCTGCTTGCCCTTGGTGTAGTCTGGAATCCAACTGTACTTGTCCGTGAAGCCCCAGGTCATGAAGGCCGTGCAGCGCGGCTGCTCGAAGCAGGCGGCCGCGATGAGGCGGTACATCGCGGCCTGCTTTTCGAGGTCCGCCTGGTCTAAGAGTCTGCCTTCGGCGTCGACGTTCAGCGCCACGTCCATCTCCGTGATGTGCACCTGAAGCCCCAGCGCGGCCAGGCGCGCGATGTTGGCCCTGACGGACTCGAACTCCTTCGGGTCGAGTTTGAAGATGTGCGCCTGTATGCCGACGCCGTCGATGGGGACGCCGCGCCGCTTGAAGTCTTTGACCATCTCGTAAACGGCGTCCGACTTCGCGTTGATGGCCTCCGTGTCGTAGTCGTTGTAGAAGAGGAGCGCCTTCGGGTCCGCCTCTCGCGCCCACCTGAACGCCTGCTCAATGTAGGCCGTCCCCTTCCCCTTGAAGCCTATGCCGGGGCCGTCGTACCAGACGGAGGGCTCGACCGTGCCGTCTGCCAGGAACGACTCGTTGACCACGTCCCAGGCGAAGACTTTTCCGGCGTAGTGCTTCATCACTTTCCTGATGTGCTCGCGGAGTATTGTGTTCAACTGCTCGGGCGTGAAGTTGCCCTTCAGGAGCCACGCGGGGTTGTACTCAGACCAGAGCAGCGTGTGGCCGCGGACCTTCATCCCGTGCGCGCGCGCGAAGGCGACCACCTCGTCGCCGGGGCCGAAGTTGAACGTCCTCTGGTTCGGGCGAATCGTGCCCCACTTCATCACGTTCTCGGCCTCGACCATGTTGAACTCGCGCGCGAGCGTCGCGGTGTAATCGGCCTCGTTGAACCTCCTGGGGTCGACCGCCGCCCCGACCAGCACGCCCGCCCTGTCCGCCTCGCGCCTGAGCGGCTGCGCCGAAGCCTGATGGCACTGAAGCAGAGTCACGACCAACGCCAGGATTAAAGACGAGCCACGACACACGAAACGGCACGAAAAAGTTCTGTGCATGATTCTTGTCGCTTCGTGTGTCGTCGCGGGTTCCGAAGTTTTCTTTTTCATCATCACTCAGTTCTCGAACGGCTCGCCTTCGCGGGCGATTCTGATGCGGTGGTCCGTGAATTTGAAGTGGGTGCCGGGCACGTCCACCTTCGGCATGTGGCAGGAGACGCAGGCGGTCTGACTCACTGGGCAGGGCTTGCCGCCTCGCCCGTCCGCCTCTTCCGCCCTGGCGGCCTGCGCCGACTTCAGACTCTCGCCCGAGCGGTGACACGCGAGACACTTCTGGTCGTAGCGTGCGCCGTCTTCGACCAGATGTTCGTGCGGGTTGTGACAGGCCGTGCAGCCCAGGCGCGGGTCGTCCGGGTCGTGGCCGGTGCTGGTGAAGAGGCGGTAGGGCTGGAAGCGCACGCTGACGATTCCGTTCAGCGGCTTGCTCGTCATCACCTGCTCGGCCGAGCGGTGGCACGAGCCGCAGAACTCCTGCGACAACTCGTCCGTCGTCATCCCGCCCGGGTTGAAGATGCGCTTGTTCTTGAAATCCTTCGCCTCCATCGCGGCGACGTGCTCCGCGCCGGGGCCGTGGCAAGCCTCGCAGGTGACGCCCGGCGTCATGCGCTCCAACTGCAACTCAAGGCCGTTGGTCGGCGCGGTCGTGTGGCAGGTGAAACACTCGCGCGCCTCGTTCGCCCCGAGCGCGCGGCCCACTGCGTCTTCGAGCGACGTGGGGCGGCGGAGCTGATAGCCCATCGTCCAGTCGAGCCCGTCAATCTCTTTGTAGTAGCTGACGCGGGTTTCCCAGAGAGCGCCGTTGCGCCTGAGGATGTAGGTCTGACCGGCCTTGCCCTGGCCGAAGGAGTAGAGGACGGGCTCGGTGACGGTGCTGGTGCCGTCCGTCACGGTGTAGAAACTCTGCGCCCCTCGGCGGACGATCTCGTACTGGTAGGGGCCGCTGCGGAAGGTCAGGCGCTGGCGGGAGCGCAGGACATCGCTCGTCTCGGCCGGCTGCGCGGCCCTGCCCATCGCGGTCGCGTGCTGCGCCGCCGACTCCTCCGCGTGGCACTCGGCGCACGCCTGCGGCCCAGTGTATTTCGCGTCACGCTTCGTCGGACGCCAGGTGACCGCGGCCGGGCCGCCGCCCATCATCTGCCCCTCCTGCGCCGTCGAATTGAGCCAGGCGGTGAGCGAGACCGCGACCCCGAAGAGCCCCGGGACGAAAAATTTCAGCGCGGTCTTTCCAGTACGGTCGCTCATCAAAACCAAAGCCCCACTCTTTACGTCTCCAGCGCCTTTGCGAGAGAAGACCTGTTTCACGCCGTGGCGCTGGAGACGCGGAGGGTTGAACGTCTCAGCCTCTTGAGTTTTGAAACCTGTTCTTACTTACCTTTTCAGGGCTGGGTCGGCGTTTCCGCGCCGGGCGCGTCGTCGGGCAGGGCGCTGGCTCCGGCGCTCGCCTCCGATTGCGCCTGCTTGCTGAGGCGCGTGAAGGTCTCGCGCGCGCGGTCGGCGTCCTCCTTGCGCTTCAAGCGCGTGTAGCCGCGGGCCAGGGCGAAATATATCTTCGCCTCGTTCGGCACCATCTGCGCCGCCGCCTCCAGCTCCTGTATGGCGCGCTGGTTCTGGTTCGCTTCGAGCAGCAGGCGGCCGAACAGGTAGCGCGCGAGCGGCAGGCGCGGGGACTGCTTGGCGGCCTCCTCCGCGTAGGGCAGCCCGCCCTCCACGTCCTTGTGCAGCAGCTTGATGTTCGCGACCTGGCAGCGGGCCAAAACGTGCTTGGGCCAATTCTCAAGCTCGCGGAGGAACGCGGCCAGCGCGCCGTCCTCGTCGCGGTTCATCAGGAGGAAGCGCCCGTAGGCGTACTGGACGTTCGGCACCTTCGCGTAGTCGCGCGCCAGCACGTCGTACTCGCGGTGCGCGTCCGACATGTTCTTCTGGGCGGCGAAGTGCTCGGCCAGGCCGGCGCGCCGGATCAGGTCGCGGTCGCGGTAGTTGATGTCCACCTGCTTCGGCCGTATCCCCAGCCGCAGGGCCGCGAGCCCGAGCGCGATGATCAGGTCCTCGCCCTTCACGCCCTCGTAGCTCAAGGTGCCGAGCGTGTGCTGCGCCTTCTCGAACTCGCCCTTGAGGATGGAGATGACGCCCTCGTGGTAGCGCATGACGCGCGTCAGCTCCTGGTTGTCGCCGATGCCGAGCTGGCGGCCCTGCTGTATGTGTATGAGCGCTTCGTCGTAGAGCGCGAGCTGGAACTCGCAGATGCCGAGCATGGCCCAGGTCGCGCCGGCCTTGGGCTGCAAGCGCGCCGCCTCGCGGAAGCCGCGCGCCGCCTCCGCGTAGTTGTCGCGGTCGTAGTGGATCGTCGCCAGGTACCACCAGCCCTCGGCCCAGTCGGGGCGGATTGCGAGCGCCTTCTTGTAGGCGTTGACGGCGTCGTCGAGGCGGTCTCCCTCGCGCGCGACGGCCGCCTCGGCCGCGAGCAGGTCGAAGTTCCCTTGCGCGGCGACCTGGGGCGCGGTCCCCTGCTGCTGCTGCGACGGTTGCCCGCCGGCCGTCACGGGGCGCGTGCGCTGCCCGCGGCGGCGCTGGCCCAAAACGTCCCCGGCGGGGAACACAACGAGCAGCGCGAGCAGCCACACGCACGCGCGCAGTCTGGACGCCGGGAAGGGGCGGGCCGGCGCGCCCTCTGGATGAGTCAAGCGGATTTCGTTCATTGCTTCAAAAACTTTCGGTGGTTACTTGGCCGCCTTGATGCCTTCGCCCTCGACCACCCTGACGTACTTGTTGATCGGCAGGTTCGTGAGCTTGTCAACTTTACCACTGGGCCAGCGAATCTCCACGCCGTCGATCTTGGCGGCGCGGCCCGCCCCCAGAACCTCCCGCGGGTCGTGCGACGCCAGGTAACTCCCGCCGCTCGTCTTCAGGCGCGCCTGCTTCACGGCCCCCGCCTGCCAGGTGATGACCGCGCCGACCGCGCCCGGGTTGCTCTTCGTCGCGACGAGTTGCAGGCCGAGCCAGTTGTTGCGGCTCCCGCCCTCGTTGCGGAGCAGGGCGGGCGCTTCGCCGTTGTTGGAGATGATTAAGTCAAGGTCGCCGTCGTTGTCGTAGTCGCCGACGGCCAGCCCGCGCGCCGGATAGCTCTTGCCGAAGGGCGCGCCCGACTGCGCGCTCACGTCCTTGTAAGCGCCGCCCTCGTTCTCGAACATCAGGAGCGGCTCCTTGTACTTGACGCGCATGGTCAGGGTCTCCACCATGTCGTCCGGGTGTCCGTTGGCGAGCAACAAGTCCTGGTCGCCGTCGTTGTCGTAGTCGAAAAATTTCAGCCCCCAGCCGGAAAGCAGCCGCGTCGCGGGCGCGATCTCGCCGGGCTCGTCCAGGAAAGTCAAATCCTTCTGGTTGCGGTAGAGGCTGAACAACTCCTGGTCTATGTTCGCGACGAAGAGGTCCTGCCAGCCGTCGCTGTCGAAGTCGCCCGCGTCGACGCCCATCCCGGAGCGGGGCGAGCCGGCGTCGCTGTAGGCCACGCCCGCCGCCAATCCGACCTCCTCGAACTTGCCGCCGCCGCGGTTGACGAAGAGGAAGTTGGGCATCGTGTCGTTGGCGACGAAGAGGTCCGAGAGGCCGTCGTTGTTCACGTCGGTCGCGACCGCGCCGAAGGACTTGCCGGGCGAGCCCGCGATGCCCGACTCCTTGCTCACGTCAGCGAACGTCCCGTCGCCGTTGTTGCGGAAGAGGCGGGAAGGCTGTGGCTTGAAGATGCGCGGGATGCAGTAGAACTTTCGGCCCAGGCGGTTGTTGCCGCAGCTCATCTCCTTGTTGTAGAGCACGAAGCTGGAGACGAAGAGGTCCAGTTTGCCGTCCTTGTCGAAGTCGAACCACGCCGCGCACGTCGACCACCCCGGCGCGGCCACGCCCGCCTTGTCCGTCACATCGCTGAACGTCCCGTCACCCTTGTTTCGGTAAAGAATGTTGCGCCCGTACGAAGTGACGTAGAGGTCCTGCCAGCCGTCGCCGTCGTAGTCGCCGGCGGCCGCGCCCATCCCGAAGGTGTTGCCGGCCACGCCCGCCTTGTCGGTCACGTCCGCGAACGTGCCGTCACCCTTGTTGCGGTAGAGCGCGTTCTTCAGCGGCTGCTTCGGGGTGAAGAAGTCGGAGGGGCCGCTGTTGACCAGATAGATGTCCATCCAGCCGTCGTTGTCGTAGTCGAAGAAGACGCAGCCGGCCCCGACCGTCTCCGGCAGGTAGCGCTCGGGCGACATCGCGTTGCTGTGCACCCAGGTGATGCCGCTCTCCCTGGCCGCGACTTCCGTGAAAGTGACGGAGGGCGCGGCCGCCGCGGGCGCGCACGCCAACAGCAGCGAGAGGGCGAGGATAAGAATCTTGCGGGCCACTGATGAATAACCTTTCGACTCGGACTGACTAAACTCTTCGGCCGGCGCGCGCAGAGAGAGCGACGGCGCTACCGCTCGGGCCGGGCCGGCTGAGGCGGCTTGTCCTCCGGCGGCCGCGCCTTCTCATGGCGCTCCTGGTAGAGCCTCTGCTCCTGGGCGTTGAGGCGGTTGATTTCGGCGCTCGCGCGCTCGAAGTCGGCCGCGCGGTTCAGCTTCTTGTAGAGCCGCGCCAGCAGGACGTGCGCGGGGATGAGCGCCGGGTCTTGTTTGACGACGCGCTCAAGCAAGCGCACGGCCTCCTCGGTCGGGCCCTTGTCCTGCACGACCTGGGCCAGGCGGAAGAGCGCGACCGTGTCGCCGGGCCGCAACTCCAGCGCGCGCTTCAGGAGCGCGTGGGCCTCGTCGAGTCGCCCCTGCTCGCCGTAGAGCCAGCCGAGGTTGAGGTTCGCGACGAAGTCGCGCGGGTTGATCTCCAACTCGGCCTTGAACTCGCGCGCCGCCTGCTCGCGGTCGTGCGCGGACACGTAGGCCCGCCCGAGCGTGGAATGGACCGCGGGCGCGCGCGGGTTGAGTTCCGCCGCCCTCGTCAGCTCCTTGATGGCCTCCGGGAACTGCCTCGTCGCCAGGTAGTAGGAGCCTTTGACCAGGCGCGCCTCGGTCGTGTCGAGCGGGCGGAAGACTTTGTCTATCAACTGCTGCGCCTTGTCCAACTCTCTGAGTTCGACGTAGGCCAGCGCGAGCGTGTAGGCCGCGCCCACGTCCTCGGGCTGCGCGTCGTGAACGGCTTCGAGCTCGGGGAGGGCCTCGGGCAGCTTGCCGAGCTGGAAGCGGGAGAGGCCGAGCAGCAGGCGGGCCTGGCGGTTCGCGGGCTGCTCGGAGACGACCCCTGCGGCCTCGCGCTCCGCCTGCTCGAACTGTTCGGTCTTGTAGTAGGCGAGGCCCAGGTTGAGTCTTAGCTCCGGCTGCCTGGGGTCGACGGCGAGCGACTCTTTGTAGCGCGTGATGGCCCCGTCGAAGTTTCCGAGTTGTGCCAAAACCATGCCCAGCCCCGAGAGGGCCCCGGCGCTCCGCGGGTCCGCGCCGAGCTCTGCCTCGTAGGCCGCGCGCGCGCCTTCCAGGTCGCCTTTGACATGCAGCTCCGCGGCGGTCGGCGTCGGCGTCGGGGCCACGTCCGCGGGCGAGGGGGCGGGCGACGGCGCG
>DATMVE010000085.1:0-24799 GCA_035563515.1 Pyrinomonadaceae bacterium
GACGGCCTGCACCAGCTTGTGCAGGTCGAGTTCGCCGGCGAGCGTCTGCCCGAGGCGGTTGACCGTCTCGATGATCTCGGCCTGCTCGCGCAGCTCCGCCTCGGCGCGCTTGCGCGCGGTGATGTCGCGCGCGATCTTCGAGACCCCCACGATCTTGCCGCCGGGCACAAGGACCAGACCGAAGGGCAAGACTGAAAAACAGCTATCGAACCGGACAGCTGATGTGCCACAAATTGCGGTCACTTTAATGTGCCGACAACACGGTTATCTGTCTCCGATGTTTACTCGCCCCCCGACTCGTGCTATTTTGTGCCACTCTTGCCCTGTGTGAATCGGCCGATGGCGTGCGGGTGCCTGTCTTCCTCCCTCCCGGAAGCCGCGCGTCTCGGGAAACTCCTCGTACTGACATCAATCCATCGGTCGCGGCCTTCGGCCTCGCGGCTCGGGCCATGTTCGATCCTTTCTGAATGGAGGCTGTCCTCATGACAAAACGGGCGCACCTTAGAACCTTCAAAACTCTCTTCCTGATTTTCGCAACCTGCTTCGCCCCGCTCACCTCGCTGGCCTCGGACTTCAAGCGCGAAGTCATCTACCAGATCATCACGGACCGTTTCTTCGACGGCAGCACGACCAACAACAACCCCTCGCAGAGTTCCGGCCTTTACGACTCGACGAAGACTAACTGGCGCGCCTACTGGGGCGGCGACCTGCAAGGGATTCAGCAGAAGATGTCCTACCTGGCCGGCATGGGCGTGACCGCCATCTGGATTTCGCCGCCCGTGGACAACCTCAACGCCAACATCCCGGACGGCGGCGGCAACCCCACCGCCTCATACCACGGCTACCAGGGGCGCGACTTCAAGCGCATCGAAGAACACTTCGGCGACACCAGCAATTCGTGGACGCCGTTCGACAACCTGGTCACGGCCGCGCACGCCGCCGGCATCAAGGTCATCGTCGACTTCGCGCCCAACCACTCGACGCAGAACAACGCGGGCGAGTTCGGCGCGCTCTACGACAACGGCACGCTCCTGGGCAACTACACCAGCGACACCAACGGCTACTTCCACCACAACGCGGACATCTCCGGCGGCGGCTGGGACGACCGCTACCAGACCCAGTACTACACGCTCTTCGGCCTCTCCGACGTGAACCAGGAGCACTCGACGATGGACGCCTACATGAAGGCCGCGGCCAACCTCTTCCAGCAGCACGGCGCGGACGGCTTCCGCATCGACGCCGTCAAGCACTTCGGCTGGGGCTGGCAGTACAGCTTCGCCAACTCCATCTACACCTACGGCGACAGCTTCCTCTTCGGCGAGTGGTATCAGGGCACCACGTCGGACCCGCTCTACCACGACTCCTACAAGTTCGCCAACAAGAGCGGCATCTCGCTCCTGGATTTCCCGCTCAACACGGCCATCCGCAGCGTCTTCGCCTCGAACGCGAACTTCTCGACCATCGACTCCGTGATTTCGCAGGAGGGCTCGAACTTCACCTGGAAGGAAGACCTCGTGACCTTCATAGACAATCACGACATGGCGCGTTTTCTTTCGGTCAACAACAACAATAACCGGCTCCACCAGGCGATGGCCTTCGTGCTCACGTCGCGCGGCATCCCCTGCATCTACTACGGCACGGAGCAGTACCTGCACAACGACACGAGCGGCGGCACGGACCCGTACAACCGGCCGATGATGACCAACTTCTCGACGACCACGACCGCTTACCAACTGACGAACAAGCTCTCCACGCTCCGCCGCAACAACCCCGCGCTCGGCTACGGCTCGATGACGCAGCGTTGGATTAACGCGGACGTGTACATCTACGAACGCAAGTTCTTCAACAGCGTCGTGCTCGTCGCCATCAACAAGAACGAGACTTCGTCTTACAACATCACGGGACTGAACACGTCGCTCCCGGCCGGCAGCCACTCCGATTATTTGACGGGCCTGCTCGGCGGCTCCGGCATCACGGTCAGCGCGGGCTCCGGCGGCAACAACCCCGTCTCCAATTTCACACTGCCCGCGCACGCGGTCGCGGTCTGGCAGTACGTCGAAGGGCCCACGACGCCGCAGGTCGGCTCAATCGGGCCGACGCTGGGGCAGCCGGGCGTGAAAGTCACCATCGGCGGCAAGGACTTCGGCTCGACGACTGGCACAGTTAAATTTGGCACAACGACGGCGTCGGTCGTCTCCTGGTCGCCGACGAAGATCGTCGTCAACACGCCGACCGTGTCGAACGGCAACTACAACGTCACGGTCACGAACTCGTCGAGCCAGGTCTCGAACGGGATACAGTACACGGTGCTCGCGGCCAAGCTGATTCCCGTGACCTTCACGGTCAACAACGCGACTCCGACCGTCACGGGCGATTACATCTTCCTGACCGGCAACACGGTCGAGTTGGGCAACTGGAGCACGACCTGGGACGGGGCGGTCGGGCCGATGCTGACGCCGAACTACCCGAACTGGTTCCTCAACGTCAGCGTCCCGGCCGGGCAGACGATTCAGTTCAAGTTCATCAAGATCGCCGCCAACGGCTCCGTCACATGGGAGGCGGGCTCCAATCACAGTTACACGGTGCCGACGAGCGGCGTCGGCTTCGTCAACGTCAACTGGCAGTATTAGCCGATCGTTCCGGCGCGGGAGCAAAAAATGCGTCGCGTAGCAAGGCGGTAACGGGCCGCGTAGCGGCGCTGTGAATTTAGCCCGGCGTGTCAACGCCTGTAGCACCCCGACATCAACACCACGCGTCGCGTCAGCGACGGTTGAGAGCTGTGACTTCTCAACCGTCGCTGACGCGACGTACAATATTGACCGTCCATTTCCCGTGCGTTGAAACGCACGGCTAAATTCAGCCTGCCGCTGCGCGGCAAAGAAGTGGTAAGCTGACGAGTAATGAAGCGGCTCGCCGTCGTCATCGGACTCCTGCTGCTGTCGGGCTTTCCAGCCCGGCCGGGTGATGCCTGCCTGGCCCAATCTCAGGCCGCGCCCGCCGCCAAACCCGCGGCCAAACCCAAAGCCGAGATTCTGAAAAAGTACGTCGGCCGCTACAGCCTTGATGTCGGCATCATCCCCGTCTCGACGCTCGACGTGACGCTTGAAGGCGAGACGCTCTGGGTCAAGCCCTCGACCCTCAAAAAACGAAAACTCATACAGAAAACTCGCTCCCGCTTCCTCGACGAGGTCGAAGGCACCAGCTACGTCTTCAACAAAGACGCGGACGGCAACTACTCTTCGCTCACCTTCGAGTACGAGGGCAGCCAGTACACAGCGCAGCGCGTCGCGCTGCCCCCGCCGAGTCTCAATGGCAACACGACTTTCCGCCTACAGGGTTTCGCGGACGCGGGCATCGTCGCGCTCGCGGGCACTTTCAACAACTGGGACCAGTCGCAACTCGTCTGCGGCCGAGAGGGCGGCGAGTGGGTCTGCCGCGTAGACCTTGAGCCGGGCGAGTACTCATACAAGTTCATCGTCGACGGCAACTGGGTGTTAGACCCGGACAACCCGAACACAGTCGAGGACGAGGCGGGCAACACGAACAACGTGCTCGTCAAAAAGTAGAATTGGCACACATGAACAAGGAACATTTGACAGACCTCGAACGCCTGGCCGTGCGCGAACGCCCCGCCGGGCAACCCGTCATGCACCAGGACTGGGGCAAGCTCCTCTTCATCCACTGGCGCGTGGACGAGGAGCACCTGCGCCCGCTCATCCCCGAGCGGCTGACGATTGACACCTTCGACGGCTCGGCCTGGGTCGCCGTCACGCCGTTCACGATGTGGGACATACGCGCCTTCCCGCCGTACCTGCCGCCCGTGCCGGGCTTGAGCAGCATGCACGAGCTGAACGTGCGCACCTACGTGCACCTGGACAAAGTCCCGGGCGTCTGGTTCTTCTCGCTCGACGCCAACAGCTCCGTCGCCGTGACGACCGCCCGCATGTTCTTTCACCTCCCCTACTACACCGCCGAGATGAGTCTTGAGCAGGACGAGGAGACAATCGTCTACTCTTCGCGGCGCACGGCCACGGACGCGAACGCCGCCGAGTTCGACGCCACCTGGCAGATAGGCGAGACCATTCCCTATTCGCACCCAGGCTCGCTCGAATTCTTCCTGACCGAGCGCTACCTACTCTACGCCGCGCGCAAAGAGAAGCTCTACCGCGCCCGAATCCATCACGAGCCCTGGCCGCTACAGAAAGCCTCGCTCTCGTCGCTCGACTCGACCATGCTCGAAGCCGACGGCATCCCCACGCCTAAGGGAGCGCCGCTCCTGCACTACGCCGAAGAGATCGGCGTGGACATCTGGCCGCTTGAGGAATGCTGAACGTGACAAGTGAGGAAGAAGGCCGCCGGTACAAGGCCAGTCCCGGCGGCCTTCTCGTTTGACGCCCGGCCGGAAAACTTCGGGGCTAGGAAACCCTCTCATTTCCGGCCGGGCGCTCTTGCGGGGTGAGGAGTCACGGAAACACGGGCTGATTCCACGAACTTGGCGCGCGCGGGTCGCGGCTGATGCTGTGAGCGCTCCTGCCCGCGCGCGCGGGCGGAGTCCAGACCCAGAACACGAACAGCGCGAAGGTGAGTGCGTGTGCGGTAACTCTTCTCATGGTACTTCTCCTAAAGCGGTGAGTTGAGGTTTGAGGAGTATCGACCCGCGCGATCAGGCGGCGGCCGGCCGCGATGCCGTCAGAGGAGATTAAGGAAACGAGCCCGGACGAACGCATGGCGCGAGTTTGCCCCCGGCGTGTTGCTGCACAGGTGGAGTGAAATCCAGGCACACTCCGGCCGGCACGAGGACGCCCCGAGCGGCTCGCCTGATTTCACGTAGACTGAGAGGTCTGGAGCACGAGAAGGAAGGCTTCTCGCCAACTCAGCACACTATGGTCGGGAGCTGCAATTCGGGAGCGGGAGTTGTGATCGGGAGTAAGGAACGGGCGCAGAGTACACCCGAGTGCTGGGCCTGTCAACCTAATTTTTCGTCCCCGATTTTTGCTTCAGAAAATGAAGAAGCGGGGGACGAAAAGTGCTCGCGTCCCCCGCTTCTTGATTCTTTCTGTTAAGCCGTCAGCGTTCTCTTCGCTCCCGCATTTTCGCGACATGAAGCTGACCGGAAATCCCAGGGTCATTGCTAAACGCAGCAAACTCAAGCGCCACCGTTTCGACCCTCACTGATATGACGCTCGACTAAAGCAGCAAGCCTGTTCAGCCGCTCGTCGGTTTTCGCAGTCCTTTCACTGAACTTTTGGTCATTTTCAGCAATTGCTCTGCGGAACTTTTCGTCATTTCGAGCAATTGTTCTGCGGAACTCTTCATCATTCCGAGCAATCCTTGCGCTGAACTCTTTCTCATTTTGAGCGATTTGTTCGCTGAACTTTTTGTCGTTTTCAGCAATTCTTGCGGTGAACTTCTCGTCGAGTTGAGAAGTCCTTTCGCTCAGACGCTCGTCTAGCTCAGTAATCCTTTCCCTTAGACGCTCATCCCCACGCGCTTGTGCTTCTGACAAGGCTTGAATCGCGGTGGTAGTAATTTGGATGAACTCTGATTGAGTCTCGGCGTGCCCCTGCAACTGCATGCGCATCTCCGCGACCTGCCGCTCGGTCCGATCCAGTTGCTGCGCAGTTTGGTCTAGCCGCTGCGCAATCTGCCCTAACAGTGTGTCGAATTTAGCCCGGTTTTGGAGCAAGAATTCTATCGCCCGCTCCATCTCATCGCCCGTCATTTGTCGTCCCCTTTCTTCTTGCGCCGACGCACGGCTGTGGCGAGCGTCGGCGGAGTCGTAGGGTGGTAGGCGCAGGCTATTACCTGGCGCGGTGCGATGTCAATCAAACGTGCGGAAGTCCGTCCCGAACCTCTTCCCGCAATCATTAATTCTGCATTCTTCCCAGCGGGCCGTTCGGGTCGATCACGTCTTTGAGGGCGCTCAGGGGGATGACGACTTCTCGCGGGCCGGCCGCGTAGGAGGCCACCTGGTAGGCGTCGAAGGTGATTTCCAGACCTTTGGGCGACAGGTTCCAGCTCTGGAAATTTTCATCCTTCGGCCCAGCGCCTTCCCGAATCCAATCCATGTCGGCGTCGGGCTCGTGCTGTGCCGCGAGGTCTTTGACGGCGTAGTCGGAGATGACTTTCAGGTAGCCCGAGTTCGGCTTGAAGAGGTCCGCGAGCTTGAGTTGCCTGCCCGAGCGCAGGTCGTAGTTGAAGACGAGTGTGTTGTGGTTCGGGTGGGCCGCGCCCTCGCCGTAGGTGCTGACGCCGAACGCGACGCTGACCAGGTCGTTCGCCGCCAGGGTGACGACGTACTCCGACTCGTAATAACTGCCCGCCTGCCCCATCGGCTTTTCGTAAGTCTTAAAATTGCCCTTGAATTCCGTGACGCCGCTCGTGACGAACTTCAGCAGCTCGCGGTTCATTTTCAGCAAACGCGGGTCGCGTGCCGCGCCCACGGCCTGCGGGTATTTGGCCTTGACCGTGTAACGGAAACGCCTGTTGGCCGCGACGATCCGCCTCGGCACGAACTTGACGGCCGCGACGCGACTTTGCGCCGCGGCAGAAACGGCGGTGACGGGGACCGCCCCGCTCGTACCTCCTAAAACAAGTGCGATTGAAATGACTGCCGGGAAAAATCTCTTCATGTGTGCCCTCTGTTGATTACTATTCACTGCCCGAGTCACCCTGGCCTTTCGGGCGGCGGCACCACTGCCGTGAACTCTTCGCCGAAGCGCCGCGCGTAGCCGTTCGTCAATTCCTCCACGCGCTCCAACTTCGGCGAGCGGACGACGAGGCCGACGTGGTAACTCTTCCTGACGCGATAGACGATCTCCTCTTCCCTGAAGCCGGAGGTGTCGGGCTCCTCCTGGCGCGCGAGCGAGAGCACGACGCCGCCGTACTCCTTGCGTGGCTTAGGCACCTGGTAAGAGTTGCCGCCCCGCGCCAACTCAATCTTGGCCCACTCGCGCCAGATGTTGATCCCACTCGCCGCCTCCAAACTCTCCGCGATGTACGCGCCGCCGACGCGCGACGCGATTTCGAGGAAGTAGAACTCGCCGTCCGCCGCGCTCTTGATAAACTCGGCGTGCGTCGCGCCGTGCTTTAGACCGAAGGCGTCGATTAATTTGCGGTTCAGCCTGAGCAGCTTCCTTTCGTCTTCCGAGCCGCGCTTGACTGTGCGCGAGATGAAGACGCCGCCCTGGTGCGTCACGTCCATGGGGGGACGCCCGTAGCCGCCGACGCCCGCGAAGACCACGCGGCCGTTGTTGACGAGCGAGTCGACGTGGAACACGTCGCCCGCGACGTAGCGTTCTAATAGGTAGTAGGGCGAGCGCTCGCTCAGGTTCTCGCGCGCGTCCAGCTCGTCAATCGTGCGCCAGACGCGCTCCGAGTCGTCCAGCTTCTTGATGCCTATGGCCGACACGTCCGAGCGCGGCTTCATCACCCACGGCGTGGGCACGCGCTCCATGTATTGGCCCAATTCCTGGTAGTTGAGCACGTGCACGAAGTCCGGCACGGGGATGCCCGCGCCCCGCGCCCTGACGCGCATCGCCAGCTTGTCGCGGAAGACGCGCGCCTCCGAGCCGGTCATCCCGTCCAGGCAGAGCTGCTCGCGGATGTGCCCGGCGGTGATTACGTCGAACTCTTCGAGGGCGGCGACGAGGTCGATCTTCTGCGGCCGCGCGAGCTGGCTGACGGCGTAGACGTAGAGTTCCGGCGGGGCGTCGTTCGGCACGACGACGATGTCGTCCAGACTCTCGCGCGGCCAGTCCTCTGGCAGCAGCTTCTCGCGCGTGACGAGGATGACGCGCGCGCCCTGCCGCTTGCACTCGCGCATGAACTCCCCGCCCTTGAAGTAGCTCGCCAGACAGACGATTGTCCGCTGGCGCGCGTCTGTTTCGCTCATTGGCCCTCCGCTTCCCTACTCGTCTCCGGCGTCCGTCTGCACGCCCGACCCGGCCCCCGGCCCTAAAATCGTGCTCAGTCCGGGATTCTCCTCCACGCCCGTCGGGGCGTCCGGCTCACTCGCCTCGCCCCGCTCCTCCTCGCGCTCCGGCTCCTCGTTAACGTCCCTGTCCTGATTCCTGGTCTCCATTTATCCCCCTCGAATTTCGTCTGAAGTTTAGGCCCAAAAATTTTTATCCACGAAACCACACAAAAAGGATTCGGGCAAGCTCGCGCGGGTTCGTTCGCCGCAACGCGGTAGCGTTTCCCGGCCGCGCTTAAAACTCTATGTCCTCGAAATTGTCGATCTGCTCCGGGGCCGCGGCGACTCCCTCCCGCGGGCCCTTCGGGTCGAAGTCGCGCAGTTTGCCGAACCTGAGGCCGGTCAATTTCTCGACGTGCGCGACGGGGACTTGAAAAGTTCTGAACTGGCCGAAGACGAATTCGAGGTCGGTCAGCAGATTCGCCTGGCTGAGCACGTAGGCCGTGGCCGAAAGCTCGCCCGTCTCCCCCCTGACCATCACGACGACCTTCCAGAATTCGCGCGGCAGCAGCGCGCCGCGGTAGGCGCGGTCGTCCGCGCGGAAAATTGGCCCGGTGAAGACACTGATCTTCAGGTCGCGCGCGCCGGCGTTGTCCAGGATGTACTCCTCCAGGTCGTTCCAGACCTTCTGGTTGAAGTCCTTGTGCTGCGGCGAGCTGTTGGTGTAGTGGAAGGTGTCGTCGTTGGCGCGCTTCGCCACGTCGCCCGGCCCCCAGACTGGGTCCAGGCGGCGAACCAGGTGGCCGCGGTCCAGGTCGTTGTCGCTGTAAAGCTCGCCGCCCACCTGCGCCGCCTGCGGGATTCTGGGGTCGAACGCCCAACTGTCCTTCGACCTCGGGATGAAGCGCAACTCGTTGCCGTCCACGTTGACGGCCGTGTAGATGGCGAACTTTCTCTTCCTACTCATCACGAGCGAGAAGTGCTCGTAGTTGAGCACGCCCTTCGTCTTCCCGGCCGGCTGCGAGGCGACCTTCAGCGCGTCCTGTGCCATTTTCCTGGTCATCGTCGGGAGCGGCACGCGCCTCGCCCCCGCGCCCAGAAAGTCCGCCCTGTAGCCCTCGCGGTCCCTGTAGTCCTCCACTCTCAGGGCCGCGGCCACCACCTCGGCCGCGGGCTTGCGCGGCCGTTTCGACGGAAGCTTAGGGACCGCGACCTGAAGTTTGAGCCGGCGCAGCGCGCGCAGCAGCGTCTCGGCCTTGACGGCGAAGTTGCTGCGCTGGAAGCGCCCGCCGAAGTGCAAACCTATCGCCTCGCCGGTCGCGACATCGATCACGACCGAGCCGGAGTTGCCGCCCAGGGTCGAGCAGTCGTGCGTGAAGATGAACTCCGAGTCGTTGAAGCCCGTGACGGTGCCAGGGGCCAGGCGCTTGACCTCGTAGATGTCGCCGAAGACTTTGACCATCGCGTCGAAGTCGTTGCGGTCGTCGCGCGCCGGGTAGCCTATGACGGCGACGTAATCACCGCTCGCGCGCTTCCTGGTAGAGAGCGGGATGGGCGGCGGGAGGCGACGGTGCTTTTCGAGTTGGAGCACGGCCATGTCCGGGCGCGCGCCGCCCAGCTCCTCTATGAAGAGCACCTTCTCGAAGCCCGCCTCGAAGACGGCGTTCTGCTTGTACTCCTCCTTGAAATCTATGCGCGAGCGTATGAGATTGCCTTCCGGGTTGAGGCTGAAGGAGAACTTCTTGCCCTTGCGCTCGGCGAAGAGCATCGCGACGTGCCGGTTGGTGACGACGACGTTCTCGGAGACCATCCAGCCGGTCCCGACCCAGTCGTAACTGGGGTGATCCATCAGCTCTATGCGCCCGACGGACTTGATGGCGCGCTCGATTTTGGACTTCGTCGGGAAGAGCCTGGTGCGCCACTCGTCCGAGGGCGGGACCTCGAAGGTGTTGTTCTTGACGAGCAGGACGGGGCGGCCGAAGAGGAGGATGATGGCCTCGGAGAGCGGGCGCGTGGCGAAGTTTTCCGCGGGGCGGCCGCCCGCGATGGCCTTGCGCAAGGTCGCGTTCTTGACGTTAAACTCGTCGGCGCGCGGCAGGCCCACTTCCGACTCGACCCTGGACTTGATCTCATCGACCAGAGGCTTGTCGCTCAACACGGATTCGATCTGTGAGACGTGCATGGCAGCTCCTGAAAACGAGGCGGAAGAGACGAACAGCGCCGCTTAAAACCACACGAAGGCTGTTTCTCGTATCTCTCTGTGTGATGTGCGTGGTTCGCTTTGTTTCTCTTCCGTCATCAATTGACGTGGGCCAGTTTCCGGCTGGGTTTGCGAGGGCCGGACGCGTTCCGGGAATCGCGCGGGCATTGTATCACGCCCGCGGCAGTCGCGAGCGCCGGACAATTTCCGCGCGCCGGGAAAGAAAGTCTCACACCCGAGCCCGCGTTTAAGGTATAAGGATGGAGCACCCGATGATTTTCCGCAGCCCCTACAACGAGGTCAGCGTCCCCGAGCAGCCGCTCGCGGAGTTCGTCCTGCGCCGCGCCGCTGACCTGGCCGATAAGCCCGCGCTGATTGACGCCGCCACCAACCGCGCTCTGACTTACGGCGAGCTGGCCGCGGCCGTGCGGCGCGTGGCCGCCGGCCTGCACTCGCGCGGGATGCGCAAGGGCGACGTGCTTGCCATCTTCAGCCCGAACCTCGTCGAATACGCCGTCGCCTTCCACGCCGTCGCCGCGCTCGGCGGCGTCGTCACCACCGTCAACCCGCTCTACACGGCCGCGGAGGTCGCGCACCAGCTCAAGGACGCGAAGGCGAAATTCCTGCTGACGGTCCCGCCGCTCGTGGGCAGGGCGCTCGAAGCGGCCGAGGGGACGAATGTTGAGGAGGTCTTCGTCTTCGGCGAGGCCGAGGGCGCGACGCCGTTCAGCTCCCTGCTCCAGAGCGAAGGAACCTTGCCCGAGACGAAAATCAACCCGCGCGAGGACCTGATCGCGCTCCCCTATTCGAGCGGGACGACGGGCGTGGCGAAGGGCGTGATGCTGACGCACTACAACATGGTCGCCAATTTGTGCCAGTTGCAGGATCACGACATGACCTCGGAGCGCGACACGCTCATCGCCATCCTCCCCTTCTTCCACATCTACGGCCTGAACGTCGTCATGAACTACGGCCTCTCGAAGGGCGCGACCATCGTCGTCATGCCGCGCTTCGAGATGGAACAATTCCTCGCGGCGATGCAGGCCCACGGGGTGACGCGCGCGCACCTCGTGCCGCCCATCATCCTCGGCCTGGCGAAGCTGCCCCTGATTGACGAGTACGACCTGTCGAAGCTGGAACTCATCATGTCTGGCGCGGCCCCGCTCGGCGAGAGCCTGTCGAACGCCTGCGCCGAGCGCCTGCGGTGCGTCATCAAGCAGGGGTACGGCTTGACGGAGACGAGCCCGGTCACGCACATGTGCTGCGAAGACCCCGCGGGCATCAAGTACGGCTCGGTCGGACAGTGCGTCCCGAACACGGAGTGCAAGCTCGTGGACCTGGAGACGGGCGCGGAATTGGGGCCGGGGCAGGAGGGCGAGTTGTGGGTGCGCGGGCCGCAGGTGATGAAAGGCTACCTTAATCGCCCGGACGCCACCGCGCAGACGGTCGATGCCGACGGCTGGCTCCACACGGGCGACATAGGCTACGCCGACGAGGAGGGCCACTTCTTCATCGTCGACCGCGCCAAAGAGCTAATCAAGTACAAGGGCTTTCAGGTCGCGCCCGCGGAACTCGAAGCGGTGCTCCTGACGCACCCGGCCGTGGCGGACGCGGCCGTCATCCCGAGCCCGGACGAGGAGGCCGGCGAAGTGCCTAAGGCTTTCGTCGTGCTCAAGAATGAAGCGACCGAGCGCGAGCTGAAGGAGTTCGTCGCCGCGCGCGTCGCCCCGCACAAGAAGATCCGCCGGCTCGAATTCATAGACCAGATTCCCAAGTCGCCGTCAGGCAAAATCCTGCGCCGCGTCTTAGTCCAACGAGAAAGGAAAGAGACCGACAGATGACACCCGAGGATATTTCAAGAGGAGTCAAAGCCTACTTCGCCGCCATCCGCGCGATGGACGCGGAGGCTTGGGTCGCGACGTTCGCGCCCGACGCCGTGAGCTACGACCCCGTGGGCGCGCCGCCGACCGCCGGCCACGACGCCCTGCGCCAGTTCTTCGACGGCATCGCCGGCGCGTTCGAGAAGGTGAATTTCACGGAAGAACACGTCTTCATCGCGGGCAACGGGGCCGCCGTCAAGTGGACGGCGCACGGCCGCGGCAAGAACAAGCGCGACGTGAGGTTCGAAGGCATAGACATCTTCGAGTTCAACGACGGGGGACTGATTCAGACCGTCCGCGGCTACTGGAATCCCGCCGAAGTCATGATGCAACTGCAAGGCTGAGCGCGGGGAGCACGCCACGCGTATTCGGTCAGTGCCGCCTGCCGCGAGCGGGCGGGTCTGCGGAGGGATGAGGGCTGAGGGATGAAGTAAAGACGGAAAGCTTTTCATTCATCCCTCAGCCCTCATCCCTTCTCCCCGGCCCGCTCGCGGCAGGCGGCACTGACCTTAACAACCCTCTCACACAACTCTTGACAACGCATCCGCCTGCGAACGAGGCGACCCGTCAGCGGTCGCCGTGAAAGCGAGGAACATACACATGGCCGACTGGGACCAACTGGCTGCGCAATACCCCGTGTACGAACGACTGGCGAAGCGTTACCGCGACGAGCGCCCGCGCAAGCTGCTCGCGCTCGACGGCGGCGGCATCCGCGGCGTGCTCACCCTACAGGTCTTAATCCGCATGGAAGAACTGCTGCGGAAGGAGAGCGGGCAGGGCGACGACTTCCGCCTCTGCAACTTCTTCGACTACATCGGCGGCACGAGCACCGGCGCGATCATCGCCGCCGGGCTCGCGATAGGGATGTCGGCCCAGGAGCTGTCGGACTTCTACATCGCCACGGGGCCGAAGATGTTCGAGAAGGCGTTCATCCTCGAACGCCTGCGCCACCTCTACAAGAAGGAGCCGCTGACCGAAGAGTTGAAGAAGACCTACGGCCCGCGGACCAACCTCGGCTCGAACAAACTCAGGTGCCTCCTGCTCGTCGTCACGCGCAACGTCTCGACCGACTCGCCGTGGCCCATCAGCAGCAACCCGTTCGCGCGCTACAACGACCTCACGCGCAAGGACTGTAACCTACAGATACCGCTCTGGCAGCTCGTGCGCGCGAGCACGGCCGCGCCAGTCTTCTTCCCGCCCGAAGTCCTCAACTGGGACCCGGCCGACCCCTCGAAGACGTTTCTCTTCGAGGACGGCGGCCTGACGCCGTACAACAACCCCTCCTTCCTGCTGGCGCGCATGGCGACGCAGGAGTCTTACGGCCTGGGCTGGAAGACGGGCGAGAACCACCTGCTTGTGATGTCGATCGGGACGGGCGCGGCCCCGAAGGTCGATGCGGAAATCTACGAGTCCGGCAAGACTGCCTTCTTGAACCTGGTCAACTTCCCCGCCGCGCTGATGTACGGCGCGCAGGTCGATCAGGACATCAACTGCCGCGTCGTCGGGCGTTGCATGAGCGGCCCGCAGATAGACCGCGAGTTCGGGGACGGGATACCGCGCCGCGTCGATGGCAAGGAGAAGAAGGAGGTCCCGCTCTCCGAAGACCTGGGCCGCGCGTTCCTCTACGCGCGCTACAACGCCGAGCTGTCGTCCGAATGGCTGAAGGAGCGCGGCCTCGGCAAGGTCAACCCCGCGAAGGTCGCGAAGCTCGACTCTGTCGAGTACGTCCCGGACCTCGTCCGCGTCGGGCAGGCGCTCGCCAAAGAGGTCAAGCCCGAACACTTCGCGCTCGAACGCTTCGGCCAGTTCTACTAACCGGGAGGCACAGCCATGCGCGCTTTCATCATCCGCCCCTTCGGCACGAAGAACGACATCAACTTCGACGAGGTCGAGAAGAAGCTGATTGACCCGGCGCTTAATAACTTCAAGATCACGGGCCGCACGACGATGGAGATACGCCGGCAGGGGAACATCCGCCTGGACATGTTCCAGCGGCTCCTGACGGCCGACCTCGTCATCGCGGACATCTCCATCCACAACGCCAACGTCTATTACGAACTCGGCGTCCGCCACGCCCTGCGCGGCAAGCACACGTTCCTCATCCGCGCACGCGGCGCTGAGCTTAAGACCGACGAAGTCCCCTTCGACCTCAAGACCGACCGCTACCTTACATACGACGGCGCGGACCCTTCGGCCAGAGTCAACGACCTCGTCGAGGGCTTGCGGCAGACCATCAACTCCGAGGAGCACGACAGCCCCGTCTTCCAGATGCTGCCCGACCTCGCCGAGCAAGACAGGTCGCGGTTCCTCCCCATCCCGCTCGGCTTCCGCGAGGAGGTTGAGCGCGCGAAGGAGGCCAGGGAGCTGGGCGACCTGGAGCTATTGGCCGACGAGGCGCGAGGATTCGAGTGGGAGACGGAGGGGCTGCGCCTCGTCGGGCGCGCGCAGTTCAACCTGAGAGCATTTGAGGGCGCTCGGGTGACGTGGAAGGCCGTGAGCGACATAGACTCTTTAGACGCGGAAGCGAACACCCTGCTCGGCACTATCTATCAACGGCTCGGCAATCTGGTGCGCTCCGACCAGGCGTTGCGCCGCGTCCTCGACCGGAGGGGGCTGGACAGGAACGCCCGTGCCGAGGTTCATTCCCTGCTGGGCCGCAACGCCAAAAGTCAGTGGACGAACGACTGGCGGCCGGCGGCGGCGCTCGCAGAGCGGCAGGAGCGGGCGTTGCGGTCGCCTTACCTGGACGAGGCGCTCGAAGCCTACGCCGGGGCCTTCAACGAAGACCTGAATCACTTCTACTCGGGGCTGAACGCGCTGGCAATGCTGACCATACAGACTGAGCTGGCCCAACTGCTGCCGACGGTTTGGGCCGACATGTTCGACGACGCTACGGAGGCCGAGCGCGAATTGGAGTCGCGGCGGAAGAAGGCCGAGAAGCTCTCTTCCTCGGTCGAGCTTTCCCTCAAGGCCGCGGACACGCAGCTCAAAAGGGAGAAGAAGACAGACATCTGGGCCGAAATCAGCGAGGCCGACCACTGCTTCCTGACTTCGAAGCGGCCCGGCAAGGTCACGAACGCTTACCGGCGTGCGCTCGTCGGCGCTCCCCCCTTCGCCGCCGACGCGGTGCGCGGACAACTCGTCCTCTACCAGGAGCTGGGGCTGCTGCAAGCGAACGTCACGGCGGCCCTTGAAGCGCTCGCCCCGGCCCCCTCCGCCGGCGGCGCACCGCAGCCCGCGCCCGCCGGCCCCACGCGTGTGCTCCTCTTCACGGGCCACATGATTGACGCGCCGGGGCGCGAGAAGCCGCGCTTCCCGAACAAGCAGGAGATGATTGACGCGGCGAAGCGGAAGATAGCGGAGAAGGTCGCTGAGGAGCTGGCGCAGGCAGACGGCAACGTTTACGGCGTGGCCGGCTGCGCCAGCGGCGGCGACATACTCTTCCACCAGGTCTGCGAAAAGGCGGGCATCCCGACCCGCATCTTCCTCGCGCTGCCGCGCAACTTCTACATACAGGAGTCTGTCGCGCACGCGGGGCCGGAGTGGGTCGAGGAGTTTAAGCGCCTCGTCAAGGCGCACCCGGTCCGCGTGCTCGGCGAGTCGAAGGAGTTGCCGGGCTGGCTTCAGGACAAACAAGGCTACGGCATCTGGCAGCGCAACAACCTCTGGACGCTGCACAACGCGCTGGCGGCCGCCGGCGGCGACAACGTCACGCTCATCGCGCTGTGGGACCGCGCGAGCAAGGGCGACGGGCCGGGCGGCACGGCCGACATGGTCGAGAAGGCGCTTGAGCGCGGGGCCAAGACGTTCATCCTCGACACGAACACGATCTTCGCGCAGTAAACAAAAGCCCACCCGGCCGGCGCGAGTTGGCACAGTTGGAGATTTCGGCAGGCGCGCCCCGAGGGGCTGGCACTTGACCCGCCGTCCGCGGCCGGACTATCTTCGCAGGCGTCTCTTCTAAAAATCTTGCGCGGAGTTTCTCTCTGGATGTCATCGCAGCCCGCAATCCAAAGCCCGCCGTGGTCTATCCCCGGGTATCTCGAAATCTCGGAAAATCATCTGACGGTTAACGGCGTGGACGCGCTCCGACTCGTCGCCGAGCACGGCTCGCCGCTCTACGTCTTCTCCGAGCAGCGCATACGCTCGAACGTCGAGCGCCTCAAGAGCGCCGCACGCGAGACGGGCCGCCCGGTCCGCTTCTGCTACGCCTCGAAGGCCAACTCCAACATGGCCGTGCTCAGGACGGTGCGCGACTCCGGCATCGACATAGAGGTCAACAGCGGCGGCGAGCTATACAAGGCGTTGCGCATAGGCTTTCGGCCCGAGCAGATCATCTTCAACGGCACGAGCAAGACGGACGCGGAACTGGACGAAGCGGTCAGCGCCGGAATCTACGCCATCAATGTGGACTCGATTTACGAAATTGAGTTGGTCGAAAAGGCGGCCCAACGCACGGGCGAGCGCGCCAACATCGCGCTCCGCCTCACGCCCGAAATTGGCACACGCTCGCACCTGGGGCTGCAGACCGCGCTCCTCACTTCGAAGTTCGGCATCTCTTACTCGGACGTCCTCGACGCCTTCCGCCGCGGCCTACAGCACCCGGACCTGGTCAACGTCTGCGGCATACACATCCACGTCGGCTCGCAGACGCCCGACGTGGAGCCCTTCGCCGAAGCCTTCAAGGCCATGTGGGAGCACCTCGTCACGCTCCACCGCGAGACGGGCCACGCGCTTGAGCACATCAACCTCGGCGGCGGGATTCCCGTCAACTACCTGCGCGACCCGCTGATCGCGGACCAACTCCCCGAGCACGAACGCGACATGCTCGGCGCGGAGTTGGAGCCTTCGGAAGTTTTGAGCGAGGCGCTCAGGGTCGCGCGCGAGTCGGCGCGGGCGGCCGGGGCGGAGCACCTGCTCGACCGCGTGACGATCCTTCTGGAACCGGGGCGGAGCATCATCGCCGACGCGGGGCTCGTCCTCACGACCGTGCGCAACATCAAGCGCAGGCCGGAGACGAGCGACGTGTGGCTGCTGACGGACGCGGGCTACAACCTGCTGCTCTCGATGAACAATTACAAGTGGTACTACCACCTCGTCTCCGCCTCGCGCGCCGCGAGCGCGCCCGACACAGACTACAAAGTCGCCGGCCCGCTCTGCGACTCCGGCGACGTTTACTTCGACATCGAGCGCGAGGGGCGCTTGCCCGACTACCGCAGGCTCCCGGCCGACGTTCGGCCCGACGAGGTGCTGGCGCTTCTCAACAGCGGGGCCTACTCGCTCGCGCAGATGTTCCACTACAACGGCCGGCCGCTCCCGGCCGCCGTCATGGTGCGCGAGGGCGGGCGGGTGGACTTGATTCGCCGCCGCGACACCTACGAAGACCTGGTGACGAACGACGTTTGGTAAAGACTGGCCCGCCTTCCCGAAACCTTTATGTCTAAGCTCGCGCCCAGCAACGTCACACTCATCCGCGGCCTGACGCTCGTCGCCGCCGCGTCCATCGTCATCGGGAACGTCATAGGGACGGGCGTCTTCCTCAAGGCGCGCGTGATGACGTGCCACGTCGGGACGCCGGGCATGGTGATTACCGTCTGGGTCGTGGCGGGCGTGTTGTCGCTCGCGGGCGCGCTGACCTACGCCGAACTCGCGGCGATGATGCCGCGCGCGGGCGGCGAGTACGTCTTCATGCGCGAGGCTTACGGCCCGCGGATGGGCTTCCTCTACGGCTGGATGCAAATCTTCATCGCCAAGACCGGCTCGCAAGCGTCCGTCGCCGCGGCCTTCGCCATCTTCCTCAACGACATCACGGGCGGCGCGATCAAGGCAAATTTCTTCACCCTCAAACTCTTCGGCCACGACTGGGGCTTCGGCTACTTGCAGCTCATCGCGCTCTCGCTCATCGCGCTCTTCACCTTAATCAACTGCGCCACGGTCGTCGTCGGCGGGTGGATCGCGACCGTCCTGACCGGCGTCAAGATCGCGCTCGTCCTGGGCATCGGCCTCGGGGCCTTCATCCTGGCCGGCGGCGACTGGGGCAACTTCGGGCTGGCGAACTCCGGCGGAGTCTGCGAGGGCGTGAGTCCTGGGGCGATGCTCGGCATGGCCGGCTTCAGCGCGGCGATGCTGGCGGCCCTGTGGGGCTACGACGGCTGGAACAACATCACGCTGGTGGCGGGCGAGGTGAAGAACCCGCAGCGCAACATCCCGCTCGCGCTCATCGGCGGGACCATCCTCATCATCATCCTCTACGTCTTCGTCAACATCGCCTACTTCTACGTGATGGCGCCGACGCGCGTCGCCAGCGTCCCCGCCGGCTCGTCCGTCGCGGCCGAAGTCACGCGCACGTTCATGGAGCCCTTCAGCCTGTCGCTCCAGCAACTGGTCGCGGGGCTGATCGCCGCCTGCCTGATGGCCTCCTCGCTCGGCACGCTGCACACTTCGATTCTGACGGGCGCGCGCGTCCCCTACGCGATGGCGCGCGACCGCCTCTTCTTCGACCGGCTCGCGCGCCTCAGCCCGCGGACGCACGTCCCCATCGGCGCGCTCGTGGTCCAGGGCGTCTGGGCCGGGATACTCACGCTCTCGGGCTCGTTCGACACGCTGACCGACTACGTCATCTTCGGCTCGTGGATTTTCTACGGGCTCGTGACCGCCTCGGTCTTCATCTTCCGGCGGCGGATGCCGCACGCCGAGCGGCCCTACCGCGCGTGGGGCTACCCGGTCGTGCCGATTCTCTTCCTGCTCGTCACGGGCTTCCTGCTCTTCACGACGCTCCTGCCGGACCCGGCCCGAGGGCTGAGGGGCATCAACATCAACGCCCTCGTCGGGCTCGGCCTGATAGCGTCCGGGCTGCCCGTCTACTGGTATTTGTCCAGGCGACACCACGTCGGGTTTGAAGGGAAAACTGGTGACGAGGAAGAACCTACGGGCGGGCGGTGACGGCGGCGGCGCGCACTCGCCGGCGGGTCCCGCAAAATTATTCTTGACTTGCCGTCCGAGTTGGCTTAGAAGCACTGTTGTTCTTTGACCCGAAACTGAGCCGGAGTGATTTTCCAAACGAACACTCCCATCCCTGAATCAAACCTAACTTAAAAAGGAGTCCCCTGATGGATAGTCGTATTCTAGGAATTGTCGGCGGAGTTCTGGTCTTGCTCGGCATATTTCTGCCACTCGTTACCGTCACCATCGGCCAAGCAGGCATGAGCCAGAGCGTCAGCTTTTTGGACAGCATCAAAGGCGGTAGCTGGGAAGGGTGGGTGTTGCTCCTGCTCGGGATAGGATCAATCGTCCTGGCCGTGCTGAGGCAGTACAGGTTCCTGATCGTGACGGGCGTGATCACCCTCGGGATAGTTGTCCTCAACTATATCAACATGAAGTCGAGCCTCGCCAAGGCGATGGGCTCGGCCGACCCCGAGATGTTGGAGCGCATGGGCGTTGACGTCTCCACGAACTGGCTCGGCTGGTTGGTCCTGGGCCTCGGCGCGCTGATCCTGCTCGCCGCCGGCGCCACCGGCAAGAACGCCCCCGCGCCCGCCGCCTGGGGCTCTGCGCCGCCCCCGCCGCCCCCCTACACGCCGGGACGGTAGTCTCTCATCCGAATGTCAGGAAGCGCGAGCGCCTCTCGCTCCGGGCGCTCGCGCTTCCGTGCCTTTACGGCGTAAGAAAAGGGATGAGGGATGAAGAAGAGCAGGCGGCAGGCATAAAGAAAAACGTTTTGTTCTCCGCCTACGGCCTTCTGCTTTCTGCCTTCCGCTTTACTTCATCCCTCATCCCTCCGCCCTCATCCCTTATTTACTGCGCGCGGCGAGGGCTTCGCGGGCGACCTCCTTGTCGTCGAAGTGCAGGACATCGCTGCCTATGAGTTGGTAGTCCTCGTGCCCCTTGCCCGCGATGACGACCAGGTCTCCCGTGCGCGCCTCCGCGACGGCGCGGTGTATGGCCTCGCGGCGGTCCGCAATCTTCTCGTAAGGCTTCGAGGTCTCGCGCAAACCCACCTCCACGTCCGCCAGAATCCGCTCCGGGTCTTCGGTCCGCGGGTTGTCGGAAGTCAGAATCACCACGTCACTCAAAGAGCCCGCGGCCTCGCCCATCGGCGCGCGCTTCGAGCGGTCGCGGTCGCCGCCGCAGCCGAAGACCGTGATGACGCGGCCCCGCGTCACGTCGCGCGCCGTGCGCAGGACGTTCAGGAGCGCGTCGTCCGTGTGCGCGTAGTCCACGACGACGGCGAAGTCGCCCGCGTGCGGCACGCGCTCGAAGCGGCCCGGCGCGCCGGCGCAAGCCTCCACGGCGCGCACGATCACGTCCAGGTCGTAACCTAGCGCGAGCCCCGCGCCCGCCGCGGCCAGTATGTTGTAGATGTGCGGGCGGCCCACCAGGGGCGAGTGGACGGCGCGCTCGCCCTGCGGCGTGAGCAGCAGAAAATTCATCCCTTCGAGCGAGTGCTCCACGGCCGAGGCCGTCACCTGCGCGTCCGCGTCGAGCGCGTAGCGTATGACGCGCGCCCCGTCCGCTTCGAGGTCGGAGGCCAGTTCTCTGCCCCGCTCGTCGTCAACGTTGATGACGGAAGCCTTCGGAGTCCCGCCGAGGCTGCCGTCGAAGAGGCGTCGCTTGGCGGCGAAATAATTCTCCATCGTGCCGTGATAGTCCAGGTGGTCGCGCGTCAGGTTGGTGAAGACGGCGACCGAATACTGGAGCGCGTCGCAGCGGTGCAGGTCTATGGCCTGCGACGAGCTTTCCATCACGGCCAGTTTGCAACCGGCCTCGACCGCGCGCCGCAGGATGCGCTGCATGTCCGTGGCCTCGGGCGTAGTCCTCTCGGCCTTCCAATAATCCTGGTCAACCCTGTACTCGACGGTCGTCGTCATCGCCACCGCGTGCCCCGCAGCCTCCGCGATTGCCGCGACGAGGTAAGTGGTCGTCGTCTTCCCGTTCGTCCCCGTGATGCCCACGAGCGGAATCTCGCGCGACGGGTAGTCGTGAACCTCCGCGGCCGCGAGCGCCATCGCGCGGCGTATCTCCCCGACCTCTACCCACGCGCCCTCAAAATTCGCGGGCGCTTCCAGCTCGGAGATGACGCCGGCCGCGCCCTGCCCCATCACCTGCGGGATGAAGCGGTGCGCGTCCAATTGCTCGCCGCGCACGGCGGCGAACAGACTCCCCTCGCGCGCCTGCCGCGAATCGTGCGTCACGTCCAGCACGACGCCCCCGCCGTCGCCCGTCAAATCCCCGTTCACCGCCCGCGCCACGTCGTCGAGCGTCACGCGCCGTCTCTCTCTCAACGTTTCTGCCAATCTCTTTACCGTCCGTTCGTGTTTTTCTGAAGTCGCAAAAGTTTTACCGCGATTCGGGCGGACAATCAAACTCTTGCCAGGAAGAAACAATGCGTGCAGAATGCGGCGCGACGTTCTAATGCGCGTTCGCATCCTTTCGGTTTTCGGAGCCGCCGTGAAATCAATCGCCGTCGTCAGCTCGCTCCTGTGCGCCGCCGCGCTGCTCTCCTCGTCGCTCCCTGCGGGCGAGGCCGCGAGTCCGCCTCAGTACGACCTGCTCATCAAAAATGGGCGCGTCGTTGACGGCACGGGCCGCGCCGGCTACGCGGCGGACGTGGCAGTCAAGGGCGACCGCATCGCGCGCGTGGGGAGACTTCGCGGCGCGCGCGCGCGACGCGTGATTGACGCGCGCGGGCTGGTGGTCGCGCCCGGCTTCATAGACATGCTGGGCCAATCCGAAGTCAACCTCCTGATTGACCCGCGCGCCATGAGCAAGGTCATGCAGGGCGTCACGACCGAGGTCACGGGCGAGGGCAGCACCGTCGCGCCCATGAACGAAAGGCTCGCCGCCGAAGACGCCGACTACTACCGCCGCTTCAACCTGACGGTCGACTGGCAAACGTTCGATGACTATTTCGCCCGGCTCGAAAAGCGGGGCACGGGTGTTAACGTCGCCACCTTCGTCGGGGCCACACAGGTGCGCGCCTACGTCATAGGCTTCGGCGACCGCGCGCCGACCGCGGACGAGTTGATCGCGATGCGGCGCGTGGTCGCGCAGGCGATGGAGGACGGCGCGCTCGGCCTCTCCACGTCGCTGCAATACGTGCCGGCGCGCTTCGCGAAGACGAACGAGATAGTGGAGCTGGCGATGGCCGCCAAGCGCTACGGCGGGATTTACGCGACGCACCAGCGCAGCGAGGCCAACGCCATAGACTCCTCGCTCGAAGAGGTCTTCGAGATAGGACGGCGTGCGCGCGTCCCCGTCGAAATCTGGCACCTCAAGACGGCCTACAAGAAGAACTGGGGCCGCATGCCCGAAGTCCTGAAGCGCATCGAGGCGGCGCGTGCGCGCGGGCAGGACGTGACGGCCGACGTTTACCCTTACACGGCCGCCAGCACCTCGCTCTCGGCCTGCCTCCCCCCGTGGGCACTCGAAGGCGGGACGGCGCGCATGCTCGAAAGACTCCGCGACCCGAAGACGCGCGAGCGTTTGAAGCGCGACATCACGAGCGACTCGAAAGACTGGGAGAACATCTTCCTCGGGAGCGGAGGGGCGAGCGGGGTGCTCATCAGCTCAGTCGTCAATCCGTCGCTCGAAAACTTGCAGGGCAAGCGCCTCGCGGAGATCGCGGCCGAGCAGAAGAAGGAAGACCTCGACGCCCTTTTCGACCTGATACTCGCGGACCACGGCGAGACGGACGCCATCTACTTCATGATGTCCGAGGACGACTTGCGCGTGGCGCTGCGCGCGCCCTTCGTCTCCATCTGCACGGACAGCGCGGCGCGCGCCACAGACGGCCCGCTCTCCAAAGACAAAGGCCACCCGCGCGGCTGGGGCTCGTACCCTCGAATCCTGGCGCGCTACGTCCGCGAGGAGAAACTGCTCACGCTCGAAGAGGCAGTGCGCAAGATGACGTGGATGCCCGCCACGCGCGTCGGCCTCAAGGACCGCGGCGTCATTAGAGCGGGGGCCTTCGCGGACATCACCATCTTCGACCCCGCGACGGTGCGCGACCGCTCCACGTTCGAGAACCCTAACCAGTACCCGGAGGGCATTCCCTTCGTCATCACCAACGGCCAACTGAGCGTCGACAACGGGCAGCGCACGTCTGCCCTCGCCGGCCGCGTGCTGCGCGGGCCGGGCTACAAGCGCAGGTGAAGGCCGCGACTTCTACGACTCTTCAAACGATGAAACAAACGCGATGAGACAAACGCTCGGCGTCAGCCTCGAAAGCCCGCAGCACGGTTTCATGTCGCTCCGCCTGAAGGCCGCGGGCCAGAGCTTCGTCACGGTCGTGTCTCACGCGCCTTACGATTCGCTGCGCGACCTTATCGCGGCGCTGTCGGCTGTGCTCGACGGCGACTGCGAGCCGACCGTCAACTGGAACAGCGAGCCGGACGAGTACGACTTCCGTTTCCAGGCGCGCGGCGACCGGCTGCTCCTCGAAGTGATTCACTACCCTGACCACCGCAAGCTGCCCGAGACGGCCGCGACCGTCTTCTCCTTCCAGGGGCCGAAGACGGTCGCCTGCCGACAGTTCTGGGACGAGCTGCGCGACCTGCGAACCCGCGCCGGCCGCGACGAGTTCGACCGCCAGTGGCGGCGCGCGTTCCCCGAGCGCGAGTTGCAGGAATTGACAGAGAGGATTGCGGGAGCGCCGCATGACTGAAACAGGGTCGTGTGTTATGCTTTCTCTCTCGAATAATTCATATCGAGAGTGAGTTTCGTTTTTTGGCCCGCGTGCGAAAGTGGCGGAATTGGCAGACGCGCATGGTTTAGGCCCATGTCCCGCAAGGGGTGGGGGTTCGAGTCCCCCCTTTCGCATTAGAAGTTTGTTTTGATGTCCCGGAACCCGCTTTTCTAAATTCTCTTGTGAAGGATGCCCGCGCGGCGTGCGCTTCAATCGCTCCCCGCGGGTCTTGTAGTTTTATGAAGACTGAACTGGTTAACTTATCGCCGACGCGCAAGGAAATCAAGATCGAAGTCGAGGCGGACGCGATCCGCTCGGCCTACGACACAATCTCCGACCGCTACGCGCAGCTCGCGACCGTGCCGGGCTTCCGCCGCGGCCACGCGCCGCGCTCCGTCGTCCGCACCCGCTTCAAGGACAAGATTCGCGGCGAGGTCTTGCAGGAGCTCGTGCCGCAGGCCGTGCAGGACGCGATTGCAGAGCACGGGCTCAACGTCATAGGCGAGCCGGAGTTGCACCTGGACAACGCCGAAGAGTTAGCCAACTTCGGCTCCGGGCCAATCTCATTGCACGTCCACGTGGAGGTGCTGCCCGAAGTCACGCTCGGGGATTACAAGGGGCTTGAGGCCGGGCGGCGCACGCGACCCGTCCGCGACGAGGACGTGGAGCGCGTCATCGAAGGCTTGCGCGAAGCCTCCGCCTCTCTGGAGCCCGTCGAGGACCGCGGCGCGGAGTTGGGCGACACTGTGACCGTCAACTTCCTCGGCAAGTTCGTCGAAGCGCCCGACGAGGAGGACATCAACGTCGAGGACGTTGACGTGGAGCTGGGCGGCCCCGGCGTGCAGCAGGAGTTCACGGACAATCTGATGGGCGTCAGGGCCGACGAGGAGCGCACCTTTACGGTCGAATACCCGCCGGATTTCTCGTCGAAGGGGCTGGCCGGGAAGAAAGTCGAGTACGTGGCGACGGCGACGGCCGTGCGCCGCAAGGAGCTGCCCGAGGTGGACGACGAGTGGGCCAAGAGTTTGGGCGAGGAGTTCGAGTCGGTCGCGAGCCTGCGCGAGAAGGTGCGCGAGGACCTGGAGAAGCGGGCGGGCGTCGAGTCGGACAACCGCGTGCGC
>DATMVE010000086.1:0-93678 GCA_035563515.1 Pyrinomonadaceae bacterium
CGCGCAGGGGCGCGGCGACCGCCGCAGAATCCGCGACGGCGTGCGCTCCGGGCAATTGACGCGCGACGAGGCTCGCGAGTTGCGCTCGCAAAGGCGCTCGCTCCGCCGCGAGTGGCGCGGCTACCGCTCCGACGGGACGCTCTCGCGCGCGGAGCGCCGCGAAATCCGGCGCGACCGCCGCCAGTACAACCGCGAGATCAGGCGCGAGCGCCGGGACGACGACCGGAGCTACGGCAACAATGGCCGCCGCAACCACAGGCGCGGCGACGGCTACTACCGACGCGGCGCGGGATCGCCCACGCACCCCGTCTTCGGTGACAGCAACCGGCGTCGCGGCCGCGGTCGCTGGTAACTAATCACCAATCCCAAAGGGAAAGAGCCCGCGCGTGTCCAGTCACGCGCGGGCTCTTTTTTGGACCGCCGTTCTAAGCCGAGTTCTAACTACTTCGCGCCGCCCGCGGGTTGACCCTTGTACCAGTCGAGCAGCCTCACTTCGACCGCCTCGCCTTTTAACGCCGCTTTGAACTCTTCTGGATTCTGGCCGCGGTAGTGATAAGGGTAGACCACCTTCGGCTTGAACGCCTTGACGCACTCGGCCGCCTCCGAGGGCGGCATCGTGTAGGGCAGGTTCATGGGGATGAACGCGATGTCTATATTTTTGAGGGCGCGCATTTCGGGTGTGCACTCCGTGTCGCCCGCGATGTAAACGCGCTTGCCGCCGAGGCTCAGGATGTAGCCGTTGCCGCGCCCCTTGTCGTGGAAGAGCTTGCCCGGCTCGGGCCCGCGCTGCAAGTTGTACATCGGCACGGCCTCAATCGAGACGCCGGCCACCTCCTTCGTCTCGCCGTTCTTCATCACGGTCGCGTTCTCTATCTTCGCGGCCGCGGCGGCGGGCGCGACGACCGGCGCTCCCGCCTTGCGCACGCGCGCGATTGCCGCGGGGTCCAGGTGATCCTGGTGTATGTCCGTCACCAGCACGAGGTCGGCCTGTTTCGCCGCGGAGTAGTCGCCCTGGCCCCACGGGTCGACGTGTATCACCTTCCCGCCGTACTCTAGCTGGACGCTCGCGTGCGTAATCGGCGTGATGTTGATGTCGCCCTCTTTCGGCGCGGCCTCCTGTGAAGGCGTCGCGCCGGGCGTGGCCGCCTGTTGAGTTGGCGCGGCCTGCTGCGGAGTCTGCGCGGCCTGCGCGCTCGCATTCGTAGAGTTCTGCGCGGGCGGGGCCGAGCAGGACAGGAGCAGGAACAGATTCAGCGTGACCGCGGCCCCTGTCGCGCGCCCGCGCGTTAATTGTTTCCGAAACACTTTCCTTAACCCCCTTACATTTATTCTTTCCCCGAAGCATATGCAAAACTGGCACAATCGCGCAACGGCGGGAGCGCCCGCCGTATCAGGCGTGTACGCTCATTCTGACCGCCGCCTTTCGTAAATTTTCTCACACGCCCGGCGTACTTTTCGCGCCCGTTCGTCATCATAGTGGCTGATGAGCTTGACGAGGCCGGCCCTGTTCCGAGCCGCCCCGCCAGGCTATTTTCTTTTCCACGGAGAACAATCGGTGAAAGAAAGAAAACGCCATCACACCCTCATCGCGGTCGGCCTGCTTTTGGCCGTGACGGTTGCGGCCCTGTTGGCCCTGCCCGGACGGAAACAACGTGGGCGGCGCGGCGGTCAAACCGTGTCATATCTTCCCGCGCCCGTGACGGCGGAGGCCGCGGAAGTCAGCTCCTGGACGCAGGCCGTGCGCCGCGTGAAGGAGGACCGCGGCGAGCCCGTGGGCAAGCAAGCCGACGTGGAGACGCCCGCGGAGTTGCGACACTACAGCGACACGCGCCGATTCCTCGCGACACAGGTGGCGGAGTGGCGTGAGCACGGCTTCCGAACCCCGAAAGATTACGTGGACCTCGCCGCCATGATTAAAAGCGGCGAGATGGTGGCGCTGCGGCCCGTCAGCAAAAACTACATCCTCTTCGGCGTGGGCGGCCAGGCCGACAAGGGGCCGTTCACACACTACGAAAACGGCGAGCGCATCGCGCTGCTCGGCGCGGCGGAGTTGACGCGCGAGCAGGTGCGGCTGGCGGTTTCCCGCTCGAACCTGGAAGGCGGAATTCTGGCGCTCAGGGGCGAACTGGATTCTGTCAGCAAGACTGACCGCCAGCGGCGCGCGAAACTTCAGGCCCAGATCGCGGAGCAGGAGAAGGCGCTCAAGGCCGAGCGCGAGGCCGAAGAACTGCTCGACAAGACTTACGGCGACGCCGCGAAAAGGGCTGAGCTTGTCAGCGGCTACGAGGCGCTTGAGAGCGTGGCGAAAAGTTTTCCCGACCGGGACTACGACCTGGCGGACGGTCGCTCGCGGCAGGAGTTGAAAGTGCGAATGCTCAGCTCGCTCCGGCCCGAGGCGTTCAAGGTGCTGGAAGAGGTCGCGGGCTCATACCGTGAGAAGTTCAGCCGGCCGCTCCCCATCACCTCGCTCGTGCGCCCGGACGAATACCAGCACGCGCTCTCGCGTGTGAACCCGAACGCGACGCTGATCGAGACGCCGCCTCATTCGACGGGGCTGGCCTTCGACGTGAACTACCGATACATGACGGCCGAGGAGCAGGCGTCCGTGATGGCGCACCTCGCGCGTCTGAAGGACGAAGGGCGCATAGAGGTGCTGCGCGAGAACCGCGACCACTATCACGTCTTCGCCTTCGTTGACGGCAAGAGGCCCGACGAAGAGTTGATCCGCGCCTCGCTCGGCAAAATCGGCGGCGGCTCGGTCGCGAAGGAGACTAAGCGTAAAGAGGAAGTCCCCGCCAAAGAGCGGAAGAAGGTCGTCAAAAAAGTCGAGTCGAAGAGGACTGGAAGGGCGAAGGGCCGGCGCTAAGAAGATACTCGACGCCGGCCCCCGTCCGCCTCACCTACAGACCCATCAGTCCACGGGCGCACTTGTCAGACGCACTAGCTGGTTGACCCTGGAGCGCACGGAGGCGACCAGCGTTCGCACCTCCTGCGGCGTGTAGTTGGCCGCGCGGAACGCCCCGGCCAACTGCCTGTCGCTCAGACGCGCGAGCAGCTGCCCCGCCCACCTGGCCTCCTCGACCGTGATGTCGTTGAACATCCCGCGCTTCTTACCAGAGAACTCGAAGTCCACGCGCCCGTCGTCCTTGACCTCGTCAATAATCTTGTCGCCGCTAAAATCTTTGGGGTTGTTGCGGCTCCGCGTGAAGCGCCAGAGCAGCGGCCACTTGCCCGTGTCGCCGAGCGTCGCGCCCAGGTCGCTGATGGCGTAGCGCAGCTCCGTCCCCTGGCGGCCCCGCGTGGCGAGGATGACGTTGTTCGCGTCCTTGATGTCCCAGTTGTTCAGGACGACCATCATCACTTTGAGCCCCTGGAACTCGCGCCTCCCCTCGAAAGGATTGTCGTCCCACTTCCACTCGCCCTCGCGCTCCACGTTCTCCGGCCTCGCCTCGAAGCGTACGTTGCGGAACGTGCCCTTGCCGGGAATCGTCGCGGTGGGGACGAGGTAGACCACCTCCGTCATGTAGCCCGCGGCCCAGAGCAGGCGCGTGGCCGCCGTCTCGCTCTGCGCCTCCTTGCCGACCTTGACCACCCACACGCGGCCCGACGCGTCGCGCACGCGGTACTTGGTGGAGTAGCCGCCCGTCTCTTCTTTGATGAAGGTCAGCTTTCTCAGGTCCGGCCTCATGCGCGGCCCGCCGGGTCCCCAGAAGAGGTCCAGCCCGGCCGGGTTTCTGTGCCTGCGCCAGAGCACGGGCGTGCCCGCGACGCGCTTCTCTTCGTCCTGACTCCTCGGGTTAGCGTAAGACAGCGCGGGCGTCACCGCGAGTAAAACGGCGATGGCGACGATACGCAGGTAAGCTGACGAAATAACTTTCATGGTCGAAACACTCCTCGCCTCAGCGGCCTTCGTAGACGGACTCAAGTTTTATAGCTTGCCTTTAATATAGCATTCCCCCGCCAAATTCAGGGACTGGCACCGAAATAGCTTATTTACCAGACGGCTTGAAAAAGTTGTACCGATTCTTTCCAAAAGTGGCCCAGCGGCCAGACTATGGGACTGTTTCGCGTCTTCTTTCCTTACGGTTGGAGTTTTATGCGACTGGCAAAGAGAGCGAGTTCATTAGCCCTGCTCCTGGCCGCCCTGGGCATCTGCGCGGCAGGGATGCCGGCCCTGGCGCAGGAGTCTAAAAAGAGCAGGCAGCCGGCCTTCCCTATTCTCTGGCAGGACCCCGGCGACATCCCGAAACGCGACCTGCGCTACGGCGCGGGCTCGCCCGAGCTTGCCCCGCAGGCCCCGTTCACCTTCGTCAAGGAAGACAAGAGCGGCGAGTCGCCTAAGTTCGAAGTGAAAGACGCGCGCGGCGTGGAGTGGCGCGTGAAGATCGGCCCCGAGGCGAAGTCGGAAACAGTCTCGACGCGACTCGTCTGGGCCGTAGGCTACTTCGCAGAAGAGGCTTACTACCTGCCGGAGGTGCGGATCGATGGCATGAAACGCCTGTCGCGCGGCCGGGAATACGTCTCCGGCGACGGCATCGTCCGCGGCGCGCGCTTCGAGCCGCGGCGCAAAGGGGTTGAGCGCGGCGACGAGTGGGGATGGATGGAGAACTCATTCGAGGGCACGCGCGAGATGAGCGGCCTCAAAATCCTGATGATCCTTTTGAACAACTTCGACGCGCGCAAGGCCAACAACAGAGTCCTCTACGTCGAAGGGCCGAATGGGGTGCGCGAGAAGCACTACGTCGTCACCGACCTCGGCGCGACGTTGGGACGCGCCGGCGGCTTCGGCGGCAAGCGCACGAAGAACAACCTCGACGACTTCCTCTCGACCAAGTTCGTCCGCGGCGTGGACGACGGCGTGGTCGAGTTCGACTACGACACGCGGCCGCGCGGCCTCGGCCACCTGACGGTCTTTCAGCCCTTCTACTACCGCGGCGAGGTCAAGAAGGAGAAGGCCATGCGCGGCATCCCCGTCGGGCACGCCCGCTGGATCGGCTCACTCCTGTCGCAACTCACGGACGAGCAGTTGACGGACGCCTTCCGCGCGGCCGACTACGACGAGACGACGACGAAGGGTTACGTCCGCGCCCTGCGCGAGCGCATCAACCAACTCACAAGCCTCTAGCACGGCGTCCCGCGTTTCCCGCCCGCACACGCCCGCGCCGCCCATCTCCCCGCTCCGTACTTTAACGTACTGACGGCGTGTCGGAAGTGTGTTAATATCCGCGGCCTTGCCGCCTAAGCGTTCCCCCGCCCAAGCCGCATGGAATTTTGGCCCGAATCAGGAGTTCCCCACGAATGAGACCTCGCATCCTCTTCGTCGAAGACCACGACGACACGCGCTTTATGATCAGGCTCCTGCTGGATAAAAGGGGCTATCAGGTCGAGACTGCCGAGTCCGCGAACCAGGGCCTGAAACTGGCACAGAATGAAGCGTTCGACCTCTTCCTGCTCGACTACCAGCTTGGGGACGGAAACGGTAAGGAGCTGTGCGAGAAGATACGTAAGTTCGACTCGGACACCCCGATCCTCTTCTTCTCAGCCAGCCACCCGAAGATACAGCAGGACGCCGTCGAGTGCGGCGCGCAGGGCTTCGTCCTCAAGCCCGACATCGACGCGCTGCACGGCGAGATAGAGCGCGCGCTCGCGCACGCCTGACGGTTTCAGCCGCGGTCTTTGACGGTGGGCAGCAGGCGGCCGAGGATCGTCTCCAGGCGGTCGAAGTCTATCGGCTTGGTCAGGTAGCCGTCGCAGCCCGCTTCGAGCGCGGCCTCCTTCATGCCGTACGTGTCGTGCGCCGTGATGGCAAGGATGACCACGTCTTTGCAGAGTTCACGGCACTCGCGTATCTGCTCGGTGGCCTCCAGGCCGTCCATCTCAGGCATGTTTAAGTCCATCAGGATGAGGTCCGGGCAGTCCTGCTTGACATACTCCACCGCCTCGCGCCCGTTCACGGCCTCCACGACGCGGTAGCCGCTCGTCAGCAAAACCCGCTTCAACAGAACGCGCGTGTCGTCGAAGTCCTCCGCCACCAGGATGGTGTACGGATCAACTTTATGGCCCACTTATTTTCACCTCAAAACATAGCGCGGGGAGACGAATAACGGGGACTTGCTTCGGGGCATCTTTCCACGGGCAGGGAGATAAGGGGTTCCCGGATAATAGCACAGGCCGCGCTGGAAGCGACAACGGCAAACATCAAAGCTCGTCGAGGCGGCGCTCCAACTCCCTGACGATTTCGGCCGGCTCGTCCTCGGCTCCGAATTCGACGGGCTCGCCGAACACGACCCGCACCTGGCCGGGCGGGGCGAAATACCGCCCCTTCAGCTTCAGCTCGTACAGGCCGTGTAGTTTCACGGGCACGACGGGCACGCCCAAGCCTTTTGCCAACAGCCCGACGCCGCTCTTGAACGGCCCCGCCGTCATCTGCCCGCGCGGGGCGCGAGCGCCTTCAGGGAAGACGAGCACCGAGCGGCCCCTGTCCACGCACTCGCCCGCGTAGGCGAAGCTGCGGCGGAAGCCGCCACGCTTGGGCAGGGGGAAGACGTGGAAGAAGGCGTTGACCAGGGCGTACTGTGCCAGAAATTTTAGTCGCAGAAACCAGCGCGTCCCCTCGGGCGGGTGGAGCCAGTCGCGCAGGCGCTCGCCCTCCATCGCAATCGCGAGGCGGTGGCGCAGTCGCGCGGGCAGCGCCGCGAGGACGAGCGCGTGGTCTGCCAGCGTGACGTGGTTGGCTACGAACAGGGCGGGGCCTGCGAGCTTGTCCAGGTTAGACTCTCCGCCGACGCGCATACGGCTCATCAGGCGCGTGATGGGAAGGACGACGGCGTAGAAGAGGAGCGCGCGGAGCCACGTCAGGGGGAACTTGCGCGGCCAGCGCGGGTAAGGGTACGGCGCGACCCGTTCGTCCGCGTGTTCGCCGAAGAGCCTCCCCACTTCGCCGACGGTCGTGGCCTCTATGAACGCGGCCTCGTTGACCTCCACGCCGTAGCGCTCTTCGAGCGCGCTCAAGAGCGCCACGCGCCCGAGCGAGTCGAGCTTTAAGTCCGTCGCGAGCCGCGCCGAAGAATCGAGGCCCGTCGAAGGCGACGCGCCGCTGATGCGCGCGGCTTCCGACAGGATGAACGCGTGCTCGCCCGCGCCAGCCTTCTCGCCTTCCCCGCCCCGGCCTTCGGCCTTCAGCCGTTCGGAGACGATTGCCGCGACTTCGCGCTTGATGACCTTATGCGTCGCGGTGCGCGGGAAGTCCGGCTCGGTCCAGACGTGCCAGCGGCGAATCCGCTGGTACTCGGCCAACTGCTGATTGGCCCGGCCGACCGCGGCCTCTACGTTCGCGCCAGACTCGCGCGGGATGACGACCGCTAGAGGTTCCGCGCCGCCCGCGCCCTTCCACTCCACGACGCAGCTCGCGCGGACTTCCGGCTGACTGTTGAGCGCGGCTTCCAGGTCTTGAGGATAGATGTTCAGCCCCGCGGCGGTGACGATAACGTCCTTCTTGCGACCTTTGAAATAGAGGTTCCCGGCCGGGTCAACTTCGCCCAAGTCGCCCGTGCGGAGCCAGCCGTCGGCGTCCGTCTCAGCGCCTCCCTCCGCGGACCAGTAGCCGGGCGAGACGCTCGCGCCGCGCACCAGAATCTCCCCCGTCTCGTCCAGCTTGAATTCCGAGCCGGGCATCAGCCGGCCGACCGAGCCGCGGCTCTGCTTGAAGGGGTGCGTGACCGTGATGAGCGAGGCGGTCTCCGTCATGCCGTAGCCCTGGAGGACCGCGAATCCCATTCTGTGCCAGAACGTCTCGGTCGCCTCGTCCAGCGTCGCGCCTCCCGCGACGAAGGCCCAGAACTTCCAGCCGAACAGCTTGTGCACGCGCCGGAACGTCCACCAGCGCCGCAGGAAGTGTGTGCCCGCGGCATTTGATAATCGCGCGCGCAACTCTTCGGCGCGGCCACGCGCGGCGTAGTCTCGCTCGACCCACTCGCGCAGGCCGTCCAGCATTCGCGGCACGAGGACGATGACGGACACTTTTCTCGCGCGCGCCGCGCGCGCTACTTCCGCGGGGTTGAGCGAGTCCTGGAAGTGGACTTCGCCGGAGACGAGCTGCGGCACGAAGAGGCCCATGAATTGTCCGAAGACGTGGCTCAGGGGGACTAGACTCAGGAAGCGTATCGGGTGGACGAGCCGCTCCCAGCGTATGTACTTCCCTATCTCGGCTTCGAGCGGCCGCAGGTTGGCGAGCAGGTTGCGGTGCGTGATCATGACTCCCTTCGGAGTCGAAGTCGTGCCCGAGGTGAAGATGATCTCGGCGAGCGTGTCTTCGCCGACGTCTTCCGAAGGGTAAGGCGCGTCGTCGTGGCGGGCGACTTCGTCTTCTAAATTTTCCAGACGGATTTGCGCAGTTCCGAGGCGCGCGGCGGCGGGCGTTTCGTCTCCCGCGACTATGAGCTTGGCGTCGGTCTGTCGGCGCACTGACAGGACGAAGTCCGGCGTGCTCTCTTTGTCGAGCGGCACGACGACGGCCCCGCGCAGCAGGCAGCCCCAGAACGCGGCGGCCCACTCGGGCGAGTTCTCGCCGCACAGGAGCACGCGCTCGCCCGCGCCGACGCCCCGCGCCTCAAGCTCGCGCGCGAACCTGTGCGCCGCAGAGACGAGCCGGCGGTACGACCAGCGCACGTTGCGCAAGCCCCGCCGGTGCGCGAACATGATTTCATCGCCGCGCCGGGCGTAATCGCCCAGGTAACTGAGCACGCTCCGCCGAGCCGCCGTGTGAGACTGAGCACGCATTCGTCTTTAACTATAAATGCGCGGATACGCTTTGTCAGCGACGACTGTGGCAGCGGGCGGTACTGACACATATGGGGCTATAATCGGAGAAAGACCAGTTCCGTTAAGAAGGGGAGCAAAGACCTATGAGTAACCTGCTGGGAGACGCGGCCCTCGACCAACTGTTTCGCGAGGCGCGGACGCACAGCGCTTGGCTCGACAAGCCCGTCACGGACGACACGCTACGTCAACTGTACGAGTTGATGAAGTGGGGGCCGACGAGCGCCAACAGTGGCCCAGCGCGCTTCGTCTTCCTCCGCTCGCCGGAGGCGAAGGAGAGGCTGCGCCCCGTGCTCGCGCCCGGCAACGTGGAGAAGACGATGACCGCGCCGGTCACCGTCATCGTCGCTTATGACCTGCTCTTCTTCGAGAAGCTGCCGAAGCTCTTCCCGCACAACCCTGCGATGCGTGACCTGTTCGCGGCGAACCCGCAACTCGTGGAGGTGACGGCCAAGCGTAACTCCTCGCTTCAGGGCGCGTACTTGATGATGGCGGCGCGCTCGCTCGGGCTGGATGTAGGCCCGATGTCCGGGTTCGACAACGCGAGGCTGGACGAGGAATTTTTCGGCGCGGGCAAGGAGTGCGAAGGGTGCGAGCAGGAGTTCTTCCCGGCGGGCCACGTCAAGTCGAACTTCCTGTGCAACCTCGGCCACGGCGACCCGTTGAAGCTCTACCCGCGAGCGCCCCGCCTGGAATTCAGCGAGGCTTGCACACTCTTATGAAGACGGATAATTCGGGAAAGCAACCTGACGCCCTGCCTCCCTCGCTCGAAACGCTCGTCGTGACGCGCGTGCGCGACCTCGTGGACGGCTTCAAGGTGCGCCGCGTGCTGCCCTCCGCGCGCCGCCGCATGGTCGGCCCCTTCATCTTTCTGGATCAGATGGGGCCGGAGATTTTGGCACAGGGGCGCGGCCTCGACGTTGCCCCGCACCCGCACATAGGGCTCGCCACCGTGACCTACCTCTTCACTGGCGAGTTGCTGCACCGCGACAGCCTCGGCACAGTCCAACTCATACGCCCCGGCGAAGTCAACTGGATGACCGCCGGGCGCGGCATCGCTCACTCCGAGCGCACGCCGCGGGAGACGCGACTCAACGGCTCAAGCCTCTTCGGCATACAGTCCTGGGTCGCCCTCCCGCGACGCGACGAAGAGAGCGGACCCGCCTTCGCGCACCACGGCGCGGAAGAGTTGCCGGTCGTGGAAGACAAGGGCGCGCGCGTGCGGCTCATCGCCGGCTCGCTCTACGGCGCGCGCTCCCCCGTCGAGACGTTGTCGGAAATGTTCTACGCCGACGTGACGCTCGAACGTGGCGCGCGCCTTCCCGTGCCGTCTGGACACGAGGAGCGCGCGGCCTACGTCGTGGAGGGTTCGATTGAGCTTTCGCGCGACGGCGGGACGTTCGACGCGGGGCAGCTACTGGTCTTTAAGCCGGGCGAGGAGTTGACGCTCGCGGCCCCGGAATCGTCGGGCGCGCGGCTGATGCTTCTCGGCGGGGAGCCGATGGACGGCCCGCGCCACATCTGGTGGAACTTCGTTTCGAGTTCGGGCGAGCGAATCGAGCAGGCCAAGGCGGACTGGAAGGCCGGTCGCTTCGCGCCCGTGCCCGAGGAGACAGAGTTCATCCCGCTCCCCGAATCCGGCCCCGCCGTCGTGCGCTACCCCTGAGAGGTTTACCTCAAAAGTTTTTTTCAGCTTGGAATGCTTCGGCTCACGCCGATGATTTCAGCGACGCGCCGCTTTCCTCCCGCCAGTTGCTGGCTTCGTCGAGCAGCCGCAGCGAGGCTTCGTCCAACTCAAGCTTCGTGGCTTCGATAAGGTCGCTCAGTTGTTCGAGGCTGGTGGCGCTGGCAATCGGCGCGGTGACGCTCGGGCGCGCGATGAGCCAGGCGAGCGCGACCTGCGCGGGCGTTGAACCCAGCCGCGCGGAGACTTCGTCCAGCGCGGCGAGGATGCGAAAGCCGCGCTCGTTGAGGTACTTCTTACCGACGCTGCCGCCGCGCGCGCTCTTGCCGAGGTCGCTCTCCGAGCGGTACTTGCCCGTAAGGAAACCGCTCGCCAGCGAGTAGTAGTTGATGACGCCGATGTGCTGTTCGAGACACAAGGGTTCGAGTTCCGCCTCGAACGGCTCGCGGTCGTAAAGGTTGTACAGTGGCTGCAAGCTCTCGTACCTCGGCAGGCCGTTCTGTTCGCTGATGCGCAGCGACTCTCGCAGTCTCTCCGCGCTGAAATTCGAGGCTCCTATGGCCCTGACCTTGCCCTGGCTTATCAACTCCGCGTAGGCTTCGAGCGTCTCTTCGATGGGCGTCTCGGGGTCGTCCTTGTGCGACTGGTAGAGGTCTATGTAGTCCGTCCCCAACCTTCTCAGCGATTCCTCGGCCGAGCGCAGGATGTAAGATTTCGCGAGCCCCTTTTCGCCGCGCATCTCCCACCCCACCTTCGTCGCGATGATTACGTCCTCGCGGTGGCGGCCGCGCTTGAGCCAGCGGCCAATGATGGTCTCCGACTCGCCGCCCGTGTTGCCCGGAGCCCAGGCCGAGTAAGCGTCCGCCGTGTCGATCAGGTTGAAGCCCGCGCCAGCGAACGCGTCCAACAGCTCGAACGATGTCCGCTCGTCAACCGTCCACCCGAAGACGTTCCCGCCGAAAGCGAGCGGCGCTACCTCCAATTCGGATTTCCCTAACCTTCGTCTCTCCATAGCCGTCTAAGACTCCATAAAAAATAGAAAAAGATAAGCGGCCACGTTTCCCCCGAACCGCGGCCGCCTGATCTGTGTATTCCCCTTGTTACCCCTTGTTCTGTGAGGCTAAATTTACGACCCTTTCGTCAAGAAATTATCCGCCGAGTTTCACTTTTCGGTGTTTTACGGGGCCGAGGAGCGGTTCGGCAGGTGGCAACGGACGAATTCCTTAAGACATCTTAAAGGTCTGGGAAATGGAACAGTTTTTTAACCCTTGAAGGGTCGCCGCGCGGCCCGCTCAGCTCACTACACGAGAGGTTTAGTCATGCAACGCAATAGAATCTTTTCAGGGAGAAATTCGGGCGCGAGTCTCAGGCACTTGCTGGTGCTCCTGGCCCTCCTGCTCTCTGTTTCGACGTTTTCACAAGTCTCGGCGCAGAGCTACACGGCGTCGGGCGCAAAACCGGCCGGCCCCGCGGCCGCGCCGACCGGCTACGCTGACGTGGTCAGCCGCGTCACGCCGGCCGTCGTGACTGTGCGCTCCGCGCGGACGGCCCGCGCTTCGCAGAATCCGCTCCTTGACGACCCGACCCTGCGCGAGTTCTTCGGCGACCGCATCCCGCAGATGCCGCAGGACGGGCGCGGCCGCAGACAGCGCGGCCTGGGCTCGGGCGTCATCGTCACGGCCGACGGCTACATCCTGACGAACAATCACGTCGTGGAGGACGCCGAGCAGATCACAATCGAGTTGACTGACGGCCGCACGCTCACGGCCAAAGTGGTCGGCACAGACCAGCCGTCGGACCTCGCCGTGCTCAAAGTCGACACGGGCGGTCTGCCCGTGCTGCCGCTCGGCGATTCCGAGCGCGTGCGCGTCGGCGACATCGTGCTCGCCGTCGGCAACCCGCTCGGCATAGGCCAGACCGTCACCTCCGGCATCATCTCCGCCAAGGGGCGCTCGACGGGCCTTTCGGACGGGAGCTACGAGGACTTTCTGCAAACGGACGCGCCGATTAACCAGGGCAACTCGGGCGGCGCGCTCGTCAACACGAGCGGCGAGTTGGTCGGCATCAACTCGCAGATTCTCTCGCCTTCGGGCGGGAGCATCGGCATCGGCTTCGCCATCCCGTCCAACATGGCCCGGAGCGTGATGGAACAGTTGATTAAGACGGGCAAGGTGCGCCGCGGCCAGCTCGGCATCGTCGTTCAGAAGGTGACTCCCGAAATGGCACAGAGCCTCGGCATGTCGAACCCGCGCGGCCTGATCGTCAGCCAGGTTCAGCCCGGCAGCGCGGCCGAGCGCGCCGGAATCCGCCGCGGCGACCTGATTCTTTCGCTCAACGGCGCGCCCGCCGCCGACCCCAACACCTTCCGCAACACGGTGGCCGGCATCGCGCCGGGCACGCAGGTGACGCTCGGCACGGTGCGCGGCGGGGCGGAGCAGCAGGTGCGCGCCTTGCTCGGCGAGTCGCAGGCCAAAGGCGCGGAGCAGCCCAAGACTGACGAGGGCGCGAAGGAGGGCGAGACAGGCCAGCTCGGCGTCACCGTCTCGCCCCTGACCCCTGAGATAGTGGCCCAGCTCGAATTGCCGCAGGGGACCGAGGGGCTTTACGTGCGCGCGGTTGAGCCGGACGGGCCGGCGGCTGACGCGGGGTTGCGGCGCGGCGACGTTATAGAGCAGGTTAACCAGCAGCCCGTGATGACCGGCGCTCAACTGAAGGCCGCCGTCGGCCGCGCAGGCTCGCGCCCGACGCTCCTCTTAGTCAACCGCCAGGGCACGACACTCTTCTTGACGGTCAAAGGCGGCGAGGCCGGCAATTGATGGGAATGACTAAAGGGTAAGCTTACGTCTGATTGCGAAAGGGCCGCGACTGAAACTCAGTCGCGGCCCTTCGTTCGTTTAAGTCGTGATTAAGGGCTGTGGCAAAAAAAGCGGACCGCCGATGTGCCCGGAAAGCTCCCCCAAGCCATCCAAGGCGCGAACATCGGCGGCCCTTAAGAACCTTTGATGAGGGCCTACAACTCACTGGCGATTCGGTTCTCGCGAAGAACCACCAAGCTTCGGCCCTCTTGATTCCGGTAGTATAGACTGCACCCCGCGTGCCATTAGGCGACGGCGGCGTAAGTCACTTTAAAACCGGGCGTCCACGCTTTAGCCGGAAAATTTGTGCCAGTATTCGAGTGTCCGAGTAGAACACTTCTTGTAGCCATTCACTACACGCCACCCGAAGCTCGTACCCGCCAGCCGTCGGCCCGACACATAAAATTGAAACCTCCCACCGACGGGCGGCCGTTGACTTTCTGCGCCGCCTGAGATAAAAGCGCGCGCACAGAAAAGACCGCATCCTCTTGAAAGGAGACTCGGAGCGCCCGCCGACAGACGGCCCGTCACCGGCCCTCAATAATGCAGGCGGGACTGCCTCCCCCGAACAGGTCAAGTCGTTTCAATCGCGCGCCCCGCGGTAGCCGCATTCACCTTCACTTCGGAAAGGATCAATTCGCATGAACAAAGTACTACGCCTCCTGGCCCAGGCCGGTTTCTCCCTGGCGCTCGCCGCCGCCGTCACAGTGTTCGCCGTAGTCGGGGCCAGCGCCCAGCAGTGCCCCGTGACGGGTTTCAGCTCCGGCCTTCAACTGCCGAGCGGCGTCGCGCAGAGCCCGCTCGGCAACCTATTAGTCACCGAGAACGGCACGAGCGCGCCCAACACGGGCCGCGTCTCCATCGTCGAACCCGGCGGCACACGCCGGACTCTCATCAACGGTCTGCCCTCAGGCATCAACGACGTGGGCGACATCTCCGGCCCCAACGGCCTGCTGCTCGCAGGGCGCACCCTCTACGTCGCCATAGGCTCCGGCGACGCGACCGTGGCCGGGCCAATTCCGGGCACGGAACTGCCCAACCCGCAACCTTCCTCGCCGCTCTACGCCTCAATCCTCGCGATACACTTCAGCGCTAACGTAGAGAAGACAACGGACGGCCTGACGCTCACGCCCGCCCACCAGCAGGCGCTCGCGCAGGGGAAGAAAGTGAAACTCGGCGCAGGCGGGGACAAGGTGACAGTCGAGTTGGTCGCCAACTTCCCGGACTACGCGCCGGACCCCTTGCCCTTCTTCGCGGACAACGTGCGGCACTCGAACCCTTACCACATGGCCGCCGCGGGGAACCTGCTTTACGTCACGGACGCGGGGATGAACTCTGTCAGGAAGGTCAACCTGAACACGGGCGCGTTCTCGACGCTCGCGGCCTTCGCGCCCATCCCGAACCCGCTGCCCTTCGGCCCGCCCGTCATCGAAGCCGTCCCGACGGGAATCTTCCTGGGCGGCGGCCAACTGCTGGTCACACTCTTCAGGGGCTTCCCCTTCCCGCCGGGCGCGTCCACAGTGGTCGCGGTCGACGTGAAGAAGGGCACGCAGGCCCCGTTCATCAACGGGCTCTCGTCAGCCATAGACGTGCTCCCCGTCAAGAGCAAAGGCGACACGGACTACCTCGTGCTTGAGTTGAGCACGGACTTGCTGTCCGGCCAGCCCGGACGGCTGCTGCGCTTCGAGACGCAGGGCAGCGCCCCGACAGTCATCGCCGACTGCCTCGTCTCGCCCAGCGCCATGACCCACAACGCGAAGACCCGCACGCTCTACGTCACAGAAATATTCACGGGGCGCGTCGTCACCATCCCGGTCGAATGAGGGCGGGAGATTATTCTTTCTCACAAATGACCGAAGCGCCGCGGGGCAGTTCGACTCGCGGCGCTTTTCATTACCGGCTGGTGAATGGCAATTCGGACGCCTCCGCGGGCCTCTTACCCGGCCCGTGTACCGCTCACAGATTTTCCCTGGCCGTCCTCCGCGACGCCGCGTCACAATGCGCGCCCTGCGCTTCCGGCGGCCCGCATCGGGGAGACTTCATCGGAACGAGGGACGAGATGAAATCGTTCGTTAAAGCAATGCGGGCCATTTTCGAGGGCTGGAAACCCACTTGAAGGAGACACAAGATGAGAAGAGTCGTACTTTCAATCGCGGCCGTTTGTGCCATTTTCGCTTTTTACTTCGGCGCGAAGGCGCTGGCCGACGAGAAGGAGCAGGCGGCCGCGCGCGTGCCGCTCGAAAACTACCTCAAGGGCCACGCCACCGGCGACCCGGAGTTCATGCGCAAGGCTTTCCACACCGAGGGCAAGTTGATTTTCATACGCGACGGCAAATACACTACGCGGACTTTCGAGGAGTACATCGGCGGCATGGCGGGCAAGCCCGCGCCCGACGAGGCCAGGCGCAAGCGCTGGATCGAATCAATCGACATCTCGGGCGACGCGGCCATCGGGAAAATCATCCTCGACTACCCCGACGGGAAATTCACGGACTACATGACGCTGCTGAAGATTGACGGCGAATGGAAAATCGTCAACAAGAGTTTCCACCGCGAACGCAAGCCCGCGCCCGCGGCCGAGTGATGTCCTCCGCGCGCGCGGACAAGCGGCTGCCCTCGTTCTGGAAGATACAAATCGGCGGCTGGCTCATCTACTTCGTGATGATCTACGTCACGTTCCTGAGCGTCGCCCCCGAGGGCAGTTTCCTGCGCCTCTTCGTCATCAAGGGCTTCCGCACGCTCGTAGGCTTCTGCCTGACCTGCGTCCTGCGGCTCGTCTACAGGCGCTTCGGCGACCGGCTCTCGCTCGAACGCACCGTCGCGCTCGCCCTCGCGGGCGCGATTCTGTTCGGCCTGGCGTGGACGTGGATCGAGATGGCCTTCTCGGCCCTGACGAATCCGGCGGCGTTCAATTTCTCTTCGACGCTGGCGCGCTCGCCACGCATCGCGCTCGACTACGCGATGACGATCACGGCCTGGAGCGGACTCTACTTCGGCATCAAGTCGTGGCTCGCGTGGCAGCGCGAGCGCGAGCGCGCGCTCGAATCGGCGGCGCAGGCGGCCGCGGCGCAGCTCGAAGTCCTGCGCTACCAGCTCAACCCGCACTTCCTTTTCAACTCGCTCAACTCGCTCCGCGCCTCGATAGACGAGGACCCGCGCCGCGCGCGGCAGATGGTCACGCGGCTCGCGGAGTTCCTGCGCTACTCGCTCCTCGCCGACGGCGCGAAAGAGGTCCCGCTCGACAAGGAGATCGAGGCGGCGCAGAATTACCTGGCGATTGAGAAGGTGCGCTTCGAGGATAAACTTGAGGTCGAGTTCGAGGCGGGCTTAGAGGCGCGTGACTTCCGCGTCCCCTGCTTCCTGCTCAACCCGCTGGTGGAGAACGCCGTCAAGCACGGCTTCAACAACTCCCCGAAGCCGCTCAAAATCCGCGTCGCGGCGCGCGTGGAAAACGACGCGCTGCTCCTTGAGGTCTCGAACACCGGGAGACTCGGGGGCTGCGAAAACGGCACGCGCATCGGCCTGAAGAATCTGCGCGAGCGGCTCGCGAAGTCGTTCCCCGGCCGCAACAGCTTCACGCTGACCGAAGGCGACGGCTGGGTCCGCGCGCGCATCTCGATTCAGAGGGCCTGATGCAGCAGAAGCTGAGAGCACTGATCGTGGACGACGAGCGGCTGGCTCGGAAAGAATTGCGCTCGATGCTCGCCGAGCGCCCGGAGATTGTGGTGGAGGGCGAGGCCGAGAGCGTCGCCGAGGCCGCCGAGTTGATCCGAGCCGAAGAGCCGGACATAGTATTTTTAGACATACACATGCACGGCGAGTCCGGCTTCGACCTGCTGGAGAAAGTCGACGTCCCTTTCAAGGTCATCTTCGTCACGGCCTTCGACGCCTACGCCATACGCGCCTTCGAGGTCAACGCGCTCGACTACCTGCTCAAGCCCGTCAACCCGGAGCGCCTGGCGCGCGCCGTCGAGCGACTGTTCGAGAAGCAAGCCGCGCGGGGAGACGCGCCCAGGAAGCTGGACTACAACGACCGCGTGTTCCTGGCCCTGGACGACGAGCGGTCCAGGTTCCTGAAGGTCAACACCATCGAGCTCATCAGCGGGTCGGGCGACTACTCGGACGTGTTCACCTCCGACGGCCAGAAGATTCTCACGCCGAAGCCCCTGCGGGAGTGGGAGGAGCGACTCCCCGAAAAATATTTCTCCCGCATACACCGCTCTTCAATCGTCAACCTCGAATACGTGGATAGGGTCGAACGCTGGTTCAACCGCTCCTACCGCGTGCACCTGCACCACATCGCCGAGCCGCTCGTCATGAGCCGCAGGTACGCGGCCCGGCTCCGGTCGAAGTACGGTTAGGCGCGGGCCCGCGCTTCCGCCCCCGGCGCTTCCTCGCCGCGCCCGAAACTCCCGGCTATTGACATTCACATTTGAACGGGAATAGTCTGGGCCAGTCCGTTCCCGACATGCTTCCCTCGCCTTTCTCTTTAGCTCTACATCCATCAATTCAAATTACAACTCCGAAGGAGACAAAACCGCATGGCTACAGACAGAACTAACGCAACCCCGGCTCGCCAGGACGAGTCCGCCCCCGAACCAAGCCCCACCAGGATAAGAGCCACGGTGGCGGGAGAAGCGAGGACCGAACTCGAATCCGTGGTCTCGGCCATTCCCTGGGGCGACGCGTTCACGTTCGGGGCAGGGGTTGACGCCATCACCGGGGGCGTCGCGGGCACGGCCGTCAAGCCTTTTACCCCGAAGGAGCCCGGGCCGACGTCATCCTGGGAACACTACAGTTTCATCCAGAGCGACAGCGAGCTGAACCGCGAGGTCGAGGCTTCAGCCTCGGGCAAGTACAACATCGGGAGCGTCGCCCTCAGCGCCTCAACCTCTTACCTGAGCAAGATCCAATATTCCGAACTCACGGTCACGCTGCTCGCCAAATTTCAATCGCAGTTCGAGCGTTACGACGAGGCCGACCATTACGAGCTGACCGAGGAGGCGAAGGGGCTGATGGCCGACCCCGCAAAATTCCGCAAGGCGTACGGCGACTATTTCGTGGCCGGCGGGAGACGCAGCTCCCGCTTCACGGCCGTTTACACCTGCAAGACCACGACCGCGAAAAGCATGGAAGAGTTCAAGGCCAGCTTCGGCGGCGCGGCCCCCAACGTCTTCAGCGCGGAAGGCAGCGCGCGCTTCCTACAGGCCGCCTCCGAGCACAACGTCAGAGTCACGGCCGACCTCGTCATGGAGGGCCACAAACCTGGGAGCGTCCCGAACGGCCCGTGGACGCCCGAGAAGATCATGGAGGCGCTCGCCTGGTTCAAGGATAATCTGGACGGCGTGAACCTTCAGGCGAAGCTGAAACATTACAGCACGATAGACCCCAACTACTCTCGCACGGTCGAGGTCGCGCCCGACGTTTTCGTGGAACTCCGGCAGCTCTACACCACCGTCTGGGACATACGCTCCGGCTACGCCTCCCTGCCCAGGTATTATCAAGACCAGTTCAAGAAGGCGTACACGGCCGTGGACTCGGGCGTGACGGCCAACCAGAATATCCTGGCGACGGACGCCGACAAGCGGCTCGACTATCAACAGAAGGCCGACGAACTCATGTCCGACATCAACGACGTTTACGCGCGGATGGACTTTTACTTCAAGGTGGTGAGCCAGGTCGGCAAAGAGCCGGGGAAAGACAAGCGCATAGACGAGGGGACGGGTCAGCAAACGTGGATTTACGGCTTCAGCACCTACACGAAGAGCGGTGCCGTGGTCATTAACAGCAACTCCATGCGCTACAGAGAATCGTGGCACGTCGGCCACCGCGAGAACACGTTCGAGTTCGGCCCGAAGGGCGACCACCTGATCGTCGGCTGGGAAGTGATCTCGAACTGGAACGACGGCACGAACGGCGGCTGGTGGAAGGCCGTCGATCAAATCCTGCTGAAAGACTACCTCGCGGTCCACGTCACATCGCTCTACGACCGCGGCTGCGACTGGAGTCTCATCGTCTATTACGTGGACGCGAAGGACTACCAGTTTGAATCCTGAGACACAAGCGCCCGTAAGGTCGAGGCCGCGCCTGAATCAGTCTCAGGCGCGGCCTCCGCTAACCATCTTTCGGCTAAGGCTGAGTGCCGAGAGTCGCCGTGTCGTGCGTCGCGTGCGTCTTCGCCGTGCCGCGTGGAGTCGAAGACATGCGGCCGAGGCGGAAGCGGACGAAGAAGTGGTAGGAGGTCGGGTTGTTGCCGTAGATTGCGTCGAGAATGGGCGGCTTGGAGTAGAAGGTCACGTCGCCGCCGAGCGCGACTGTGAACTTCTCAGTCTCCCAGATGTCGCGCGCCGCGCCGAAGGTGTAGGCCCCGATGCGGAAGAGCGGATGGTCATCAGCGAGGCCGAGCCGCTCGCGGTCCGCGCGGTCGAGCAGCCCGTTCTTATCCACCAGCTCAAGCCTCGTGTAGAGGTAGTTGCGGTCCATGAACTGGAGCGTGGACTCAAGCGTGTAGCCGTTCAAGGTCGAGGGTTCATCATGATGGTTCTCGCGGTTGCGGCCCCAGATGAAAGTCGTCGCCCAGTTCCCTCGCCTGAGCGGCTTGTTGTAACTCAGTGAGGCCGTCGTCCGTCGCACGTCGCCCGGCTCCAGAGCCTCCGGGTTCTTTAAGAAACCGTAAGAGACCTGCGCGGCCCAGTTCCTGTTCGGCGCGAACTGGACTCTTACGGAGCGCGAGTTCCAGGGGTTGAACTCTATGTCGTAGCGGTTCTCGTCCGGCTCCCTCCCGTTGAAGACCGAGCCCTCGACCTTGAACCAGCGGTATGTGAAGCCGGTCGTGAACACCCCGTAAGAGATGTGCGTGGAGTCCTGAAGATGATGCGCCAGCGGGGCCGCCGGGTTCTCCGCGGCTGAGGCGCGGTGCATGAAGGCCACGGGGCCGAGCGCGGGCTCGCCCGGCAGGCCGAAGTAGGCGAACCAGGAGCCGCGCTCGCCTATCGGCACTGTGTAGGAGGCCGAGAGCGTCATGAAGAGGTCGTGCGGGTGCTGCGCGTCCCTGATCGGCCGGCCGTTGTAGCTTTCACCCGTCTGGAACAGTTCGGGCGAGCCGGGGCCGGAGAGCGTCAGCGGCTCGAGGCTGAACATGCCGCGCAGGTCGAGCGTGCCGCGGCCCACACGTCTTGAGGCCATCGCCATCAGCCAGTTCTGCGACTCGAACTTGGTCACGCCGCGCGGCCCGCCCTGGGAGTTGACGCCCAGTTTCACGTCCGCGTGGAGCATGACCATCCAGTCGCCCTTCATCCAGTGGAGCATGGGCATCGGCGTTGAGGCCGGCTGCCACATCGTGCCTGAGCCGGTGCGCGACGTGATCCTGCCGTTACTCCCCACCTCCATGCCGGGCATGTTCATCATGTGTGACGGCTGCCCGTGTTCGTTCGGGGCGCTCGTCTCCATGTTGCCCATGTCGTGCTCGTGCGGCGCGGCGGCGGGCTGCGGCTCGCCGGGAGAAGCCTCCGGCGCGGGCGTCTGCATGTCCATCTTCTCGTGCGCCGGGGCGGCCGGCGTCACGCCCGTCTGCGCGGGCGCATCCGTGTGCTTGTGAACTTCCGCAGGCGTCTGCCCCGGTTCCGGCGAGGCGGCCGGCGCGGGCTCTGGCGATGCAGAGACTGGCACAGATTCTTCCGCCTCGTCCGTTTCGTTCGGCCCGGCCTGTTTTGGCACAGCCTGCGCGGGCGCTTTCTTCTTCGCGGCGGCGGGTTTCGCCCTCGGCTTCGGCTTCCGCTTAGGCTTGGGCTTGTTCGCGGCCGGCATGTTGCTCATGTCGTGCCCTTCGTGCTGCGCGCGGACCGGCGCGGCCGCGAAGAAGACCAGGGCGGCGACGATTAGCGCGTAGAGGTGCGCGCGTAGAACTGATTTACTAGTGCTCATGATTCCCCTCGGATGGTTCCACGGGGCAAAGAGCCCGAGCCGGACAGGCGGAGCCTTTGCCCAATTTAAAACTGGTCCGTTTTATGAGCGCACCTGTGCGCCCGGACCCTGTCTTAACCCTGAGACCTGGGGGATTGTTAAATTAGGAAAACGCTGACGAGGACGTGCCGCGGAGTCGGGGCTCCGGGTGGGGCGTGCTGCCTGGACGTGACCGCGGGGGCGAACGAAGGGGGCGGCGGCGCAATAGTTTTGACCACGGGCTTGAGGACTGCGCCCAGGTCCCGTTTCGACTGCTCTGCGCCTCTGCTCGCGACGACGGGCGCGGGCGGAAACTCCGTCCTGCTCGCGCAGCAGGAAACGAGCTGTCTCTCCAGCGAGCCGCCCTTCAACTCCGCGTCGCTCGGCCGATGCTGCGCGTGGCCCATCTCCATCCCCTCGTGAACTGAGGCGGAGTCGCCACCCGCCTGCATCGCGCAGCCGGGCATGTCTTGCATGTTCGGACAAAACGCCGCGGCAAGCACGTGGCCCCAGCCGCTCACGAAGAGCAGTGAGATGACACAGATGAGGAGCAGTCTTTTCATTGTGATTTACTAACCCGGCCGCCTTTATTATTACACGCAGAGCCATTCAAGTAAATCTCAGTCCGCCTCGAATCAGGGGTCGCGTGTGATGCCACGGATTTGAGGCTCGCCCGCCCGGAGGGCAAGCGGACTGTCTTTCCTCCTTTCACGCCTGCTTAAACTTCAAGGTTGCTGCGCAGCCTAGCGATGTCGCGCTGCGGCGGCGCGCCGAACAGCTTCGCCCAGAAGCACCTGCTTGCCGCCCTGGGCGACGAAGCAGAAGGCGGGCTGGTACAGGGCGGATGTAGACTCGATCGGCCTGGATAAGCGGGCGAGGAAGATGCCGTCGAGCGCCTCGATTGCCCCGTCTACGGGGATGAGCCGTTTCATACGCTCCAGCAGTTCCCCCCTGTTGCTTTGCGCCTCGCGTTTCGTTTCTCTACGGTTCATGAGTTCATAGTAGCCCCTTTGTCTCCTCTTCGGCACGACGCACGCAGAGTTTTTGCAGGAACGTATAATCATTCGCGACTATCGTCTTATCGCCCTGTACCCTTGCGCCCTTACAATCACACTAAAACAGCAGGGCGAAAAATGGCTGCTAACGGAACTGAAGGATATTTTGGAGAAAGTTGAGGCGGCCTACTGACGACGCCTCGGAGGAGAAACGATGCAGAAGCGCAAACTTGGGAAGAGTGGGTTGGAAGTCTCGGCCCTGGGGCTCGGGTGCATGGGGATGAGCTTCGGCTACGGCCCGGCTAAAGACAAACAGGAGATGGTCTCGCTGATTCGCTCGGCAGTCGAGCGCGGCGTCACGTTCTTCGACACCGCCGAAGTCTACGGCCCTTTCACGAACGAGGAACTCGTGGGCGAGGCGCTGGAGCCTTTCCGCGGGCAGGTGGTGATTGCCACCAAATTCGGGTTCAAGCCTGCCGCCGACGACGCATCCAGGTGGAGTGAGCTGGACAGCCGGCCGGAGCACATCAAGGAGGCCGTCGAGGGCTCGCTCAAGCGGCTCAGGGTCGAGACGATTGACCTGCTCTACCAACACCGCGTTGACCCGGACGTGCCCATCGAAGACGTGGCGGGCGCGGTGAAAGACTTGATTCAGGAGGGCAAGGTCAAGCACTTCGGACTCTCCGAAGCCGGTGTGCAGACGATCCGTCGTGCACATGCTGTTCAACCGGTCACTGCCCTTCAAAGCGAATACTCGCTGTGGTGGAGAAAGCCCGAAGAGGAAGTGATGCCGACGCTCGAAGAACTCGGCATCGGCTTCGTCCCGTTCAGCCCGCTCGGCAAAGGTTTCCTGACGGGGAAGATTGACGAGAACACGACGTTCGACAGCACGGACTTCCGCAACATCGTCCCGCGCTTCACGCCGGAGGCGCGGAAGGCGAATCAGGCTCTGGTCGAGTTGCTCGGCAGGGTCGCGGAACAGAAGAACGCGACGCCCGCCCAAATCGCCCTCGCCTGGCTGCTCGCGCAGAAGCCCTGGATCGCGCCGATTCCGGGCACCACGAAGCTGCACCGCCTGGAGGAGAACCTCGGGGCGGCTGAAATTGAACTCACGCCCGACGACCTGCGCGAGATCGACAGCGCCTCCTCGGAGATTACTGTGCAGGGGGCACGCTACCCCGAACACCTGGAGCGAATGGTGGGCCGCTGATCGGATGTCGTGACAAGCTGGGGGCAGGATTATGAGCGATAACATCGAAGGTAAAGTCGTCGTCATCACGGGCGCGAGCAGCGGGCCGGGCGAGGCGATGGCCCGGCGTCGAATTGGGAGGAAGAAAATGAAACTGTTCGCCGCGACTGTCATGTCGCTTGCGCTGCTCGCCTCGGCGTCAGCCCAGACGAATCAATCGGGCGCGCCGGCCCAGGATTCGCAGGCGATCAAAATTGCGCGAAGGGGCTCGCAGCCCTCCCGGCAGGGGCCGGCCGAAAATTTCACCGGCTCCGTGCGCGTAGACCCTCTGTTCCAGGCGAGCGCCCCGGCGCGCGCGTCCGGCTCCCTCGTCACCTTCGAGCCCGGCGCGCACACCAATTGGCACACACACCCGCTGGGCCAAGTCCTGATCGTGACGGCGGGCACGGGCCGCGTGCAGCGTTGGGGAGACCCCGTGGACGAAATCCGGCAGGGGGACGTGGTCTGGATTCCGCCCGGCCAGAAACACTGGCACGGGGCCGCGCCGGACAGTTCGATGGCGCACATCGCCATCTCCGAGGCGCTCGACGGGAAGGCCGTCGAGTGGATGGAGAAGGTCACGGACGCGCAGTACGGCGCGCCGCTCCGCGCCCAGGCGCAGGCCGTGCCCGCGCCCGGCCCGCGCCCCGGCCGTCGCAAAGAGCCATGGGCGACTTCGCCCCGAAGTTAGCCGAGATTACCGACGACGTGCTGTACGCCGACGTCTGGGAACGCACGCAGCTATCCTAGCGAGACCGAAGCCTGGTGACGGTGGCCGCGCTAATTGCCATGAACCGCCCGGACCAATTACGGTCTCACCTCACGAGGGCGCGCGAAAACGGCGTGACACTCGACGAGATGATCGAGACCATCACCCACCTGGCGTTCTACGCGGGCTGGCCTAACGCGGTGACCGCCATCGCCGTCGCCAGAGAACTCTTCGAGAAGAAATGAGTCACTAAGGGCACGTCGCGGGAGAACTCAGGCAAAGGCAGAAACCGGGAAAGAGCAGGCTGAAATTCTCGGCCCTCGGGGCAACGGAGTAAATTCTATGAGCAGGAAGTATCGGAAATTATTCGGCGCGCTCTTAATGGCCGCCGCCGCCTTCATCACTTCGGCAAGCGCACAGGATAAGAACAAGCCGGAGCCGCTGATGATTCAGGAGCAAGGCAGCTTCGCTGTCGGCGGGTCAATCACCACCGCTCCCGGCACGTTCGATCCGATCAAGCAGGGCGCGTTCAACCCGGCCGGGCCCGACCCCGCGGGGCAGACGTTGCACGGCGACCACGCTTACGTCTTCTATCAGGTCCCGGCGAACGCCAGAAAACTTCCGCTCGTCTTCTGGCACGGCCACGGGCAGTCCGGCAAGTCTTGGGAGACGACACCCGACGGGCGCGAGGGGTTCCAGAACATCTTCCTGCGCCGCCGCTTCCCCGTCTACCTGATTGACCAGCCGCGGCGCGGCCGCGCGGCGCGCTCCACGCAGCCGATCAATATCACGGCCACGCCCGACGAGCAGCTCTGGTTCGGCATCTTCCGCCTCGGCGCATGGCCGAACTTCTACCCCGGCGTGCAGTTCTCGCGCGACCAGGAAGCCTTGAACCAGTTCTTCCGGCAGATGGTGCCCAACACCGGACCGTACGACGCGCGTGTGAATATAGAGGCCGCCTCGGCGCTCTTCGACAGGGTGGGGCCGGGGATTCTCGTCACCCACTCGCAGAGCGGCGGGCCGGGCTGGCTCACGGCAATGAAGAACAGAAACGTCCGCGCCGTCGTCTCTTACGAGCCGGGCGGAGACTTCCCTTTCCCCGAGGGGGAAGCGCCGCCGACTATGGCCCTCGGCGGTAGAGAGGTGAAGCCCCCTAGTGTGCCCTTGTCGGAGTTCATGCAGCTCACAAAAATTCCGATCATCATCTACTACGGCGACAACATCCCGGAGAAGCCGAGCGTGAATCCGGGCCAGGAGCAATGGCGCGTCTTTCTAGAGGTGGCGAGAAAATGGCGGGATGCGGTGAACAAGCGGGGCGGCAACGTCACGCTCGTGCACCTGCCGGAAATAGGAGTCCGCGGCAACACACACTTCCCTATGTCGGACGTGAACAACCTCGAAATCGCAGACCTCCTGTCAAAATTTCTTAAGGAGAAAGGTTTGGATTGATCGGCCCCTGAGGCCCGGACTGCTTTTTAACACAGAGGGGCGGATGGTATTATCGAAGAAACACGACAGCGACTATCTGTAAATCACGCCAGGCTCGCCGGGCAAGTTGGAGCGGCAGCCTACGCGGGCTGGAAAACGATTCAGGCACATTCAGGGGGAATCCTAAATGAGTGACGACTTCGACGAGACCTCCGGGCCGGAGTTGACGGCCGACGAGGAGGCGCTGCTGAAGGAGATGCCGACGCTGACCGATGTCGGGCAGGCTCGGCGCACCTTTCTGGGGCAGACGATCACGGGCGGCCTGGGGTTGTTTGCGCTGATGCTGCTGGAGCAGGAGAGGGCGTTCGCCGCGCTGGCGACCTCGCCCGAGGCGGTCTTCGCCCCGGCCCCTGCGCTGGAGAACCCCGTCAGGGTAGTTCTGAAGGTCAACGGCGCGACCAAGACCCTCGAACTCGATTCGCGGATGGTACTCCTGGACGCCCTGCGCGAGCGGCTCGAACTGACAGGCACGAAGAAGGGCTGCGACCAGGGGCAGTGCGGGGCGTGCACGGTTATTGTCGACGGGCGGCGCGTGCTCTCCTGCCTGACGCTCGCCGCGACACTTGAGGGGCGCGAGGTCACGACCGTCGAGGGGCTGGCGCGTGGCGAGGAGCTTCACCCCGTGCAGGCGGCCTTCATCAAGTACGACGGCTTCCAGTGCGGCTACTGCACGCCCGGGCAGCTCTGCTCGGCCGTCGGGATGCTCGAAGAGGCGCGGCGCGGCGAAGTCAGCCACGTCACCGAGGACGTGACCAAGACAACGACGAAGCTCACCGCCGACGAAATCAGGGAGCGTATGAGCGGCAACATCTGCCGCTGCGGAGCCTACCCAGGGATCGTCGCCGCCATCCAGGAGGCGCACTCGGGCAAGGAGACTGCGCGGACGTGGCGCTTCGTGGAAGAGGAAGAGCTGGCGCGGGTCAGGAAGGAGATTGCCGATGAGACCGTTTAAGTACACGCGCGCGAGTAGTGCGGACGCGGCCGCCGGCGCAGTCTCCGCGAACCCGAATGCCAAGTTCCTCGCGGGCGGGACCAACATCCTCGATTTGATGAAGGAGGACGTAGAGCGCCCGAACGAGCTGGTCGACCTGACCCGCCTGAAGCTGGCCGAAATTAAAGCCGCGGGCGGCGGCGTCTCCATCGGCGCGCTGGCGAAGAACACGGAGACGGCCAACCACCCGCTCATCCGACAGAACTATCCGCTGCTCACGCAGGCCATCGTCGCGGGCGCTTCGGGGCAACTGCGTAACATGGCGACCAACGGCGGGAACCTGATGCAGCGCACGCGCTGCCAGTACTTCTACGACACGGCGATGCCCTGCAACAAGCGCGAGCCGGGCACGGGCTGCGGGGCGCTCGAAGGCTTGAACCGCATCCACGCTATCTTCGGCTGGAGCGAGAAGTGCGTGGCGACTTACCCCGGCGACATGGCCAACGCGCTCTACGCGCTCGAAGCCGTCGTGCGCGTGAGAACTGCGAACGGGCAGGAGCGCACGATCCCTATCAACGAGTTCCACCGCCTGCCGGGCGACACGCCGGAGAAGGACACGAACCTCCAGCACGGCGAACTCATCGTGGCGATTGACCTGCCGAAGTCCAGCTTCGCCAAGAACTCCTACTACCTGAAAGTGCGTGACCGCGCCTCCTACGCCTTCGCGCTCGTCGCCGTGGCCGCCGCGCTCGACCTGAACGGCGGCACGATCAGGCAGGCGCGCGTCGTGCTCGGCGGCGTCGCGCACAAGCCATGGCGGAGCACGGAGGCGGAAGCCGCGCTCTCCGGCAAACCGGCGTCGGAGGAGAGCTTCCGGCAGGCCGCCGAAGTCGCGCTCAAGGACGCGAAGCCGCTGGCGCACAACGCCTACAAAGTCGAGTTGGGGAAGCGCGCGATTGTCCGCGCACTGCTGCGCGCGAGCAAACTGGCCTGACGGGTTGAGAACCGTGGAGGGAGCGTAATGCCTAGATACATAGGGAAAGAGATGAGCCGCGTGGACGGCGTGGCGAAGGTGACGGGCAAGGCCAAGTACGCGGCCGAGTTCAAGGTGCCGAACCTGGCCTACGGCTTCATCGTGCTCGGGACCGTCGCCAAAGGTACGATCAAGGAGATGGACACGCGCGAGGCGGAACGCGCCCCCGGCGTCATCCGCGTCTTCACTCACCTGAACGCGCCGAAGCTCGGGCCGAAGAGGAACACGGAGGACTCGCCCCCGCGCGCCACGGAGGAGCGTGACAAGTCTTTCCGCGCGCTACAGTCAAACCGAATCTTCTTCAACGGCCAGCCCGTCGCGCTCGTCGTCGCGGAGACTTACGAGCAGGCGCGCTACGCCTCGCGCCTGGTCCGTGTCTCCTACAACACCGAGAAGCACACGACCGACACAGAGCAGGCTCGCGAACGCGGGCGCTTCCCCTCGCAGGGGCCGCCCCCTAAGCCGCGCGGCAACCCCGAGGCGGCGATGAAGAGCGCGCCCGTCAAGGTCGAGGCCGAGTACCGCATCCCCATAGAGCACCACAACGCCATGGAGCCGCACGCGGCCATAGCCGTCTGGCAGGGCGACAAGCTCTCCGTCTTCGACAAGTCGCAGGAGGTCTACGGCGTGCGCCGGCACCTCGCGTCGAGCTTCGGCGTCCCCGAAGAAAACGTCTCGGTCGTCTCACCTTACGTCGGCGGGGCGTTCGGCTCAAGCCTCAGGCCGAACTACTACCCCGCGCTGACGGCGATGGCGGCCCGCGAGCTGAAGCGCCCGGTCAAGGTCGTCTACACGCGGACGCAGATGTTCACGGGCCACGGCTACCGCCCCTACACGATCCAGAAAGTCGCGCTCGGGGCCGAAAGATCGGGCAAGCTCACGTCCATGATCCACGAAGCCTGGCACAACACGTCCACCTTCGAGGAGTTCTCGGACAACACGACGGGGTTCTCGCGCCAGGTCTACGCCTGCCCGAACCTCTACGCGCCGCTGAAGATTGCGGACACGGACCTCAACACCCCGACCTGGATGCGCGCGCCCGGAGCCGTCTCGGGCATGTTCGCGTTAGAGTGCGCGATGGACGAGTTGGCCTACGCGCTCAAGATAGACCCGCTCGAACTCAGGCTCATCAACTACGCCGAGACGGACCCCGAGAATGGCAAGCCGTTTTCGAGCAAGGCGCTGCGCGAATGCTACCGGCTCGGCGCGGAGAAGTTCGGCTGGAAAGACCGTAAGTTTGAGCCGCGCTCGATGCGCGACGGGCGACTGCTCGTCGGCTGGGGGACGGCCACGGGCATCTGGGGCGCGTTCCAGATGCCCGCCACGGCCCGCATCACCTTCAAGGCGGACGGGACGGCACACGTCGCCAGCGCGACGAGCGACATTGGCCCAGGCACCTACACGGTCATCACCATGATCGCCGCGGAGTACCTCGGGCTCAGGCCCGAGCAGGTGAAGTTCGAGCTGGGCGACACGAACTTCCCGCGCGCACCCGCGCAGGGCGGCTCGTGGACGACGGCGAGCGTCGGCTCGGCCGTGCACGGCGCGGCGCTGGCCGTCACTGCCAAGCTGCTCACGCTGGCGAACCAGGATACGTCCTCGCCCCTCAAGGGGGCGGCGGCCGCGGACGTTGAGATGCTGGACGGCAGGCTGCGGCTCAAGAGCGACACGTCTAAGTCCGTCAGCGTCGCGGACGTGATGCGTAAAAACGGCCTCACAGAAATTGTCGAGACGTTCGAGGCGAAGCCCTCGAAGGAGCGCGAGAAGTACTCGACGATGGCTCACGGCGCGCAGTTCGTCGAGGTCAAGGTTGACCCCGACATCGGCCGCGTTTTCGTCACCCGCGCCATAGAGGTCACGGCCTGCGGCAAGATCATCAACCCGAAGGCTTCGCACAGCCAGGAGATCGGCGGCGTGGTCTGGGGCATAGGCATGGCGCTCACGGAGGCGACCGAGATAGACCACCGCTACGGCCGCATCATGAACCCGAATTTGCAGCACTACCACGTCCCCGTCAACGCGGACGTGCACGAGGTCGAGACGCTGTTCGTGGAGGAGGACGACACGGTGGTCAACCCGCTCGGGGTGAAGGGCATGGGCGAACTCGGCATGGTCGGCATCCCGGCGGCCATCGCCAACGCCGTCTTCCACGCCACGGGCCGCCGCGTGCGCGAGCTGCCGATCACGCCGGACAAGTTGCTGTGAGGGACCACTGCGAAGGGCGGAAAGCCCGATGGACGCCGAGGTGCGGAGGGGGTTTTGAGCGACTCGGGACGAAGCTGTCAGGGTGACTTATGAACGAAGTGCGAGCCTTAGTCGAAGCGTTCGACGGGGCGGACAAGAGGGGCGAGCGTTGCGCGCTGGCGACGGTCGTGAGCGTCGAGGGCTCGTCGTACAGGCGGCCCGGCGCGAGGATGCTCGTCTGCGAAGGTGGGGCGACGACGGGCGCGATCAGCGCGGGGTGTTTAGAAAGCGACGTGATGGAGCACGCCAAGCGTGTCATCAAAACCGGCGCGGCAAAAGTCGTCGAGTACGACACGGCCTCGACGGGCGAAGAGATGGCATGGGGCCTCGGGCTCGGCTGCAACGGCGTCGTGCGCGTGCTGGTCGAGCCGCTCGCGCCCGGCTCAGTCTACCTGGAGGCGCTGAGGCGTTCCTGCGAGGCGCAAGCCGGCATCGCGCCCGTGTCGGTCGCGACCGTGTACCAACATACAACGCCGGGGCCGTCACCTGCTGCGGCTCGCATCGAAACCGGGGCGCGAATCTTAATCGATGGGGGAGGCGACGTCAGCCGCGAGAAACTGAGCGGCCGTGTGGCCGAGCTGCTCGAAAGCGAGGTGCGAGCGCTATCGCGCGGAGAAGCAACGCCCGGCGCGCGCGTCTACGACTTGGACGGCGGGGCCGTGAAGGTGTTCATCGAAACGCTGCTGCCCCCGGTCCCGCTCGTCATCTTCGGGGCGGGCCATGACGCTCTGCCCGTCGTCGAACTCGCGCGCGGCCTGGGGTGGCAGACGGAGGTCGTGGACCCGCAGGCCCGCCCCGCCAGCCGCTCACGGTTTGCGATGGCAGACAGGGTCACACTCTCGCGCCCCGAAGAGGTCGGCTCGCGGGTGACGATTACACCGCGCACCCTGGCGCTGCTGATGTCGCACAACTACTCGCACGACCTTGCGCTGCTCAAGTTCCTGCTCGCATCTCCGGCGCGCTACATAGGGGTCATGGGCCCGCGCAAACGCACCGAGCGGATGCTGAGTGAACTGGCGGCGGGCGACCCCGCGTTCCGTCTCGAAGAGGCCGACACGTCCCGCCTTTATTCGCCCGCCGGTCTGGACATCGGGGCGAACGCGCCCGCCGAGATCGCGCTGTCAATCGTCGCCGAGATGCGCGCCGTGCTGGACGGGCGGCGCGGCGGGATGCTGCGCGAGCGCAGGGGCTCCATCCACGGCAGCCCTGTCGACGGCGAGCGCGTGCCCTTGGCTGAAGAACTCGCCCGGCCTGTGGCGGCGGCGTGAGGGGCGAAGGCCGACGTGATGTGTGAGCCCCCGGCGATTGAAGGCGCTCGTCCGGGCGTCGGCGCTGTTGTCCTGGCGGCTGGGTCATCCTCCCGCATGGGCAGCCCCAAGCAGACGCTTCAATTCCGGGGCGAGAGCCTGCTCAGGCGCGCGGCGCTGGCCGCGCTAAACGCGGGGTGCCGTCCCGTCATCGTGGTAACGGGCGCACACAGTGAACTGTCCAGACGTGAATTAGACGGGCTCGACGTGCGTGAAGTGTTGAATCCCCTCTGGGAGACCGGGATGGCTTCTTCAATCCGCGCGGGCGTCGAAGGTCTCGTCAGTGCGGACGCCGACACAGCCGCAGCCGTCCTTTTGCTGTGCGACCAACCTCACGTCACCCCCGATGTAATCTCCAGCCTCATCACAGCACACCGCGCCACCGGAAGCGCCGTCATCGCCTCGCAGTACGGCGGAAGCTCCGGCGTGCCGGCCCTTTTCGGCAGAGCGCTCTTCGCAGAACTGGCACGGCTCGAAGGTACGGCCGGCGCAAAGCAGGTCATCAAGAGACACGCCTCGGAGGCGCACTTCTTACCCTTCCCGAGCGGCGAGGTGGACGTGGACACGCCGGATGATTTCTCGCGCCTGATTGCACAGGATGCCGAACAGGAACAGGCTTGACGCCGTCCCATCGGTGCCGCGGCCGGGGCTTATTACGGCAACGGACGGTTCGTTCCAGATATAACGCCACTCGCCGAATGGGGGAATTTTCACCTAATCGTCGGGTCGCCTGCCGTCATGCTGATCGGGTCGCAGCTAACCCTTAAATTCAGGCACAAAAATGGTAGGCGCGTGCGGATTTGAACCGCAGACCCCTACCGTGTCAAGGTAGTGCTCTACCCCTGAGCTACGCGCCTACAATCGCTTTCAAAGCCTCTGAAAACGAGGGTTTAAAGTAACAAAGAGCCTCAGATTGTGTCAAGTGATGCTCTTGTTTCCACATTAATTTCCACATTCAATCTTTTCCGTTCTGCGCTTTCAAATGAGCTACAAACAGAAATCATTGTAACTCGCCAATTCTTGAGGAATTTTAGAATAGATTGAATATTATTTCAAGAAAATTCTGCATCTTGACGAATAATTTATTTACTTGTATAAATCTAGTTACTTATGGAGTTTCTGACTACAAAACAAGTAGCTGATCGTTTAGGCGTGACTATTAGGAGAGTTCAGGCACTTATAACAGATGGAAGATTACCAGCACAGAAATTCGGCAGGGACTACATGATTAAAGAGAAAGATTTGAAGTTAGTTGAAGAGCGAAAAGTTGGAAGGCCCAGAAAGAAGAAATAATTTTCTAGGTTAGAATTGTCGGAGTTGTCTTGAGGGCAGGCTAAGAAATTTGCCGAAAATGGCATTTTGATTTTGAAGAAAATATTTTTTATTTTTTTGTTTTGTTCAATTCTATCGCTTTCTACCTTTAACTGAACTCTCTGGATCAGGCTTATAATCAAACAAGATCGCTGGATGCGTTTTTAGCCTGTTGCAAAGGGTATTCAATGTTTTCAATGAAACTCTTTTAGCAGTTCCCTTCCACAGTTGATAACTCGAAGGCATTCCGATTCCTGTAAGTTTTGAAAGTTGTGAGGCATTTTCGATGCCTTGCCTTCTTGCAATCTCTTGAACCTGTAGTTTCAGCGCCATAGGCTCAAGACTATAGCACCGCTATCATATTGATTTTGGATAGCTTTACAAATTTGGAAAGACTAAACAAGGCGTTTCAGCAAAATGGCCTTAAATTACTCATTAATGCATTGATAAAAATTTCCATTATTGTTAATATTTTTCATTGTCAATGTTTCCACTATTGTAAGGGTTGAGCCTATATCCTTGGAAATGTCCGCCGATCCAATTTGTTATGCTGATCTAGTAGCAGACCGCGAAACGTGGCTTAATATTCTTGAGCCTGAATTATGCAAAGATTCTGCCGCTGTCGAGTGTCTTGCACGATTACTATTCATTGTTAAGAAGGAAATTAATAGTGGGCCAGAAGGAGTGATAAGGGCCAGTAAGATTTTATCTAACGGAATTGAGTTGATGTATCTTTATACTAATCCTCATAAAGCCGCTCTTGAATTATATATGTTATCGCTGGAAGGGGAGCTAAAGCCGCAGGATGAGCCGCTAAATTTGATTAATGCGGCGATTAAAAGAGCGAAGAATCAGGCTAGAAGAAATAGGTGAATATTTCTTGTTATAGGTAATTTGTTTGTTGGCTGAATCGTCTTGAGATCGCATTATGAAACTACACTTAAATGGCGTGTCGATTTCCGCGAATTCCTTATTCTTACTCTTTATAATTATTCGCTTAGATAAACCTTGTGAGAATTCCAAGCCATAGTTTCTAATGTGGAGGCGTACTTGGTAACTAATTCGTGGGTTTCGTATCCTTCATAAAGCTCATGCGGCTCAAGTTCCTTATTCAAAAATAAGATGCACTTAACTTTTTCACTCGCTAACTTTTTGAACAAATCTATTTCCTCTGATCTAAATGAGTCCGCAGTCTTGGAGAATATTAAGCTACATCTAATCCCTATTTTATCTAGTTGATCATGAACTGATTTAAATTTCTGTATATCATCGAGTGTAATTTCCCCACCTTCGCTTTTGCATTCTGCTATACCAATCTCAAAGCCCATATTTTGATTTTGCAAAATACATAAATCGATTTCACAATTAACCGAATTCCCCTTGATTTTTAAGGCCGGGGAATAACCATAACTAGAAAAACTAAGTCTCCTATGAAATTGTAGTAAAGTAAGAATTACCGGTATAGCCCCCTCTTGATTGTTGTCTTTCGCAAATAGACCGCTTTTTCTATATTTCCAATGACATTCATTGCTGAGGTGAAGGCTGGTTTGGTTTCTCCCACCACAATAGTTGCAGACCCAGTAATCATCTATTTCCCTTAATGATAGCCAAGTTCTTAACTTACAATGATCACACGTTAATTCTAAACCTGCCCGTAAAAATTCCTTCCTTAACAAGATTCTGAACACATCCCCTGTCTTCAACTTCGGTCCTATTCCGTACGGGCTGAAAACATTCTCGAATTTCCTAAAGTCTCCCATGAATAATTCTTTTACTCTCTCATCACTAATATCTATGGCCTTATTTATTCCTGCTTTCCAAGTAAATCTTCCGGTCTCTGACTTGAATACGAAATATTGAGAGATTAAATCATCATAATCATTCTTAAAGATTGCTTTGAGTTCCGTTTCCAGGAAAGAGCATTTACGAAAAATGATCTGCGATGCCGCACTTTGAGTTATAAAATCATCTCTTTTTAAAGAATCAAATAACCGCCTAACACCTGCTATCTTTAAGAGTCTCCCTCCTTCTACACCATTCAGCTTTTGAAGTATATGTTTAGTTAAAATCCCTGGCTGACTTATCTCTACCTTTAGACCGGCTAGATTAAAGATTTGACTAATTATGGACTCGTACGAAACAGGGGATAAAGATAATGAATACTCGCTACATTCAGTGATAATTCGGATTCCGTATTCCTCCACCCTAAATTTAAATGGATTACCAATAATGCTACGACCGTAGAACCCATTCAACTCTCTAATAAAAGGCGGTTTTAAAGTATGCTCAGGATAGGCATCTTCCTCCCCTGTACTACCTAAAGAAGTTGAGACTCCAATAGAAGTGATAAAACTTTGATGTTCAATTCTAGGGTTTTGACGATTTACTTTCGGTATTTCGGGTAAGCTAAAGGATATTTTATAACCGTCATTTGTCTTGTCTATAGAGGCCAATGTTTGAGCATCATTGAAATAAAAATTTGAAGGTCTCAAATTAAAACCATTCCAAGTAACTTCATGATCAGATGGGAATACTCCAATAGGAGTATCACTAGGGATTTTGGGGATTAATTTTTTAACTTCATCATATTTTGCTGACTGGCAGTAAGCTGTTATTCGATCTTTGTTATCTGAAGTCGGGGGTTGCGACTCATTCAGCCCCTTCAAATATTTTCTTAATGAGCCTTTGAACTTTTGCAGGTGATTACGTGGCAAAAATTCTACAATCGTTCCGGTAGCTCTTACATTCCAGAAAAGACATAAATCGGTGAAATCATTCTCATCCCCAACAAAAATCCCATTACCATATAACCTTTCATCGTAATATTTCAGTTCCGAAGAAGTTAATAAGATAGGCGTAATAGATTTTGGAGCACTAGCCCCTAATTGAAAAACCATATCATCCCCTATCTCTACTACATTCCCATGCAACCCCTCCAAGAAATTTGATTCAAAATCATCTTTAAGATTTAAATTGCTCGGATAGTAGCCAAAGGCAAGAGAAAATAAATTTTTGAAGGGATGATTTTCTGACCACTTGATAATTACGTGTCGGTTATAGTCTGCCGGTAAGCGGCGAGCTTTATGCTTGAATTCTTCCTCCCAATAATAGTTGACTACATTGAGAGAATCTAAATACATAATCGCATTTTTCTTAGTTATATGATCTTCGTAAAAAATTTCAGTTGAAACAAAATGTGGAGTACGTAAAAGAGGATATTTGTCTGTGAATTGAGTTATTTGTTCATCCTTAGCAACAGGGTAAATTACATCTACATTGAAAATATTAAGTAAACTCTCTGCGAAATCCGTATTAGCTGAAATGGGGATGATAGGATTATATATGCCTCCATATAACAATGTGCTAATTCCAGCAGCAGTTACGAGATCATCCACATTCCCTTCTCTGACCAAAAAACCTAATCTTACTGGCCGGTACATAATAGAAAGATTTTTTGTGGACATGATTAGTTATAAGTTAATACTTGATGAGCGAATAATGACAGTATGCTCTAGAATTGAGCAACAAACCTTTGTAAAAAATTCTTAGAATGCCAATGGATTTGTGAATCACTGAAATGTCTGAACTAATGTTTAGCTCTACTCGGCAACCTTGCTGGCAAATCTAACTTATCATCAATTAGAACATCCACGCATATTCCCGCTATCTGAGCATATCTTAGTAAGAGAGGTAAAGAAGGCTCTCTCTTACCCAATTCATAAGTTGAAATTGTCCCTTGTACAAGTTCTCTCTCAAAACCCAACCTTTTTATCAATTCATTCTGAGATAAATTTAGAGCAAGACGAATCTGTTTCAACTTCTTAGCTAACTTTTTAGGTTTCGGCCTCCTCGCTGTTCCCATCAGAAGTTTCCTCCTGACAGTCGAACAGCAATTATTTCTATATTGCTCTTAAAGTCATTTGACTTTATTATTCCATTGAATTTTAGAATCGCCAGAAGCACTTTGAATTTGTGCTTCTCAACGACTCTCATTCTTACTCTTTTAGTGCAGTTGCTTTAGGCATTGTTTGAGCAAGAATTTTTCAAAGAAATGAAGTTACAGAATATCAAAGACATAAGATAAGCGTCACGAAAGATTCTGGCTTTTTCAGAATCGTTTAGAGGTATGTCATATGAAGAAAACGGCTTTACATGTAGCGTTGTTAATCATACTTCTTTCTTTAGACTCTCTTTCAAACACTCAGGCTCAGAGTGTTCGTGAAAAGCCTTCTTCTAACATTTCAGCAGGAAAGAAATTAAAAGAAGCCTTAGAGAAAGTCCAAAAACAACCTACTTCGAGTGAAGCCTATATAAATTTAGGGAATGCCTACGCACGCTTGCGCAGAGTTGATGAAGCAATAGCAGCATTCAAACAAGCTATTCGTTTACGACCTGATCACGAGGAAGCCTACTTTAGTTTAGGGAATTATTATGATTGGCTAACATTGACTTCAAAGGAAGGTTCTAAAATTCAGAATCAATATGCTACAGCAGCCCTTGAAATATATAAACAAATAGTTCGCCTCAACCCCGATAATGCCCAAGCACATTTTAAGCTGGGCGAGAGTTATGAAGAGTTAAAGCGCAATGACGAAGCTATCGAGGCTTATAAAATAGCGATCAATTCAAACGCGGCGAACGACAGAGCCTATTTTAAATTAGGGAGGATGTATTTAGATAAAGTACAAAGCGCCAAGCTGTCAGATGCAAAATCAATTAGGTTAGTTTATAGCAGCGAGCTAAGGAACGCTATTAATGCTTTTCTTCAATCTGTAAGGATTAAGCCGGATGCTTATACATATTCAAAGTTAGGGCAAACCTACCAACTATTAGGCGATTACAACAATGCTATTGGGGCTTATAAGAATAGTATCTCCCATCCTTCAAAAGATGAAGTATTAAAAGAGAGTATTGAGTTAGAGGTCTACCAGCGTTTACTAGACATCTTTATTGAAACAAATGAACTAGCCAGAGGAGAAGAAATTCTAAGTCAATTAGTTCGGGAGAATCCTAATAGCAGTTACGGCCACTATACTCTCGGCAGACTATATATTCATGCTGATAATAAAAGCGCAGCCTTGAAAGAATATAAACTCCTGAAAAGGCTAAAGCCATCTTATTTAGCTAATTTCTTATTCGACAGTATATATAGATAACTCTCAATCTTCTGTTACAGAAAGTAATTTCTATTTCTCACTTCTACAACTGCCCAATAAGCCAAGAAGCAAAATTAATTCCGCTCACCTCTAGCCTTCATCAAGGCATTCAAAATGGCGCGTTTGGGCTGTATGACGATGGAAGGATGCTTATAACTGGGCGGAAGTTTAAGCGAGTTCTAACTTTCAGAATCGCAAATTACGATTCTTAGCAAAAGATACTATCAATTTTACCCATGTGAAGTTGTGAGGTTTGTGAGGTCTGTGAGGTTTAGTTTGATAGGGAATCAAGGCTAGGCTATTCATCCTCTATAGAGGTTATACCGAGAGCCTTTACCCAATAAGCTAACTCCTTCTGACTGGCATACCAGCCATACTTTCCTGTTCCCCCTTCACGATGTTTTTGAAAGCGTAACTGGGCCAGCTTCTTTCCTATCTTTCGGGATGCGACCTCATTTTCATCTATGTCGAGGTCAAGCTCTTCAATGAGCTTCAATGCTTCAGTTTCGATTTTGGCGGTAGTAACGAATACCTTTGAGGTGTCAAGATCAACATCACTAACCTCACATAAGCTCACAACCTCACAGCCGAGACATCTACAGAGGCTTCGGATAATTAATGATGTAATATCTTCACTTTCAAAATCCTGCCTTTCACGTTGATAACTGAAAGAGAGTTCATTCATCCTCTCCCACAATCCTTTAATTCCTCGATCTTCGAGCCAAAGAGCAATTGCTAATATTGCTTTCCAGGGTTCTAAAGCTCGACCTTTCAGAGAAGATGAATTATTAACTTTGGTTTCGTAACTGGACAACTCTCTCAGATTTGCCAAAGCTAAAGCCCATAAATCATCTACAAGTTTTCTATAATCATGCGGCCATAATTTAAAATCTTGAGGATCGTTATTCGCTTTAGTTTTATCAGTAGTTCTAATAAGAGGAACAATAATTGTCCGACTTGCTAAAACTGAATCCGGCAATGCAATTGCTGAGAATGCTCTCGCACAATATGTATTTACATAACGGTTTCGCCATTTATTGTTTCCAACTGATTCTTTAACAGTCACATGGCTTCCCCTTCTATTTCCTGCTAAGAGAAGAGTCCTCTTATCGGAGTCAAATTTGCGGCTCTCAAGATTTTCTGCATCATCGAAACAAATAGTTGCTCCATAATCTGCTAAATCTCTAAGAGACGCATAACTCCCACCAGCAAGCAACAATTGTCCTAAATAACTTAACTGGCTTATCAGGGTTAATAATTGGGTCTTTCCACTTCCCCTTTCCCCATTGGGCCATAAGAAACCAATAACATTGAAAGCACTTAGAAACCACGTTGCTAAAATATAGCAGGCTATGAATTCACACATTGATCTTTGATCTGCTAGGCTTCGATCAAAGGCTATAAATCTGTCTATAGTCGTGCGAATTCTGTCGAATAAAACTTTCGGATCAATTCTTTCTCCTGCTTGATAACATTTAACTCCTTTAGCAGACCACAGCTTTTCTACGGGCGGAATTTCAGTCAATGAAATCTCAAATCCAAGATTATTAAGTGGGTTCTTTTCGCTGTTAAATAACATCCCATCATCGCGCATTATCATCAGCCGCTTTTCAGTCTTAATTAGTGGCGGATCATGTTTAATGATTTTCCCATCTTCATCAGTCGTTTCAGAAAGAGTTAATTTAACGTCAAGCCAGGTTGCGACGTATCCTCTTTCTTCTATTAATGAAATTGGTTTGCGTAGCGTTATTGGTGGCGTATCTAGTATTTCAAGTTTATTTGTTTGTTGTTCATTCTCCTTTGTCTTGAAGCCTAAAGCATTCTTTAGGGCATCTATTGTTTCCTCGCCTAGTAATGAAGTCAGCTTTTTCCACCCGAATACAGGCTCATTATTTTGTAGCCGACTAAAAGCATAACTCATTCCCTGACTTGCTCTTTTTAAGTTCATTCCAGCAGCTTTTGAGATTTTTTCTATTAATGGCTTTACTTCGGTTTCTTTCCATCCTAATTTGAATAACACTGATGCTAAAGCCGTTGTAGCTTTAATATCATTGGGTGAACTGGGCCAATTTTTAGCAATTATTGAAATTGCTTCAGAAAAATTCTGTGGTATAGCTTCATTAATGCTATAATTGGCCTGTCCAGCTTGAGGTTCACTATGGTTGTTAGAGCCGTTGGTAGTTCCAGCTACTAGCGGCTTTAATTCTATTGTCATCTTTCACCTTCCTTCCGAATGCCAGTATTACTTGGCTTTTCGCAGCTTTTCAGCAACGCGGCTATATGTTCAGGGCTGAAGTAGAGCCTTCTGCCTATCCGAAAACAGGCCAGCTTGCCACTCTTCATTAATCGCCACACCGTTGTGCGTGGAAAGGGCAGTTGCTTCACAGTAAGAAGCTCAGTCGAGCTTGTTTGTGCTGTCATATCCGCTCCTTAAAAGAAAAGATCGAAGAGTTGTTTCTCTTCGATCCCTATCATGCCTGATTGTTCCGCTACGCACAGCAACGCGAAATTACAAATTCTGGTTTTTTCGCGTTACCTTCTTCTCTATAATCCCATGCCGGTTGCGCCACTCCTTTAGGCTCTGTTCAGTGTCCTTACTGTCTGGCCCGATTTCGTTTAAGACATCTGCTATAAGAGCATCATGCCATTCCTTCGTATTATCACGCACATATTTGTAGAGTCCTTTCATAAACCTTGTATGGTCTGGTTTTTGTTTCGCTCCGATCCCTTCAGTTTCTCTTAACATGAGCTTTATAAATTTATCAGCGTAGTAATTGAGTAATGGCGGAAGATTAGAAACTTCAGGATGATACTTATGCTTATCTATACGGCGAACTAAGTTGGTATTGTTAAGTTTTTGAATATCTACAGCAATTTTTTTCAGTTTCTTCTGCAATCTTTCCAGATCACGTTTTTGGAATTCTCCTAATGCCGCCTCTATTGAATCCATTGACCGAAAATCAATAGTGCGTTGCGGCTCGCTCATACGTTCTGCATGTTCGCGCGATGTAGCGAACCGTTTTCTTTTTCCAATATATCTTCTTGTAATAACAATTTCTGATCGTGAAGTAAGAAGTTTGAAGTAATTACCTAGTTCTTCTGCATCGCATCCTTTTTCACAAAGCGAAATAAATGAATCCTTGCCCGTGTGTTTCAATCCTAGATATTCTGCTACTTCTGATGCCTTATATGTGGACTTAAAATTAATTGATTTATTAGTCAATTGGCCTCCCTGAAAAAGTCATTCCCTAAAAATAAAAAGGCTCGCTAATGTTCGAGACAAAAGCGAGCCGAAGTTTATCAGAATTCACTAACTAAGAATGAAGCTAGTTAATCATTTCTGACTCTTCCTGTTTTGTTCCCTGTGCTGCCTGTTCAGCATTGAAAGAATCTAAAACAGAAGCAGCACGGTAGACAGATTCCATATTGCTTCTCACATAAATATAAAATGCACTTAACGTAGAATGCCCACTAATCCTCATAACTTCTGCTGGTGGCAATCCAGCTTGAATCATCCTCGTGATGCAGGTTGCTCTGCAATCATGAAAATGGAAATCATCAATTTTTGCCGCCGCCAATGCTTTCCCAAATCCCTTCTTAATAGTAGTCAGCTTTCCAAAAACTAACTCGGCGGGATTCTTGGAAGATATTTGCCAGAGTCTTTCTAACTCTTGGTAAACTCGAATTGTCATAGCTACCGTGCGTGAGCGTGCGGTCTTGGAATTAAATGCGCGCACGGTTACGATTTTTTGGTCAAGATCAATATCAGACCATTTCAGCGTGAAAATTTCCCCTCGTCTTAATGCACAATCGAGGGCCAATAAAGTTATTCCCTTTAAGTGGCTTCGTTTTGGTTCGGCATCAAAAGCAGCAAAAAGACGTTTCTCTTCATCGCGGCTTAAAATTCGTAAACGATGAGTTTCAACGCTAATAAGACTTTCACCATTATTAAATGGGTTGCGTTGTAGCCATTGCTCACGAACGGCAATATTGAACATTCGTTTTAGCTTTCCGAGTTCTTTGTTGACGGCTGAAATTGTGCGCGTTGAGCGGAGTTCTGCTTTCGGATTAGTTTGTAATTCTCGCTTATAACGTTTTAGATCAATTTGTGTTGGAGTTTGCAACCGCTTATGTCTATAGGTGCGAATGTCACCATAAGTGATTGAGCGAATTTTTCTTTTTCCGAAAAACTCTTGGAGTGGTTTTACTTGATATAGAGCCTCTTCGCGCCCTCTTACGCCAGAAATTTTCATCTCTCCGACATACACAGCTTCGTGAAGATAATTTTGAATGTAATGCTCGGCTAACTCTGCGAAATCCATATTCGCATTTTCAAGTGAGCGTTCACCATTATCTTCTAATTCACGAACTAAAGATTTAAGAGCCTTGCTTGCTGCTTTCTCATCTTTAGCACTACGTTTAATGTCATGCCGGATTCCCTGTTCATTGGTAAAAGTTATTCTTGCGTACCAACGTCCATTGTTATCTTGATAAGTGTAGCCAGTTCGTTCTTTCGCCATATCTTTACCTCCGGCGTTTCCACACTCGTTTCCACATTGAGCATAGAAAGCAGAAAAAAAGTTAGTAGCGAAGAATGAAAAGATGTGAATTTATGAGGAATTAATGTAGAAAAGGCGCGTGTCAAGGTAGTGCTCTACCCCTGAGCTACGCGCCTACGTGGTGACAAAACTCGCTTCCAGGTGGCTGAAAAAGCGAAGCCGTAAATTAACAAAGCGGGAGCAAGCCTGTCAAGCACGCCATCTCATTTCAATTACCGCTACTTCTTTTCAAGTGTCGCGTCGACCGTTATGTTACCCCCCGCACTTAACGTTACGGTTCGAGCCCATTCCTTGTGGCCGCTTTTCTCAATTTTTACGGTGTGTTCCCCTGCCGGCAAATTTAAAGTGGAGGGCGTCGTCCCCATAAACTTGCCGTCTACTGTAATCTCAGCGCCGTCCGGTGATGACTTCAAAGCAACCGCCGACAAATCTGTATTGAGGGAATCGGGCTGCGGAGTCGAGTTAGTTGATGTCGCCATTTGGACATTTGAAGGTGCGGAGTTGATAGGGGTGTCGGCCGCTATATAGCCCGTGATTTCTGTGCCCTTCGGAATGACGATGTTTTTGCCCTTAATGAAGAAGAAGAGAGGGGCTGCAGGGAAAAAGACTATCGCCGTTGCGACGACGGCACCTGTCATAACTCCCGTCCGACTTCCGCCGCTCCCACCCTTCACTGCTCGCAGGGGGGCTTTATCTCCATTAGTCAAGCGGACGTAATCAATATTAACGTTAAGTTTTCCCGAACGCCCGAAGCTCTTTTTGGGCTTGGCTTCTGTCACGGTGGCGATGGCGGTTCCGCCTTGAGGGATAACAACTAGATCACCGACTTTAACGTCCTCGACCACCTCGAAATCAACCTTGTCATTTACCTTCGACGTGCCCGATGAGATTGTCTGAGCGAGGCGGAGCCTGACGGGCGTGTCCTCTGCCAGGACAGGTCTTGAGGCGCTGTCTGTAACTGTGGAAGTATGTTGTTGCTGATTCCGCGACATGCCTACCTGAAAATTGGCGGTAACGAGGATCGCAGCGATAACGAGTAGCGCGGTTATATTTTTTCGCATTTGGTGGCTCCGTTGTGCAGAAGGGTTGTGAGTTATTCTCCGCGTGAGGAGAATGATGCCGAACGGCGCAGAAGACTATTGCCTCCCACGTACCGGGACAAGAAATCTAAGACGATTTACCTTGGAAGTTGCTGACGCGAGGCTGAGGCGGAGATAAACTCAGTACAGACCCTGTGAGCGTTGCGCAATATAAATGAGGCGGCCTCCAACGTCAAGCCGCCAGCGCGAGTATTTCGCCCCGATCTTTCAGGCACTCGCCGTCTCCGCGGACACCTGCTCCCACTCCTCGTAGAGCTTGCGAAGCCGCTCGTCCGCGCTCTTGTACTCTTCGTTGAGAGCCTTGAGGCGTGAGGGATCGCGCGCGACTTCCGGTCGGCCCAGTTGTTCGGAAATCTCAGTCAGGCGCTTTTCCGCGTCACTGATCTCCGTCTCGATTGACTGCGAATCACGGGCGGGCTGTTTCTTCTTGCCCTTGCTCTGGGCCGCTTTCGTCTTCTGCTGCTGCTGACGCGTAACGGGCTCTTTGGCCTTCGCGGGCGCGGGCGCCTCCTGAACGGGCGCGCGTTTCTTCGCCGCGTGCCAGTCGTGGTACTCCGTGTAATCGCCGTCGTAGTGCTCCGCGCCGCCCGCGCCGTCGAGCGCGAGAATCTGCGTGGCGACGCGGTCCAGGAAGTAGCGATCGTGGCTGATGGTGATGATGGTGCCCTGGTAGGCGTCGAGCGCTTCTTCGAGCGCCTCGCGCGAGGGGATGTCGAGGTGGTTCGTAGGCTCGTCCAGGACGAGCACGTTGACGCGCGAGTAGATCAGCTTGGCGAGGGCGAGGCGGCCCTTCTCGCCGCCCGAGAGGTCGCGGACGTGCTTGTAAACGTCGTCGCCTGTGAAGAGGAACTTGGCGAGGAAGGAGCGCAGCTCGCCGGCCGTCGCCGTCGAGGGCGCGACGCGGCGCAACTCCATGATGATCTCGTTGCGGTCGTCCAAATCGTCCAACTGCTGCGCGTAGTAGCCGACCTGAACTTTCGTGCCCCAGCGGATTTCGCCCGCGAGCGGCTGCAACTTGCCGAGCACGGTCTTGACGAAGGTGGTCTTGCCGGAGCCGTTCGGCCCGATGACGCCGAGGCACTCGCCGCGCCGGAGCGTGAACGTGATGTCGCGCGCGAGCACTTTGCCCGGGTAGCCGACCGCGGCGTCCGCGACCGTCAGGACTTGCGTGCCGGCGCGCTCGACCTGCTGCAAGCGGAAGTCGCCCGAAGACTGGTCCGGCCGCACGGCATCCACGCGCTCAAGCTTTTCGAGCATCTTGCGGCGCGACTTGGCCTGCTTGGTCTTCTGGCCCGCGAGGTTGCGGCGTATGAACTCTTCCGTCTTGCTGATCAGGTGCTGCTGGTTCTCGTAGGCGCGCTGCTGCGCCTCGCGGCGGACCTCGCGCTCGACGAGGTACGCGGAGTAGTTGCCCGTGTAGCTCGCCGCGCGCCCGTTCTCAAGCTCCACGATGCGCGCGGCCGTGCGGTCCAGGAAGTAGCGGTCGTGGCTGATGATGACGTAGGCAGAGTTGTACGTGCTCAGAAACTCTTCGAGCCACTCGACCGAGTTGACGTCCAAGTGGTTGGTCGGCTCGTCCAGCAGCAGAACGTCCGGCTCCGCCAAGAGGAGGCGCGCGAGGCCCAGGCGGTTCTGCTGCCCGCCGGAGAGTTTCTCGGTCTCCATCGCCCAGGCGTCGCGGTCGAAGCCGAGGCCCTGCAAGATCGCTTCGGCGCGCGCGGCGTACTCAAAACCGCCCTCGCGCTCGAACTGCTGTTGCAGCTCGCTGTAACGTTCGAGCACCGCCTCCAAGTCTTCTGGCGCTTCGGCCATGCGGTGTTCGAGCTCGTGCATCTCGTGCTCGATCTGTTGCAGGTGGCCGAAGGCCGCGAGCGCGGACTCGTGCACGGTCGAGCCCGGCTCGAAGTGTACGTGCTGCGCGAGCAGGCCCAGGCGCAGGCCGCGAGCGCGGACCACGTCGCCGCGGTCGGGCGTCTCTTCGTTGCTGATGAGCCGGAAGACGGTGGTCTTCCCCGCCCCGTTGCGCCCGACCAGCCCGACGTGCTCGCCCGGATTGACCTGCACGGACGCGCCCCGCAAGACCTCCTGCGAGCCGTAAGACTTGTGTACGTCTGAGAGCCGGAACAGCATGAAGACAGTGGCGAGTGACAGGTGACGGGTGACGGGCGAGGAGTTTTTATCTCGTCACTCGTCACCCGTCACTTGTAATTATTTTGCCGGCGAAGCAGTGGCCGCCGGGCTGGCCGCGGGGCTGGCGGTCGCCTGCGGTGAAGCCGCGGCGGCGGGGCTCGCGGCCGGGGACGCGCCCGGCGAAGGGGCGGCCGGGCGCAGGCCGCTCATCCTGTCGGGGCTGGAGACGATGTCGGAGGCGAGTTTGTTTTCGATCTTCGCTTCGTTCAAGGCCACTTCCAGCAGCGCCGCGTTCAGGATTTGCTTGCGCTGGTTGACCAGGCCGTCGGTGATGTCCTTGCGCACGTCCGGGTTGTCGAGCGTCAGGTTCTCGGTCTGCAAGCGCTTGTCCGTCAACTTGAAGATGAACCACTGCCCGCTGTTCAGCCGCAGCGGCGAAGTCACGTCGCCGGTCTGCATCGGGCCGAAGAACTGTGAGACCAGGTCCTGCGGGAGCCCCATCTGCTTGAGCCGCTCTTCGGTGAAGAAGCCCAGGTCGCCGCCGCGCAGGTTCGTCTGATCTTCGCTCCGCTCGCGCGCGACCGTCGCGAAATCCGCGCCGCTCTTGAGCCGCTGATAGATGATGTCTATCTTCTGCTTGGCCTCGGCCTCGCCCTTCGCGTCGTCGGTCGCGCCGTTGTCGTTCGGGTCGACCACGATGGCCGCCAGGCCGACGCCGCGCGCGTTGACGTAGCGCTGCTTGTTGTTGTTGTAAAAATCCTCGACCTCCTTCTCGCTCGGGGTGGTCACCTTGCTGCCGACCCTGTCGAGGAGCCGCTTGACGGCGATCTGCTTGCGCGCGATGTCGCGCAGTTGCTGCTCGGTCTGGTTGTTGTCCTTGAGCATCTTTTGGTACTGCTCCAGGGTCAATCCGTTCCGCTGCTTCTGCTCCTCGATGGCCTGCGTGATCTCTTCATCTTTCGGCAGGAGACCTTCCTTCTCGGCGCGCTGGAAGAGGACCTCCTGTTTGATCAGCTCGTCGAGCACCTGCAAGCGCGCCGCCGCCAGCTCAAGCGGGGAGAGCTGCGACTGCTGGCCGCGGGCCTGCTGGTTGAGCGTCGTGTCGACTTCGCTCATCCTGATCTCTTTGCCGTTGACCGTCGCGGCCACATTCTCTGTAGCCGCGCCGCCGCCGCTGCTGCCGGTCGCCCCGCAGGCACTGAAAGAGAGCGCGGCGAGGGCCGCGACTGCCGCGAGAACTGCTGTTTTGATTACTCTGGACACTTTCTGCTCCTTCGAAATTAACGATGACTGCCGTGGCCGGGTACGGGCCGCGGCCCCCTCACCTGCTTGACGTTTACAAAAGCCGTTTGCTATAAATTTTCGTTTCGCATCTCTCAAGCGGATTCGCATGTGCCCGACTGAGAGGTTGAACTCATCCGTCTTTCTATTACCGGAGGTACTAAATCATCATGGCTAAACGATGCGAAGTCTGCGGCAAGGGGCCGCAGTTCGGCAACAACGTCTCGCACGCTAACAACCGCACGCGCCGCCGCTTCGACCCCAACCTGCAATCCATCCGCGTCCAAAGGCCGCAGGGCGGCGTCGAGCGCAAGAAGGTTTGCACCAGTTGCATCAAGGCCGGCAAAGTCGCGAAAGCGGCCTGAAGCCCGGCCCGGCACGTCTTTTCAAATTGATAGCTACCGTACAAGGCTGCGATGACAAACGAGTCCGCGCAGTTTGCCCGGTAGCTATTCTTTTCCCGCCAGGGCGATGACTTCTATCTCGACGCGCGCGTCGCGGGGCAGCCGCGCCGCCTGCACGGTCGCGCGGGCCGGCGGGTTCTCCGCGAAGTAGCGCCCGTAAACCTCGTTCATCGCCGCGAAATCGTCCATGTCCGCGAGGAAGACGGTCGTCTTGACCACACGGTCGAGCCCCGTCCCGGCCGCCTCAAGGACGGCGCTGAGGTTGCGCATCACCTGCTCGGTCTGCTCGCTGACGCCGCCCTCCACGAATTGGCCCGTTTTCGGGTCGAACGGAATCTGCCCCGAGGCGAAGACGAACCCGCCGGCGCGCACCGCCTGCGAATACGGCCCGATGGCCGCCGGCGCACTTTCAGTCTTGATGATCTCCCTCACTGTACGAACACCCTCTTTTAGACGTTCCGAAACAAACTGCGCATTTTAACAGAAGGCCGGAGGGTAAGGCAAAAGGCGTGCGTACCGCGTCTCGGCCCCGGCACTTCGCACGCACGGGTGTGGCGCTTCGAAAAGTGCCATAACGCGGCTTTCACACCGCGTCGGAATGGCCTACAAGGTCGCCTGATAGAGCTCTGCTGAAAACCACTCACGAGGAGAGCCACATGAAAAGCAGACTCCTGGCGCTGCTACTTATTTTGGCCCTGTTGCCCGCGGCACCGTCCGCCGCCCTGGCGCAGACGGGCGACGCCGCGCAACCCGCGGCCGACGCCGACACGCAGGACTGGCAAGGCTTGAAGGACCTCAAGCCCGGCAAGAAGATAGTGGTCGAATTCAAGCCCAACATCGGCGACCCGGTCGAAGCCAGATTCGTCAGCGCGGTCGGCACAAAGCTCACCATCACGAGCCACGGCTTCACGCGCAGCCTTGAGCAGCGCGACATCCAGAGCGTCTACCAACATAAAGGCGGGTGGAAGCGGAAGACGACGGCGAAAATCGGCATGGTGGTGGGTGCGCTGGTAGGGGCGTATATAGATTCCAGGTTTATAAACCCTATAGACAGGCCGGTGACGCCCACGGACGACGGGACCCCAAGCATGGCAGGGCTTTTTTACGGAGGGGCCATCGGTGCCGGCGTGGGCGCGCTGCTCGGCGGCAGACGCAACGGCAGGCTGCTCTACGAGGCTAAATAGTCGCGGCGTCAAGCCGCTCCCGCATGCGCTCAGCCTCTCGGCCTCACTGCCGCAGCCGGAGAGCGCGTGAGCGCGGGAAGCGCAGGGAGTTGAATCAGGCTCAAAGCCCCCCTGCGCTTCCCTTTGCGCACGCCTCCGCGCTAATGCTGCTCGCCGGCCGCGGCTTTCATGACTGCACGCTCAAGGGCGTCGAGCCGCGCCTTGACGGCCTCGTTCTCCGCGCGCAGCGCTTCGACCTTGGACTTCTTCTCGCGCTCCAACTGCTCGACCTGCGATTGCAGCGCGGCGATGCGCGCGTCGCGGCTCTCGATCTCCGCCTGCTGCTCCTGGACCGCCTTGACGATCACGGGCAGGAGCCCCATGTAGTTGAGGCCGAGCGGCTGCGACGCGTCAGCCCCGCGCATGACGAGCGCGGGCATGACGGGCTCGACCTCCTGCGCGACCAGGCCGAGTTGGAGCGGCCCCGCCGGCTCCTCCTTCCACTTCCAGGTGACCGGGCGAAGTTGCAGCAGGTGGCGCAGGCCGTAATTGAGGCTACTGATTCCCAGCTTGAGGCGCACGTCCGAGTTGCAGGGGAAGTTGGCGGCGCAAATGTTCTGCGTGACGGTGAGCGAGCCGGCGATTCTCACCCGCCCGTTGAACCTGCCCGCGTACGCCGCAGAGGTCCCGGCCGTGCCGGAGATGGCGGCGCTGTTCTCGCTGTAGCCGAAGACGCCGGCGGCGTTGGTGCTGCGTCCGTAGACGGCCGTGTTGTCCTTGCTCTCGACGAAGAGGGCCGTGTTGAAGCCGCCGCCGAAGACGTGCATCTTGGCGAAGAAGACGGGCGGGTTTGAGCCGGTGCCGACGCCGACCTGGCCCACGCTGGGCGCGACCACCACGTTGCCCACCTTGCCCGGCGTGCCCCCGCCTCCCCCGGCCGCGCCCGGCGTCAGGATGACGGACCCGCCGTCGCCGGTCGTGCTGCCCGCAGGCGCGTTGCCGCCCGCCCCGGCCGTGAGCACGATGCTCGCCCCGCGCCCGCCCCTCCAGCCCTGGGTGCCGTTCGTCGCACCGCCCTTGCCCCCGGCCGTGTGTATCAGGTTCGGCGCGGTCGTGCCGTTGCCGCCGACGGCCGCCGGCGGCACGCCGTAGATGTGTACCTGCGCCGTCGGGTTCGTGTTGTTTACGCCCAGGAGTCCTTTCACGTTCTCGGTGATGACGGAGTTCTTGATGGTGTAGGTGTCCGTAAATTTGGGGATTCTGCCGGCGGTCCCTTCTCCCTTGATGGGGGCGATGGGGGCCTGCGGCTCCGGGGCTTTGTCGACCGCCAGAGCCTCACTGCCGGCTGCAGGCGCTTCGCTCGAAGGCGACTGCGCGCGGGCGTGGCCGAACGACGCGAGGGTCAGCGCGACGAGGAGGGTTAACGAGAGCCGTCTAAGGGTCATGGGCAGGTGCTCCTTTGCAGAAGGGGTTAAAAGCGAGGGCGCGCTGTCAGGGAAATCCGCGGCCCGCGGAACCGGCGGCTAAAGAATTGCGCGCGGGAGGGCCAAAGAAGGTGCGCCCGCCCGGCACGGAAAGCCCTGGCCTGTTGGACCAGAAGATAGACTAATCGCCGCGGCGGGTCAACAACTACTTTGCGCCGGGAGGCGGGCCGGGCTGGCCCAGTTTGTGTTGGGTGATTCGTGCCGGCGGCCGCTCAGGCCGCGCCCTGCATGCGCTCGACGTCGAGGACGCCGGGGACGCTCTTGATCGAGCTGATGACCTTGTCCAGGTGCTTCACGTCGAAGACTTCGACGGTGACTTCGATGCGGCCGCGCTCGTCGGGGGCGACCGTGGCGCGCGCGTCGCGGATGCCCGTCTTCATGTCGGAGATGGCCCCCGTGATGCCCGCGATCATGCCCGTGCGGTTCTCCGTGATCGCCAGGAGCTTGACGGCGTATGCCTCCTTGTCGGACTTGCCGGCCCACTCGACCTCGACGATGCGCTCGGGGTTGACCATCAACTGCTTGACGTTCACGCAACTGCGCCGGTGCACGGCCACGCCCTTGCCGCGCGTGACGTAGCCGACGATCTCCTCGCCGCGGAGGGGGTTGCAGCACCGCGCGCGCGTCACCATCAGGTCGTCCACGCCGCGGACGACGATGGCGTCGTCGCCGAGCCGTATGAGGCGGCGCACGGCGCGCATCCCGCTCCTGAGCTTCGACTCCTTCTGCGTGTCCAGCTCCGCGAATTTCTCGGGGCCGAGGTACTTGGCGATGACGTTGCGCGGGACGAGCTTGCCGTAGCCGATGGCCGCGAGCAGGTCGTCAACGCGCCCGTAGCCGTACTCGCCCGCGACGCGCTTGAGTTCGCCGTCGCCGTCGGCCACGAGCTTCTTGGCCGAGAGCTGGAAGCGCGCCGCCTCCTTCTCGAAGAGCTTCCTCCCGATTTCAATACTTTCGGTGCGCTGCTGCTCGGCCACCCAGTGGCGCACGCGGTTCTTGGCGCGCGAGGTGACGACGAAGTTGAGCCAGTCGCGCGAGGGGTGCTGGTTCGGCGTGGTGAGAATCTCTATCACGTCGCCGTTCTGAATCTGCGTCCGCAGCGGGACCATGCGCCCGTTGATGCGCGCGCCCGTGCAGGTGTTGCCGACCTCCGAGTGGATCGCGTAGGCGAAGTCGACGGGCGTCGCGCCGCGCGGGAGCTGTATCACCTTGCCCATCGGCGTGAAGGCGTAAACGTCTTTCGGGTAGAGGTCCAGCTTCAGCGAGTCGAGGAAGTCGCGCGAGTCCTTGACCTCCTGCGTCCACTCGACCAGAGAGCGCAGAGCCTGCAACGCCTTGTCGTCCTCGCGCGCCCCGCGCTTGGCGTCCTTGTACTTCCAGTGCGCCGCCACGCCCTCCTCGGCGACGCGGTGCATCTCCTCGGTGCGAATCTGGACCTCGAAGGGCTGCCCCTTCGGGCCGATGACGGACGTGTGGAGCGACTGGTAGAGGTTGTCGCGCGGGGTCGCGATCCAGTCCTTGATGCGTCCGGGCACGGGCCGCCAGGTGTTGTGAATGACGCCGAGCGCGGCGTAGCAGTGGCGCACCTCGTTCGGCGTAACCACCCGCGCGGCCACGAGGTCGTAGACCTGGTCCAAATCAATCTTCTGGCGGCGCAGCTTCTTCCAGATCGAGTAGAGCCGCTTGATGCGCCCCTCGATGCGGACGTAGGGGACTTCCGACTCGTGCATCTTCCCCTCTATGTCGGCGGTGATCTCGCGCAGGAACGCCTCGTTGACCGGGCGGCGCTTTTCGAGTTGCGCCGTCAACTCGCGGTAGTCTTCCGGGTGCAGGTGCTGGAAGGCCAGGTCTTCGAGTTCGCCTCTGAGCTTACCCATGCCGAGGCGGTGCGCGATGGGCGCGTAGATGTCCATCGTCTCCTGCGCGATGCGCTTGCGCTTCTCGGGCTTGAGGTACTGGAGCGTGCGCATGTTGTGCAGGCGGTCGGCGAGTTTGACCAGCACGACGCGCACGTCGTTGACCATCGCCAGGAGCATCTTGCGCACGTTCTCGGCCTGCTGCTCCTCGTGCGAGACGTTGCTGATCTGGGAGATTTTCGTCAGCCCGTCCACGAGGAGCGTGACCTCGTCGCCGAAGTACCTGCGGATGGTTTCGAGGTCGACGAGCGTGTCCTCGACCACGTCGTGCAGGAGGCCCGTGGAGACGGACACCTCGTCGAGGCGCATGTCGGCCAGGATGTTCGCGACTTCGAGGGGGTGAACGAGGTAGGGCTCGCCAGAGGCGCGCGTCTGCCCCTTGTGCTCGCGCGCCGAGAAGAAGTAGGCGCGGCGCAGCATGTCCAGGTCGGCCTGCGGGTGGTTGCGGCCGACCTTGCTGACGATGTCCTCGATGCGAATCATAAAGCAGTAAGCAGCAGGCAGTCGGCAGTGGGCAGTGGGCAGTGAAAGCAGTTTGTCTTAACTGCCCACTGCCCACTGCCTGCTGCTTACCGATTATAAAAGAGGTGATGCCCGACCCGAAAGTCGAGCATCACCTACGGAAGTTTGTGGCGGACGCGCCGGGCCGCGTGGCCCTGCTCCGCTGGCGCGCGTCCGGCCGTTGTTGTCCGGTAATCAGCTGGCGGCGGGCGTCGGGGTGGCCTGCGCGGCCTTCTTGCGCTCGTAGAGCTCCTGCGTGCGCCTGAGGGCCTCCTCGGCCTGCTTCGCCAGTTGCTCGGCCTTGCCCATGTTCTCCTCCATCTGTGCCAGTTTCTTGGCTTCGAGCAGGAGGTTGTACTTCTGGCTCCACGCCTTCTCGTTGTCGTTGTCGTAGCTGATGGCCTTCTCGGCCTTCTCCAGCCCGCCGGTCATGCAGCGCACGGCCTTGTCGTACTCGGCGGCGTCCTTCGGCTTGATGTACTGGATGACGACCTTGCCGTCGCCCTTGTCGACGTTCTGCTGGTTGGCCTTGCTGTCTGTCACCTGGTTGGAGCACTCCCAGTCCTTGCTGGCGAGGAAGGCCAGGGCGTCGGCGCGCTTGTTGGGGCTGACGGCCCCGTTGTCGGCGCGCTGCTGGACCCACGCGGTCTGCTCGTCGGGCTTGCCGAGGCTCCCGAGGAGCACGGTCACGGCCGTGAACGCCTCGTCGTTGTTCGGGTCCTTCGCCGCGATCTGCTTGTAAGCCTCTATGGCCTCGTTGGCCTTGGCGACGTTCTCCGGCGTGTCCACGCCCTTGCGGTACTGCGCGTGGATGGTGCGCGCGACGAAGACGGGCGCGTTCTCGTTCGACGGGTCGAGTTCCATCGCCCGCTTGGCGTGGCGCTCGGCCTCGGCGAACTTCTTCTCCTTGTAATTCTGCGCGACCTTGTTCAGCTCGTTCTTGGCGCGGAGGCTGTTGATGTAACCGCAGCCCGAGCCGGTGGCGGCGACAAGCGCGACCAGAGCCAGGAGTCCGAGTCTTACTTGAGAGAGTTTCATCGGTTTCATTACTCCCACTGAGAAATGATGAACGAGGAATGCGGAATGATGAATGAAAGACAGAGTTTTTAACTCACCATTCGTCACTCATCATTCCGCATTGCTTTTACGGCTCTAGGGCGTCCACCTGCAACCCGACGGGCGTCGCGCCCGCGCCCTTGACGGCGTCTATCACCCTGACCACCTCGCCGTACTTGAACGACTCGGGGGCCTTGATGAAGACCGTCTTCTCGATGATGTCCGTGCCGAACTTCGTGACGCGCTGCTCCTCGCGCTTGCGCAGGACGTCGGAGAGCGTCGCGCTCAAACGGCTGGTGTTGTCAATCGAGCCGATCTCCTCGCCGTTCAACTGGAGCTTGTTGTCCTTCATGATGTCCACGCGCAACGTGAGCTTGCTCGGCGTGGCGTCGGCCGGCGTGTTCTGCTGCTGCTCCGGGATCAGCGTCTTGAAGCGCTTCGGCTTCAAGGGCGTGACCACCATGAAGATGATCAGGAGCACGAGCAACACGTCGATCAGCGGCGTGACGTTGATGTACGGGACGGCTTTCGCGCCGCCGCCGCCTGCACTCATTCCCATAATTTAATACCTCTTCCGTAGTGCGCCCCGCCCGGCCGGCGGGCGCTCGAATAAACCTTAAGACGGGTTGACCGGCTTGACGCCTTTCCGGCGGTCGGCCACCAGGCCGATCTGCGTGACGCCGCCCGCCTCCGGGTCGCGGATCACGTCGATGATGCCGACGAGCTGCCCGTAGCTGACGTTGATGCCGCTCTTGACGTAGACGATCCGCTCCTCGTCCGACTTCTTCTTGTCGATCTCCTTCTTGAGATCGTCCATCAGCTGCTTTCTCCCGGCGTCGTTCTTGTTCTTGAGGTCAATGTTGTACTTGACCTTGCCGAGGTAGAACTCGCCGTCGGTCGGGATCGAGATGACGAGCGAGTCCTGCGACGAGATGGCCTTGTCGTCGTCCGCGTTCGAGGTCTCCTTCGGGATGTCTACGGTGATGCCCTGCTGAAGCTGCGGCGTGACCAGCATGAAGATGATCAGCAGCACCAGCATGATGTCCACCATCGGCGTGACGTTGATCTCAGAGTTGAGATGATCGCCGCCTCCTGAACTCATTCCCATAACAAAATCTCCTTACCTTCGACTCCGCACAGGCGGACGCGCCCGCGCCACGGGTAAATTTCTTCCGACTAAGATGCGCGCCCGCCGCCTCTCGTTCCTTACGGATTCAACTGCCGCGTGCGATTCTTCAGGAAGTAGTCGATCAACTCCGAGGCCGAGTTGTCCATCTCGACGACGAAGCTGTCAACCTTGCCCGTGAAATAGTTGAAGAGCCACACGGCGGGCACGGCCACGACCAGGCCGAGGGCGGTCGTAATCAGCGCCTCGGAGATACCGCCGGCGACCGCCGAGATGCCGGCCGACTCGGCGTTCTTCATGCTCTGGAAGGCGTGGAGAATGCCGTACACCGTGCCGAACAGTCCGACGAACGGGGCGGTCGAGCCGATGGTCGCCAGGCCCGACAGGCCGCGGCGGAACTCAGCCGTCTTAATCGCGATGGCGCGTTGCAGGGCGCGTTTGCTCGCCTCTATCTCTTCGCCGGAGATTTCACTCGACTGCTCGTGGGCGCGGAACTCCTGAAGGCCGGAGTTGACGACCATCGCGAGGTGCGAGCGGCGGTGCTTGTCGCTGATGTTGATGGCCTCTTCGATGCGGTCGTTCTTGAGGGCCTGGGCGACGCGCGGCGCGAACTCGCGCGACTGCTTCTTGGCCTGCGAGTAGGTCAGGTAGCGCTCGACCATGATCGCTATCGAGTAGACGGACATCAGGAGCAGGATGCCGACCACCGTGTAGGCGATGGCGTCCAGGTTCTTGAAAATCTCGTACATCGAGAACTTGTCGCCGTCGCTGCCGCCGGCGGCGGGACTGGCCGCGGGGCTGGCTGCCGGGGCGGCTTCCTGCAAGAACATGAAGAAGCCATAGGCTTTCGTGCCGAGAAGGCTGGTTAGAATAGTCACGGTAAACCCCTCCAATAAGGTTTCGATTAGAATTGATGCCGATCAGGCAAAGCGGCGGAAGAGCGGGCCGGCCTCCTCTACTCGGGGCCGGCCCGCTGCTGCGGCGCGCCGTGCTATTGAGCTACGAAGTTGTAGGTGATGACGCCCGTCACTTTCACGGGCTGCCCCGAGAGTTGGGTCGGCGAGAACCGCGCCCCGTAGGCGGCCTGTGTTGCCGCCTGCTGCAAGAGCGGGTGGCCGCTGACGGCGCGCGCCGAAATCACCTTGCCCGACTCGTCAATCGTCACCTGCACTGTGACGGTGCCGGAGGCGCGCGCGGCTTTAGCAATCGCCGGGTACGGCGGCTTCGGCAGGCTGATGGCCTTGCCGTTCAAGACGCCGCCCGAGATGGGCGCTTTCGGTTTGGGCGGCGGCGTCGGTTTGGGCGGCGGCGGCGGCGGCGGATCGTCCGACGGCGGAGACGGCGGAGGTGCCGGGGCGGTCCCGGTGCCCGTGGAAGTGCCGAACGGGCTGCCGCCGCTCGGCGGGATGTAGTCGCGCGTGCCCTTGACCGCGCCGGGGACCGGCGGCGACTGTCCCTCGCGGGAAACGGACGTGCCCTTCTGCACTACCTCCGGGCGGTCCGTGACGAACTCTCTGACGGTGGCGACCTCCTGCTCCGCCTTGACCACCTGCTGCTTGGCAGGCTCCTGCTTCTGCTGCGGCTGTGGAGGCGCGGCCTCCTCGACGACCACGGGCGTGATCAGCTTCAGGTCGGCCAGGTTCTGCGTGTCCATGTAGATGTCCGCGCCTTTAATCGCGGCCACGATGAGGCCCGCGAAGATCACGACGTAGACGCCGAGGGTGACGGCAAAAAAGAGGCCCTTCCTCGAACTATCGTCGTGGTGACGTTCGGACTCGACCAGATGATCGAACATTTTGTTTTCCTCCCACTTTCCGGTGCCAAAGGGTCAGGGGTGTGAAAAATCAAAAAACTTATCAGTGCAATTTCAAACGACGCTCTCGGGAACCCGCCCGCGTGAGAGTCAAGTCAAAAAGTGTTGGAGGGAAAGCAGCAGTCGCCCGGCGCTTTTGATGCGCCGTATAAGTTTGCCCCGACCGCCGCGCAGGCTTGACACAAAACTTACCAGCCACCTCAAGCATAGACAACCGCGCCTCCGGTCCGTTCACATACATGAAACGCGGGCGCGATTTCGAGAATATTTAATTGGCCAGCAACGCGGGCAGTCTATGCCGCAACCGACAGGAAAGTCAAGCGGAAAACAGTGGGCTGTTGGCAGTGGGCGGCGGGCAGTAAGGGCAAAAGAAAAAGGCAGCCGAGTTAGTCACCCCCGGCTGCCTTCTTGTTTTTAGTTTTAACTGCCCACTGCCTGCTGCCTGCTGCCCACTGCTTTCAGGTTCGTCCCGCGCCCTGCGGCTGGTTGACGACGCCCGAGCCGCCGCCGGCGGCCTTCGCCTTGCGCGCGCGCGGGCGTCCCGTGCCCCCCGCGCTGCCGCCCGGCGTCTGGCCTTTCGCCCCGGACTGCTCGCGCCGGGCCTTCGCGGCCTCGATGCGCTGCTGCCACCAGACCATGATGGGGCTCGCGATGGCGATGGTCGAGTAGGTGCCGACGATGATGCCTATGAAGAGCGCGAGCGAGAAGCCGCGCAAGACCTCGCCGCCGAAGAGCACGAGCGCCAGCACCGAGAGGAAGACGAGCCCGCCCGTGATGATCGTGCGCGAGAGCGTCTGGTTGATGGCGTCGTTCGTGATCTGGTAGAGCGACTGGCGGCGGTGGAGCCTCAGGTTCTCGCGGACGCGGTCGAAGGTGACGATGGTGTCGTTGACGGAGAAGCCGACCAGGGTCAAGAGCGCCGCGATGACCGTCAGGCTCACCTCCCACTGGAAGATGGAGAAGAAGCCGAGCGTGACCAGCACGTCGTGGAAGACCGTAATCGCCGCGGCCGCGCCGTAAGTCCACTCGTAGCGGGCGGCGATGTAGAGCAGCATCCCGATGAGCGCGAGCAGCGTCACCGAGATGGCCTGGATGCGCAGTTGCTGGCCGGCGACCTCGCCGACGGCCTCCTTGCTCAGAATCTGGTAGCCGTCGTTCTCCGCGCCGAAGGCGTCGAGGGCCTTTTTGACTTTGACGCTCCCGGCGTCGACCTGCGCGGCGACCTCCTCCGCGCTGGCGGCCTGGCCCGCCTCCTGGCGCGGCACTTTAATCAGCACCTCCTCCGGCTTGTCGGTCGGCTGGATGACGGCCTCGCTCAGTTCCTGCTTGGCGAACTGCGCGCGCAACTCGTCGTCCGACGGCCGCTGCTTGAGGAACTTGACGGTCACCACGGTCCCGCCCTTGAAGTCCACGCCGAGGTTGAAGGCGTCCGTGCCGCCCGGCACGGCCTGGCGGACGATGGCCGACCCCAGCCCGGCGAGCATCAGGATGATCGAGAAGGCGATGAAATAGCGCCTGTACTTCAGCCAGTCGAAATTAACTTTGTGTAAGAGTTGCAACATAATAAAGACCCGTGAAGCGTGAACCGTGAATCGTGAATCGTTTTACTTTTTCTGCTTACGACTCACGACTCACGGTTCACGGCGGTTAAATGCTGAGCGTCTCCGGGCGGTGCCCCTTGCGGTTCAGGACCCACATGAAGAGCGTCTTCGAGACGTAGACGGCCGAGAACAGGTTGATGAGCAGGCCGAGCACGAGCGTGACGGCGAAGCCGCGAATCGGCCCCGTGCCGAAGACGAAGAGGAAGAGCGCCGCGACCACGGTCGTGACGTGCGTGTCGATGATCGTGACGAAGGCGCGGTTGAACCCCTGCTCGACCGCCGAGAGCACGGTCTTGCCCGTCAAAAGCTCCTCGCGTATGCGCTCGAAGATGAGCACGTTCGAGTCCACGGCCATGCCGATGGTCAAGATAAGCCCGGCGATGCCGGGCAGCGTCAGCGTCGCCTTGAAGATGACGAGCGCCGCGACCGTCAGAATCAGGTTCAGCAGCAGCGCGACGACCGCGTTGACGCCCGCCCCGCGGTAGTAAATGAGCATGAAGAGGACGACGAGCGCGAGGCCGACTACCGAGGCCAGCACGCCCGAGCGGATCGAGTCCTGGCCGAGGCTCGGGCCGACCGTCCGCTCCTCCTGGTACTGGATGCGCGCGGGCAGCGAGCCCGTGCTGAGCGTCCTCGCCAAGTCCTCCGCGGACTCCTGCGTGAAGCTGCCGGAGATTTGGCCCTGGTCGAAAATCTGCTGCTTGATGTAGGCGATGGACTTGACCTTGCCGTCGAGGACCGCGCCCATGTACTGGCCGACGTTCTGGCCCGTCCACTCGCCGAACTTCGTCGCGCCCCCCGGCTTCAGGTTGAAGTCAATCATGAAGTCGTTGCCGCCGCGTCCCTGCACGGCCGCCGCGCGGCTCAACTCCTCGCCCTCTATGATGGAGGGCTTCTCGACGACGACCCACTTCTCCAGCGTCGGCGCGTTCGGGTCGGCCGTCTCGCCCCCGGCGGTCGCCGGCTCGTCCTTATCCGTGTAGGGCAGCACGTCGCGGTTGGCGGGGATCGTCCCGCCGAGCGAGGCGACGGCCTCCTCCTTCGTGTTGTAAGTCTGAATGGGCGAGGGGTTGGGCGGGCTGATGACGTGCACCAGTTCCAGCTTGGACTCGCCCGTCAGTTGCCGCTTGACGCGCTCGGGGTCTTTCTCGCCCGGCATCTGGAGCAGAATCTGGTGCGAGCCCTGCGCGCCGTGGTACTGGAGCGTCGGCTCGGCGACGCCGAACTCGTTGATGCGCCTCTCAATCGTCTTGTAAGCCTGCTCGGTCGCCTGCTGGCTCAAGGCGCGGGCGGCCGAATTCGTCAGCGTCCAGGTGACGGTGTTGCCAGAGATGGCGGGCGTCCACTCGTCCGTGCTGATGCGCTTGGCGACCTCGTCGCGTATCTCGTTGAGCTTCTGCCCGTCCTCGGTCTTGACGAAGAAGCGGTAGTTGCCGCCGGAGGCGTCCGAGCCCGCGTCCGTGTCGTTGACCTTAGCGCCGACCGTCTTCGCGGCGGCCAGGGCGGTCGTGGCGTTGTTGGCCGCGCGCTTCGCCAGGTTCTCCTCGACGTTGACGCGCATCACGAGGTGCGCGCCGCCCTTGAGGTCGAGACCGAGGCGTATGTTTTCCGAGAGCGAGTGCTTGATGCCGGCCCACGAGAAGTCGCTGAACTTCGGGCGGCGGTGCGGCCCGAGGACGACGTAGAGGCCGGCAATCGTGACGACCGCGATGATGATGAAGCGCGGCAGTAAATTCTTTTTCTTCATAGGAAATATTCAGTGCTGAGTACTGAATGATGAGTACGGAGCGAGAGCGAGTTTTCCACTCGGCGCTCAGTACTCATCACTCATGACTTCTTTTCTTCCTCCCCGGCGTCCAGTTCCGCGATGGCGCCGCGCGAGACTTCGAGGATGGACTTCTCGCCGCTGCGGATCAGGAACGTCTTGTCGCGGACGGCCGTGATCGTGCCGACGACGCCGCCGCTGGTGACGATCTTGTCGCCCGCCTTCAGGTTGCTGATGGCCTCTTGCAGCGCCCGCTGCCGCTTCTGCTGCGGCCGTATGAGCAGGAAATAAAAGACGGCGAAAATCAGGCCGACTTGGACAATCAGAGCGTAGCCAGGACTCATATGGTTCTCTTCGGGTTAGGTTGTTTGTCGAATTCGGGGAAATCGGGCGACCGACTGCTCGCGCCGGGAGACTCGGGCGGCAATCACTCCACGCCCGAGACGAGCCCCTCTGTGAACTCCCGCCGAAATCGCGTGAAATCGCCAGACCGAATAGCTTGCCTCACGCGCCGCATGGTGTCAAGGAAGAACGCAAGGTTGTGGTGCGTCAGGAGGATGCTCGCCAGCATCTCGCCCGCCATGAAAAGGTGGCGCAGGTAGGCGCGCGAGTGGCGGCGGCAGACCTGGCACGCGCACCCCTCGTCCAGTGGCCGCGTGTCGCGCGCCCACTGCGCGTTCTTGATGTTCAGCTTCCCCCGGGAGGTGAACGCCTGCCCGGTCCTCCCGTTCCTCGTCGGCAGCACGCAGTCGAACATGTCTATGCCGCGCGCCACGGACTCGACCAAGTCCTCCGGGGTGCCCACGCCCATCAGGTAGCGCGGGCGCTCTTCGGGCATCAGCGGCGCGATCTCTTCGACCACGCGGTACATCACGCCCTTCTCCTCCCCGACGCTCAGGCCGCCTATGGCGTAGCCGTCGAAACCTATCTCGGCGGTGCGCGCGAGGCTCTCGCGCCTCAAGTCCGAGTGGCCCGCGCCCTGCACGATGCCGAAGAGCGACTGCGCCCCGCTCAGGCCCGCGCCCTCAGGCAAATCACCGGGGTTAAGGCGGCCCGTGTCGGCTTCCTCCTGCTGCAAGCGGTCGAACTCGCTGCGCGAGCGCGCGGCCCAGCGCGCCGTCAGGAGCATGCTCTCGCGCGCGATGTCGTGCGCGGCGTCGCCCGGCGCGCACTCGTCGAACGCCATCACGATCTCGGACCCGAGCGCGGCCTGCACCTGCATGGAGACTTCGGGCGAGAGGAAGCAGCGGCGGCCGTCGACGTGCGAGCGAAACTCCGTGCCCTCTTCGGTAATCTTCCTGATCGCGCCGAGGCTCCAGACCTGGAAGCCGCCGGAGTCCGTCAGCAGCGCGCGCTCCCAGCCGATGAAGCGGTGCAGGCCGCCGCACGCCGCGATGGTCTCCGCGCCGGGGCGCAGCCACAGGTGATAGGTGTTGCCGAGGATGAGGCGCGCGTCCGTGTCCGCGTCTTCGAGCGCCTCAAAGCGCGTCGCCTTGACCGTGCCGAGCGTGCCGACCGGCATGAAGACCGGCGTCTCTATCACGCCCCGCCGCGTCGTCAGCACGCCCGCGCGCGCCTCGCCGTCGGTCGCGACGACCTCGTATCCGATTGCTCTCTTGTTCATGCGTGGGAGAAATGATAACTGCTGAGACGCGGAATGGAAAACCCACTGTCACGTCGCCGCCGGCGGCGCTTCGGCGCTCGTCAAAGGCAGGCGCACGGTGAAGGTCGCGCCGCCGCCCTCGCTGCGCGCGGTCACCTGGCCGCCGTGGGCTTCGACCAATTCTTTGACGAGCGCGAGGCCGATGCCGAGGCCGCCGTGGCGGCGCGTGGAGGAGCTGTCGGCCTGGCGGAAGCGGTCCCAGACGTAGGGCAGAAACTCCGGCGGGATTCCCTCGCCCGTGTCCTCGACCTCTATGACGACCCAGCGCACGGGCCCCGTCTCGTCGTCCGCGAGCATGATGCCCGTGGAATCTATCAGGCGCGTGCGCGCGACGATGCGCCCGCCCTCGGGCGTGAACTTGACGGCGTTGTTCAGCAGGTTCCAGACCACCTGCTGCATGCGGTGCGGGTCGACGCTGGCGGCGGGCAGATTCTCTTCGAGTTCCAGACGCAGCTCCTGCCTGCGCGCCGCCGCGGAGGGGCGCACGACCTGCACAGCGTCCATGACGACCAGATTGATGTCCGACGGCTTGCGGTCGAGGCGGAGCACGCGGCGCTGTATGCGCGAGAGGTCCAGCAGGTCCGAGATCAACTGCGTGAGCGACGAGGCGGAGTTGCGTATCACCTCTATGCCGTCGGCCAACTCCTCGTCGAACTGGAGCGCGTCGTTCTCGCTCAGCAGGTCAACCCAGCCCTTGATGGCCGTCAGAGGCGTGCGCAACTCGTGCGAGAGCGTCGCGAGAAACTCGTCCTTCAGGCGGCTGGCCTCGCGCAGCTCCGAGATGAGCCGCGCGTTCTCAAGCGTCGAGCCGATTTGCGTGGCGACGGCCGTCAGCAGGTCAACGTCGTCCTCGGCCCAGCGCCTGTGCCGCGTCGTCTGGTGCCCGCTCAGAGAGCCTATGACGCGCCCCTGGTGCATGATGGGGACGACGGCCAGGCTCTTGAGGTCTATGCTCTCGACGATGTCTTCGACGCCCGCGGTCAACCTGTGCGCGGGCATGTCCGCGATGACGAGCGGCTGGCGGTGCTCCTTGAGCCACTGCTCGACGGGCGAGCGCTCCAGGATTTCAGGGTCGTCGCCGATGCGCGAGACACCATCTTCGCACCACTCGCCGTAGATGGCCGACTGCTCGCTCTCGGAGAAGAGGATGGCGACGCAGCGGTCCAGGCCGAGCACCTGCCCGACGCGCTCGACCACCATCTCGACGCCGCGCATGGGCTCCGACGCCTGCTGGAGCGCGAGCACTAAACGGTTGACGACGGCCTCGCGCTCGGCCTGCGCCTGTATGGTCGCGAACAGCCGCGCGTTGGCGATGGTCTCGGCCGCCTGCCCCGCGAAGATTTCCAGGAGCTGCACGTCGCGCGGGCGGAAGCCGCCGGGGCGGTTGGCGACGTAGACGAAGCCTATCAGCTCGCGCTTGAGCATGAGCGGGACGATCAGCGCCGAGCGTATCTGGTAGCGCGCGACGAACTCCTGGTTGAAGCGCTCGTCCTTCGAGGGGTCGTTCGAGAAGAAGGGCTCGCCCACGCGGTAGCCGAACTGCGTCTCGCGCGTGCGGTAGACGAACTCGCTCGCGCCCTCGGGGTTGAGCGTGAAGCGGTACTCGCGGATCATCTCGGGCGGCGTGTTGTAGCCTGGGGCTTCGGCGCGCACGACGCCCTGGCGGCGGTCGTAAGTCGCGAGCAGACATTTTTCGCCGCCGACCAGCTCGGCGATGGCGTTCGTCAGCCGCCCGTAAATCTCGGACGCGTCGGTCAGCGTCGAGAAGGTGCGCGAGATTTGGTAAAGCCCTTCGAGCTCGCGGCTGCGGCGTCGGCTGGCCTCGTAAAGGCGCGCGTTCGCGAGCGCGACGGACACCTGGGCGGCGACCGCGCCCAGGAGTTTCGCGTCGTCCTCGGTCCACTCGCGCGGGTCGCAGTTCATGTGAAGCTCAAGCAAGCCCCGGTACGCGCCGCGCACGAGGACGGGCGCGGCCAGCACGGCGCACACGTCGAGCCTGACGTAGAGCTTGATCAGCTCGTCGTCCTCGATCTCGCGTATGTCGTTGTGGGCCACGGGCGCGTCCGAGGCGGTCACGCGCCGCGCGTAGGCGCTCGACCGCAGCGGGATGCGGTGGCCGCGCAACGAAGAGACCTCGCGCCGCGCCAGGTACTCGTAGCCGACGAGCGCGTAGTCCTCCTCGTCGTCGAGTAGCGTGACGTGGCAGCGGTCGGCCGCGAGCGCCGCGCCGAGCGCGTCCACGGTCTCCTGGAGCACGGCCGACGGGTCGAGCGAGCTTGAGAGCTTGCGCCCGATGCGCGCGGCCAACTCCTCGCGCCGCGCCGTGGCCTCCAGCTCGCGCGAGCGCCGCTCGGCCTGTTCGAGCAGCAAGACTTTTTCAATCGCGATGGCGAGCGGCGGCGCGAGACGTTCGAGCGCGAGCAGGTGCTCGCGCCCGTAGGCCGCGGGCGTCCTGGACGTGAGATTGAGACTGCCTATGGCGCGGCGATTCGAGAAGAGCGGGCAGCAGAGGGCCGAGCGGAAGCCCTCGCGCTGCAAGTCATCGTAGACGTTAAAGCGCGTCTCGGCCGAGAGGTCCGGGATGACGACCATCTCGCGATTGTTGAGCGCGTATTCGGTGACGGAGCCGCGCATCGGGCCGCTCGCGCCGACCGCGAGAGAGCCGGTGTGCTCGCCCGAGAGCGCGAAGACGCGCAGCGTCTCGCCCTCGTCCTCGCAGAGCGCGATGGACGCGCGGTCGAACGGGATGAGCGCGCTCATCTGCCGGCTCGCCAGGCCGAAGACCTCTTCAATCGTGTGGCTGGAGTTGACGGCCGCCACGACGCGGTTGATGACTTCCAACTGCTCCGTGGCCTCGCGCAGGTAGTCGAAGAGAGCAGACATCTCGTCGCTCGTCACGACCGCGTCCGTCTCGTCCGCCTGCTGCCCCGCGGCGTCGGGCTGCTTGAACAGGTAGAGCGTCGCGGGCCGCTCCTCCCAGTGACACTCCACGCGCTCGACGCCGACGCGCAGCGGGTGCTCGCCGTTGACGAGCACCGTCGCGTGCGCGTGCTCGTGCTCGCGCCCGGCCCCGCCCCCGTCCTCGAACCTCACGACCGAGGAGACCTCCGCGCCGACGACCGAATCGCACGGCCGCAGCGCCAGCGCCGCGAACGCCTCGTTGCACGCGTGTACACGCCCGCCCGCTTCGTCAACCACAACGGCCGGGTCGCTGATGTGTCCGAAGAGCTCCGCGAACTCAGTCATAAAAGCAGTGGTCAGTGGTCGGTTGTCAGCAGTCAGCTTTTCTCTGACTGACTACTGACAACAGACTACTGGTTACTTTTCTTCCGCTTGTGCCGCTCGACGATGCGTATCGGCGTGGCGAAGAAGTCGAACTCTTCGCGCAGGCGGTTCTGCAAGTAGCGCTCGTAGGAGAAGTGCAGGCCGGGCCGCCCGCCCGCCGTGAAGACGACGAAGCGGGGCGGGCGCACGCCCACCTGCGTCATGTACTGCACGTGGAGGCGCGAGACGCCGCCCTTGACGGGGGCGGGCGCGCTGCCGCCGCGCGGCTGGGAGACGTTGCGCTCGAAGAAGGCGTTCAACTGCGAGGTCTGGATGCGGCGGTTGCGCGCCTCGTTCGCGCGCAAGGCGAGCGGCAGAATCCTCTCCACGCGCTGCCCCGTCAGCGCAGAGATCGTCACGACCGGGGCCCACTCAAGAAACTTCATCTTGTCGCGCAGGTCGCGCTCGAAAGCCGAAACAGTTCCCGTCTCCTTGTCCGGCACGGCGTCCCACTTGTTGACGGCGAGGATGATGGAGCAGCCCGCGTCGTGCGCGTAGCCCGCGATGTTGGCGTCGAGCGCGGCGACGCCTTCCGAGGCGTCGACGACGACGATTGCCACGTCCGCGCGCTCTAAACTTCTGCGGGCCATCATCACGGAGAGCTTTTCGGCCACCTCCTCGGTCTTGCCCTTGCGGCGTATGCCGGCCGTGTCTATGACGCGGAAGCGCTGGCCCTCGACTTCGAGCAGGGTGTCCACGGCGTCGCGCGTCGTGCCCGCGACCGGCGAGACGATGACGCGCTCCTCGCCTAGCAGCCGGTTCAGGAGCGAAGACTTTCCGACGTTCGGCCGGCCCACAATCGCCAGCCGCAACTCACGAGGCTGGGCATCACTTTCATCATCCTCTTCCGGCGCGGCCGCGTGAAAATTCTCGACCACGATGTCGAGCAGGTCGCCCACGCCGTTGCCCGTCTCGGCCGAGACGGGGATGACCTCGTCGAAGCCGAAGCGGTAGAACTCGCCCGCGTCCACTTCGAGCCGCTGCGCGTCCGCCTTGTTCGCCGCCACGAGCACGCGCTTGCCCGTCGTGCGCAACAGCCGCGCCAACTCTTCATCGAGCGGCGTGATGCCCTTACGCGCGTCCACGACCCAGACGAGCGCCTGCGCCTCTTCAATCGCAGCCCCGGCCTGCTTGAGAATGTTCGCGGGAATGACCGCGTCGTCATCTGGCACAATTCCGCCCGTGTCCACGATGGCGAATCTACGCCCGTTCCAGGAGGCTTCGCCGTAGATGCGGTCGCGCGTGATGCCCGGCTCGTCGCCCGTGATGGCGCGCCGCTCGCCAGTGATGCGGTTAAAGAGCGTGGACTTGCCCACGTTCGGCCGCCCGACGATTGCCACGAGCGGCAGCGCGACGGACGCCGCCTCGCGGCGCTCACCAGTCGCGGCCGTCTCTTCCGCCTCGTTTGACGAATCTTCTGCCTGCTTGAGACTGTCGGGCTGCATAGAGAGATACCGGAGTCTGACGCGAACGACCCTCAACAAATGAGAGATGAGATTGATAGAACTTTCGGGGCGCGCGTGAAGTGTAACGCGCGCCCCAATCGCCCCGCAAGGTTTAAGGAGAACCCGGCCCGCCCGGCGTAGGAACATGCGGGCTTGCGTCAAGACTGAAAGGCGAGATAGTCTCTCCGACCTGGAGAGGAAGAATCTCATGCGCTGGCCGGCATTCAATACCCGCAGGCTGAAGACGTGGCTGGCGAGAGCGCCGTCGGAAGGGGAAGGTGCGGGGAACGCGCGGGCGGAGATTCCGGCCGAGGTCGCGCCGCACTTAGCGCTCGGGCGGCGCGGCGAACAACTCGCGGCCGAGCACCTCGAACGCCTGGGCTACGCGCTCGTCGCCTCAAACTTCACGCTCCCCGTGGGGCGCAACCTGCGCGGCGCGTTGGTCCGCGCCGAGATTGACCTGGTCGCTTACGAGGACGAAACGCTCTGCTTCGTGGAGGTCAAGACGCGCGCCTCGGACTGGTTCGCCGCGCCGGAAGCCAACGTTGACCTGCGCAAGCAGCGGCAGATAGCGCGCGCCGCCCGCGCCTACCGCCGCACCTTCGGGCTCACGAACGAGCCCTACCGTTACGACGTGGTCAGCGTCGTCCTGCCGCAGGCCGTGGAACTCGGAGAGGCCGCGAGGCCGCGCCTGGAAGTCCTGCGCAGTTTCTGGACGGACGAGAAATTCCGCAAGCGCCGCTGGGCGGACGCGCCGGAAGATTACTGAGGAGAGACCCTGGGCGGGGGCACTTGACAAGGAGGCATGAATCTGTAGAATTATTCTCCCGCAAGCGGGAGTAACTCAGTGGTAGAGTGCGACCTTGCCAAGGTCGAAGTCGCGAGTTCAAATCTCGTCTCCCGCTCCAAGATTCAGGAAGGCGAAGGGCGAAAGAGAAAAGCCTCTCATAACTTTCGCCCTTCGCCTTTCCACTTTCAACCCTTCGCGTGGCGGCGTAGCCAAGTGGTAAGGCAGAGGTCTGCAAAACCTTTATTCACCGGTTCGATTCCGGTCGCCGCCTCCATAGAATCAAAGAGTTACGGGCAGCTTAGGAGCTGCCCGTTTTGGTTTGTATCACTGTTGTATCACTGCCTTGTGCGCTGCCTTTGTTGTAAAGCATATTTTCAAGGCGTGCGGAGGCGGATTGCTGCATGTGCGGCAGGACGTGAGAGTAAGTATCCAGAGTCAGGACGATGGTTGAATGCCCTAGCCGCTCGCTGACCACTTTCGGGTTCTCCTCCGCTATCAATAGCAGCGTCGCGCAACTGTGGCGCAGGTCGTAAAGCCGGATGCGCGGCAGCTTCGCCTTAGTGAGTAACGGGCGGAAATAGCGGTAGGTAATGTTAGGGATGGAAAGCGGTGTTCCCTCTTCACTGGAAAAGACTAGATCAAATGCTTGCCAGGCCGCGCCAAGCTTCAACCTTGCTTCGGCTTGCTGACGCTTGTGCGAGGCGAGTTTTTGCAGAAGTGGCGCAGGCAAGTAAACCGTGCGGCGGCTTCGCGCCGTTTTAGGCTCCTCAAAACTCCAACTTTTCTTGTGCCGGACAAGCGCCCGTCTTACCTGCGCCGTGCATCGCTCAAAATCAACATCTGACCATTGCAGCGCGAGGTATTCTTCCGGGCGCATCCCGGTTAGCAGAGCGAACTCGAAAATCAGACCGTGAGGCATCACGGCGGCAGCTTTAAGAAATTCCTGCGCCTCTTCAGCCGACAAGACGCGCCGCTCTTTGTGAGGCACTTTCGGTAGCTCTACCATGTCGGAAGGGTTGCGCGAGAGTAAGCCCCACTTAACGGCTTGCTTGAGCGAATTGTGCAAGGCTGAATGGGCGTGTCGAACTATGCGCGCCGAAAGGCCGCACGCCAGCATCTCGCCATAGACCTTTTGAATGTCCAGCACTTGCAGTTTGTCCAACTGCTTATGACCTAATGGCTGCCTGATGTACCGCTCTAGCAATCCGGCGTAGCCGTCCGCCGTGCGCCGTGAGACGCGCGGGCGGGCAGCATCGCGCAGCCAGCGATCAAGGTATTCGTTTAGTGACATAGCAGAAGGTTCAACGAATACGCCTAAATCCATTTCACGCCGTACCGCAGTCAAGTAACGCTCGGCATCGCGCTTTACGCCGTGAATGGTCTTGTGATGAAACTTTTGCTTGCCGTTCGCATCGCGCCCCATGAAGATGCGGACAAGCCAGGTGCGGTCGCCGCGCTTAATAATCTGTCCGGCCATCGTCGCGCCCCTCCTTCTGCTTTGTGCTATCCTCTCTCTGCATCTTGTTTCCTTTCTTCGCGGGAAGGTTAAAGGTGAAGGGATAGGGAGCGTTGGCGCGCTCACCTATCCCGTTTCGCTTTTAGTGCGAAGTCTCGTTGTACCGGTTAACTAATCTCGCCGCCGCGCGATGCCAGCACGGTTGACCACTCTTGAATGCCTTGCACTGGCATGTGCCGTTCGCCGTGTAGATTTCGCCGGATGGCGAGAGGATCAAAAGCGTCTCGCCTTCAAAGTGCATGTAAGGATTTGTTTCCAGTTGAGCTTTAGCTTTGGCAATAGCCGTTTGCCATCTGCGATTGCCGGAAACCTTGTCAAAGGATTCCTGAGCCACTTGCTGCATCCTGTCCTGATCTATATCTACCATCTTCATCTCTCCTCAAATCTCAATCTCAACCAGCAATAAAACTATATGTTAATGCAGATGGTTTTGTCAAGATAAATCTCTGTCTTGACAGATATTTTCATTGTAGGCATAATCCACCTATGAAACTTATATCGGCTGCGGAAGCGGCGGAAAAATTAGGTATTCATATCACGCGGGTGCAGGTGTTAATCCGGGAGGGCCGATTGCCAGCTCAAAAGGTTGGCGGCAGTTACGTGATAAACGAAGGTGATCTAAAGTTGGTAGAAAACCGCAGACCAGGCAGGCCACCGAAGAAGACCAGCGGCAAGGATGGGAAGATAGCTGTAAAGAAGAAAGGCGATAAAAGATGAGCACAATTTTTCTTGGCGACTCAAGTCAAGTACAAGACATCCTGCGTAAGTCTGCCAAAAATCAATTAGATAGTTATGCAGAAGAATGGATTGTTGTCTTCGAGGCAGTTCAAAATGCTCTGGATGCTGTAGAAGAAGTTGAAGCCCCTCATGTGAGAGTCGTCTTTGACATTGCTAAGAATAGAGTTTCTGTCCTCGACAATGGTAATGGATTTCCAACAGATAAAGAATATTTCGGATTAGGAAAAGGCAGTAAATTCAATTTGAATAAACCAAATATTCGTGGGGAGCATGGCGTGGGCATCAAAATGGTGCTTTTATGCTCTCAGCAATTTGAATTGATTACAAGGCACTCCAATAAGCTTTGGTATGCCCGGTTTAATAATGGATATGCCTTCCTTGAGCAAAAGGAAACAGAATATTTCGAGGATGATTATCCCGAAGTTGAAAGACTACCTGAAGAGTTTAATACTCTGGTAGAGTATTCATTCCCTTCGTCAGACTTTAAGCCTCTTCGCGCAATTTCTGTTAGGGCTTTTTTACGTAACTTATTTCGAGAGTATGAAGGTGTTGCTCCATTCGAGCTGTATACAAAGCGAAAAGATAAAACACCTCTATTCATAGAGCATTACTTCCGCACTCATTCTTACACTGGAGATGTTAATCGTTTATTTGACGATAAGAAACCTGCTCGTCTTGAAATAATAATTAAGAAAGATGACAGTCTTTCTGACACACAAATCTCTACTATTTATCCAAATTACTTAGTAGAACATTGGAAAGATAACAAACCGATTGAATTCCCTAGCAGGTACTGGGATGTTACGGACTTGTATGAGAATCCATCAAGTAAGGGATTCTTAACAGAGGATATGCTCAAATCATTTAATCCGAATCGCAAGTTTGGCGATAGCAGATTGTGGGCAATAAAAATTACAGATAAGACGCAGATGAAAGATCTATTGATAAATCCTGACATCACCGACTACTACGCTATTGATGCTTTCGACAATCTTATTAACACCAAAATCAACGGGATTTATATGGTCATTGCCTCAGCATCAAAGTCTGGGAAATACAATATTAATAAGATGCTTTTAGGCAAGCCTAATCAAATAATTGCTGCTGATGGGATAATTACGACTAATCAAATACGGACCCCAAAGCGCGGCCGAAATCAAAACTACCTCAACAATATTCATTTCGTTATCAATATTAACGAGCGTGTGAATTATGGGAAACAGGGCGTGAAAAACCCTAAGTTATTATCTGAAGTCTATAATTATTTTGAGGAAATTTATATTAAAAGGTTGGTAGAGCTAGCTGTAAGTGTTGCTGGTAAGCAATCGAAAGCCACTGCTTTTGAAGAGCCTGAGATTGTGATAACTGACTTGATTGATCTCAAGGGTGATATTTCTATTAAGAAAGAACCCTGGCATGAAAGCACTTTGATAGCGATTCTATATGAGCTAATAGGTAAAGGTATAATTACGGGCATTGATACTTATCATCTATCTTCATTTGACCAGTACGATGGCAAAATAAACATGGTGAAGCCAAAAACGAAGGCATTCAAAAAGATCGAGCGAGACGATGACTTAATGAATCTTGAGTTTAAGGTAAAAACTATTGATTTGATTGATGACTTTGAGAACGGCGTGAAAGACTTGGCGGAAATTGGATTAGCTGTTATCTGGGATCGAACTTTGCCCTTAGGGACATCCAAATATCATATACTTGATATAGAAGATTCAAAATATGAGGGATTGAATATACCAGGCGTGAAAGATGTGTTAAGTGATATGGATGGTAACGAAGCGCCCCTCTTAGACTTAAAATCTTTTTTAGAGGAACTCCAATCAAAGAATGTTAGTTAATACTCAAGCCACCTTTTTACCTCCTCATAAATTTTAACAAGCTACCAGGGCAAAGGAGTAGAACTATCATTGACTTTCTATGCCTCGGAGTGCTCAGCAATCTAGCAGTCCAGTCCAGGACATCGTCTATGGTTTTTTGTAAAGATGGCGGGTTCTGGGCCTCCCGCCGCCCCCGCGTGCTGCTCGCAGATAGGGTGGAATGGTTGGGTGTGGAGCACAGCGAGCCTCTTACATCTCACGGGCTAGTCGCCGGATAAACTATTTCGGCTTTTTCTTAATGACGCTCTGACGACGCCTAACCGGAGTCCTCACGGATCGCAAATCTCTTTGTCTACTTTCCAGAATGTAGCCTAGTCTTTGGTGTGTGATGCCGAGTAGGAGTGCGGCTTTCGTGATACTGCCCTCTGAGGCTTCCAGGGCTTGCCGGATGATGTGATTCTCAAAGCGGCGCATTATCTCGTCTAGCGTGGCTGTTCCGGGCTTGGTGATGAGAGCCATTTCGCCGGGCGTCGTGGGCTTCTTCTTTCTACCTGCGGAGAGCACGCGGCTGGCGGCGTGCAACAGCCTGTGCAGAGTAGGAAGATGCTGCGAGGGCGTCAGCCAACAGTATGCCCGGTCGTAGATGGTGAACATCTCGTCAATTTCAATGTGGTCGCTCAAGACTTCAAGCATGGTCAGGGCGGCCATGCCAGCGTCGTTGAGCGCGCCCGATTGGTGCGCCGCTTCCATCGCGCGGAGAAAGTCCAGGCGGGCAAGGTCGTAATGGCTGAGGCGGGCAAGAGCCATCCCGTGGGTGATGAGAGCTTCTGCAAGGAGCGATTGCCGTCCGCCTTCCCCTAAAGCATGAACGGCCGCGTTAGCTGCCCGCTCGGCTTCGGAGTCGCGCCCCTCTGCCAGAAAGACGCGGGCGCGCGTCTCGTCAACCTGAGCCACGCCGCCACGGTCTTTAAGGCTCGCCAGCAACCGCCGGGCGTGGTCTAAATGTTCGTGGGCCTCCGTGAATTTGTTGGCTTTGAAGTAGAGGAATCCGAGATTGTTTTCGACGTTAGCGCGATAGAATTTATGCCCGGCCTGCTCAAAATGATAGCTGGCAGCCGCGTATTCAATAAAGGCGCGGTCAAGATAGTCTGCCCGCTGCTCTGACGCGCCCATATCTTCTAGCACGCCAGCGAGAGCGTTATGGTATCCGCCCTTGACGGCGTGGTTAGTAATCTTCTCGAAAAGCGGGACGGCGTCCGTCAGGATTTGCAACGAGTCGGCGTGATGGAGCGCGGCCCATTCCACAATGCCGAGTCTCAGCACGGCCTTAGCTTTCAACTCGCTATCTTTGGCGAGCCGCGCGAGCACTCCTTTAAGGATGACTCGCGCCTCATCGTAAGCGCCTTCGCGCCAGTAGCAGCAAGCGAGTTCGGTCTGTGCTTCTGCTATCTTTTTCGGATAACTATGGGATTCAAAGACGGCCGCGCTCTCGCTGATAAGGTTCTTAGCTATCTCTTGCGCGCCCGCGATCTGATTCTGACTTCCTATCCATCCCGTCAACACTCCCACACGCAAGAGGACTTCGCCCTTTGTGACGGCCTCTAGCTCGTCGAGGCGGGGATACTCTCCGACGCGCTGCCAGAACTCGCTCATCGCCCGGCGCGCGGCTTCATAGTCTCCCGTATCTTCCAGTTCTCTCGCCAGTTCACACCGCAACTCCGCCCGCTGGTCACGGGTCAAGGCTGGGTTTTCCAGTTGGCGCAGAAGTGAGGCTTGTACGTCCATACGAAAATTTTCCAGTGAGCGCCGGGAATCTTGCGGAACGGCATAACACCTTATGCCCTCGCGCTTTGACTTGCAAGCTGCCACCAAACCTGCTCTATTCTGAGGGCTTGCAAAAATCCTTGCAAGGATTTTCTAAAGGAGAACGCCCATGAAACGTCTAGGCCGATTCTGCGCCGGAGTCATTCTGGCCTTGAGCCTCACGCTACCTACTTACGCGGGGCACATTCCCTGTCCAGGGGTAACGGATGAACCACAAACATCAGAGGCAACGGCGGCGGGGGATATAAGCTACGGGCTGACGGATGATTTAGCGAACTTGCTGCTCAGTTTGCTTTCACTCTTCTGAGGCCACTTTCATCTGTGCGGGTTTTGAGGGCTGCCGCCCCAGACGGCAGTTATAGGCGTAGTGTGTTCATATCGGCCTTGCTTTTTGTCTCTCAGATGAATTACGGCACTACTGACTATTGACATTTACCTTCCGGCGGGAATATCGTGCGCCCGTCTCAATCCTCGCACGTCCCGATAAGTAGCGCCTTTTCTCGTTAGCCTCATGCCCGATGAGCGGTAAAAGTCATTCCTAAGGGGTATTAGGCCGCCGAGAGCGGTAATTATCGGCTTATAGAGCATTAGGCCACTAGTGGTGGTAAAAGTCGCCCATAGTCGAGAAATGCCGCCAGCAGCGGTCTAATGAGTGTTAGGTGCCTATTCTATTTACAGTAAGGACTACTTTTCCTATGGATGTCCACAGTAAGATCGGAAGGTTTAGTGCGTATGCAATAGTCATAATTGGAGTGCTCTTGGGACTGTACAGCACTCTAAGTAGAATGTTGCAGGGCACTGCCCTTAGCACCACCTTTCAACTTATTTCTCCAGAAGTCCAACTGTCAATTTTTCTGACTTTAATATCTGCCCTTTTGCTTTACCTAATGAAGATAGTGGAACAGGTGAGGGCCAAAGTTGACTCTCTGGAGCTTTCTTCTCATAGTACTGCTCCGATAATTTACCAAAATCAAAAAGAATTCTTCGAGGCACTTCTCGAACACTCTCTGAAATCCGATAAGATTTACACTCACATGTTGTCAGTCCCGCCGCAAGAACTGGGCAAATACGCTACTGCATACTTCACTGGTGTACATAATGCTCTTAAGAAAAACAAATTCAGCGTCTTTCATCGAATAGCAACTATCCACTCCGAAAAAAAAGCAAGGTGGGTGCTTGAAACTATCTTGGAACTAAAAGATTCCGACTCGTATAGTCTCGCCATTCAGTATGTGAAAGGCACATACCCTCAGCCTTCAATTCATTTAGCATTGGGGAATTCAGTAAATGAGGTGTTCGTATGGGCTGCAATGGGTTCCGGTGGTTTTGGTAGAGGATTTCTAATAAACGATATAGAAGTGGCCGAGGTGATGAAACAAGAGCACGAGCGGGAATTTCACAACTCAATTGTGCTTAAGGCAGGGAGCGTGCTGCATTGGGATAAGTTGCATAACCTAGCAGAGGAATACAAGCTCATTGAGTCTGAATGTTATAAGCAGCTTATGGATTTTAAAACAAGGAGCGGCACCTAACAACGGCATGCTCCCGACGCCCCATCAGCGTGCCTCTCATGAATCTTGAACAGGGGGCGCGGGTGATGCCGGGCGTTATGCCGCTAAGCTATATGTAACTATCTAATCTGGGAGGTGAAGGAATGACTGTAGAGACTATATTGAGATGGATTGCTTTTTTCCCTGTAGCAGTTTTAATGGGAATCGTTGGAGGAGCATTTTTTCTGCTAGGAGGAAACTACCTTGTCGGTTATTGGAGAATCCCCTCGATACTTGTAATCATGATGGGATCAGTGGCTATTCCCGCAGGGTGGATGATAAGTGGATTAAATACAGCACCTGAGAAAAGTCCCTTGGTAAAATGGATTCTGTTATCTCCGCTCATAATTCTCAGTATACTAGTAGCAATAGTACTTTTTTTCATGGTTTTCCGATCATATCCGCCTGAAGGAATACTTGCAGGACACAGCTTGTCACATAGCCTTTCACCATATTGGCAGATAATACTCTTCAGCTGGGGTTTTATTGGGGGAACTTTTATTATGATTGAAAAAAGTCCGAGCGAGATAACTGAATAATATTTTGACAGGGACGCTTCAACTCTGAAGGCACGGCATAACAACTCATTCAACCGAAGCGCGAATAGAGTTGCTATTCAAGGTCGGTTCAGGCGACTTTCGTCCCCGCAAGGTGTAACCCCTGCCTGCTGCGCGCCAGAAGCCGGACACGCTCTAACGTCTCGCAGGCCCGCTCAAATCTCCTCTGCGCCGTTGTCAAATGACGGTCCCAAAAGTCGCAGAGCTTCAGTGTGTTGTTGCCTTTCATTATGTGAGAGTAGGACAGCTCTATCTGACCGAGCCGGAGCCAGCACAGGGCCGCGTGGCTAATCAGTAGCTTCTCCATTTCCGGGGCTTCCTTGTAGCCTAACTGCTCGCGGATTTCGTCTTGCCTGTGGCGCAGCACTTCATTTAGGCCGGGCGAAAGCGGGCCACACTCTAGGGCGTAATTTTCGGCCAAGCCCATCACCCCACTGATCCGCTTCCACAGATTCAAGCCCTCATTATCCTTTAGGAGTTTCCGCAGGGCTTCAACGTCCGCTTCTCTCGCCTCATGCTTGTTTGTCTTTTTGAGCAGTTCGTCAAACCGCGCCTTAATTGCCGCCGTCTCGTCTTTCGGGTCAACTAATTTCAGCCCAGCCTTTTTCTTCATCTTCTCACCTCATGCCCTCTTCGCCAGGGCCTCCGTCTGCTGCGGACGCTGCACACTCTGAGGAACCCGCGCCAGCATCACGCGCACCTTCTGAAGCGTCGTTATCGCCTTCATGTACCGGCGCTGGCACAAGGTTAAACGCATCTCCCAGTGAGCGCCAACCACTAAGCTATAAGACCCTTGAAGCTGCCTTGAATAAAGATGTTCGACCATGCCGAGCCGGGCGTGACAGAGCACGGCCTGCTCGATCAAGAGCTTTTCTATCGGCGAGGCGTCCGCATAGCCCAACTCTTCTTTCAGAAGTTCCGCGCCGTGCTTGACTGATTCTTTGGTGGCGTAGCCGAGCCAAAACTTCTCCAGCCCCTTATCAAGAGCGTCTGTCATCAGGTCGCCCCATTTGCGCCACTCCTGGTGGTCGCTGCCTAGCACACGCTGGAACCACTCCCGCACCTCTTGTGAGGGGTCATCTTTGCACATGGCTTCTGCGTACATCTCAGCCAATTTAAGACGCTCCGCCTCGCCGTCGCCTTTGGTCTTGAGTGCGACCACGTTACCTTTTCTTTTCATCTCGTTTGCGCCTCCATTGTCTCTTATGCTGATGAAAGCCCGCTGCTATCAAAGCAGCCGTGACGAGTCTTTCCGTCAGATCGCAGACAGCATCAATACGTGAGTCTATAGCGTCTTGCTTTTCAATCTCACGGCGAAGTGCGCGCCGCTCCGCGTCCTTCTCGGCCCGCCCCTGCTCATCCGTCTGCGCTGATAATTGCCCGATGAGGCCGGAGCCTATATAGACAGAGCGCACGCGGTTGCCTGTGCGCTCTTTGCGATAGTAGTAGCTCTTGCCGTTCCGCGTTTCCCATCCCATTGTGCTACACCTTTTTGCTTGCCCCGCTTACGCTGCACCTTGCGTCAAGTGCATACTTCTGAATTTCCCTTCACGCGGCCTTCTTTCTGCGCTGCGCTTCAATACAGCGTGCTATAGCCTCGACTGTGTTACTCACACTCGCCGGAATATAGATTTCATCTGGCAGAGCCTTATCCTCTGGCTGATATTTAATAAGGTAGTCAGCAAGGTCAAACCCTTGTGCCTTGTCCGCCTTGCTTGCTTTCCTTTCTAATAAGTCAGAAACAGAGACATTGCAATCTAGCAGGGCTTGTAAATGTTTAGCCTTGCCTGCCCACTTATCAAAGCAGTTCAAATCAGGAAACAGGATAACTTTTCTCCCTGTAAGGACTCTGCACTTATCGGCTGTTAGATTGGTTAAGCTGCCACAGGCAAGCCAAGTAAAGATAGGTAGATAAGCCGTGGCTATGATTGCTGTCTTTTCGGCTTCAACAATAGCAACGGGTTTCGATCCAGGTTGTGCTGCAAGTTGATGCTCGCCAAACAAGCATTGCCGCAAGTTAAAGTCTTGAATTATGCCTCGCTTCTGCAAGACGCTATGCGCCCAGGTAATCTTATTCAGCCTGCTTCCGTCAGCCCTCAATTCCTTAGCTCGCTTACCCGTAGCGGAATCATAGAGCATGATCTTGCCGCTTCGGATGCGCCCTCTAACATCAATCTGCCAAAAGATAGTTGAGCCGTTCCAATAATCAGAAGCGCCGATGTAGAACCTCTTGATTAGCTCGCTCGTGATACCTGCACCAAAGAGGATATGTAAGTAACGGACGAAATTATTCTCCGCATGTTTCCTCAGACTCTCGCGGAACAGTTCAAAGGGAATTGTGCTTATCTGTTTCGGCACTCGCTCTGGCGGCTTCGCTACCCGTTGACGCTGATAATCCTTCTCTCTGGGAGATATTTGCAGGGCCGCGAAATACTGCTTGGGCGTGTAGTGATAGCCGCAGTTTACCTCACGGTTGCACCGGCCAACGTGGTCGGCAAGGTAATTACCCGTCTGAATATCAATGTAGCGGGTAAATTCTTTTGCTTTGCCACAATTCGGACAGGCGTGGCGCGTGCGCCCGCCCTTGTACTTTTCTAGTGTGAACCTGTAACGCATCTGGCGAAAAACTTTTTCTAGGAGCGTCAGGAATGTCAGAAATAACAGGCTGCGAGTTGCTGGGCTGACGTTCCTGACGTTTCTGACATTCACGGAAAGAAATATTTTCAAAGGGTGACTCTCGGCATAGGCTTGATGTAAGCGACTAAGCCGACATCGCGCCGCTGGGTAACAACCTTCTGAGCTTCAAGCCGTTTCGTGAAATTATTCCGTCCGAGCGGCTTGTAGCCGTTATCAAGGCAATAGAACTTGTAACTCGAATATATGCTCTTAACTTCTGTGAAGTCGCCGCTCGACTCATAACCTTCATCGGCCAAAAACATCGCCACGGAATCTGATTCTTTACGGTATTGTGCAAGAGCCTCACGCGCCGCTTCGCATGGGGTGAAGTTCTCTTGCCGCAAAAGCCTCTGCAAGCCTGCAAGCACCCAGTTAAAGACCCCTGAAAGCTCATCCTTGATAATTTTCTCGGCAAGCCTCTTGTCTTGCTGATCTTCAGGTATAGTCACGTCAAATGGCAGAATCAAATAGCGGCGGAAGAAGGCTTCAGTGTGCTCAACATCGCGGGGCAGCTCATTACAGTTAAAGAGCAGGCGCGCGTAGCGAGTCATAATGAACGGCTGCCCGTAAGGTAGCCTGGCCTCGACGGGTTCGCCGCTCGTCAGCTTCTTAAAGATGTCTGCCTCAAGGCGCGTGGAAATCTCCGACGAGTAGTTAAGTAGCTTGTTGGCGAGCATCGCCCGCTGGTAATGATGCGAAAGACTTTCAAGGCCGTAATTTGCTACGTTCTCCCTGCCTATCAGGGCATTGATGACATCGAATACGACTGACTTGCCGTTAGCGCCACGACCGTAGAGGATCAGTGTCTTTTCGAGTTTCAGGCGGGTGAAGACATAGCCGATGTATTCGGCTAAGACCTTCTGCTTGGTTTCGTCCGGCAATACTGCATAAAGAAATTTCTGCCAGAGAGGAGCAGTAGCGGTTTCGTCATAATCAAATGGAAGCTGATACGTTAAGAAATCTTCGCGGTGAAACTCGCGGATAACAAGCTCAGTGGGCGTGATCTCAAACGTGCCATTCCCCAGATTGATGAGACACACTCCCTCTGGCGTCTCAGGCTTCGGTAGATGCGCGACGGCAAGGAACTGTTTGTAAAGGTGGTCGCGGAATTGATGATAGCTTGACGTGATCGAATCAATGCCTAACTTCAACGCTGCTTGGCCTAAAAAGTCTGTGAGCGGTTCGCGGTCAACCAGCTTCCAGAATGCGCCGTTATAGGCATAGAGGAAATCATGATTCCGGCACAGCCCGCAGCCGAGAGACCGCGCCACACGTAAGACTTCGCGCACCGTGATAACGATGTAATGCTTTTGCGAGAGCCGGTCGTCGTCTTCTAGCTCCGCCTCCACTCGGAAGTCTATCGGCTCTAAGGCATCAAGGATTTCTCGCCAGACATCCGTGTGAGACACTGGCGCACGCGGCGCAGCAATTCGCGTAGCTTCGGCCTGAATTTCTGACAGGCTAATCAATGCCAGATTCCCCATTGCGAACACTATCAGGCCGCATCGAGAGCTTCTTCTTTTTGTAGGGCGCTTCCGCCCCGCTCAATCCATTCCACGATCTTTGACTCATGGAAACGGATTTGCCGCCCCATTCGCACGCTCGGAATTAAGCCTTCTCTGGCTAACTCATACACGCGAGGCAAAGTCACCCGAAGAATCTCTGCCGTTTCTTTAGCTGTAAGCAGGTGCATTGTAGAAACCTCCCAAAAATAAGGTAGAACACAACGCACCTCCGGGTCGTCTCAATAAGTCTCACTTATTTATTTTTTTGAATTTTCTAAGGAAGGAAGTTAGAAGGGCGCAGGTTCAATCAGGAGCTTGATCGCCGCATCTCGAATTTGATTCAGGTTCAGATTGTACCGCTCCACATGTCTATAGAAAGTGGCCCGGCTAATATGAAGTTCCTCTGCAATCTGAACATCGGTAGGCATTTCGCCAAATGTTTCTAGCAGTTTTGCACACGCTTGCGGGGCGCGTTCGATGAATTGATTCCTTGTGAGGCTTACACTACTCTCAGGGCGTCCTCGCGGATTGATCTTTTGTAAGAGAACCCGCCCGCGCCAAGCTAAACTAACATCTCTCCCGCTTTTGGCATTTTCTAACCCAGGAAAGGTGACGGTTTCCCCTCGCTCCGGCTGCCACCGGACATCGCAGTAAACGGGTGAGGATACACAGGAGACGCGCTGATACCAGACTTGCACGAGTTCAATATCATTTCCGTTCGTATCAGAGATACGCCAGAAAGGCCACGAACATTCCGGCTGCGCTGGCTGCTCCACTACAATCCCGACAAACCGTAAACTATATTTGTGCCAGCGAACACCGAAGACATATCCAGTTGTGGTTAATTGCCGCAAAGTCGCATCGCCGGGCATTTCTAAGTCTGACTTTAGATTATGTATCCACCGTGGAAGGGCTGCCCGGTCATCCGTTGTCAGCTCGAAGCCTAAAGCCGGTCTATGAATTATTTGTGAGCTTGAATATGTAGAACGAGATTGATTTTGAGGCAGGGATGGTTCTACTCTTAACTCAGGATTGCATCTATATGTTTGCACTTCCCCTGAATTAGAAAATTTAAGTATCAGTTTTTGGTTCTCACTATTGCTCACTTCCGTTATCTATAGTTCTGCCTTCTATAGGTAACTCTGCTCAACAGAGCAGCATTCATCAATATTGGACCACTATAGCAGATGAAATTGTCTGAAAACCGCAAATTATGTTGCGAAGAAATCCTTAACGGCGGGCTTTTGGACCAGCTCTGATTCTGTATCACTCCTGTATCACAACTCAGGCATACAGGGCCATAATCAGCCGAACTCAGTTAATACAAGACAGTATAAAAAGCTAATAAAAATGCACTCTTTAATACACAGCACAACTCAACTAAAGAGGTCTTTTAGACTGCAAAACCTTTATTCATCGGTTCGATTCCGATCGCCGCCTCCAATTCTTTCGATAACTTAGCGACAATTTGTAGTTTGGTATAAAAGAGCGCTGTGGTAGGAATTGTAGTAGGGGACGTGCCCGCACCGCCGGCAGGTGTCTGAGCGGGCGGGGACATCTGTCAACGCGCTAGGATGAGCCGCTAGCCAGTTTCTTCGCGTCTCTTAGCTGCTTGGCCTTTTTTCTTACTTTGTCGCTGAAACGGACTATCGCGTTGAGGCTCTTCCCCGCGCCCTCGGCCATCTTCACGTCTATGACTTCCGTGCTTTTGAACATGGGGTTATTGACGAAGCCCATGACCTGTGTGGACAGCAGCGAGAGCAGCGTTTTCAGCAGCAGGTCGTCATACTCGGCCGAAGGACTCTTGCCGGCGCTAACTTCGGGAAGAGAAAGATTGCTTCTGAGGCGCGCCGCACACTTCTGCATCTCGTCCGCCCCCCTGGCGAGTAGCTCGTAATCTATCTCGCCCTCGGGTTTGGCTGCCTCCCGCAGAAAATCGTTGTTGATAACCTGTATGCGCTCGAAATCGCGCTGAAGCTCTTCGTAAGCGAGCCGCAGTTCTTTCTCGGGCACCTTTCTTTGCCTTCTCAGTTGCCCGAGGACCCACGCGCGGTAACGCAGGTCGCGCTCAATAGGCGAAGTCGCCGGACGTTCGCGCCGCGGGTTGACCTGTGCGCGCGCGACGCCCGCCGCGGACAGCATGAAGATGACAGCCGCGGCCGAAAAGACCGCCAGCCGCGTGGAGAAGCAGGCGCGTTCGACTTGCATAAAATCCCTCCGACATCTCGAAAGGCTGGAACTAACACCTCAGCGGCACCGCGCGCTGGAAATATTATATGATAATCGGGGAATGTAGGGAGGAAAACAATCCGAGGCCCGACAGGCGCTGGTAGATTCAGTGTGGTAGGCTCCGAGTCATTCGGGCAAAAAATCGTCGTCCTCGCCTCTGCCGCGCCGGGGCGCAAACAATCAACTCCTTCTGTGGGCGGCGAGTGGTGAAAACTAAATAACAGTTGAAGGCAACACTATGAGCAAAAGAGCAGCGCTTTTTTTAGCAGTCGTGGTGCTACTGTCTACCCCCTGTCACGCGCAGTGGAGTTACGACGAGCACGTTGTCTTCGGCAACAGCCTGGGTGACGGCTACTACTACCACAGTTGGGGGAACGCCGTCGCGCCCAGCACTCTCAAGCTCGACCGCGGGAAATTACCGCTCGTGAGCGAAGGTTGCTTCAGCCCGCCGAACTGTCTCGCCTTGCAATGGCAGAACGCACAGGGCGGCACCTGGAATGTCTCGCTGGATGCCAGAAGGCACTGGGGCTTGCCGTGGCTCAAAGGCGACGCCATCTCCTTCTGGGTGAAGTCCGACAAGGAGTTGACGCGCGCCGCGTCCCCGCTGTTGCAACTCGTAGACGAGAAGGGTCAATCGACTCCGTCCAAGCCGCTGCTCGGCCCTCTGGACTCTATCCCGGCGAACAAGTGGACGCGGCTGACCTTACCGTTCTCGGACTTCACGGGCATGGTCGCGAGCACGAGCAGCAACCGCTTCGACCCGAACCGGCTCGCCCGCGTCTCGCTCATTCAAGGGATGGATGACGAGCGGCAGCCACACACACTGCTGCTCGACGAAATCACTGTCGATGGCGCGGGCGGCAACGCGGCGGCCTCTCCGGCGACCCCGCGTGGACTGGCGGCCGTGGGCTATGACCGCCACGTCAGTCTCACTTGGCAGGCGGGCGACGCTTCGGTGCGTCATTTCGTCATCTACCGCTCCGCCGACGGGAAGAACTTCACGCCGGTCGCGACCCAGAAGGGCGAGCACACGCGCTTCGAGGACTTCCTCGGGGCGAGCGGCAAGACGGCGCACTACCGAATCACGGCCGTCGGCCTTGATTACAAGGAGAGTCAGCCGTCGGCCCCGGTCAGCGCGAGCACACGCGAGATGACCGACGACGAACTGCTCACGATGGTGCAGGAGGGCAACTTCCGCTACTACTGGGAAGGCGCGCACCCCGTCGCCGGCATGGCGCTCGAAGTGCTGCCCGGCGACAAGAATCTGGTGGCGCTCGGCGCTTCCGGCTTCGGCGTGGCGGCGATGCTGCCCGCAATCGAGCGGGGCTTCATCACGCGCGAGCAGGGCGTCGAGCGCATGCTCAAGATCGTGCGGTTTCTCGCGAAGGCGGACCGCTTCCACGGCGTCTGGCCGCACTTTCTGGACGGCCGCACGGGCAAGACCATAGCCTACTTCGGCGAGTACGACGACGGCGGCGACCTGGTGGAGACCGCCTTCATGATGCAGTCGCTCCTGGCGGCGCGGCAGTACTTCAACCGGGACAACGCCGCCGAGCGCGAGTTGCGCGAAACCATCACGGGCTTCTGGCGGGAAGCGGAATGGGACTGGTATCGCCGCGACCCGCAGAGCGATTTCCTCTACTGGCACTGGTCGCCCAAACACGGCTTCTACATACACCACCCTCTGGTCGGCTGGAACGAGACGATGATCGTCTACTTACTGGCAATCGCCTCCCCGACGCACCCTGTGCCCGCGAGCATGTTCCACACAGGATTCGCGGGCCAGTCGGAAACCGCCGTGCGTTACCGGCGCGGGTGGGGCGGCACTACGCACGGCGATCATTACACCAACGGCAACACCTACTACGGCATCAAGCTGGACGTGGGCGTGGGCAGCGGGGGCGAGCTGTTCTTCACGCACTTCTCTTTCCTGGGCTTCGACCCGCGGAACAAGCGCGACCGCTACACGAACTATTTCGAAAACAACCGGAACATCGCGCGCATACATCACGCTTACGCGGTCGCGAACCCGCGCAGGATGCAGGGCTACGGGGACAACTCGTGGGGCCGCTCGGCCGGGGTCAACGCAGGGGGCGGCAAGCCGAACCCGCGCGACGACAACGGCACCATCACCATCCACGCCGCGCTCTCGTCCTTCCCCTACACGCCCGTGGAGTCCATGAAGGCGTTGAAGCACTTCTACCGCGACCTGGGCGCGAAGACGTGGGGCATTTACGGCTTCCGCGACGGCTTCAACGAGACGGACAACTGGTACGAAGACGTGAACATGGGTTTGAACCAGGCCCCGGTCGTGGTGATGATCGAGAATCACCGGACAGGGCTAGTCTGGAAGAACTTCATGGCTAACCCCGAAATCGCGCCGGCACTCAAGGCCATAGGGTTTCGAGAGGACTGACGGCAACCGCGGCCGGTCCTTGAGCCACTGCCCGCGGGCCTCGCATCCGCCGGCGCGTGGGCGCTCATTGCCCGCGCGAGACTCGCCGGGCCGACCACGTCTATAGAAGCGGGCAAGAATTTATTGACAGTGGCGTTGCCGTTACCTATCTTTCTCCCCAGAGAGAGAGTCAGCGCGCCAGACAATCAAGCACTGCGACCGTCTCCCCGTAATCAGGGCGTAAGCAATGCGGCGGCGGGCGCGCCCGCCATCACCGGAGACAAGCTATGAGAAGCCTCTTACTCCTACCGCTGCTCGCAATGTTCGCCCTGCCGGTCCAGGACGGGGCGGTTGACGGCTCTTCCGTGGCGGTGCTCAGCCACAAGTGCGCGAAGAGCCGGCAGACAATCGCGGCGCACGACAACAGCGCGACCACCGTCCCGGCCGCCACGATGACGCCCGCCGTCAGAGACCCGCACCGCAGCGTGAGGGTCAACGACCCGCTCGGCACCAAAGACCCGAACGCGGACAGCGTCGACGGGCGCGCCCAGGCGCTGGAGAAGAACGTGCAGCAGTCGCGCAAGGCCCAGCCCAAAAACCTGGACGGCTTCGCGTACAAGGTCAAAGTCCAGAACTCTGGCGAGAAGGTGATAGAGATCGTCTTCTTCGAGTATCAGTTCACGGAGTCGGCCGCGCCGGGCAACGTGACGCGCAGGCAGTTCCTCTGCGGCGTCAACATCAAGCCGGGCAAGGAGAAGGAACTCGCGGCCTTCAGCCTGTCCGGCCCGAGCGACGTGGTCAGCGTCGAGAGCCTGGGCAACAAGTCCGGCAACCTGTTCCAGGAGAAGGTGGTCATCAACCGCGTCGAGTACTCCGACGGCTCCATCTGGCAGCGCAAGGACTGGAACTTCGCCGAGGTCAGGCCGGCCTACACGCGCGCCGTCAGCTCGCCCTGGGGCGCGAACGAGATGTGCCGCGGCCTTTGAGAGCGAAGCAGCGGCCGTCTCAAGAACCAAACCCGACCCCTTTGCGGCTCTGCGCCTTCGCGTGAGGAAATTTCACGCGAAGGCGCAGAGCCGCAAAGGGGTCGAGTCAATTTATAGCTGGCGTCGTTTCTTGCCCGCGCCTAGTTTTTGAGGACCGTCCGCATGGAGACCTGCGCGATGAGAGTTTCGAGGTAGGAGGTGAACTTGCGGAGCGCTTCGAGGAAGCCGCGCGCGTCGTCGTGCGTCTCGACGATCTCCGCGATGAAGCCCTCGAATTCGGCCCAGTCCTGGTACATCAGGAAGTGCAGCGTCTCCAGCCGGAATTGGTTCAGGCTGTTGGCGAGCGAGATGCTTTGCAGGAGCCCGAAGTCGTTCTGCGCCTTGCGCACCTTGGTGAGCAGCGAGAGGAGCTCGCCGTAGAGCACTATGGACTGCTCCCGCTTGATCTTGAACTCCTCGAAGAGGCTGAAGCCGTCGAGGGTCGGGTCGAGCGCTTGCAGGAGCGTGATGATTGACTGCTGGAAGCAGTTCTGGAGGAGGCCGTGCGCGCGGATGGCGCGGCCCCCCGGCGGCGCGGAACCTTCCGCGGCTATCAGACCGGCCGCCTCTTCATCGTAGACCCTGTGGAGTTCGTGCCCGAGCGCGAAACCTATCCCGTTCAAAACTTCGTATAGGGTTTCGTCGCCCTGATCCGCCTCGGCCGCGGCGACGTTGACGAAATTGGCGAGGGCGTGCGCGCGCTCGTGCACGGCGCGGAAGATGACGACCGTCTTGCGGCGCGGCGCGTCTTCCGAAAGTTGCTGCTCGATGAGCTGTAGATATTTTATCAGCCGACTCAGTTCAGTTAAGATGTGATGGAGTCTTTTCCCCAGGGGCGGCTGGATTCGCTCCGTCAGGGCGCTGATGAGCGCGTCGAGGGGGTCAGGCTGGTCGGGCTTCGCCGGCGCAGGCGAAGGAGCTTCGACCGGAGGCGCGGCCGGGCGGACGGCGAGTTCGCTCAGGTCAATCTCTTCTTCGTGAGCACTGGGATTCATAGGACGCTTCGGCTCTAACTTCTCCTCGACACCCAAGGACTACGGACGATACAACCACATGCCCGAGAACACGCGACGAATAGCAGACCGGGTGAAAACCCAGATCCAATGCACCTGGGGGACGACCAAGGAGTGCCCCCGCAACGGCCAGATCACCAGCCTGAGCGGGCGCGGCGCTTTCATCCTGACGAAGGCCGTCGTCTCAGTGGGCCAGAACGTCTTCGTCAGAATCTGGCTCCCCAGCGAGCGCTGGATGGCCGTCCGCGCGCGCGTGATCTACCAACTGGCCGAGGTCGGCTTCGGCATCACCTTCAACGACCTGGCCGACGACGAGTTCTCGGAGATAGAGGCGCTGATCGACCACTACCGCTGACGCGTGCGAGGCGCGTCCCTTCACCCCGCGCATTTTCGGGAAAGCGGCCCCAGGCGGCGCGACCCGCAACAGCCGCGCCGCCGGGACCGTCCCCGTCTTCCGCCGAAGGAGAAGAAGTAACGCGGGGACGAGGGCTCTGTTACGACTTGGACTCCGACATCGCGGCGACGTAGCAGCCCTGGGCCGTCGCCGTCAGCGGGTCTTTCGCCATGCGCACTTCGGCCACCTGGATCGGGAAGTTTTCCTCGGCGCGCAGAGTCTTCTCGAACTTTTGCAGGAACCCGGTCGGCTTGGCCGTCCCGCCCGCCAGAACGATTGAGAGCGGCCTGTCGACCTTCGGCAGTTGGCTGGAGTGCACGAACTCCGAGCGCAGCCGCGTGATGAGGCTCTGCAACAAGTCCTCGTAGAAGATGTGCAGCGCCCTGGACATGTCGTCCTGCGGGCTGCGCGAGAGGTCGAGGTTCTCCTCCTTGTGGATGCGGACCTTGGTCGTGTTGCTCTCGCCCATGACCTCGGCGACGCTCCTGTCGACGTAGTCGCCGCCCTTCGGGATGCTGAAGCTGATCATCGGCATGGACATCAGCGACACCGAGACGTTGCACATCCCGCCGCCGAAAGAGATGCCTATGCCGGTGAAGTTCTCGTCGGCCAACTCCGAGAAGACCACGGCCTGACCCTCGTTGAGCGACTTCGCGTTGTAGCCCAGCGACTGTAAGAAGCTCTTCAGCACGGCCTCGTGGTAGACGAGGTTCCCCTGCGCGTTCTCGCCGCGGCCGGGGACGCTGAAGCAGAGCGACTCGTTCTTGCGCGACTGCGGGACGACGCGCTTGATGATGAGCTGCATGATCTTCTGGCTCATCTCCTCGCGCGGGTTCAGGAGGCCCGACTGCATCGGGCGGCGCGAGTCCGTGTCGAGGAAGCTCGCGAAGAAGTCCGAGTCGTTGCCGTAGACGTAAAGGTTCTTGCAGTTGCGCTCGTAGATCATGTTCCGCTGCCTGAGCACGTTCTCGGCCATCTCCGAGCTGGGGACGGCGACGAAGGCGTTCAGTTCGGACCTGGTCTCTTTGGAGCCGTTGGAGACCACGATGCGGCTGGTGCCGACGTCGAGGCCCAGGGCGTTCGGTCTCTGCGGGGCGGAATCGTTCTTGGCTTCCGCCGGGTTCTGATTCTTGTTTTCCATCATTCTTCTCCTTCTGCGTTGTTGGTGGGGGGCAATTTTTATCTCGCCCTTATTTAAGTTTCGTGTTCGGGTTAACTGCTACTGCGTGTCGGGGCGTTGCGAACCCCTGGTAAAAAATCATCCGCCGCTCCCTACAGGCTCCGCGGCCGCGGGCGTCAGCTCCGTCGTGACGGGCGACTCGGCGGTGGCGGGCTCTTCGCGGCCGGCCGCGGCGAGGCGGGCCGTTTTCTGCTGGGCCATTTGCGCCCTGAAGAGCGCAATCATCGAGCGGCGCAACTCTGCGGGGTTGGAGCCCGCGGCTTCGGCCCGCCGCCTGAACTCCTCCTCGGCCACCCTGGCCCCGGCCCAAATCTCGCCGCCCGCGTACCCGGCAATCTCCTCCGTGTAAGTGAAGCCGTAAACGCCTATGCTCGCCGTCGCGACCTTGTACTTGTCGGAGAGCCCCATCGCCTCGAACGGGAAGTTGCGCACCCAGTCGTGGTGGAAGGCGACGTACGTGTTGGACGGGTTGACGGAGACGAGCCCGTGCGTGACGCAGCCTGCGTCGTCCAGGTTGTGCTTGCTGCGCAGCACCTGCGTGAGCAGACGGCCCGCCAGAAGCTGCGCCTCCGTCAACTGCTCGTCTCCCAAATCATTCGAGACGGTCGTCTCGAAGCAGACGCCGATGAAGCTTTCGTTGAGGCCGACGTAGACGCCTTTCGCGTCGGCCCAGACGGAGTTGCCCGCGTGGTTGGCCGCCTGGTCGTCGCGCACGATGCGGTGCACCTGGCCGTAGCGGTCAATGACGTAGTGGTAAGACTTGTGATCCTGCACGTACCGCAGGAGCCCGCGGCTGCGCGACTCGATGGAGTCGTTGTTCTCGATGGTGAAAGGCAGGATGTCGCTCTCGGAAGTGTGGTAGACGATGCCGACCGGGCTCGTCCGAAGCTCGTCGCTCGTGACCCCGCCCTCCGGCTTGTAGACGTAATAGCCGCGCCGGTGATTCGCCGTCTCGTACTCCCTCAGGATACGCAGGCCGTTGCTGTAGCGCTCGAAGTCGTCCTTCTGCTCGACCATCCAAACCTTCTCGGGCTTGTAATCGGGCAGGTAGTCCGCGTCGTGCGCGAGCGCGCGGGAGCGCGAGTCGGCCGTCAGCTGCTCTTTCCCCTGCTCCTGCGCGGCCCTGGCCTGCTGTGCGGTCTTGACGACGATGGTGAACAGCCCGCCCGCGCTCAAGACGAGGGCGAACGCGCCCAGCACGCCGTAGACGAGGCGCAGCCTGTAGGCGTGGAAGAGCACGCGCGCGCCGTAGGGCACGTCGCTGCGCCACACGCGCCGCGTGTGCTCGGGGCTGGACTGCGAGAAGGCTTTGATCTCGCGGAAGATCAGGACGTAGAGCCACCAGTTGAGGACGGTCGGGTAAAATTTGGACCGCTCGACGAACTTGAAGCGGCTGAGCGCGGCGCTCAGCTTCTCGTGATTCGCGGCCTGCCTGGCGAGGGTCTTGTTGAGGAAGCGCAGACGGACTTCCGGCCGCTCGAAGAGATGAGCGTACTTGTTGACGATCCGTAGATATGTTTGCGTCGTTTCTGGAGTCATTGTCTCAGGCTTGACTCGTCGGTGACTGGGGTTCGAGTTCGCGGCGACGGCGGCGGCGCGGGAGCCCGGTTACAAATCGGCGATCACGAAATCCTGCGCGACGCCTTTGGCGCGCAGTTGCGACCCGAAGCGGTTGGCCTCGGCGCGGTCGTTGAAGCTCCCGACCATCACGCGGAACCAGGTGCCGCGCTTGGGCAGCTCCACGCTCACGACGCGCGGGTCAAACCCCGCGGCCCTCAACTTCTCCGCGCGCTCGTTGGCCTGGCCGGCCTCGTTGTACGAGCCGACCTGGACGGCGAAACGTCCGCCGGCCGCGCTCTGCGGAACGTCGACGGGGGCCGGCTGCGTCTCGGCCTGCTTCGCAGGTTCAGGCGCGGGCGTGGGCTCTGGGGTCGGGGCCTGTGTGGGCTCCGGCGTGGGGGCTGGCGTGGACGAAGGCCGGGGCGCGGGCGTGGCTTCGGTCAGCGCGGCCTGCTTCTTAATTTGCCGGACGGGATTTTCCGTCGGGCGCGGGGCCGCGGTGACGGGGCTAATGTCGCTCGACGACTTGATGAGCTTGTCGCCGAAGAAGATGAACGCGAGGAAGACCGTCAGGCCGGCCGCGAGACTCGCCGTCGAAAACTTGAGCAACTTGACTTTCCCCTGCGCGGGAGCCCCTGCCGTGGCGGCGACCGGGGGAACGACCGGGGGAACGACCGGCGGGACGATTTGAGTAAACTGTGCCGGTTCAGCCAGCGGTGCCGGCGCGGCCTCCTGCCGCGGCGTATAGTCATAACTCGGCGTGAAGACGGGGACCGGCTCCGTGATTTCGTTCGCGGCCGGGGCGATCACTTCCTCCGGCACGTCTTCAACAGGGTCGGCGTGAAGCTCTTCCAGCGGGGAATAAATTTCAGGCTCGTAAAGAACGACCTCCTTCTCCGCCTCCGCCGCGCGCTCAGGGTTGTAGAGTTCCAGCCCCGTCTCGGGGATTTCCAGCACGTCCACCTCCTCGACCTGCGGCTCCGCGGCCTCGTAAGCATAAACCGCCGGCGCGTCCGGGCCTTTCGGCTCCTCGTAGCTCTGCGGCGCGCTCCACTCGCCGGGCTTGACCGCCGGCACCGCCTGGGACTTTTCGTCGCAGTGCCCGCAGATCATCTTCTTCTTGTCCTTTAACATCTCCACTTCGAGATGCGTTTCGTTCTGGCAATCCATGCAGATTATTTTCATCGTGAGCCTTCCAAAGGGGGTTGTTTGGGGGAGATGCGAGAGGCTGCTTTGTGGCTACTCAATCTGTTCCGACGAAGCTCGCAGTGCGTCTTTTAAAGGGGTAAGCGGGAAAAAGAAGCCTTATAAGGCTTGTAGGAAGTTACAAAAAACCCAAGAAATCCGAGCGCCCGGGAAACGCTCGAAAGGAACAATAATCCATAAACGTTGTTTTTTCAAGCAAAATCTTTTAAAAAGTTGTTGCTTTTTGTGGGCTTATCCTGTAAAAAACATCTGGGTAGTTTAACTATCTAAAATTTTAGGAATTGCCCGCCCCCGCCTCGTACGCCCCGACGGCTCAATCTTGGCTGAAACACTCAATTCCCCCATGAAAACATCGAACCACTCATTTTTTCTCAAGCTCTTTTTGGCGTTGACGGTGGCGGCGTGTCTTTACGTGGTTGGTCTGTCCGGGCTGCAAACGGGGTTCGGCCAACTGGACGTTTCCTTCTGGCTGTTGGCCGTGACGGCGCTCGGCGTCGGCGCGCGCGTAGGCGTGAAAACCTCTGACGACGGGCGACACGTCCCGTTCTTCTACCTGCCAGTCTTTCTCGGCCTGCTCTTTTTCGACTGGCCCGCGGCGGTTCTCATGACCGCGGCGGCCGCGTTCCTCGCGTCGCTGGCCGAGAAGAGGCGTCTGCCTTCGATTCTTTTCAACACAGGCGTTTCGACCGTCGCGGTCTTCCTCAGCTACAGCGCGCTACATTTCCTCTGCGAGTCCACTGCGAAACTCGCAGACCCTTACAACCTCGCCGTCGGCATAGGCATTATTTCCCTGCTCCAGACGGTCGCACACTTAATCGCGGCCTCGGCGAGCGCAGGCTTCGACGGCGGCTTAAGCAAAGCGCCGTCGAGCCGCGGCGTCCTGAGCGCCTGCCTGACGTACCTGACCCTGGCCGGGGCGGCGGGCGTCATCGTCAGGCTCACCGCCAGCCTTCAGCTACCACAGCCGAACGTCATCGCCGTCGTCTTCTCGTGCGCGGTTTTACTCTTCCTCTACCTGCTGTTCAGAGACAGAGACAAGAGCCTGGTGGTGAGGCGCGATGAAAGACCCTCGAAGGTTGAGCACGAGGTCGTGCGTAAGGCTGACCATAAGACTGAGCATAAGGCGGAGCATAAGGCGGAGCCCGTCGTCCCGGTCGTCAGTGTCGCGCCCATGGCTCTAGAGAGAGTCGAAGCCCACACGTCCGGCGGGGACGGACTCTACAGAGGGGTGTTCGATTACTCGGCCAACGGGATAGCGGTGGTTTCCCGCAGCGGCGACCTGACGCTCGTCAACCGCTCGCTCTGCGAGTTTTTAGGTTACCCGGAGGAGCAGCTCAAATCCCTCGGCATACACGAGTTGATTCACCACGACGACTTCATCATCGTACAGGCCACGCTCTCCCGCCTGCTCTCCGGCGAGGAGGTGACCTACCAGGGCGAGAAGCGTTTCATACACAAAGACGGGCGCGAGGTCTGGGCGCTCTGCAACATCTCCGGCTTCCACCACGGCCCCGAAGACACGCACTACCTGGTCTTCCTCATTCAGGACCTCACCGACCGCAAGCGCACAGAGGAGACTTTACTCCACAACGCCTTCCACGACGCGCTGACTGGTCTTCCGAACCGCGCCCTGTTCATAGACCACTTGCAGATGACCATCAACCGCACGCGGCGGCACGAAGACCAGATTTACGCGGTCCTCTTCCTCGACCTGGACCGCTTCAAAATCATCAACGACAGCCTGGGCCATTTAATCGGCGACCAGTTACTCATAGGCATCGCGCGCCGCCTGGAGAACTGCCTGCGGCCCGGCGACACGATTGCGCGCGTCGGCGGCGACGAGTTCACCGTTCTCCTGGAGGAACTCAGCGACGAGCCGGAGGCGATCTCCATCGCCCACAGAATCCAGCGCGACCTGTCCATCCCGTTCAACTTCGACGGCCACGAGGTCTACACCACGGCGAGCATAGGCATCGCGCCCAGCACGACCGGCTACGACAACCCTGCGGACATCATGCGCGACGCGGACACGGCCATGTACCGCGCGAAGACGCTGGGCAAGAACCGCTACGAGGTCTTCGACAAGGCCATGCACGAGGTGGCGATCAACCTCTTGCAGATGGAGACTGACCTGCGCCACGCGCTTGAGCGCGAGGAGTTCTTCATCCAGTACCAGCCGATAGTCTCGCTGCACAACTTCAGCCTCCGCGGCTTCGAGGCTCTGCTCCGCTGGCGTCACCGCGAGCGCGGGCTCATCTCCCCGCTCGACTTCATCCCCGTCGCCGAGGACACGGGCCAGATCATTCACATAGGCGCCTGGGTCTTGAAGGAGGCTTGCCGCCAGATGCAGCGCTGGCAGAGAGAGTACGGCGTCGAGAACCCGCTCTTCATCAGCGTGAATTTGTCCGGCAAGCAGTTCGCCCAGCCGGACCTGATCGACCAGGTCAAGAACATCATCGGCGAGACGCGCCTCAGCCCGCGCGGCCTGAAGCTTGAGATCACGGAGAGCGTCGTCATGGAGAATTTCGAGACGGCGACCGAGATGCTTCAGCAACTGCGCGACCTCGGCGTCCAGTTGAGCATCGACGATTTCGGCACGGGCTACTCTTCCCTGAGCTACCTGCACCGCTTCCCGATAGACACGCTCAAGATCGACCGCTCGTTCGTCATCAAGATGATTGACAACAACGAGAACCTGGAGATCGTCCGCACCATCGTCATGCTGGCACAGAACCTCGGGATGGACGTCATCGCCGAGGGCGTCGAGACGAAAGAGCAGCTCGCGCTCCTCAGGAAGCTGAAGTGCGAGAACGGCCAGGGCTACTACTTCTCCAAGCCGCTCGACGTGAAGGGTGCCGAAACCCTGCTCGCGGACACCTGCGCGGAGGGGCAGGCTCTCAAGAAGGCGCAGAAGCCGAAGGCCGAGCCGGTCATCAACACCAGAGTCAAGGGCATCAAGCTCGCGCCGTCGCAGGACGCCGTCCTTTCCGGCCCTTTACCGTAAACGAATCACCAATTAAGACCCTCGCCGCTTGCAACTGAGTGCCCACTTAGGGCATCATAGCTGCCAGCTAATCCTTCTCTCTAGCATCAACGGTGATGCGCTGCCCGCTGGATAGTTAATGCGACGGCGTCTTGGATAGTTCGAGAGTGGGCCGATTACAACTTTAGAAGCCGCTCAAGCTTTTGAGCACACGAACGCGAGCCTTCGCTGCCTACCGTTACATCGAAGCCCCCTTCGATTCGCCAGCTTCTTTTATTCCTCCTCTAGAGGAGAGGTACAACTACATCAATGTCTATGAAACTTTACGTCGGGAACCTCTCGTTCCAGACTTCGAGTGACGATTTGCAGCAACTGTTCTCCCAGGCCGGCACGGTCGAGTCCGCTTCCGTGGTCGAGGACCGCGAGACGGGCCGCTCGCGCGGCTTCGGCTTCGTCGAGATGGCGACGGCCGAGGAAGGCCAGGCGGCCATACAGCAGTTCAACGGGAAGGAAGTCAACGGCCGCTCACTGACCGTCAACGAGGCGCGCCCGCGCGAAGACCGCGGCGGACGCGGCGGCGGACGCGGCGGCTACGGCGGCGGCGGTAACCGCGGCGGCGGTGGCGGCGGTCGTGGCGGTTACGGCGGCGGCGGCGGCAATCGTGGCGGCGGC
>DATMVE010000087.1:0-5284 GCA_035563515.1 Pyrinomonadaceae bacterium
GCGCGGGCTCGCCGGCCTGCATAGAGGACTGCCCCATCGAAGCCTGCATGTTCTGGGTCCCGGACGAAGACCACCCGCCGTTCGGCCGCATAGAGGTTGACCCGAACCTCTGCATAGGCTGCCAGAAGTGCACGAGCAAGGGGCCGGACGGCGCTTTCCTTGACGGCTGCCCCTGGGACGCCATTGAGATGGTCCCCACGGAAGACTGGGAGGCCGCGCACGGCGTCGAACTGACGGACGCGCCCGTCGCCACTACCTAGCAGAACCTTTACTCTCCGAGCGGGCGCGGATGGCTTTCGCCGTCTGCGCCGCTTGCTCTTTAACGCGCCCAGGCATCCCCTCCACCCCCTGCGCGTAACGCTCCACTTCCTTCAGGTCTTCGCCCTCGCCGACGAGGAAGAGAGCCCGCAAAGCCTCGTAAACGAACTCCGCGTCCGGCTCGATGGATAAGAGAACATCCCCGATGCTGACGCGCCCGCCCGCGACCGCCCGGACACGAATAATCTTTCCGTGCAGCGGCGAGCGCACCTCCTGGACCTGATTCTGCGCGTCCGTGATGCGCGCGACCAGGGCGTTCTCCCTGACCTCGCCGCCTTCGCCCAGGACGCTGGCGATTGTGCCCTCGACCGGGGCGGGCAGGTCGTAGGGCACGAGCATGGCTCGAAGCTCCGCGAGTCCCGCCGTGTCCTGGAAGCGGATAAGCTGGACGGCGGCGTTGCGGCGCACGGCCGGGTGCGCGTCGGCGACCAGTTTACGCAGGGCGGCGTGGAACTCTTCTGACTTGTTGTCCTGCCCCATCACCCACGCGACCGTCTTGCGGACCTCCGCGACGGGGCTCTCGGCCAGCGCGACGATCTGCGGGTACCAGCGCTTGACGCCTTCGTCGCCCTTCTCGATTCGCTCCTCGACCTGCGTCAGCGCCTGCTGGACGTGCCGCACGTTCCTCTGGTCGCTCAAATACCTTCCGATGTCGTCGTCCGAAAGCGGCCGGCCGAACCACGTCAGGTACCAGGTCAGGAACGGCACGACGACGAACAGAATCGCCAGCACGATGAACGGCCACGAGGGGCGGCGGCGGGCGCGCGGCAGGGGCGTCTCGTCCAGAACCTTCTGCCCGTTCGGCGATGAGCCGTTTGATCCGCTCTCTGACATCGCAAATTAAGAATTTCAGATTGGAGATTTGAAATCTCAAATCTCTTTACCCTGCCTCAGCGCGCGGGGTAAAACCAATAAAGCATCAGGTAGACGAAGACGCCCGTGACGGAGACGTAGAGCCAGACCGGGAGCGTCCAGCGCGCGAGCCGCCTGTGGCGCGCGTCCTGCCGCCGCAGGCCCCGCCTGAGCGTCACCAGGATGAAGGGGACGACGGCGACGGCCAGCACCGTGTGCGTCAGCAGGACTGTGAAATAGACCGGGCGGACGAAGCCTTCGCCGCGGAACCTGGTCGGGCCCTGGCCCAGGTAGTAGGCCAGCAGCGTGTGGTAAAGGACGTAAGAGGCCAGAAAGGCCGCCGAGACGAAGAAGGCCGCGAGCATGGCGCGGCGGTGCGCTTCGACGCGGCGGAGGCGTATGAGCCTGTAGCCTATGACGAGCAGGAGCGCGCTCGCCGTGTTCAGGAAGGCGTTGACGTGCGGGAGCGTGAAGATGAAGTTCCTCATGCGGGAAGGTTGCGGGCGCGGCCTTCAGGCCCCCGCGGCGTCGGCCTGCGCGGCCCTCTTCCCTTCCGCCGTCAGGGCGTAGAAATCGTTGCCGCGCTCTTCGAGAAAGCCCTCCGCGACCAGGCCCTCGACCGCGAAGAAGACCTCGCGGCGCGCGTCCGCGTCGTTGCCGCCCGCCTCGAACAACTCGTGCAGGTCGAGCACGTCCTTCCCCATCTGCTCGAACATCGCGAGCACGCGCCTCTTCATCTCGTCCATCAAAATCACTTTCTGAAACGCCCTTAAGACGCGGGCTCCTTGTCCTTCATGCTCGCGACCATGCGCGCCACGTCGGGCGGGATGGGCCGGCCGCGGGCGTCGACGGCGTCGGTGAAGCGCACCTGTGCCCGCGGGAGCGCGCCGGCTGCCTTGCGCGCGCCGGCAGTGACCTCGCCGCGCGCGGCCGCGGCGGCTTCGGCCGCAGGGGCTTTCTTCGCCTTCCGCTCGGCCATGAAGGTGGCGGCGGGGATGAGCAGGAAGATGAGCGCCATCAGCCCGGCCACGGACGAGAAGAAGAGGTTGTCCGTGCTGATGAAGTTGCCCGAAGACGTGTAGCTGAGGCCCGCGAGCCCCAGGAAGCCCAGGGCCATCACGACGCAGACGACGTTCAAGAGCAAATTCTCATTCTTCATCAGTCCGCCCTCCCTCTTCACTGTGTCGGCCATCGCGTTTCGCTTCCACTCTCCTTCGGATTTTCGCGCTCACTTGTGCTTGCCCTTCGGTGCGGGCTTGGGCTTCTCCGACATCTGCTCGTAGCCGCACCGCTCGCACTGCCAGAGCGGGAAGACCTCGTCCGGGTTGGTCTTGCTCTCGTAGACGGCGCGGTTCGACGGGATGATCTTGCCGCCGCAGACAGGGCACGCCCGCCCGCGGAAGCTCAGCCTGTCGACATCCAGAATCAACTCTTCTTTTTCAGACATAGCACCTAAGAGGCGGTTTCCCGCAAACGGCTGCGACGCGGCGCGGCCCTTTCAACTTCCGCCGGCCCCTCCTCCTCACCGCGCGACTTCAGCTGCCTGAAGACGGCGTAGAAAATCCCGCAGAAGATGACGACGGGCGGGACCAGGAGCACCAGGACCGCGAGATTGAGCCGCGCCGAAAGCTTGGCGGCTTCGGGCGCGCCCCCGAGCGCGGACCTGCACATCGCGCACTGCGCGGACGCGTCCTGTCCCGCCGCGAGCAGGACGGCGGCCGCGGCGCACGCCGCGAGCGCCAGCCAGAGGTGCCGCCTGCCCTTCATCACTCCTCTTCGTCCTCGTCCGTGGTCGTCACCAGGGGCTTGTCCGACTCGAACGTGTAGCGCTGCGCCTTGTTCCTGAAGCTGTCCGGGAAGAAGACCAGGAGCAGGCAGATGCAGATGACGAGCATCGGCACGAGCGTGAGCACGAGGCTCAGCCGCTCGAACCTGAGGTGCATGAAGTAGGCGACGATGAGCGCGGCCTTGATGACCGAAAGCCCGATCAGGATCGTCAGCATCAGGCGTATGTCCAGGTGGACGTAGCCCAGGAAGACTTCGATGCCCGTCAGCAGCAGCAGCCAGAACCAGACGGAGATGAAGAGCTTGTTGCTGCCCGCGAAATGTTCGCCCTCGTCGTGCGTTGCCATCTCTTTCGGACTCCTTTCGTTCGGTCTCAGTGGACGGCCGGCGTGAAGTCCACCGACAGCAGGTAAATCATCGGGAAGACGAACATCCAGACCAGGTCGACGAAGTGCCAGTAGAGGCCGCTGATCTCCACGTCCTCGTGCTTCATCTTGCGCACGCGCGCGGCGACGACCGCCAGGTAAATCAGCCCCGTCAGGACGTGGAACATGTGCAGGCCGGTGATGGCGAAGAACGACGCGCCGAAGAGCGGCGACCCCTGCGGCCAGCGCTCGGCCCACTCGGCGGGCAGGCTGAACGGCCTCAGCCCGTCGTCAATCAGGTGCTTCCACTCTATCAGGTGGAGCACGATGAAGGCCGCGCCGAAGAGGATCGTCAAGCCTATCCACTTCCTGACGGCCCCGTAGTCGCGCCGCGCCGAGGCGGACACCCCCATCACCATCGTCAAACTCGACGACAGCAGGCAGAGCGTCATCACCGACGAGAAGACGATGGACGGGTAGAAGGGGAAAGGCGTGGGCCACTGCTCGGACGAGGCGCGCACGTAGCTGTAGCCTATCAGGAGCGCGGAGAAGGTCAGCGCGTCCGAGACGATGAAGAGCCACATGCCCAGTTTCCTGTGGCCGACGCGGTAGGGGAGCGCGCCCCCGCTCCACTCCGTTGCAGTTATCCGGTCCGCACTTGCTGCTTCCGTACTCAACTTTCACCTCCAAAGGAAAAGGAGTAAGAACAGGTAAATCCAGACTCCGAACATGAAATGCCAGTAGAGCGCGGCGGCGTTGACCACCGCCCGGCGCTTGCGCGCGCCGCCCTCGTCATGGCCGCCGCCGTTGCGCAGCGTGCGCAGCAGCAGGTAGTCGAGCGCCAGAATCCCGCCCAGGAGGTGCAGGCCGTGCACGCCCGTGAGCACGTAGAAGAAGGCGCTGTGCGGGTTCGACGCGAGGTAAACGCCCGCGGCCGCGAGTTCCCTCCAGACCATCAACTGCGACGCGAGGAAGCCCAGGCCCAGGACCACCGTCACGAGCAGCCAGCGCTTGAAGGCGACGTTGCGGCCGAGCCTCAGGGCGCGGCGCGCGACCTCGAAGGCGAGGCTGCTCAGGAGAATTACGCCCGTGCTCACCCAGAGCAGCCGCGGCATCGCGACGGGCCGCCAGTCGTTCCAGGTGCCCGCGCGGACGATGTAGGCGCTCGTCAGCGCCGTGAACATCATCATTACGCCCGCGAGCGCGACCAGCACGCCCGTGCGGTAGCGGTCGGCCGGAGTGTTTCTTGTCGTGATAGTAGTGCTCATCTTTAAAGCCTTGCCGTTCTCACTTCCAGACGAAGAGGAGTAAGAACAATAGCAGCCAGAGTCCGTCCATGAAATGCCAGTAGACCGAGACGACGCCGGCGGCCGCGCGCCGCCTCAGCTCAGCGTTCGTTTCCGCCCGCCTGCGCCTCGTCCTGAGCAGCAGGTAAACGAGGGCCAGAATCCCCACGACGAGGTGCACGGCGTGCGCGCCCGTCAGCAGGTAGAAGAAAGAGCTGTGGTTGTTCGTCGCGAGGTAAACGCCTTGCGCGACCAGCTCGCGCCAGGCGAAGACCTGCGACGCCAGGAAGCCCAGGCCGAACAGGAGCGTCGGCAGCAGCCAGCGGACGTAGCCCTTATCGCTCCCGGCCTTCAAAGACCTGCGCGCCGCCTCGAACGTCAGGCTGCTCGCCAGAATCAGCCCCGTGCTCAGCCAGAGCAGGCGCGGCGTCTTCAGAGGCGGCCACTTCTCCCCCTGCGAGAGGTTGACGTAGGCGGCGATCATGGCCGCGAACATCATGAAAATGGCCGCGATTAAAATCCAGAGAGTGACGCGGTACGGCTTCGGCGAGAAGCGCTGCGCCCCGTCCCTCTTTTTGCCCCCGTCCCCTCCCCCGCCCGGCCCCTTGCCGTTCCGCCCGTTCCTGCCCGGCGGGGTCCCGCCGACGCCCACCCTGGTCTTCTGCTTGACGCGCTCAG
>DATMVE010000088.1:0-18009 GCA_035563515.1 Pyrinomonadaceae bacterium
CCCCGGACGGCTGTTTGATGCGCCCGGACTGTGCCAGAGAGTTTGCGTGGGCTAGAGAGATGAGCAGGGCCAGGAGCGCGCCGAAGACGGCCGCGCGCGACCGCGCGGCCGCGCGGGGCGAACGCGTCAGCTCGCGGCGGCGAGGGGCGGTGTCTGCTGGTCGTGAATTGTCGGAAGCCAAGTGTCCCACTCTTTCAAAGCTAACTCGACCTGCAACTGCCGGCGTTCCTGCTTGCGGCGCACGCGGCGCTTGTGCTCTTCCGCGAGCGGCTCAAGCAGGGCGAAGGTGATGTTGGCCGGTTGATAAGTCAAAGGGTCCGCGCCGGAGACGTAGCGCGCGAGCGCGCCCGTCGCGCTCTTCTGCGGTGCAACTTTCAGTTCGAGTCCGCGGGCGAGTCTCGCCGCGTTGAGGCCGGCGAGCCAGCCCGACGCGACCGACTCGACGTAACCCTCGACGCCAGTGATTTGGCCTGCGAAAAAGAGCGAAGCGTGCCCGCGCGCCTGGAGCGTCGGGGCGAGAAAGCGCGGCGCACAGATATAAGTATTACGATGAATCTGCCCGTACTGCAAGAACTCCGCCTCTTCGAGGCCCGGAATCAGCCGGAGCACGCGCGCCTGCTCGCCGAACCTGAGATGATTCTGGAAGCCCACCAGGCTGTACGCGTCCGCGAGAACATTTTCCTGGCGGAGCTGCACGGCCGCGTACGGCTGCCTTCCGGTGCGCGGGTCGCGCAGGCCCACCGGCTTCATCGGCCCGAAGCGCAGGGTGTCCACGCCGCGCCGGGCCAATTCCTCAATCGGCAGACACGCCTCGAACCAGCGCGTCTCCTCGAACCTCTGGAGCGGGACGCTCTTCGCGTTGATTAATTCCTGATAGAAGCGCGCGTACGCGTCCTCGTCGAACGGGCAGTTCAGATAATCGTCCCCGCCCTTGTCGTACCGCGCCGCGCGGAAGGCGACTTCCCGGTTGACCGTGTCGGCGGCGACAATCGGCGCGATGGCGTCGTAAAAATAGAGCTGGTCGTCGCCCGTCACCTTCATAATCGCGTCGGTCAGCGACTCCGAAGTGAGCGGCCCCGTAGCGATGACGGTAATCGCGTCCGCCGGGATTTCCGTCACTTCCTCCCGCACGACTTCGATGTTCGGGTGCGCCTCTACGCGCTCCGTCAGGAACTCCGCGAACTTGTGCCTATCAACCGCCAGCGCGGCCCCCGCCGGAACCCTCGTCGCGGCCGCCGCCTCCATCACGACTGACCCGCCCCTTCTCAACTCCTCCTTCAGCAAATACGGCGCAGTCCCCGGCTCGTCCGACTTCAACGAATTCGAACAAACAATCTCCCCCAACTTATCCGTCCTGTGCGCCGGCGTCTGCCTCACAGGCCGCATCTCATACAACCGCACACGCGCCCCCGCCCGCGCCGCCTGCCACGCCGCCTCCACCCCCGCGAACCCGCCGCCGATGATGAGTACTTCATCCATATAAGCTAAATGCCAGCCTGACCCTTTTGATAAAATTCAAGTCGTTACCAGCCGAATCTCGATTTAAACTCTGCCCGCGTAATGTATCAAACTTTCTCTTCACACTCTTTCAGCACGGCGGGCGATTCTTCTAGTTCAGTAACGCGCAGTTTAGAGTAGATGGATACTGCGCGGCGAGCATAGGGCAAGCCCTCATGCGGGCGGCCTTGCCGGGCTAGGGATTTAGCAAGCCTCTGGCAAACTAAGCCTATCAAATCAATCCGTCCTAAGGCTTCCGACAACCCCAGGGCCTCACGCGCAAGCGCTTCGGCGTTAGGCCAGTTCTCACGGATGAGCGCGAGTTCGGCCTGATTTGCGATGCAATGCGCAACGCCCTCTTGATATTTGAGTCTCTTGGCAATGCGTAGCGCATCGCGGTAATTGCGCTCAGCCGCAGAATAATCGCAAGAATATCGCTCAGCCTCGGCAAGTGTAATTAAGCCGATCACCACATCTTCACTCTCAGGTGTCAGGCTGCGATCAAGCGTCAGGGCTTCATGAATAGACGCAATTGCGGCGGGATAATTCTTAGCTGCTATATACCCAAGACCTCGCAGATAAGAGGTAACACTCTTCTCTCGCAGTCCAGCACCAGACTTTTGAAAGTGCGCTTCACAACGATCAGCACAAGCCTTAACTTGATCTACTTGCCCACGTAATTGATATATGAACCCCTGATTGTAAGAGCGCGCGCCTGCGCTGTAATAATCATTTGCGGTCAGCGCTCTCTCTTCAGCCCTTTGATCAAACGAGAGTCCCTCGTCCCATTGCCCGGAAAAAAGCAGAAATTCATTGACTGCATTGCACAGCTGCTGAAGGAGGTCATTATCGTCTTGCAGAAATAACGGCAGCGCTGCGGCTATCGTCGGCCACTCTGCTTCAAGTTTGGGAAAGCACTCGTAGTTTCGATAGCCGTTTTCAATCGCTAGCGCGTAAACGCGGTCGACCAGGCGGTCGCCTGTTTGGGCTACTGCTTCGGGGCGCTTGCGGCGCAAGAAGGTTCCCGCCAGCGGCGGGAGGAGGAACGTTCGCGCCGTTTCGTCGCCTACGAGCAGTGCACGGTCGGCCAAATCGTCGAGCGCCGTCTGCGCGGCCGTGTGGGACAAGCGGGACAATTCGGCTATCCATTCAACCTTCGCCGGCAGAGTGAAATGCGCGAGCGCGGCCAGCACGGCCGTCTCGCTTTCGGTGAAAGTGTCCAGCAGGTCGCCGAAGATATACTCCAGCGGGTCGTTGCCTTTCGGGGCGGCTTCGATGAAGTCGCACGCCTGGGCAATCGTGTGGCAGTTACTGCCGGGGCGGCCGAGCTGGCCGGCGACCCATTTGATGAGAAGCGGGTTGCCGCCGGTGATTTCGTAGAGGTCTTGGCGCTCTTTTTCAGTAGCGCGGGCGAGGTGGCGGTTCGACTCTGACAACTTAGCAATCAGCTTGAGCGCTTCGTTGATGGCGAGCCGGTCGAGGCGGATGACGCGGGCGTCTATGCCCGTGCGGCGGCGGCTGGTGACTATGGCCTTGCAAGCGCCGGGCAGGCGGCCGAGGAATTGGTAGAGGCGGACGCGTTCCTGTTCGACGAAGGTCTCGACGTTGTCTATGACGATGAGGGCTTGCTTGCCCGTCAGTGCTCGGCGCACGATGTTGGCGCGGTCGTTCGGGGGCGTGCGTTCAATGCCCTGTTCGCCGAGTTCGGCGGCGAGTTCCGTAATCAGGGCGATGAAGTTCGGGAGCATGAAGTCTTCAAACTTTTGCTCGCCCGCGGGAGTTAGTTCGCGCACTTTGGCCGAGAGGAAAATTTTTACCGGAAAATTCTCGGCGGGGGCGAGGTGCGCGGCGTTGACAGCGAGCGCGGTTTTGCCAATGCCGCCTGGCCCGTCAATCAGCACGCCCCAGCTGCGCGAATCGGGCGCGAGCGCATCAGCGATGATTTCCAATTCCCTTTCGCGACCGACGAAGTATAGTTGTGGAGGGAGGCTGGAGCGTCGGCCCGCGTCCGCGGCCTCTACTCCCTTCTTTGAAAGTTCTCTGCCCAAATCGGCGGCGACTTGTGCGGCCAGTCCTTCCGGCGTGGAGAAGACTGCGCGGACGTGCTCAGCGTTCAGTTTCTCTTTAAATTTACGAAGCCTGTCCCTCGCCTGACCTTCGTCAACGTGAGTAAGAACCCAAGGGGTCTTTTCGTCCACCAGGTAAACTAGCGTCGTGACTTTCGCCGCGACCGCCGCGTGATATTCCGCCTCCGTGATGGAGACTCCTTCGCCCTCCGGCACATACCCGTACCTGTGCGCGTAGATGCCGACGAAAAAATCGCTCTCTTCGTTAATCAGCCTCAGGCATTCCTCCTTCGGCCGCTCGTCACGCGCGCCGAAATTCTCCATCGAGATGTCAACCGCGCCGAGCCGCCGTATGTACTTCTGCACGGCCTCGCGGAATTCCTTCAAGTCCTCGAAGGTTGAGGAGACGAATACGCGCCTGGTCATATTCCGAATCCCTTTACCTCGCGGTCGCCTCGAACCGGCCCGAGCTAATAACTCCGGCAAACCCGCTGTAGCTCCAGGTTCCTTTGTAACTTTTGCCCTCGACTTTGCCGCGCAGGTTGACGTTGTCGTCGTTGATGTTCGGGTTGAGGTTGAGGGCGACCTCGGTGCCGTGGACACTGCCGACGAGGTCGCCTGAGCCGACCTGGGGGCCGATTCTCTGTGGCCCGCCGGTTTGCTTCAGTTCCCAGGTGCCTTTGAGTTCGTCGCCTTTGCGCGACGTGATGGACAGTCGCCCCTCGACGACCTTGGCCCCGCCCTCGTCGTAGCCTGTGTATTGGTACTCGCCCAGGGGGAAGGTTTTGGGCGGCGGCGGCGCGTCGTTCTTCGGCGCGCCGTTCTTCTTCCCCCCCGAACAATCCAGCGCGTAGAAGCCCAGCACGAAGACCAGGGAGTAAATCGTCAAGACTTTCATAAGTTCACCTCGGAACGCGAATCAGTGGCCGTGCGTCGGACGTTGGAAGTTAATTGCCCCTCGCGTCACGCCCTGATAATCAGGGTGATCAGGATGATGAGGAGTATGACCAGGCCGATGGCGGCGGCGATGAGAAGGCCGCTGGCTGATTTCGACCTCCTGATCTGCACCTGCGTGGTCCCCGTGGCGGTCTCGAAGGTGCTGTTGATCTCGTAGTCGCCGCCCCGCTGGTCCAGCAGGTTGGCGTTGTGCACGAGGTTTCTCATCTCCTCCTGGGCGGCCTCGGCCCTGTGCTCGGCCATGCGCTTCTCGACGGCGATTCGCACCACCTCGTCCGCCGCCTTCTTCGTCACGTCCCTGGACTGCTTCTCGTCCAGGTTGCGCAGCGCGTTGTCCAGGATGTCGTCGGCCGTCACGTCGAACAGCGATTGCTTCTGCGGGACCAACTCGTCCTTCTCGTCGGCCATCAGGTCATCATCCTTCTTTCGACCGTCAGCGTAATGGTGCCCAGCGGCAGCCTGACGGTGTGCGTGACTTCGCCCCGCCCGCCTGTCGCGCGCAGGAGCCGTTCTATGTTATCGAATTCCCGCTCCAGCAGGAATAGCGCGTTCCGGCTCTCCCGCGCCTGCGACTCGGCCAGGATAGAGTGTGCCAGTTTCATGTCTTCGGCCGCCAGCCATCTTAACTTCCGCTCGACGTACATGGGCAGTCGGGCCGTGTAAGACTTGTTGACGACCTCTTCGACCAGAGGGGCCACGTCCTCGCGCCAACTGCGCGTGTCGACCGTCAGTTGGTAGTCGTCCCCGGCGCAATACTCCTGCCTCAACTTTCTCAGCACCTCGCACTTCAAGTCAAAGCTCATCACGCTCGGCAGGTGCACGAGGAAGCGGTTGAAGGTCTGCCTGTTCGGCCGGACCTCGCCCGACTTCCACTTGCTGTAAGTCCTGCGCGCGTACCTGGCGGCCTCCGCGCCGAACTCTTTTCTGTAAAGCGTGAATAAATCTTCCAGGGCTTTCGGCTCAAGGTCCAGCACCACCTTGACCATGTCCGCGTCCGGCCGGCGGTGGACGACAGGGCTCTTGAACTTGTGCTTGCGGAGGATGGCCGGGACGGAGGCCAGCAGCATCAGGAGCAACAGAGCTACGAATTCACCCGGCATACACGGCGAATTATAACATCATCACTCCGCCAACCTTCTCAGGCCCAAACTATTCGCTATCAGGAGGGCCGCGTCGGCCGCGGGGAGTCCGGTGGTCTCTACCGCCAGCCGTTCGGCCGGGATTCCGGGGTCGACGAACGCGCCCGCCGCGCTCAACTCGCGGAACTGCTCGACCGAAGTCAGCTTCCCGAATCTCTTGCGCGACGAGTCGGCGATTCGCTTCTCCAACTCTTCGGCCGAACACTTCAGCTCGACGAAGAGGACTTCGCCCCCGCCCGCTTCGACGAGCTTTCTGACTTCGCCGACGAAGTCGCCACGCACGGTGCGGTCGTAGGCGAAAGTGAAGATCAGGCCGTCGAGCCGTGCGGCGACCGCTTGAGAGAAGACGGCGAGCCAGACCTTTTCCCTCAACTCTACGAAGGGCCGGCTGCCGAACTCGAAGACGGCACTGACCAGGTCAACGGCCAGGTGGTTGTGGAAGACAGGGAAGCCCGTTAACTGTGCCAATTCGCGCGCGACCGTCAACTTGCCCACGCCGGGCAGACCGTGAAGGAAGATTAGCTTCATCGCCTTTGCCGTGATGAACCGACGCCCGCTTATTGGTTGGGCGGTGCGGGGGCTTTCGCCGCGGGCGCGCCGAGTTTGTAGTCGCTGGCCTCCGTGTCGAAGCGCCGGTAGTCGCTGAACTCGCGCGTCTCGTTGGCCTCGATGCCTTTGAAGAGGAGGATTTTGGCGGCGAAGTTGAGCTGCATGAAGCGCGGGAGCCAGACGCCGTCCGCCATGCGCGTCTGCTCGAAGACGAACGCCGAGCCGGGGCGTATGGAGGCGAAGAGCCCGCCCGCGATCTTGTAGCTCTCGGCGAGTTTCGCCTCCAGGCGCATGACGGTCTTGTCCGCGGGGTCGATCCACACGACGCCGGAGAGCTTGGAGACGATGCTCTCGGCCGTGCCGTTCGGCTTGAAGCCCGGTCGCGGGCGGAAGTCGAAGACGACGGCCTCGCGGTCGCGCAGCCGCTCGCGCCGCGGGCTCAGGAACTCGCACGCGCGCAGGAAGATTGTGATGCCCACGTCGTCGTCATCCTTCTTCCCCTTGCGCGCTTCTTCCTGCCTTTTGATCTCCCTCTTCTCGCGCTCGCGCTCGTACTTCGCGACCGTCTCCGCGATCTCCTTGTCCTGTTTCGCGGCGCGCTCGGCCGAGAGCGGCACGCCGTTCTCGCTGATGAGCCGCTGAACCGTGCCGCCGCCGAGCAGCGGGTAGATTTCCGAGACGGTGACCTTCTCCTTTTTCAACTCGCCCTTGCCGCTGATCTCGCGCTCGGTCCTCTTCTCCGTGAAGGAGTAGTTCGAGACGCGCTCGTCAATCTCCTTCTGATTCGCCTCGACCTCGCGCAGGAGCGCAGGGATGTCCAGGGCTTCAGTCTCCGCCGGCGGGTCGAAGAGGGCGTCGCTCAGGCCCGTGTCGTAGCTGACGGACCGCAAGGCCAGCTTCACGTCGGGCTGACCTTCCGACGTGAGCGTCTTGCTGTGCGGCTCAAGCACGCCGCCGCGGCCCGCGCGGTAGTCGCCGAAGAGCGCGCCCTTCCCGCTCGCCTGGTTCTGCGTCTTCAGGAGCAGCTTGCTCGCCGCACCGAACCAGTAGCGCAGCCGCGCGCCCCTCTTGGTCGAGAACTCCACGACGTAGGCAGGCTCGGCCAGCGTCTCGTCGTAAGCGACCGTGCGCGCCAGCACGTTCAGTTTCTTGTATTCGATGAGGCGGCTCGCGTCGAGCGCGGCCGCCAGCCTGTCCGCGTCCGCCTCCGCGTCCGTCAACGTCCGCACGCCCTGGTTCTCCGTGCGCCTCCACGCGGAGCGCGCGCTGACGGCACTGACGCCCTGCACGTCGCCGCCCGCGCCCTCGTTGACGGCTATCTCCGAGCGCGTGGAGACGGGTGCTTTCACGAATTTGCGCTCGCCCCCGACCGCCCGCCCGTTCGATTGAATCTCCCACTCGTAGGTCGCGTCCTTAATCGCCGCCTGCCGCTTCTTGCCGCCCGTCGCTTTCAGGTAATCGCCGACGATCTTTTCGGCCGACGGCAACTTCCGCGCGCGCGAAGAGGCGCTCTTTTTCTGAGCGTGGATGCCCGAGGTAAACGAGGCGAGCAGAATCAGGCAGGCGAGCCAGATGACGAGGCTTCTAAGCGCGGGCAGAGTGCAGACTATTTTCGGTTCGAAGGAAGAAAGATTTTTCATTGCTGCAGTGAGCGAGAAACAGAATCGCAGGGGAGAGCGAAACGAGTGAACGCGCGCATTGTAACCCAAGTCCGGCACCGCCGGAACTGACGGCGACCGCGGGCCGAACATACGTGAACGCGGCGAGAAAGGTTTCCGCAGACCCCTTTCTTCGCCGCGTCTTTTTACTGCGACACCGCCCATTGCCTTCCGCCTACTGTCTTCAAGACGGCTGGCCTTCTGTCGTGCTAGAGCTGTCTGGAGGCTGCGGCACGTCCGCGTCCATCGCCGCCGCCGACTCCTGCTCGGCTTCGAGTTCGTTCTCCTCGTTGTCTCTGGCTTCCTCGCCAGCCTTTACGCCTTCCGGCCGTTGATTCTCTTCCACATTCTCATTCTGTTCTGACATCAATTCCGACCTCCATGCAAAGTCCCGTCACAGGGCAAAGTCCTGCTCACAGGGCGCGCGGCAGCACGTCTACCGGCCGCGCGCGCCACCCTTTTTAGCGCCGCCCTTCTTCGCCCCACTCTTTTTAGCGCCGCCTTTTTTGGCCGCACCTTTCTTACCGCCGGATTTTTTCGCGGCACCTTTGCCCGACGGGGACGACTTACTCGCCTTCTTCGCGGCCTTCTTCGCGCCGCCGGACGCACTCTTTTTAGCGGCACTTTTCTTCTTCCCGGCCCCGCCTTTACGCGCCGGGGTCCGCGGCGATGATTTTCCTTCGCGCTTCTCTTTCCTGCGCAGGTTCTCCGCGGCCTTCTCGCGCGCATCTTCCATCAACTGCGCGACGCGCTCGGCCTCGCTCTGCGGCTGCCCCTCGCCTTCGGGCGCGCCCTGCCCCTCCCGCTGCTCTAAACGGTTCCGCTCCTCCTCCGCGAACTCCCTCTGGCCCTGATGAAAATCGAACTCGTTGATGACTCCGCCGCGGACCTCGAAGCGGTCCTTGAGCTTCCCCAGGTTCTTCGTTTTCGGCATCCTCTCTCCCTCCCTCGCGTCCGGCGCGCACCCGCTTGACAGCGCGCGCGGCGCGTCCGTATATTGTGCCTTCACAGAGCTAGCCACCTTAGCTCAGTTGGTAGAGCAGTCGATTCGTAATCGACAGGTCTGCGGTTCAAGTCCGCAAGGTGGCTCCACAATTTTTGGTTGCCGTATAGCTGTCCCTCAGTTATACGGCAATCTTCTTTGAGCTTCAATCCTTAATCAGATATTCTGCCGGCCGATTCGCCCGGGGGCGTGCGCTTCACGTCCTGATAAGCACGTCAGAGCTGTCATCAAATCAGAAGCAGACAATGAGCGAAAACTCCCAGGAAGAAAGCGGTACGCCCACGCTAACCGCTGAAGAGAGACGGCTGCACGAGTCGCGCACGCGGGCGGCGCACTGGAAGCGGTGGGGGCCGTATTTGAGCGAGCGGGCCTGGGGCACCGTGCGCGAGGACTATTCGGCGTCTGGCTCGGCCTGGGACTACTTCCCTCACGACCACGCGCGCTCGCGCGCCTACCGCTGGAACGAGGACGGATTGGCCGGCATCTGCGACCGCCACCAGTATGCCTGCTTCGCGCTCGCGCTCTGGAACGGGCGCGACCCGATTCTCAAGGAGAGGCTTTTCGGCTTGACGGGGCCGGAGGGCAGCCACGGCGAGGACGTGAAGGAGTACTACTTTTATTTGGACTCCACGCCGACGCACTCCTACATGAAGTACCTCTACAAGTACCCGCAGGGCGAGTTCCCCTACGCGCGAATCCTCGAAGAGAACCGCCGCCGGGACAAGCGCCGGCCCGAGTACGAACTGCTGGACACGGGGGTGTTCGATGAAGACAGGTACTTCGACGTGTTCGTCGAGTACGCGAAGGCGGGAGTTGAGGACATCCTCGTCCATATCAAGGTAGTCAACCGCGGGCCGGAGGCGGCACAACTGCACCTGCTGCCGACCGCCTGGTTCCGCAATCGCTGGTCGTGGGGTTACGACGACCCGCGCCCGGAGTTGCGGCGGAAGCAGGTCGAGGCGGGAGACGGCGAGGGCTTCGCCCTGATAGAGCTTGAGCACGAAGCCCTGGGCCGCCGCCTGCTCTACTGCGAGGGCTCGCCCGAGCTTCTCTTCACGGAGAACGAGACGAACAACCGCAGGCTCTTCGGGGCAGAAAACCCCTCGCCCTACGTGAAGGACGCCTTTCACGAGTACGTCGTCGGCGGGCGCGCCGCGGCCGTCAACCCCGAACAGAAGGGCACGAAGGCGGCCGCGCTCTACGTCTTGAACGTCGAACCCGGCGCGACCGCCGAAGTGCGCCTGCGTTTCTCCGACGACAAACTACTCGCGCGCCCCTTCGGCGAAGAGTTCGAGCGCGTCTTCGCCGAGCGGAAGCGCGAGGCCGACGAGTTCTACGCGGGCGTCATCCCGCAGGACTTGAGCCCCGACGCGCAGAACGTCATGCGGCAGTCTTTCGCGGGCCTCCTCTGGTCGAAGCAGTTTTACCACTACGTCGTGGAGCAGTGGCTCGCGGGCGACCCCGCGCAGCCCGCCCCGCCCGCGCAAAGGTGGCAGGGGCGCAACCACGATTGGCGACACCTCTACAACGCCGACGTGATCTCCATGCCCGACAAGTGGGAGTATCCGTGGTACGCCGCCTGGGACCTGGCCTTCCACTGCGTCCCGCTCGCCTTAGTCGACCCGGACTTCGCCAAAGAGCAACTCGTCCTCATGCTGCGCGAGTGGTACATGCACCCGAACGGCCAGGTGCCCGCCTACGAGTGGGCCTTAGGCGACGTGAACCCGCCCGTGCACGCCTGGGCCGCGTGGCGCGTTTACAGGACTGAGAAGCAGACGCGCGGGCGGGGCGACAGAATTTTTCTGGAGAAGGTCTTTCACAAGCTGCTGCTCAACTTCACCTGGTGGGTCAACCGCAAGGACGTGGAGGGGAACAACATCTTCGAGGGCGGCTTCCTCGGCCTGGACAACATAGGCGTCTTCGACCGCAGCTCGCAGCTCCCCGACGGGAGTTTCATAGAGCAGTCGGACGGGACGAGCTGGATGGCTATGTACACGCTGAACCTGCTGGCGATTGCGCTCGAATTAGCCAGCGAAGACCCTGCGTACGAAGACGTGGCCTCGAAGTTCTGGGAGCATTTTATTTTCATCGCGCACGCCATGAACAACATCGGGCGCGACAACGTGGAGCTGTGGGACGAGGCGGACGGCTTCTACTACGACGTGCTTCACACGCGCGACGGGGACCACATCCCGCTGCGCGTGCACTCCATGGTCGGGTTGATTCCTCTCTTCGCCGTCGAGACGCTGGAGCCCGAGATGCTCGAAAACCTGCCCGGCTTCCACCGCCGCATGGAGTGGTTCATCAACAACCGCCCCGACCTGACCGGCAACGTCGCCAGCATGAACACGCCCGGCCGCAAGCAGCGCCGCCTGCTCTCCGTCGTCAACCAGGAGCGTCTGCGGCGCGTGCTCTCGCTGATGTTGGACGAGAACGAGTTCCTCTCGCCCTACGGCGTGCGCGCCCTCTCGCGCTATCACAAGGCTGACCCGTACGTGCTCAGGCTGGACGGGCGCGAGTACCGCGTCGATTACGAGCCGGGCGACTCCACCACGGAGCTTTTCGGCGGCAACTCGAACTGGCGCGGCCCCGTCTGGTTCCCCGTCAACTACCTGCTCATCGAATCGCTGCGAAAGTTCTACCGCTACCTGGGCGACGACTTCCTGGTCGAGTTCCCGACCGGCTCGGGGAACAAGATGAACCTGCTCGAAGTCGCCGCCGAAATCTCGCGCCGGCTCTCGCGCCTCTTCCTGCGCGACGACGAAGGCCGCCGGCCAGCCTACGGCGGGGCCGAGAAGTTTCAGACCGACCCGCACTGGCGCGACCTCATACTCTTCCACGAATACTTCCACGGCGAGACAGGCTCCGGCCTCGGTGCCAGCCACCAGACCGGCTGGACCGGCCTCGTCGCAAAACTCCTGCACCAGAGCGGAGAATGAAAAGCAGTGGGCAGTTGGCAGTGAAGACAAAAAACAAGAGGCAGCCAAGTTAATTACGCTCGGCTGCCTTTTGCTTTCACTGCCCACTGCTTGCTACGCACTGACGGCTGCGCCTGTGGTCGGCGCGGCGGCTTCGGGCTCTTTGCCCGTGCGGGCGTGGTAGAGTTCCGCGAGGCGCTGCTCCTGTTTGGCGAGTCCTTCTTCCATCTCTTCGAAGATGGCGGCGGTCGTCGGGTCCGTCAGCGTGTTGAGCAGGTTGTTGGTGTCAACCACCCCGGTCTGCATGTCGCCGAGCGCGCGGCGTAGGATGCTCATGTCGTCGCTCGACTGCAACCAGCTCTTCAGCGTCGCCCACGCGCCGCTGCCCGCGGCCTGGAAACCTTCCTTCTCGCCAAGCTCACCGAGCCGCGCTTCGAGCGCGCTGATGTGCGCCTGCTTGGACTCGCGTATCTCGTTGAGCAACGAGCGCAGCCCCGCGTCGGTCGCCTTCTCCGCGTAGTGCTCGAAGGCCGTCACGGCGTAACGCTCTCCGCGGATCGCCGTGTTGATGCCGTCCACGACTTCGCTCTTGGACGACCCGCCCCATTCTTCCGCGAGCGTCAGCCAGTCCGCCTTGACGTTCGCCGTGTCGGGCAGCTCCTTGCCTTCGACGCTCAGGCCCAAATGGCGCAGGATGGCCGCCGTGAAAATTGGCACATCGGACGGGCGGCGCGAGGTGATCAGGTTGCCGTCGCTCGCGAGCGGCTCGTTGACGTAGTCAGCGCCCGCGTTCTGCATGTCCTTGCGTATGGCGCGAAAACCCGTCGCGCGTTTGCCCTTTAACAAATCGCCTTCGATGAGCACCTGCGGCCCGTGGCAGATGGCGGCGACAAGTTTACCGGAGTTGACCGCGTCCTCCACGAAGCGGACCGTCTTCATGTTGGTGCGCATCGTGTCCGGGGCCATGCCGCCGGGAATCACGACCGCGTCGAAGTCCTGCGCGCGGGCCTCGGTCGTCGTCCCGTCCGGCTCAATCGAAGCCTTGCCCTGCTTGCCCTGGTAGGTCTCGTTCATGCGCGAGCCGAGGACCGTGATTTCTGCCCCGGCGGCATTCAGCGCGTTGTACGGAACCTGGAACTCGGAGTCCTCGAAATTCTTCTCGACGAGGATGGCGACTCTCTTCTGCCCTGTGGTCATAATGGATTCTTCTCCTTACTCAAAATTGATGGCTCTTCCGGCGGGTATGAAGACACATCCCTCTACAGGTCCGAGGTTGGCAAGGAACATGCCAGAGCCGTCTCTTCGCAAAGCAGATGAAAATCGCGTGAGGCGGTTGTGCGGCGGCGCGCAAAGCCGTACAGGCGCGGGCCAGATTCGTTCGGAAATAGTAACAGTGTGGGCGGGCGGAAACTGTTTTAGGAGCTTATTCCGCGCCGCTCAAAGCGCCGTAGAAGGCGTAGTCGGCGCGCGGGCCTGTGATGTCCAGCCGCCAGTGTTTGAAGTCCGTGGACGAGAGGCAGTTGTTGCCGCGGCCCTGTAGGATGAGGTGGAATTTTGTGCCGGGGGCGACGCTCCGTCTGAACATGCCTGTCCCGCGAACCGTGCCACTGAAGCGCCACTCTTTGTAGAGAATTGGCCCGGCGCTTCCTTCCGGGTAGTCGTGCAGGTCCGCGCCGAAGGTGGTCGCCACCCGCGGGAGCTGTAGGACGAGCGCGCCCGTCTCGCCGCGCTCGCCCGTGAGCGTCAGCGTCAGCGCGAGCGCGCGGCCGAAGGAGTCCGAGAGCTTGAAGGATTCGTACTGCGCCGGCAGCCCCTTCGTCCCCTCGAACCCGGCGGCGGTCGTGTAGAGCTTCGCGGTCGCGTCGAACTTCACGTTGCGCAGCTCCGCCACCTCGTAGCTCGCCAGCTTCCCGGTGCTCTCGAACCACTCGCCCGGCTCCGCGCAGCAGGCGCAAAAAGCGCTCGCGCGGGTCGCACGCGGGTTCGGCGCGGCGAGCACCGCGAAGAGGACGAGAGCGAGTGCGGAGACTTTGAGAATGCGGGACCGCTGGAAGAAGCTGGCCTTGTTCATCGATGCTCGGTTTTCCCTCTTCAATCAGGAAGAAGTCGGGCGCAGCAGTCCGCGGAAGATGCCCTGGACGCGGACCTGCGAGGCGGGCAGGCGTATCGGCGCGAGCTGCGAGTTGGCGGGCCTGAGTTCGACCTCTGTGCCAAAACGGAAGAGGCGCTTCAGGGTGGCGCGCGCGCCCTCCACGAGCGCGACGACGATCTCGCCGTCGCGCGCCTCCGTGCGGTTCTCTATCAGCGCGATGTCGCCGTCGCAGATGTGCTCGTCAATCATGGAGTCGCCGGAGACACGCAAGGCGTAGACGCGCTCGGGCCGGACGCGGCCCAAGAGGAAGCGCGGGATGACGATGGGCTCCGCGTCCTGGACGGCGTCAATCGGCGCGCCCGCGGCGATGCGGCCCAGGAGCGGCAGCTCGCAGATGGCGTCCGAGGGCGTGTCCTCGACCTTGACCGAGAGGTTGAACTGCCCGTCCTCGCCGCGGCGCGAGAGCAGCCCGCGGCTTTCGAGCGCGGCGATGTGCTTGGCGATGGTCGCCTTCGAAGAGACGTTGAAGTAGCGCGCGATCTGCGCGTAGGAAGGCTCGTAGCCGTGACGCTCGATGAAGCGCGTGATGTAATCCAGAATCTCCTTCTGGCGCTGCGTGCGTGCCTGCATCAGACTTCTCCTTCTGCAAGGGTGAAGGCGGCGCTTCTTCTTCGGGGGGCGGCTGCGCGAGGTGAATATACGGTCGCTCAGACGCAAGCGTCAAGAAAAAAGAAGTGCTGAGTGCTGAGGACTGAGTGCCGAGTGAAAGCAGGTTTTAACTCAGCACTCAGTCCTCAGCACTCGGCACTTCTTTATTTATCGCCGCACCGAGTAGCGGGCGAGGGTGCGCGGGAAGATGCGTACGCCGGCGGGCATCTGCGTGAGGTTCATCTTGTTCGTGCCCGTCAGGATGTCCGCGGCTTTCAGGCCGTAGACGGCCTGGTTGTCGTCGTTGTCGGGGTCGATGACGACTCCCTTCAGCTCCAGCCCGGCGAAGAGACCCTTGCTGCGCGAGTAGGAGAGAATGCCCGCGTCGAGCGTGACGTTGGTCGAGGCGGAGGCCGCGCGCCCGACGGGGCCTGCGGCCACGCTCCCCTCGCCGCCGATCTCAAGCTTGTCCTCCAACAGTCCCTTGAGCGCATCCGGGTTCATAAAAAGCAGCACGAAGTCCGTCGAGGACGCGCCGATCTGTAAGCCTATACTCCCGCCGCCCATCTTGAAGAAGGCGGGAGCGCTCCACCCGCCGCGCACGCGCCGGCTGATGACGCCGCTGCCGCCGCGGCCGCCGACGATGAAGCCGGCCTTGATGACGTTAGGGAACACGGCGACGGCCTCCGCCTTGTCGAGCAGGTCCTTCGGGATCGCCTTGTCGGGCGCGGCCATTATCTCCGTGAAGACCCTGGCGGCCTCCTGCGAGCGCCTGGTGGCCTTCGCAGTCTTCTTCGCGCTCTTGCTCTGCGCCACGGCCGCGCCCGCGACCGCGAGCAGCAACGTCAGGCCGAGCGCGCAACTCATCACTTGTCGAATCCGTTGTCTCATCTCTTCATCTCCTTAGTGTTGGACCGAATATTACACCCTGCGCGGCGGGAAATCGAATTGTCTGTCAGGGTGCGGCTGTGCTAAGTTCACAGGCGGTTCAATCAACTTTTCGGCAAAGCTACCCTATGCGACGCGCAATCTACCCGGGCTCGTTCGACCCCATTACCAACGGCCACCTGGACATCATAGAGCGCGGCTGCAAGCTCTTCGACGAAATCATCATCGCCATCCTCGTCAACCCGGACAAGAAGCCTTTCTTCACCATAGAGGAGCGCCGCGAGATGCTCGGTCAGGTGGTGGAAGAGATAGAGCACGGCTCGTGCCGGCTGCTCGTGGAGGATTTTCGCGGGCTGCTCGTGGACTACGCCGTGCAGCGCCAGGCGGACGCCATCATGCGCGGCATCCGCGCCATCTCGGACTACGAGTACGAGCTACAGATGGCCCTGATGAACCGGCGGCTGGAGCCGCGCATAGAGACCGTCTTCATGATGCCGGCCGAGGCTTACTCCTACGTCAGCTCCCGCCTCGTCAAGGAAGTCTTCCTGCTCGGCGGCAAGATCGAAGGACTCGTCCCGGCCTCCATCGAAGCGCTGATGCGTAAGAAACTCGACAAGGGTTGAAAACGAAGCGTGATATACTCGCGGCCGCTCAACCAGACATCCGGCGCTGAAGATTTTCTCCTGGCAATCGGCGCATCACCACTACGTTCGAAGGGAGGATGAAAGTATGGCAAGGGGCGATAAGGACAAGTACACGGACAAGCAGAAGCGCAAGGCCGAGCACATCGAAGAGGGCTATAAGAAGCGCGGCGTCTCCAAAGGCGAGGCCGAGAAGCGCGCCTGGGCGACCGTCAACGCCATACACAAGGGGGGCGAAAAGCCCGGCGGCGGAGGCTACGGCAAGCCCGAGGACAAAGGGCCGGCCAGGAAGGGCGGCAAGAAGGGCGGCAAAAAGAGCGGGGGCGCGAAGAAAAGCTCTTCGAAGAAGGGCGGCTCGAAGAAAGGCTCATCCAAGAAAGGCTCGTCCAAGAAAGGTTCTTCCAAGAAAGGCTCGTCGAAGAAGGGCGCTTCCAGGAAGGGCAGGTAGTTAAGACTTTCGGTCGCGCGGCGCGGGCCGCAGTAGGTCTTCGCCGCGCGACAATTTCATCGAACACATGACGACAACAACGAAAACAGCAGACTCAGCCTTCCCCGTCTCGGAGAACGTCTCGCGCATGCGCGAGTCTTCGACCGTGGCGGCGATGCAGGCGGCCGTCGCCATGCGCGCCGAAGGGCTCGACGTGGTTGACCTCGGCGCGGGCGAGCCGGACTTCGACACGCCCGAGAACATCAAGCAGGCCGCCGCCGAAGCCATGCGCCAGGGCAAGACCAAGTACACGCCGACGGCCGGGACGCGCGACTTCCAGCAGGCCGTCATAGATTTTTACGGGCGCGAGTTCGGGGCCACTTACGAACGCTCCGAGGTGATGGGCACCTCCGGCGGCAAGCAGGCGATCTTCAACGCCGCCGTCACGCTCGTCAACCCCGGCGACGAAGTCTTAATCCCGCAACCCTACTGGGTGACTTTCCCCGAAATCATCACTTTCGCCGGCGCGAAGCCCGTCGTCGTGGAGACCGAAGAGACAGACTTCGTCCTGACGGCCGAGCAGGTCTCGCGGAAGCTCACGCCGCGCACGAAGCTGCTCATACTGAACTCGCCGTGCAACCCCTCGGGCCGCGTCATCCCGCCCGACGAGTTCCGCCGCATTATGGAGATCGCGGCCGACCGCGGCGTCTACGTCATCTCCGACGAGTGTTACCTGCGCTTCGTCTACGCGCCGGCCGAAGTCTTCACCGCGGCGACGCTGCCGCAGGAGTTGCGCCGCCGCCTGTGCATCGCAGGCTCCCTCTCGAAGACGTACGCCATGACGGGCTGGCGCATGGGCTACTCGCTCGCGCCTGCGGAGTGGACGCGCGCGATGCTCAAGGTGCAGGGCCACTCGACCAGCAACCCCAACTCCGTGGCGCAGGCCGCCGCGGTGGAGGCTTTCACGGGGCCGCAGGATTCGGTCGCCGCGATGCTCAAAGAGTACAACGCGCGCCGCGACTGGCTGACGCGCGCGCTCGACGACATCCCGGGCGTGCGCTGCGTCCTGCCGGAGGGCGCGTTCTACGCCTTCCCGGACGTGCGCGGGTGTTTGAAAGGCGAGGTGAAAACTTCCGGCGAGTTCGCCGACAGACTGCTCAAGCAGGAGCAGACGGTGGTGACGGACGGCGCGGCCTTCGGCGCGGAAGGTTTTATACGCATCTCCTACGCGACCTCGCTCGACCGCCTGGAGGAAGGCATACGCCGCATACGCCGCGTCGCGGAGAGCTTGACTTAAAACCGCCTGAGGCGGCTGAAGGACTTCAAGTAAAAAGCGGAGCCCGCGGGCTCCGCTTTTTACTTGAAGAGATTTGCTGGACGCTCTTCTTAGTAGAGGTTGAAGTTGTACTCGATCTGGATGTACTGGGAGACGGCCCGCCCGTCCTTCATCGCCGGCGAGAACCTGATCTGCCTGGCCGCCGCGATGGCCCGCTCCGTCAGCCCGTAGGGCAGGCTCGACACGGCCC
>DATMVE010000089.1:0-9852 GCA_035563515.1 Pyrinomonadaceae bacterium
CACGGCCGAGGACACCGACGGCGCGGACCGCATCTTCGGCACGCTCAACGCGGCGCTCGGGCCGGGCACGGGCGCGGCCGCCGGCACCGGCGCGAACATGAACGGCAGGATCGTCATCGTCGCTTCGGGCCGCTTCTCCGAGGCGGTTAACCCGATGACGAACGCGATGATCGACATCAACGGCAGCGGCAACGTGACGATAGAGGCCGCGCCCGGCGTGGAGGCCAACATAGGTGCCGTGCTGCAAGGCGACCCGGCGGGCGGCAACAACATCCGGCAGGAAGCTATCGGCATCAACATCAGCTACGGGGTGGCCGGGCAGGATGGCGCGGTCACCCTGCGGAACCTGAAGATACGCGACTTCGCCATCGGCGTCCGGGTCAACGTCACCTCAAGGGTCAACATAGACAACTGCGTCTTCGAGAGTAACCGGGACATCGGCCTCCAAACCCTCAACACGTCGCGCGTCGCCGTCGGCAATTCGCAGTTCAACGCCAACGGCCGCCGCATCGGCACGGCGAACAACACGACCGCCTTCGGCTACGCCATCATGGCCGCCGACAGCTCCCAAGTGAGAATCCGCAACACGACCATCTCTCACAGCCTCGGCGCGGGCATCGCGCGGATAAACGCGGCCGACGTGGCCGTCTACAGGGTGAAGACCTACTTCAACAACCCGGACATCCTGGGCGGCGTCGTCATCGCCACAGACCCCAATTTCTCCCAGTAGAAATTGGGCCGATTCGCTGAACAAGAGGGCCGGTTTGAAAAGCGGAAGCTCTTCAAACCGGCCCTCAAGTCCTGACCGCCTGTCTCAACTACTCAGACTCACGGGTGCGTCATCTCCTCCGGCTTGACGTACTCGTCGAACTGCTCGCCCGTCAGGAGGCCGAGTTCGATTGCCGACTCGCGCAGGGAGATGCCCTTCTTGTGCGCGTTCTTCGCGATCTTCGCGGCGTTGTCGTAGCCTATGTGCGGGTTGAGCGCCGTCACCAGCATGAGCGAGTTCCTGAGGTGCTCGTCAATCTTCTCCCGGTTCAGCTCTATGCCCGCGACGCAGTAGTCCACGAAGCCGTGGCAGGCGTCCTTGATGAGTCGAATCGAGTGGAGCAGGTTGTGAACCATCACGGGGTTGAAGACGTTCAGCTCGAAGTTGCCCTGCGAGCCCGCGAAGCCTATGGCGGCGTCGTTGCCGAAGACCTGCACGGCGACCATCGTCATCGCCTCGGACTGCGTCGGGTTCACCTTGCCCGGCATGATCGAGGAGCCCGGCTCGTTCTCCGGCAGGATCAACTCGCAGAAGCCCGCGCGCGGCCCAGAGGCCAGCCAGCGTATGTCGTTCGCGATTTTCATGAGCGAGCCCGCGAGCGTCTTCAGCGCGCCGCTCGCGAACACCATCTCGTCGTGCGCCGAGAGCGCCGCGAACTTGTTCGGGTGCGACTTGAAAGGCAGCCCGGTCAACTCCGCTATCTTCGCCGCCGCGCGCTCGCCGAACTCCGGGTGCGAGTTGAGCCCCGTGCCGACGGCCGTGCCGCCGATTGCCAGGTCGTAGAGTCCGGGCAGCGTCAACCGCAAGCGCTCCACGTCGCGGTCGAGCAAACTGGCCCAGCCGGACATCTCCTGCCCGACCGTGATGGGCGTCGCGTCCTGCAAGTGCGTGCGCCCGATCTTCACCACGTCCGCGAACTCTTTGGCCTTCGCGTCAATCGCGTCGCGCACGCGCTCGACTTCGGGGATGAGCTTGTTCATCTCCTCCGCGGACGCGATGTGCATGGCCGTGGGGAAGGTGTCGTTCGACGACTGCGACATGTTGACGTGGTCGTTCGGGTGCACGGGAGCTTTGCTCCCCATCACCCCGCCGCTCATCTCAATCGCGCGGTTCGAGATGACCTCGTTCGCGTTCATGTTCGTCTGCGTCCCGCTCCCCGTCTGCCACACGCGCAGCGGGAAATGCTCGTCCAGCTTCCCCTCTATGACCTCGTCCGCCGCCCGCGCGATCAACTCCGCCTTATCCTTCGGCAGCTTCCCCAGACCCCGATTCACCAGCGCCGCCGCTTTTTTGAGCACACCCAGCGCCCGTATCATCTCCCGCGGCATCACGTCAAAGCCGATGTCGAAATGAATCAGCGACCGCTGCGTCTGCGCCCCGTAATACCTATCCGCAGGGACCTCTATCTCCCCCATCGAATCCGTCTCGACGCGCACGGCCGCCGCGCCCTCTTCTCTCTGCTTACTCGCTTCCTGTGACATAGAATCCTTCATCCTTAGCCTGAGTCGCAGGGCCAAACTCTCAGACCCAACAACCGAGAATCGCTCTACACTTTAATTGTACACCAGAGACAATGACGGAGTGTAAAAGCGGAACGGTGAAAAACAGAAAGGAGAAACACCGACCGGCGGCGCTCCTCCTCCCTATCTGTGCCTGATGTGTCTTTCCTTAACTTAAGCCGGCGCGCTCTCCTTCTTCGCCCGCGGCCGCGGGCGACTGTACTCCGACTTCCTCTTCAACCCCACCGCCTGCACCTCGTTCGAGTCCTTCCCGAACTGCGCGATGATCTGGTCCTTCGCCCCCAGCATCAGATTATGAAACTCCCACTCCCGCGCCACCGCCTCGTCGCGCGCCGCCGCCGCCGCCGCAGCCGTCTGTATTTCCGCCTGCTGCGCGCCATCCAGACTCGCCCGCGCCGCCGTAATCGCCGCCAACCCATAAGCCGCATTCACCGGCGCATACCCCACAACCGCCTGCAACGCCGCGAACGCATCCTTGTCCGCCTGAATGAGAGAAGGTTTCAATCGTGTAGCTTGATTTGCCATAGGTGAGACTCCTTCGTGAGAAAAGGTTAAGACCATGCGAGGACGCGCCGAATCTTACGCGCACTCTAACGCCCATGCAAGAACAAAATTGACCCGCCCGGTACAACCATCCGCCCCCTCGGAACGCCATTCCCACCCGCCAGAACTCAATTCCCACGCGCCGGAACGCTCTTCCCACCTCACGGAACATCCTTCCGACGCTCGGGAACGTCATTCTCACCTATCGGAATGATACTCCCTCGCACCGGAACGCCATTCCCAGCCAACGGAACGCCGTCTCCTCAAGCGGGAACACCGTACTCGGGAACGGATATATAGTTTACTTTTGAGGTAATGGTAGGCTATCGCGTCATCGCACAAGGATTCTGGTAGCTAACCGGGAATCTTCAGAGTGTTGAGTTATACTGCGGGCGGTATCAAAAAGCTGCTCTGCCATGAATTAAAGCGGTCCAACTTGATAAAAGCCGCCGTGGCCCGATAAGCGTTAGACAACTTGCTTGTGTAAAAGAGTCGGCCCCTCAAATCCCGTCCGAATACAGGAGGTTGCCCGGAGACAGTTTTCTCCCACAAGAAGTGGCATTTGGTGAGGAGGAGCAGATTCTTTGGAGAGGTATGGTGCTGGCTGTCTTCGCCTATCCGTGGGAACTAGTTGAGGTAGATTCCTAATCGCGCGGCCGATCACTTCGGCCGCTGTCTAACTCGGATAATTTTTCTTTCAGCCAGGAATTAACGAGCGCCTCTGCCGGTCGAGCGACGCGAACGAAGGTAGTTTCTGATTATTTTCTGCCATACGCGCCCCTCATTCTTATCTATATTTTCAACAACATACTCTACGGACGCGAGTCCACCAATTATTCTTTATTCGTTCTCTGCACCTTCAACGGGTGCGCCCGCGTCTTTCCAGGCCCGCCAGCCGCCGGAGAGGGAGGAGACGTCGTAGTAGCCCATGCGTTGGAGGGTGTCGGCGGCGAGGGCGGAGCGGTAGCCGCCGCCGCAGTAGAGGATGAGCTCGGTGGACTGGTCCGGGATGAGGCGTTCGATGTCGCGCTCGATGACGCCTTTGCCGATGTGTTCGGCCCCCTTCGCGTGGCCGGCTTCCCATTCGTTATCTTCGCGCACGTCTATCAGGCGCGCGCCCTCGCCCGACTCAAGGCGCTCAAGGGTCTCCTCGACGGAGATTTCGCGTATGCGTCGCTTGGCTTCCTCGACCAGTTTCAAGAATCCTTCGGTGTGTTCCATCTGTGCTGAGAGTCCTCGCTTCCGGCAAAGTTTCGGGCCGGGCCCGGCCCGTTGGATGAATTTCGCGTCCGGGATTATAATGCCGCGCTTTTGTAAAAGCACTGACTACTTGTCTATACTATTGCCCAGACTTAACACACTTCAGACTGGAGGCCGCAAGGGGGGCTCGCCTCGCGCCCTGCGTGCGAACAGACCGCTATGAAGAAGACGGAGTTGCAGGAGCGCGTGCGCGAGACACACGAGGGGCTGACCCGAGCACTCGAAGGCTTGACCGAGGAGGAGGCGACGCGCGTCGGGCTCAACGCGCAGTGGTCTATCAAGGACGCGCTCTCGCACATCGCCGCCTGGGAGATAGAGGCGGCGCGCATCATCAAGGAGATTCAGGACGGGACGTGGAAGCCGCAGCGGCTGAACCAGGAGATGATAGACGAGTTCAACCGGCAGGCCGTCGAGAGCCGCCGCGAACGCTCCTTCCCGCAGGTGCGCGAAGAGTTCGACGCCGCGCACACGGAGATGGAGCGCGTCATCGACTCGCTCCCGGACGAGGTGGACGAATCCAAGCCCGCCTACAAGTACATAGAGGCGGTGACCTTCAAACACTTCGCCCACCACGGGGCACAGATTCAAAAAATGAGGGATGAGGGATGAGGGACGAGGGATGAAGGAAGGAAGGAGTTTTTATTTCACCCCTCATCCCTCACCCCTCATCCCTTCGAGGAGGGACATTGGCTACTGAACAATTCGACGTGACGATTATAGGGAGCGGACCTGGCGGGTACGTGGCGGCGATTCGCGGCGCGCAGCTCGGGCTGAAGGTCGCGCTCGTGGAGAAGGACAAGCGGCTGGGCGGGACGTGCACCTTGCGCGGCTGCATCCCGACGAAACAATTGTTGATGTCCGCGCACTATTACGAGAAGGCGCAGCACGGGCTGGCGGACTTCGGCGTGCAGGTCTCGGGCGTGCAGCTGGCCTTCGCCGACGTGCAGAAGCGCAAGGACAAGGTCGTGACGAAGAACTCTAAGGGCATAGAGTTCCTGATGAAGAAGAACAAGATCACGACCTTCAAGGGCGCGGGCCGCCTCGCTCTGCCCGGCAAAGTCATTGTCAAGGGCGACGACGGGCAGGAGCAGACCATCAACACGCGCAACATCATCATCGCGACCGGCTCGGTCGTGCGCCCGATCCCGGGCTTCGAGACGGACGGCGAGCACGTCGTCAACTCGGACCACATCCTGGAATTGAAGGAAGTCCCGAAGTCCTTGATCGTGATGGGCGCGGGCGCGGTCGGCGTGGAGTTCGCCTCCGTCTACTCGCGCTTCGGCTGCGAGACGACGATTGTGGAATTGATGCCGCGGCTGCTCCCGCTCGAAGACGAAGAGATTTCCAAAGAGTTGGAGAGGGCGTTCCGCAAGCGCGGCATCAAGTCGCAGTTGGACACCAAGCTCGAAAAGATTGAGAAGACCGGCGCGGGCGTCGTGCTGACGGGCAAGACTTCCAAAGGCGAGGAGGTCAAGCTCGAAGCGGAGATGCTGCTGGTCGCCGTCGGCCGCATGCCGTTCATAGAGGGGCTGGGGCTCGAAGGCACGAAGATCAAGGTCGAGCGCGGCGCGATTCAGGTGGACGAGTTCTGCCGCACGGACGAGGAAGGCGTCTACGCCATCGGCGACGTGATTCCCACGCCGTGGCTCGCGCACCTGGCGTCGAAAGAGGGCATCCTGGCGGTCGAGCAGATCGCGGGCCACGAGGACGCGCGGCCGATCAACCTGCGCCACGTGCCAAGCTGCACCTACTGCGACCCGGAAGTGGCGAGCGTCGGGCTGACGGAGAAGAAGGCGCGCGAGGAGGGCTACGACGTGAAGGTGGCGAAGTTCCTCTTCTCCGCCTCGGGCAAGGCGCGCATCCTCGGCGAAGAGGAGGGCTTCGTCAAGGTCATCTCCGAGACGAAGTACGACGAGCTCCTCGGCGTGCACATCGTCGGCCCGCACGCGACCGAACTGATCGCCGAAGCCTGCGTCGCCATGCAGCTCGAATCAACCGCGGAGGAGTTGGGGCGCACCATGCACGCGCACCCGACCATCTCCGAAGCAGTCATGGAAGCCGCCGAAGGCATCCACGGCCTGACGATACACATGTAAAGTGGGCAGTAGGCAGTGGGCAGTGAAGACATAACTGCTTTTACTGCCCACTGCCCACTGCCCGCTGCCTTGAATATGAAAACAGAGTCACCGGAAAAACCTGGTTCGGATGAGGCGGAAGCTACCGCGCCGTTGTCCTGCACGGCGGAGACGACGCTCGGGCCGGAGCAGATGCTTGAGCTTTACCGCTATCTGAAGATGACGCGGCTGGTCGAGGAGCGGCTGGTCAATCTTTACCGCCAGACGAAAGTGGTCGGCGGCGTGTTCCGCTCGCTCGGGCAGGAGGCGACGGCCGTCGGCACGGCCTACGCGCTGGAGCCGCGCGATTTCATCACGCCTCTGATACGCGACCTCGGCGCGGTGCTCGTCAAGGGCATCCGGCCGCGGGAGATTTTCGCGCAGTACATGGCGAAGGCCTGGGGGCCGTCGGGCGGGCGCGACCTCAACATACACTTCGGCGACATGTCCAAAGGCTTCATCGGGCCGATCTCGCACCTCGGCGACATGATTCCCGTGATGACGGGCGTACTGCTCGGCGCGCGCATGCGGAATAAAGATATAGTGGCCGTCGCCTACATAGGCGACGGCGGGATGAGCACGGGCGCGTTCCACGAGGGCCTGAACTTCGCCGCCGTCCAGCGCCTGCCGCTCATCGTCGTCGCGGAGTACAACCACTACGCGTATTCAACGCCGACCTCGAAGCAGACGGCCGTGAAAGACCTCGCGGAGAAGGCGGCGGGCTACGGCATCCCCGGCCACATCGTCGACGGCAACGACATCGTCGCCTGCTACGAGGTGACGAGGAAAGCCGCGGAGCACGCGCGCGGCGGCGGCGGCGCGGTCCTCATCGAAGCCAAGACCTACCGGCGCAAGGGCCACGCGGAGCACGACGACCAGCGCTACGTCGCCGAGGGTGAGGTCGAGTGGTGGGAGAAGAACAACGACCCCGTGGACCGCTACGAGAGATACCTGGTCGAAAGAGACATCGCCGCGCGCGAGAGGCTGGACGAGATAACGGCCGGCATCGTGCGCGAACTGGACGAGGACGTGGCCTGGGCCGAATCCTCGCCGATGCCCGAGCCGGAACAGGCGGCTTACCGTGTCTTCGACAACAACGTCGTGCCGCCCGCGTTCAGGCCGAAAGTTTTGGAAACCTAAAATCCATGTCAACAGCAGTCAAGAAAGAGCACAAATCTAACAGGCCCGCGCGCGGCGGCGTGGCGACTTTCGTCGAGGCCATCCGGCAGGGCATCTGGGAGGAGATGGAGCGCGACCCGACCGTCTTCTGCATAGGCGAGGACGTGGGCGCGTACGGCGGCGCGTTCAAGGTGACGGACGGGCTCCTGGACGAATTCGGCGAGGGGCGCGTGATCGACACGCCGATTTCGGAGGCGGCGATTGTCGGGGCGGCGTGCGGCGCGGCGCTGATGGGGATGCGCCCCGTCGCGGAGTTCCAGTTCATAGACTTCATCTCCGCGGGCTTCGACATGCTGACCAACTACGCCGCGAAGTGTCGCTACCGCTGGGGCGCGGGCATCGCGGCCGTCTTCCGCGGCCCGTGCGGCTCGGGCGTGCACGCGGGGCCCTTTCACTCGATCAACGCCGAGTCGTTCTTCCTGAACACGGCCGGGCTGAAGATCGTGGAGCCCTCGACCGCTTACGACGCGAAGGGCTTAATCAAGGCCGCCATCCGCGACCCGGACCCCGTGCTCTACTTCGAGCACAAGAAGCTCTACCGCCTGCCGCGGCTGCGCGAGGAGTTGCCCGAGGAGGATTACACGGTCGAGATAGGCAAGGCGCGCGTCGCGCGCGAGGGGCGCGACCTTTCGATCATCACGTTCGGCGCGCAGGTCCTGAACGCGCTCGACGCGGCCGCCGAGTTGGAGAAGGAAGGCTTGGACGTGGAGGTCATAGACCTCAGGACGCTCGCGCCGATGGACAAGCACGCGATTCTGGCCTCCGTTAAAAAGACGAGCAAGGTCATGGTGCTTCACGAGGCGTCGCGCACGGGCGGCATCGGCGGCGAGATAGCCGCGACCATCGGCGAGGAGGCTTTCGAGTGGCTCGACGCGCCCGTCATCCGCGTCGCCTCGCTCGACACGCCGGTCCCCTATTCGCCGCCGCTCGAAGAATATTACCTGCCGCAGACCAAAGACGTGCTCGACGCGGCGCGCAAGCTGGCGGCGTATTAAAGAAGTAATCAGCGGTCAGCAATCAGTAAGCAGCTTCTTAGCTTTTACTGACTACTGACAACTGACTACTGATTACTCATTACTTTTACAAAGGAGCGCACATCATGCCGAAGTATGTTATTGAGCGGGAGATTCCGGGGGCGGGCGATTTGACGGCCGAGGAGTTGCGGGGCATCTCGCAAAAATCCTGCGGAGTCTTGCAGAACATGGGGCCGCAGATTCAGTGGGTGCAGAGCTATGTGACCGGGGATAAAGTTTACTGCGTCTACATCGCGCCCGACGCGGAGATGGTGCGCGAGCACGCCGCGCAGGGCGGCTTCCCCGCGAACAGCGTTTCCGAAGTCAAGTCGGTGATTGACCCGACCACAGCAGAAGGGTGAAGGGATTTGCGATTTTTGATTGTTGAGTTGCGATTTCATCCTTGTCCAATCAACAATCAGAAATCGCAAATCAAAAATTTGGAGAGACCATGAGTACAGAAGTTGTCATGCCGCAGATGGGCGAGTCCATCGCAGAGGGGACGATTACGCGTTGGCTGAAGAAGGTGGGCGACCGCGTCGAGCGCGACGAGCCGCTGTTCGAGATTTCGACCGACAAGGTGGACGCGGAGATTCCGAGCCCGGCCGCGGGCGTCCTCACGGAGATTAAGTTCAAAGAGGGCGAGACCGTGGAGGTCAACAAGGTCGTCGCCGTGTTGGACGGAGGCGAAGGCGTGTCCGCGCCGTCGAACGGCGGGGCGAGTGCCGCGGAAGTCTCTGCGCCGCCAGCGCCCGCGTCACAGGCGGCCGTGTCGCCCGAGCCGCCCCCGCCTCCCGCGCAGCAGCAGGCCGCGCAGCCGCAACAGCCGCCGCCGCAAGCCGCCTCGCCCGCGCCTCCCGCCCCGAAGGCCGAAGAAGGCAAAGCCGCGCAGGCCCCGGCGCAGCCGCAGGCGCAAGCGCCCGCGACAGAGGCCGCGGGCGGAGACGGCCGCGAGCAGACGGCCGAGGAGTTGCGCCGCACGAAGTCCAGCCCGCTCGTGCGCAACATCGCGCGCGAGCACGGCATAGACATCTCGCGCCTCGAAGGCACCGGGATGAGCGGCCGCGTGACGAAGAACGACATCCTGAGCTTCATCGAATCCGGCGCGATAATGTCGCCGCAGGAGGCCATGCAGGGGGCCGCGCCGCAGCCCGCGCCGTCGCCGGCCGCGCCGCCCGTACAGGCACCGCCCGTTCAGCCCCCCGCGGCCGAAGACCGCGTCGAGCAGATGAGCGTCATGCGCAAGAAGATCGCCGAGCACATGGTCATGTCGCGGCGGACCTCGGCGCACGTCACGACCGTCTACGAGATAGACATGACCAGGATCGCGCGCCTGCGCCAACAGTTCAAGCGCGAGTTCCAGGAGCGCACGGGCACGAAGCTCACCTTCATGCCGTTCATCTTCCAGGCCATCACGACCGCCATCCGGCGCTTCCCCGTCTTCAACGCGCAGG
>DATMVE010000090.1:0-47340 GCA_035563515.1 Pyrinomonadaceae bacterium
CGGCGATCAGGGAAGAGACGTTGCCCCTGCCCTGCGAGTTGAGGACGCGCAGGTTGACGAGGTTGGCGTTGGGGGCAATCCCGAGGTACGCGCCCGCCGAGACGCTGTCGTTGCCGGCGAGCAGGCCCGCCACGTGGCTGCCGTGGCCGTAGGGGTCGTCCGTGCGGTTCTCGCCCGTGAAGTCAACGCTCGCGACGACGCGCGACGCCTTCGAGGAACTCTCGTAGGAGACGTGGCTGGAGAACATGCCCGAGTCCATGACGGCGATCCCTACGCCCGTGCCGTCGTAAGGGGTCTGGCCGCCCGTGGCGCGCGCCGCGTCCGCGCCCGTGGTGAGCGAGACGTGGCCCAGCAGCTTGACTTCGCGGTCGAGGGAGACGTAGGCGACTTCCGGGTTGTTAGCCAGGGCTTCGACGGCCGCCGGCGGGAGGCTGACCGTGCGCGACTTGAAATTCTTGAAAGTCTTTGAGACCTTCCCGCCGTTGCCGCTGACGGTGTAGTTGAGTGAGGTAGTCCACGCGGCCGCAGGCTCGATGATGACGTTGACGCGCTCGCCGCCCTTCGCGTTCCTGACCTTGTCGCGCAAATCCGCCGAGACTTTGTCGCGCGCCCCGGCGGACGAATTGCTCTGGGCGAGGGGTTGCGCCTGGGCTCTATCGCCAACCATGATCCCGCTCGTCAGCGTGACGAGCAGGGAGAAGATTGTGAGCCATGCGGCGATTGGGGAGTTTGGAGCGTGTTTCATCGGATCGGTCATCCTCGTATAATTTCCGGGCTTGTTGGGGCGGGCTGACGATGAAACGCAGTCGCAGCCTGCCGCCCTTAGAGCAGCCCGCGTGCCACGGGACACGTTTTCGTGAAAACCGGCGAAATGCTCAGTTTTCCCGTGGGTTTTTGAGTCCAGAAGGGTCTGGGGCGCGCGGGCCCTGTCGGTCAGTTTGAGAGTGCGGTCGTTCAACCTGAGAGAGTTCGGTCAGAGAAGGGGTGAGAGCTTGAGCGCAGTCAACCAGCTTACGGAGGAGGTCGAATCTTTCCGCGACCGCGCGTGGCGGCGCGAGCCCGAGTCGCGCGTGGAGGACGCGGGCGGGGCCGAAAGATTCATAGAGTCGGTCGGCTTCTGCGCGGCGATGACGGACGCGCGGCGGCCCGGTCCGTCGCTCTACGTGGCGGTGTGCGGCAGGCGCGACGCACACATGCCGCGCAACGTGCAGAAGGACCCTGAAGCCAGCCTGACGTGGACGATCAAGGACGAGGTGATGCGGCGCGGGCGCGTCTACTACGCGAAGCTGGCGAAGGGGCGCGCGACCTTCATCGCGCCGCGGCTCGTCCCACACTTCAACGCGCTGTGGGGCGTCGCGCGGCGTAAGGAGAGTGAGGCGCTCTCGGCGGACGCGCGGGCGGTCCTGAAAGTTCTCAGGCGCGAGTGGGAGATGGCGACGGGCGACCTGCGCGAGGAGTCGGGCGTGAAGGAGCGCGGCCGGTTCACGCGCGCGATGGACGAGTTGCAGCGGACGATGAAGGTCATTCCGGGCGAGGTGGTCTACGAGCCCTGGTTCACCTACATCTGGACGCTCGCCGAGGGGCGCTTCAGCCAGGAGTTAAGCAGGAGGGTCAAGCGCGAAGACGCACTGCGCGAGGTCGCGCGCGCGTTCCTGGACGGCGCGGGGCTGACCGTGCGCGGCGAGTTGGCGAAAGTCACGGGGCTCTCACGCCCGGACGCGGGCCTCGGCAACCGCGCGCTGGTTAAAGACGGGTACGCCGAACGAGTCGCGGAAGGGGTTTATCGTTTGAAGGCGATGGACGTTTGAGTGAGAGTGATGAACGTTTTCCGCCGTTGACGCGGTGCGGTTGAAGTATGCGAATCGGGTTCTGTTCTTTGTCCCTTTGTTCTAACTTTCGCCCTTCGCCTTTAGCTGCCCGGTTTGCGTCTCTTTCAATTGTCGGTCGGTCTCCTCGCGCGCCTGATGTTCGAGGCGGGCGGCTTCGAGGGCGAGCGGGATGTTGTCGCGCGTGGCGCTGAGGCGGTGCAGCGCGATGTTCGTCTCGTCCCAGGTCGCGCCGCGGCTCGACGCGGCCTCTATCGTCTGCAAGCGCGTCTCGGCCTCTGCGCGGCGCTCGGAGCCTTCGAGCCTGATCTGCTCCAGCCTTTCGCGGTCGGCGCGCAACTCTTCGCGCAGGGCGGTCGTGTCCGCCCCCTGTATGTAGTCCGTGCGGTTCAGCCGCCGCTCGACCAGGAGCAGCTCGCGCTTGGCGTTCGAGACGACGCGCGTCGCCGTGATGCGCGCGGCGAGCGTCTCGCGGTAGGCGTCCGCGAGCAGAGGGTTCCTGGCCTCGATCTCCTTGAGCGCCTGCCGCTCCTGCGGCGTCAACTCGGACGTGAACCAGGGCAACTCTTCCGCGGTCACGCCGTCCGCGGCCACGCGGTCGCGCACCTTCTGCGCCCACTGGCGGCGGTAGTAGAGCAGGAAGAGCGTCACGGCGAAGCCTATGACGGAGCTGACGGCGAGTGAGGTCAGGGCCAGCAGGAAGTTGAGCGCGGAGTCCTGCGCCGACGAAAAGTATTTCACCAGGTAGTAGAGCGGGACGGGCAGCGCGACGACGAAGAAGGCCAGCCACGGGGCCCACTCGAAGACGCGCGCCAGGAGCTTCTCCCGCGCGGTGACCCTGCCGCTCGTTCCCGTCTCATTCATGCTCACTACTTCTTCTCCAAAGGGGCGCGGGCGGCAACCGTGACCGGCCGCGCGTTCATCGTATGGACAACGAGGGACGGCCCGAATCATAACAAGAGCGCGTGCGTGTTAGCCAGCCCCGGAAGAACCGAACAATGTAGCTGCTTGGAGCATTCTCCGGCCGTGTAATATCATGGCGACTGCGAGGACGCTAGAGAAACGGCCGGAGGAGGACCGATGCCCAGCCCTGACAGACGAATCAGCCTCATGATCTTGACCGCCGCGCTTCTTTGCGCGGCCGCCTGGACGCCGACGGCCGAGGCGCAGCCGCAGCGCGGCGGCGTCCGCTCCGTGACCATCCCGATTACGATTCGCCAGCGAGGCGGCGACGCCGTCCAGCGCGAGTTGCAGCAGGTCGGCGACCTGACTGTCCTCGAAGACGGCGACGAGCAGAAGATTCTCTCCATCCGCGCCTACGGCACGGAGACGCCCATCTCCGTCGGCATCCTGATTCAGGACGACGTGGTCTCGTCAATCTCGAACGAGATTAAGGCGCTGCGCGAGTTCGTCAACCGCCTGCCGCGCGGCTCGCGCGTCATGGTGGGCTACATCAAGAGCGGGTCGCTCGACGTGCGCCAGAGGTTCACGGCCGACCTGGAGCGCGCCGCGGAGTCGCTGCGCGTCCCCATCGGCTCGGCCTCGGCCGCGGCCTACAACCCTTACGTCGAGATCGTCGAGGGCCTGCGCCGCTTCGAGGCCATGCCGAAAGGCCGGCGCGCGCTCCTGGTCGTCACGGACGGGCTGGACATCTCAAGGGGCGTGGACAGCTCGCTCCCCAGCCAGAGCGTGGACTTGCAGCGCGCGATTCGTGAGGCGCAGCGGCAGGGCGTGGCCGTCTACTCTTTCTACGCGCCGAGCGTCACGGCCAGCACCATCGGCAGAATCAGTTTAATCTCCAACGGGCAAAGCTCGCTCGAACTGCTCGCGGACGAGACGGGCGGCCGCGCCTTCTTCCAGGGCACGGGCGCGCCCGTCAGCTTCGACCCCTTCCTACGTGACCTGGCCGGCACCTTAACGCGCCAGCTCGCGCTCACCTACCTCTCCACACACCCCAAGAAAGGCTACCACCGAATCAAGGTCACCTCTAACGTGGACGGCGTGGAGATAGAACACCCGGCCGGGTACAGGAGATAGAGATTAGTCCAGAGTCAAAAGTCCGAGGCCCGAAGTCAAGAACACGCTTTTGACTTCGGGCCTCGGACTTTTGACTTTGGACTTTTTACGCGACGCGCTGTTGGTCGGCGGCGCGGCGGCGCTTGATCTCCTTGATTTGCGTCTCAAGGATTTTGAGGTGGAGTTCGAGGAAGATTCGGCCCTCGCTGTTGAGCTGGATGCTCTTGTCGAAGTCTTTGCGCGCGTCCGTCTCGTTGCCGCGGAGCAGTTGCGCGAAGCCGCGGCCGGCGTGCGCGAGCGAGGTGGCGTTGCCGTCGGGCTTGAGCCCGATGCCGCGGTCGAAGTCCGCGATGGCCTCCACGAGGTCGCCCTTGACGAGCAGCGCCTCGGCCCGCTTGATGTACGACTCGGCGTCGCTCGGCGAAACCCTGATGGCCTTGTCGAAGTCGGAGATGGCCCCCTCGAAGTCGAACTCGTTGGCGCGTATGAAGCCGCGGTTGTTGAAGGCCTGCGTGATGTCGCGGTTGTTCAAGGTCAGCCGCGCGTCGAGCTCGATGGCGCGCTCGTAGTCTTCGATGGCCCCGTCGAGGTTGCCCTTGGCCCTGCGCGCCTTGCCGCGGTTGAGGTGCGCTTCCGCCAGGCGCGGGTTCATCTCGATGGCGTGGTCGAAGTCCGAGAGCGCGGCGTCCGTGTCCCCCTTGCCGAAGCGCGTGATGCCGCGCTTGACGTACTCCTTGGCCGAGGCCAGCTCCTGCGCCAGGAGCGGGGCCGCGCCGAAGAGCATGAGCAGGGACAGCAGGGGCAAGGAAACACGTCTCATAAAAAGCCTCCCGGGAATAGAAGGAGCCGCCGTGGTGAACTCGCGAGCGAGGGGCTAAAAATAAGCTGCGCCGTCCGCCCGCGTCAAGGGTGAAAATGATGAATCCCGCTTCGGTTCCAGCCGGGGCCAGGCGCTACTGGACGGTGGCGGGCAGGAGCGAGCCCCGCGGGTCCGAGGCGATGGCATAGCCGTCACCTATCTGGCCGATCATGCCGTGGAAATGTATCTCGGAGCCTGAGAGGACGAGCAGCACGTCGCCGGCGTGGTAGCGCGGGTCGTCGAGGCGGAAGCGGACGACCGTCGCCTGCCCGTTCTCCTGCTCGACGGTCTCGAACTCGAAGTCCTCGGCCCCGACCACGTAGGTCTGCGAGTTGTTGGCGTTCCTTTGTTCTTCGGGCATCTTTTGTGCGCTCCCCTCACGCTGCGAATCGACGATGGAAACTGACCGGGCCAGTTTACCAGCATCCGGCGTAATTCTGGAATGTGGTCAGTACCGCCGCCGCAAGCGGGCGGGTACCGTCGCGGCTTAAGACCCGCCCGCTTGCGGCGGCGGCATCGACCTTAGTTGGGGCCGATGAAGAGCCTGAAGCCCAGGCGCATGAGCAGGGGCGGGCCGACGGTCCTGACGGGAGTCAGGCCGGTCGTGTAGCGTCGGTCGAAAAGGTTTTCGAAGGCGACGAAGCCTTCGAGGCCGCGCGCGATGCGGCGCGAGGCGAAGGCGTCGAGCGTGAAGTAAGGGGGCAGGCGGAAGCGGTTCTGGTCGTCGTCGAACTGCGCGCCTGAGGCGCGGCCCTGCACGGCGGCCGTCAGGACGGACGGGTTCGCGTAGCGCGCCTGGAACGTCAACTGGTGGCGGGGCACTTGCGGGATGAGCAGACCTTCGAGCGCGACGTTCGCGGGGAAGCGGAGCACGGTCGCGTCCGCGAAAAGGTAGCCGCCGGAGACCGTGAAAGTGTTCGTCAGGCGCGCGTCCCACTCAAGCTCCAGCCCGCGCGAGCGCGTGCGCCCCAGGTTCTGCCGCTGCCGCGTGATGAGCGCGGGCGTCACATTCAGGGTCACGTTGGCGACGGGCCTGGTCATCTCCGTCCAGAAGAACGCGCCGCGCACGTTCAACCTTTGTCCGAAGGCGTTAAAGCTCGCGCCCGCCTCGCCCCCCGTCAGGCGTTCGGCGCGCAAGTTCTCGTTGGCGAGCGTCAGCACATCGCCGACGCGGAAACTCCTGTAAAGCTCGTTGAGCGTCGGCTGGCGGAACGCGCGGTTCATGGAAGCGTAGAGCGAGAAGTTCTCCGCCGGCCTGTAGAGCAAAGACAGGTGCGGGCTGAACGCCGTCTCCGAGCGGTCTGGAAAGAGCGTGACGACCGCGACGTTCGTAGAGAACGGCCGCGTGGCGTTGAGCGCGTCGTAGTTGCGCCAGCGGTCCAGGCGCGCGCCGATTGTGACGAACAACTCCGGGGTCGCGCGAATGATGTCTTCGAAATAAATCCCGACGGTGCGCTCGCGCCCGCCCGCGCCGACGATCGAGGTCGGCCGCCCGGCGACGAAGGCCAACTCGTCGCTCGCGCCGCGCACCTCGCGCGCCTCAAGGCCGGCGATGAAAGTCTGCTTCGCGAAAGCCGCGCGCGACCACTGGAGGGAAGCGCCGATTGATTGCGCCGGGACGCGCTGGACGCGCGTAGGGGTTTCAAGAGTGCGCGCGTCGTTGACCGCCGAGAAATTCTGGTCGAAGACCTGCGTCCCGCCGTAGGCGCGCGCGGTGAACGCTCCGGCGCGCTCGCTCTGCCAGTCGCCGCCGACGACGAGTTGGCGTACGTGCGTGCGGTTGCGCTGAAACGGCGTGCCGTTCGAGCGCGCCTCGCCGAAGACGTTGGCGCTCGCGAAAACGGACAAGCTGTTTGAGAGCCTTCGCTCGACGCTCAGCCGCGCGACCGCGTTGCGAACGTTCGCCGGCACGTCGATGCTCCCGCGCTCGCTCTCGTCAACGACGACGTAGCCGCCCGTGCGGAACGTCTCAACGGCGAGGCTCGCGCCCCAGTCGCCCCTGCGCCCCGCGGCGAAGAGGGAAGCGTCGGCCGTCCGTTGATTCCCGTAAGAGGCTTCGAGGCGCAGGGAGGGCGAGTCGCCCGCCTTGCGCGTGATGACGTTGACGACGCCGCCGAGCGCGGCGCTGCCGTAGAGGTGAGACGCGCCGCCGCGCAGAACTTCCACTGTGTTGACGGAGGTTCGCGGGACGCGGCCCCAGTAGACCCAGCCGCCGAAGGGGTCGTTGAGCGGGACGCCGTCGGCGAGGACTACGGCGCGGCTCGCGCCGCTCGCGCCGACGCCGCGCAGAGAGACCCCCTGCGTGGTCGGGTTGGCCGTGCGGCTGCCGCTGCGGCGGAAGAGGCTGAAGCCCGGGACCTGGCGGAGCGCGTCGTCGAGCGTGGCGGCCGCGGTCGTGGCTAATTCAGTCTGCGAGAGCGAGACGACGCTCGCCGCCGTCTCCCCGAGCCGCGTCTCCGTGCGCGTCGCCGTGACGGTCACGCGCTCCGAAAGCGGCGCGGGCGCGAGCACGATTTCCAGGCCGAGCAGGTTTGTCTGAACCGCGTCCCGCCTGCTCTCGAAAGGCGCGAAGCCTTCCGCGCGGACGGAGACGGTCGTGGCGTCGGCGGGCGTCGGGACCTCAAGCCGGAAACGACCGGCCGAATCCGTAATGCTTTCGGCGATGACGGCCGAGCCGCTTTTAAGAATGACTTCGGCGCGCTCGATTGCCGCGCCCGTCTGGTCTTGCACGACTCCCTCGACGCGGGTGTTCGGAGACTGCGCGGACGCCGCGGTGAAAAAATAAAGACCCAGTAACGCACAGGCGAAGAGGCGTGCGGCGGAGAAGGGAACGACCGCCGAACGAACGCGGATAAGAGATTTAAGACCCGGCATGACTGTAGAACGCGGGGCGATTCCGTAGGGCAGGGACAAGTCCTCTGCCCCTACAATTATCGCTATCTGCCTTTCCTCCGCACATAGTACACCACGCCGTTGTAGTCGTCCGTGAAGAGGAAGGCGTCCGCGCCGAGTTTCATGATGTCTGCGGGGCGGCCGTAGAGCTTGCCGTTCTGCATGAAGCCCGTGACGAAGTCTTCCACGCGCCCGCCGCGCCGGACGCGGACGATGCTGTGGCCGCGGTCCATCCTGTGAATGGAGGAGCCGTGCAGGGCGACCAGGAAGTTATTCTTGAGACTCACGGCGTTGGTGCTCGCGTCGAAATATTCGAGGCCGAGCGGCGAGCTGTGTGCCGGGAAGGAGGCGAAGGCTGCGGGGACGTTCCTGCACCCTGTGTTCTTCGCGGACGAGCCGAATTGCGGGTCGGCGTAAATTCTCGGCCCCTGCTGGTAACAGTAGGGCCAGCCGTAGCTCGCGCCGTCGCGGACGACGTACATCGTGTCCGAAGGCTTGTCGCGGCCGAGGTGGTCCGCGCCCATGTTGGTGGCGTAGAGTTCGCGGCCGACCCACTTGAGGCCGACGGCGTTACGCAGGCCCGTGGCGTAGAGCCTGCGGCCGCTCCCGTCCGGGTTCATCTCGATGACGGTCGCGCGTATCTCCTCCTTCTCCTCGCACGCGTTGCAACTGCTGCCGACGGAGACGTAGAGCTTCCCGTTCGGGCCGTAGGCGACGGTGCGCGTCAAGTGCCAGCCGCCGTACTTGTAGCCCAGGCCGTAGTCCGGGAACTCCGCGAGCACCTGCGGGCGGCCGCGCGGGGCGTTGTCCCCTGCGCGGTAGCGGTAGCGGACGAGCTGGTCCGTCAGCGCGAGGTAAAACCAACTGTTGCCTTCGGCGTCCGAGTGGAAGCAGATGCTGTTCGGGTTGCGCAGGTTCGTCAGGTAGGGCGTGACCTTGCCGAAGCGGCCCGACCGCTCGTCGAAGTCTTCGAGGATGTAGACCGCGCCGCGCTTGTTGTCAGCGAGGTTGTACATGTCCGTGACGAAGACGCGGTTGTCCGGGCTCATCGCCATGAAGCGGACGCGCTTCAGCCCCTCGGCCGCGACCGCCACCTCGAACTCATCCGGCAGATTCAGGTTGAACGTGATGCCCTTCGCGAGAGAAATTTTGTTGGGCGCTAGTTTGAGCGTTCGAGTCTGGGCCAGAACGGAAGAGCCGCCGAGAAGGAAGAGAGAGATGAACAGCAGGCATTTTGTTTTCATGTTGGCTAAATTTTCGTTGTTCAGATGACGCGGACGACGACGAGTGTCATGTCGTCGTGCTGCTTGGCCCCCGCGGCGAACTCGTCTGCGGCCGCGATGAGGCGCGCGATGATTTCCGAGGCGCTCAGTCCGTCGCACTCGCGCGCGGCTTCGAGCATACACTCCTCGCCCCACTCTTCGTCCGACGGGTTCATGGCCTCGCTGATGCCGTCCGTGAAGCCTATGAAGGTGTCGCCCGGCTCAAGCGTCACGCACGCCTGACCGTACGGGAAGTTCGGCAGCAGGCCGACGACGCAGCCGCCGGCCTCAAGGCGCAGCACCTCCCGGCTCCCGTTCGCGGAGCGCAGGATCATCGGCGGGTTGTGGCCCGCGTTGACGTAAGTCAGGCTGCGCGTCTGCGGCTCGTACTGCGCGTAGAAGAAGGTCGCGTAGCGGTTCTCGGCCGAGGCGTCGTAGACCAGGCGGTTGACCGTGCTCATCAACTCCGCGAGGTCGCTCGTGCCGACGACCGCCTGCCCGCGCAGCGACGCTTGCAAACTCGCCATCAGGAGCGCCGCCGCGATTCCTTTGCCCGACACGTCGCCGACCGCGATGCCGAACCGGCCGCCGGGCAGCAACAGAAAATCGTAGTAGTCGCCGCCGACGCCGAGCGCGGGGCGGCACGCGCCGGAATAATCCAGGCCGGAAATCTGCGGGAGCTTCTGCGGGAACAGACGCTCCTGCACCTCGCGCGCGATCTCGACTTCGCGGTTGAGGCGCTCGCGCTGCGCGACCTCGGCGGCGATGGCCGCGGTCAGTTGACTGTTTTCGAGCGCGAGGCCGGTCTGCGTGGCGACCGACTGGAGCAGGCGCAGGTCCGTGTTCGAGTAGGGCTCCTCGGACTGCTTCGGGCCGAGGCTGATGAAGCCGGGCAGGTTCTCCTTGACCGCGAGCGGCAGCAGTAGCTGCGTGCCCAACTCCGCCAACATCCCGCGCTCGCCGTTCTCCATCCCCTGAGTTTTATGGACCCAGGAGTCCGCGTCCTCCGCGTAGACGAGCACGGGCTCTTTCGACGCGCGCAACTGGCGGACGGTCGCGGCCTGTTCGTGGAAGGCGACGGGCGGGGGCTCGTCGTAGCCGAGCGCGTGTGCCGGGCGGTAGCCGTCGCCGTCCTTGAGCATCAGGGCGACGCGCGGGACGTGCAGCGATTCCGAGATGCGCTCGGCGACGGTTTCCAGGAGCGGCCTGGTCTCGACAATAGTTCGGACCTTCTCGCTCAGGTCGCTCAGAATCTGCTCCGCGTTGTAAGCCTCGCGGAAGAAGCGGCGGTCTACGAAGCGGCGCAGTCTTTCTGCGATTCCCTGAAGCAGGAAGACGAGCATCACGCCGGCGGCCATGATGGCTATCTTCTGCGGGCGGTTGGCCGCGTGACTGGCGACCAGCGAGGCCGCGACGAAGATGACGACCGCGGACAGAATGACCTGCATGACGCGCACGCCGTTGCGCGCGAGCGCGTACTGCACGCCCTGGCGTAGGACGACGCGCACGTCCATCGCGCGGTGGACGACGATGACGTAAGCCATCGTCAGCGGGAAGAGGAAGACCAGGAGCAGCGCGGGGATGACGACCCAGGCCGGCAAGTTAGCGTAAGGGTTGTTGCCGCCCGTGAAGATGAGCATCCGCAGCACGAGGATGAAGGTCGGGGCGAGGCTCAACATCGTGCCCACCTGAAGCAGCCGCAGGCGGCGGCGCACGTCGCGCGTCGTGGCCGTCCCGTACTTCATGCCCAGGCTCATGAAGAAGATCCCGACCATCGTCATGAGGAGGACGCCCATGTATTTTTCGAAAGGCGCGATCAGGCGCGCGAGCGGCTCGACCGCGGCGATGCTCTCGGCGTTGCCGACCGCGATGACGACCGCCAGGACGGCGTGCGCGAGCGCGGGCACGAGGAAGAGCCATTTGGCCCAGGGCCAGCGCCTGTCGTAGCTCAGGGGTTCGGGGAAGTAGACGCCGAAGAGCATCATCCAGACGGGCCAGGTCGTGAAGAAGAAGGTGAAGTAAGTCAGCCCGAGGACGCGCAGCCAGCCCTCCCACCCCGCGACGTTCACGCGCGGGAGGAAGACCGAGAAGCTCATCATCAAAAAGAGCAGCAGCCACGCCAACAGGTCGCGCGGCCTGAGCGCGGCCACCCAGAAGCCGAGCAGCAGGCAGAAGGCTGGCATGACCAAATACATGATGGCCTGGAAGAGCCAGTTGCCCAGGCTTCGCCCCTCGGCCATCAGCGGCGCGAGGCGGAAGGCGACTGTCTCCTCGCGCGCCGCCCCGCCTTCCGCCTCGGGGTGCGCGAGCGTGACGGTCATCGTGTCGCCGGGGCGCGCGTCGGCGACCGCCCCACCCAGGACCTTGCCGCCTGTGTAAGCGCGGCCGTTGACTGACAGCAGGCGGTCGCCCGCGTGCACGCCCGCCTGTTTAGCCTCCGCGCCGACGAAAGAGACGACGGCGCTGGCCGCCTGCGTGTTCAGCGGGAATTGTGCCACCTCCGTAGGGGAGGTGAGTTGGCGCGCGGCGTCCACAGAGAAGCGCGCCTGGTAGGTCGCCGCGAGGGCGAACAGGATGGCTAGGGGGACATAGGGGGCGTATTTACTTTTCAAGAGGCGTTCACCTGATCATCACTTCGAGCGCGTAACGCGTGGGGCGCTCGGTGGTCGTGTCCGGCAGGACGTTGATTCGGTAAGTGCCGGTCGCGGGCAGTTCGCCGGACCAATCCTTCGTGTCGTAAATCCAGGTCTCGCCGTCGGGCCTGAGAATCGTGACGGACATCCCCGCGGCCTCGGTCGTCAGGTGGACCGTCATCGTCTGCCCGGCCCTCGCGCGCAGCAGGTAGTCGTGGCTCAGCCCGCGCCGGACCGTGCCCTTCAGGACGGTGGTCGTGCGCCCGCGCGGAAAGTTGACGCGGCGAGTGACGCTCCGCCCCTTCTGCGCCTCCGCGGACGCTGACGACGCGAGCAGCAACAGAGCCGCTACGAGAACGTGAATCGCAAGCTGTTTACGTGTACGGACCATTGAAAGTTTATCCCCCGAATCGAAAAGCGAGACTTCTTGAAAGCATCAGGAAGTGCTTAAGCCAAGTCCGCTCGCGAAGTCAATAGCCGGCGTCGCGACGAATTTGAGAATCTACCCGCCGGCAAGCATAATGCGCGAGGAGCTTTCGTCTCATCATCACTTCCCGCGAGGAGAGCCTTGGCAAGTAACGAAGAGAAACAGCGGGCGCGCGAGATCGTGCGGCGGCTCAAGCGAGAGTACCCGGACGCGCGCTGCTCGCTGGATCACACAAACCCTTTGGAGCTTCTGGTCGCGACGATCCTTTCCGCGCAGTGCACGGACGAGCGCGTCAACATCGTCACCGCGGACCTCTTCAGGAAGTACCGCCGCGCCGAAGACTATTTCGGCGTCGCGCAGGCGGAGCTTGAGCAGGACATACGCTCGACAGGTTTCTTCCGCAACAAGGCCAAAGCCATCCAGGCCGCGTGCCGCCTCATCGCGGAAAAGCATCAGGGCCGCGTGCCCGAAAACATGGACGACCTCCTGGCCCTGCCCGGCGTCGCGCGCAAGACCGCCAACGTCGTCCTCGGCAACGCCTTCAACGTGACCTCCGGCGTCGTCGTGGACACGCACGTCGCGCGGCTGTCCGAAAGGCTACGGCTCTCGGCGGAAAAGCTGCCCGAAAAAATAGAGCGCGACCTGATGGAACTGATCCCGCGCAAGGACTGGATTCTCTTCTCGCACCTGCTTATCGCCCACGGCCGCAAAGTCTGCAAAGCCCGCGCGCCGCTCTGCGCCGAATGCGTGGTCGAGAAACTCTGCCCCTCGTCGTTGCTGAAGGCCGGGTCGCCGCTTGCCAATCCGCAACGCTGACCGCCGCCCCGAGGCGTCAAATAATTTCGCGCGGCCCGCGCCGCCTCGGCCTTCGGGCTTGCATAAAAGGCCGGGCCGTTCTACTCTTTGAAGCATACCGTTCGCCTCTCCCTTTGCCTGTAAGTATCACTCCCCTTTGCGACAATTTTTTTCCGACGCTGAGAGCGTCAGCCGCCGTCGCCGTGCCCGCGCCCGAGTCGAAAATCCGGGCCAGAATCAATCGCGCAAGGCGGAGGGAAGAACAGATGAGTCAATCCAGAAGAATCATGGCGCTGGCGCTCGCGGCGCTGCTCGCGAGCGCCGGCCTGACAGCACAGGGGCAGCAGCAGCGTCGTCGCCGTCCTTCGACCCCTGCGAACCAGGGCGCGAGCGCGGGCGAGTCTCGCCTGACGGGCGTCTACCGCCTCAACGTAGAGGCGAGCGACGACCCGCGCGCCACGGCCGAGCGCGCCTTGAGCGCGTACGCGTTCGACGCGGACCAGAGGGTCGTTGAGGAGTTGGTCAATCGGCTCAGCTCGCCCGACCAGCTTTCCATCGAGCGGCGCGGGAGCGTGGTCAGCATCGCCTCGACACGCGCCCCGCGCATCAGTTTCGAGGCCGACGGGCGCGAGCGCACGGAGCCGTCCAGGGACGGCCAGTTGGTGCGGACGCGCGCCGTGCTCCAGGGCGAGGACTTGATGGTCGGCTCCAGCGGCGGCGGCGAAAACGATTTCAGCGTCACCTTCTCCCCGCTCGACGGGGGGCGTCGCCTGCGCGTGACGCGACGTATTTTCTCCGAAGAGTTGGGACGGCAGGTCGTCGTCCAGAGCGTTTACGACAAGACTTCGAACGTGGCACGGTGGAGCGTTTACGGGGAGCCTGAGTCTGACCGTACGGCCGCGGCCAGAAGCGCACGGCGTCCGACGCCACCCGACGGCATCGGGAACAGACCGCAGCCTGCGCCGCCGCCCGACGAGGGGCGCTTCCCGCCGGGGCCGGACGCGGCCCCGCCCGTCACCCCCGAGATTGCTAACGACACTTACGCCCTGGTCATCCCGGCGGGGACGGAGCTCGTGGCCGTGCTCGACACTCACCTCAACACTGAGTGGCTGCGCGAGGACGACGGCTTCACGATGACCGTGCGCGCGCCGTCGCAGTTTGAAGGGGCGACTATCGAAGGGTACGTTTCGCGTGTGGAGCGGGCCGGACCATTTTCGGGGCGGTCCGGGCTGACGCTCGAATTCACGCGGATACGCCTGCGCGACGGGCGCGAGGCCCCGTTCAGCGGGGCAATCGAGAGCGTGCGCCCGGAGGAGGGGGGCGAAGCCGTTCGCGTGGACAGGGAAGAAACGAGGACCGTCGAAGAGGGGCGGAGCCGTACGAACCGCACGGCGCAGCGCGCGGCGATTGGCGCGGCCGTCGGCGCGATCATCGGCGCGATTGCCGGCGGCGGCAAGGGCGCGGCCATCGGCGCGGCCATCGGCGCGGGTGCCGGTGCCAGCTCCGTCTACATTCAAGGTCGCGGCAACCTCGAACTAAAGAGGGGCACGGAACTCAAGATTCGTTCCGGCAGGTGACGCCGGGCGGAGGGCAACGCGGAATGCGGAGTGATGAATTAAGACAAGCGGTTCTTAATTCATCACTCCGCATTCCGCATTTATTTTTCATCCAGCCAGTCCTTCGTCATGTCGCACCAGAGGGCCAGGCCGCGCCAGGAGTCGAAGCGCGAGTAGTAGCGCGCGATTTTGTCGTCCGCGGCGGCGCGGCCGTTGTTGCGCGTGCGGGCGAAGGTGGCGCGCACCCATGAGTCCAGCGCGAGCACGTCGTAGCGGCCGACGAGTTTCAAGAGGTTCTCCGCGGCGTAGTCGCCCACGCCCTTAACTCGCTTCATCTCGCGCTTCAACTCCGGCGTCGGCAACTCGCTCGTGAGCCAGCCTTCCACGTCCAGCTCGCCCGTGGCGACGCGCTCGGCCAGCTCCTTCAGGTAAGGGGAGCGGTAGCCCGCTCGTACCTCGTCGCGGTAAAAGCTGTCCGGCATCGCGGCCATCGCCTCGGGCGTGGGGAAGCCGCGCCGGCCGTCGGCCGCCTCACGCCCCAGGTTGTTGACCAGCCCGCTCACCATCACCTTCGTCAGCGCCCAGGTGCAGTTCGTGGTGCAGATGGATTTGACCAAGTCCTCGAAGACGGTCGGCGAGCGCACCAGGCGGCCGGCCCCCGAGCGCGGAATCCACGCGAAGTCCGGGTCAGATTTCATCGCGCCGTAGAAGGCTGTCAGGTCGTCGTCGAGCCTGAGCATGTGGCGCACGTCGCGCTCGACGGAGCGCACGGCGCGCACGCCGACTCTGCGCGGGACCCTCACGCTGACGGCGCGCTTCGTGCCCGTGATGGCGACGGTGACGGGCGGGCCTGTGCCAATATCCAGAACGCGCGTGATGGTCGAAGCCCGCGGGTCAACCTCGAACGGCAGGAGACTCGTCCAGCCGTGGCTGAACGCCGTCCGCTCGAAGCTGAAATCCCGCGGGGTCGGAATCTTGATTTCCATCGTGCGGCCATTGTGGTCGAAGCCGCGGCGAGATTGCAATCTCGGCCGCCGATCGCACCTCCCCGGCGCTGTAGAGGTCGGCGCGGCCCTCGGGCTACTTACTGATTCCGAGAGACCCGGAGGTCGTGATCTGATCCACGACGCTCTTTTCCAACTCGATGCCCGCCACTTTCAGCTTCAGGAGTTGCGGGAGGTAGAGGCCAACCACCATGAACGCGAGTGAGCCGAAGGTCAGAACCACGTGGTACTTGGTGTCTATCGTTTCGAGCGGCCTCTTAAAAAAGAAGCTGCTCTGCGTGAAGATGAACACGACCATGGAGAAGAAGCCTATGATTACCGGGCCAACTTTTTCGGCCAGCCGCTCAAGGACCGAGCGCTGCAACCGCTTGTCTATTTTCTCCAAAGCCTGAGCGGCCTTGAAGTGCTCCGAGTCATTCTGGATGCACTTCCTGAAATCTCTCTCGGCCTCCTGCAAGAGACTCTCGTTGCGCTTCGTCCGCGAGGCTTCGTACAGGTTGACCCTCGCATACCCGCGGGAATAGTAGAACGCGGCCAGTTCCTTCTTCTTGGGCCTCTTGGAGCCTTTGTGCTGCTCGGCGAGTCTGAGCCCTTCGGTAAAGCGGGTGACGGCCTGGCCGTACATCTCCTTGTCGCCGGCGTCGGCCATCGCCGTGTAGACCTCGCCCAGCCCGATCTGCGATTCGACGTGGCCGGACGTGATAGCCAAATTCTTCTTGTATTCCCCCAGCGCCTTCTCGACGGACTTCGCCTTCAGATACGCCTCGGCCAGGTTGCTCCTGGTCGTGAAGTTGTCCGGGTCTCTTCTGAGCGCGTCCTCGAAGTAGCCCGCGCCCTTTTTGAAATCTTCGCGGCGCATGTACAGGACTCCTAAATAAGCGTAAGGGTCCGCCGCCTCCTTATCCAGTTGCAGCGCGTCCAGCAAGGGCTTCTCCGCTTCCGCGTACTCCTCCATGACGACGTACAACTGCCCCAGCTTGGTGAGGGTCTGGGCGTCATTCAGTTGCTGGAACTGTTCCTTCAGGAGGGACTCTACTTTCTTGTACAGCTCGCGCGCTTTCCAGTGGGCCGCCGTCCTGTGCTCCGGGCTCTCGTCCTTTTTTTCGAGATGAAGACTAATCAGGCCGAGCAGAATGCCGACGTGATTGGCGTCGAGCGCGAGCCCCTCCTGGTAAACCGCCTCCGCCTCATCCAGGCGGCCGAAGATTTCATGCAGGATGGTCCCGTAGTATTGAAAGAAGTCCGCGTTGCCGGTGTCTTTGGCCTGCGCCCGCGCGTTCTCGTAAACGCGCGCCGCTCTTTCCCACTGCTCCAGGCCCTCCCGATACTTGCCCTGCACCCAGAGGCAGTTGGCGAAATTGTGATAGCCGTAGTAGTAGTCGTCGGGATTGGCCTTAATGGCCTGAAGGTATTTTTCATTCGCCTCCTCGTATCTCTTCTGGTCGAAGAGCGCGTTGCCCCAGTCGTTGTAGGCGTCGGAGTACTTCGCGTCGAGCCCTACGGCCTCGCTGTATTTTTTAACCGCCTCCTCATAATTTTTCTGGATGGTCAGAATCGAAGCCCAGTTACGGCAGCACTCCTTCTTTAAGTCCGAGTTGATTTCGATGACCTTCTGATACTTCGTGACGGCTTCGTCGTATTTCTTCTGGTTGTAGAGCGCGTTAGCCCAGTTGAAGTAAGCCGTGACCGAGACGGAGTCGGCGGAATCGGGGCTGATCTTTATCACCTCGGCGTACTTCTCGATGGACGCGTCATATTTTTTCAGGTTAAAAAGAGCGTGGCCCCAGTTGAGGTGTGCGTCCCGGCTTCCGCTTTCAAGCTCAACTGCCTTGCGGTGTTTCTCAATCGCCTCGTCATACTTCTTCAGCTCGTACAAGGCGCGGCCCCACCCGTTATAAGCGTTGGCGTCCTCGGGGTCGATCTCAATCGCCTTCCGGTACTGCTCGATAGACGCGTCGTATTTTTTCAGCTCGAAGAGGGCGTGGCCCCAGTTGAGGTGTGCCAGTTTGTACTTGGGGTCGAGCTCAACTACCTTCCGGTATTCCTTAATCGCTTCGTCGTACTTCCTCAGGTTGTACAGGGCGCGGCCCAGCTCGTGATAAGCGTCGGCGTTCTTGGGGTCGATCTCAATCGCCTTCCGGTACTGCTCGGCGGCCTCCTCATACTTGGTTTGCAGGAAAAGAGAAAAGCCCCAACTGCGGCGGGTGAGAACATGTTTGGGGTCAATTTCCAAGGCCCGCCGATACTTCTCAATCGCCTCGTCGTGCTTTTGCTGCTCTGCGAGAGCCAGGCCCCAGAGGAGGTGTGCGTCCCTGTGACCGGGGTCGAGCTCGGTTGCCTTGCGGTATTTCTCAATCGCCTCGTCATGCTTTTGCTGTCCGTGCAGCGCACGGCCAAAAGTGCAATAAACTTGAGCGTCCTCGGGAGCGAGCTCTATGGCTTTCTGATATTTCTCGACCGCCTCATCATGCTTCCCCAGGTTATTAAGGGCTCCGCCGAGGCGCGCATGGAACTGTGCGTTCTCGGGCTCAAGCTCTACGGCTTTTTGATATTTCTCAACCGCCTCCTCTTCCTTGCCTAGTTTTTGGAGGGCCGCGCCCCAGACGCATTGAACGAAGGCTTGCTGAGGGCTAGCCTCAGCCATCTTACGCAATATTTCGCTGCCCTCCTGGGGGTCGGCGTCAACCCATTTGAGAAATTCTTCGAGGGCCTCGACATGCTTCTGCTGGCCGTACAGCTCAAGGGCCGCCTGCAAGTGTGCCTGTGCGCCATTCTGGTTTGACATCACGCAATCTCCTTCAATTTTTAATTGGGCGAGGCCACCCCCGGCGTCCCTCTCGGCTAAAAGAAGTTACTTGAAGTGGGTAAAGAATAGGGACCTGATAGTCTCCGTCAGCCCGGGTGTAGGCTCTATAGTCCAGATTGGTTGGCTGTCAATTTCTAGCGTTATGAGGTTTGGTCATCCCGGCGGTCTTGCTGAATGAGAATTTGATTGTGGCCGGCGTCAATCCGCCGCCCATCTTCGCCGCTCACCTCATGAGCAATATTCTACTACTGGATGCTGCCTCAAAATCAACAATTTTGAGGAGATCGTGCGATACCTGTAAACGAGCCGTGAGCGAGCTGACCGGCGCAGCCGCGCATAAGGAATCGAGTCGCGGCCCGCGTCCGGCCGAACGCGCGGCTCGCGCCGGGCATTGATGAGGTGGCGCGCTCCGTGCCGTTGACGACGACGACCGGGGAGGGCGAAAGCTCCAGCAGGGGCGAGATTGCAAATTTGAGCTCTTTGTCCTATCCTCGCCGCCGTCATATTAAGGGATGAGGGATAAGGGATGACGGATGAAAGGGGTTGGGCTAGCGTGTCAATCAAACCGGTACTCAACCTTCTTCATCCCGCACCCTTCGCCCCGCGTCCTTACCTTGAGGTGAGCGTCTAATCATGCAAGCACCCCCGCAGCAGACTAACCAAGAGAAGGTTCATCGTTACCCGTGCCCGGCGTGCGGCGCGATTCTGGTCTTCGAGCCGAAGGACGGCGTCCTGTCCTGCCCCTATTGCGGGCACAAGGAGCGGATTGCGCAGAGCGCGGAGCAGGTCGAGGAGCGCTCCTTCGAGCAATACCTGCGGCCGCGCGCGGACCAGTTGCAGGTGATCGCGGCGGGCGCGCTCGAAGTGCAGTGCTCTAGCTGCGGCGCGACCGTGACCTTCGTCCCGCCGGAGGTCGCGCGCGAGTGCGACTTCTGTGGCGCGAAGATTGTGGCCCAGCCGAAGTCTGCGGACCCGACGGTCGCGCCCGAAGGCGTGCTGCCGTTCCTCATCCCGCAGCAGCAGGCCACGGCCCACGTCAAGCAGTGGATCGCCTCGCGCTGGTTCGCGCCCAACGCGCTCAAAAAATTCGCCACGCCCGAGGCGATAGACGGCGTCTACCTGCCGTTCTGGACTTACGACGCGAACACCGTCAGCTACTACACGGGGCAGCGCGGCGAGTACTACTACGTGACGGAGACTTACACCGAGACGGACGCGCAGGGGCGCACGGAGACCAAGACGAGGCAGGTCAGGCACACGCGCTGGTGGCCGGTGTCCGGCACAGTCTCGCGCTGGTTCGACGACATCCTCATCCCGGCCTCGACCTCGCTGCCCGTCAACTACCTGAACGCGCTTGAGCCCTGGGACTTGTCCGCGCTCGTGCCGTACGACCCCGCCTACCTTTCGGGCTTCAAGGCGCAGCGCTACCAGGTCGACCTGGGCTCGGGGTTCGAGCGGGCGAAGTCAATCGCCGCGGGCGTCATACAGTCGGACGTGCGCCGCGACATAGGCGGCGACGAGCAGATGATCTCCGACATCAAGACGCAATACTCGGCCATCACGTTCAAGCACCTGCTGCTGCCCGTCTACGCGGGGGCGTACAGGCTGAACCAGAAGGTCTACCAGGTCGTCGTCAACGGCCGGACGGGCGAAGTCCAGGGCGACCGCCCCTACAGCTTCTGGAAGATCGCGCTCCTCTCCCTGTCCATCCTGCTCGTCATCGTCGTCATCTACTTGCTGGCGAATTCCAGGTGAAGGCGGCGGGCTAATCTCGGACAAAAGGAAAGGCGCTCTCAACAGGAGCGCCTTTTTCATTTACCAGAACTGGGGCGGCTAGTGGGTCTCGAACCCACGACCTCAAGATCCACAATCTTGCGCTCTAACCGACTGAGCTATAGCCGCCATCTACGGCTTATGATTACACCACTCAACGCATTTCCGCAAGCACGAGCGTTAGGTGATTGCCCCCGGCACGACTCGAACGTGCGACCCTCTGCTTAGAAGGCAGATGCTCTATCCGCTGAGCTACGGGGGCACATCAATCAGAAGCGGCAGCGATGTTATCACGCGGGTCGCAGTCGGCGTCAACCGGGGGTTGTGGTAAAGTGGCGCAAACCTTTCGCGGAGTGAATATGAGACACCGTAGGAATCAGGCGCGCTGGATCGCGCTGATGGTCGCCACAGGCATCGCGCTCTACCTGTGCTGGCAGATGCTGCAACCTTTCGTCGAGGTGCTGGCGTGGGCCGCCGTGCTCGTCGTCGTCTTCTACCCCGTGCACAGGCGGCTCGTGGCGCGCACCAACCGGCCCTCTATGAGCGCGGCGCTCTCGTCCCTGCTGGTCGTCGTGACGATTCTGCTGCCCGTGACGCTCATCATCATCGCGCTCGTGCACGAGTTCGCGGGCTTCGCGCAGAACCTGCAAGCCAACGTGCAATCGCTCCTGGACCCGAACTCGCCGGTCACGGGCCGCTTCCTCAACTGGCTGGGTCAGTACGTCAACGTGGAGCAGTTCCGCTCGCAGGAGTATCTGGCGGAGCGGCTGAAGGGGCTCGGCGGGGCCATCGCGCCGACCACGCTGCGGTTCGTGGGGGGGCTGGGCGGCGTCGTCATCGAATTCTTCTTCGTCATCTTCACGATGTACTACCTCTTCCGCGACGGCAACCGGATCGTCACGGCGCTCCCGAACGTGCTCCCGCTCGAAAGGGCGCAGAGCGAGACAATCCTGGCGCGCACGCGCGAGGTCATTTCGGCGAGCCTTTACGGGGTGCTCGTCATCGCCACGATTCAGGGCACGCTGGGCGGGCTCATGTTCTGGATTCTGGGGCTGCCCTCGCCGATAGTCTGGGGCGTGGTGATGACGCTGCTCTCCATGATTCCGATGGCGGGCGCTTTCATCGTCTGGGTCCCGGCCGCGCTCTTCCTGGGGGCGACGGGCCACTGGACGAAGGCCATCATCCTCGTGGGCTGGGGGGCGCTCGTCATAGGCACCGTGGACAACTTCCTGCGCCCGAAGCTGGTCGGCGAAAAGACCAAGCTGCACGAGTTGTTCATCTTCTTCTCGGTCATCGGCGGACTGAAAGTCTTCGGCGTGCTGGGCATCGTCTTGGGGCCTGTCGTGCTGGCCGTGACGCTCGCGCTGCTGGACGTTTTCAGGCAGGTCGAGCAGACCGAAGAAGAGAACGAGCGAGAGCCCACGCTCATAGAGCAGGCGGCGCTGAAGGAGCCCGGCCCGGCCGCGGAAACAGGTTAACGCAAGCGAACGAAGATGCCGCGCGCGGTTCATCCCTTTAAGAAAACATCCCGCGAGGATCAAAGGTGACGGCTGACGAAAAGAGGAGCCCCTGGCAGACGCTCCGGTCCAGGGAGGTGTACGACAACGCCTGGATCAGGGTGCGCGAGGACGCGGTCATACGCCCGGACGGCGAGCCGGGCATTTACGGCGTGGTCCATTTCAAGAACATCGCGGTCGGCGTCCTCGCCGTCGAGGGCGAGTTCGTCTACCTGGTCGGGCAGTACCGCTACCCGCTCGAAAGTTACTCGTGGGAGATTCCAGAGGGCGGGTGCCCTGAAGGCGAAGACCCGCTCGACGCGGCCAAGCGCGAGCTGGAAGAGGAGACGGGCCTCAGCGCCGCCCGTTGGGAAAAGATGGGCGAAGCACACCTCTCGAATTCGATCTCGGACGAGCGGGCCGTCTGGTATCTGGCGACGGGGCTGACGCAAGGCAAACACAACCCGGAAGGGACGGAGCAACTGGAAGTCCGCCGCGTCACTTTCGAGCAGGCTCTACGGATGGCGCTGACGGGCGAGATCACGGACGCGCTGAGCCTGTTGGCGATAATGCGGTACCAGATGGCGGCGCGAACGGAAGAGGGAAGCGCCGCGCCCGTTAGAGGCTGAAAAGACCCATCCCAGGCTGGTCTCCGGCCGGATTTTCGGACAGAAAAAGACCGCCGGCAGTTAAATCCGGCGGTCTTCAAAATTGCGAGAGTAATTCTAAAACTTTTAGGCTGCGCGGCGATCATCCGCCGTTTCGGCGTAGACGCGGCGGCCGTTCAAAGCGTCATCTATGATTTCGCGCACGGCCGACGTGTCCGGGTTAACGTCCATTCGGTCACAGGCGCGTAGATGACGAATGATGCCCTCTGTCGCGATATCCAGGGCCGAGCCGCCCAGTTTCGAGAAACGGCGCGCCTGGATGTGGTCGATTCTGAGAAGCCGCTCGTTCAGCGGCAGATGCCTATCAAAAGTCACGTTTCCTAGCTCCTTGTATGCTCTCGAAAGCTCGCTTTACGTTCCCCTCAACACGCGCCTCCGAGGCAGTATTGTAAGAGAGATTTTAGATGCCTGCCTCACTCTCCGGGATGCAAAACCGTTGCAATTCCCCAGAGATTTTGTCAGGAAGGCAGACATAGAGCGCGTTCCCACTGATAGTTTTCTATATCTGACCCTAACAAAACGGATGATTGTAGAGGAAAATCCCCAAAAATGGAAGAATTTTTTCTGGGCGGGTTACGAACTGAGCCTGCGAGTCTCCCGACCCGCACGAATCAGGGTTTTTCCTAGGGAAAAGGGCAAAAGCGACAGCGCCGCCTGCGGAATTCTGCTCTGGTTGGCGGAACCCACTAGGCGGCGCTATTGGTATTGAAGAACGTATGCTTTGAAAACAACCTAACCCTTTTTGGGAACGACTGAATCCTTCAAGCCTTTGCCGACGCGGAATTTGAGCGTGGTTTTGGCCGGTATCTGAATGGTCTCGCCGGTAGCCGGGTTACGGCCTTCGCGGGCCTTCCGCTCGGATAGGACGAGTTTGCCGAAGCCCGGCAAAACGAACTCGCCGTTGGATTTAACTTCGGATTGAGCCAGATTCGACAACTCGTCGAAGAGCTCCTTGACTTGCGCGCGCTTCAGCCCAAACCTTTCGGCGAAGTGGTTGAGCACTTCGGATTGGGTCATGCGCTTCTTGCCTGCCGCTGTGGTCGCCATGGCGTAGTCTGATTACCTCCAAGAAAGTGGGCGAAATTGAAAAAGCTTATAGACCAACATATATCACACTGAAAGGCTTCGCGTCTCCCCAAAAACTGCGATTTTCAGCCATTCCGCGTGAATTTTTTGAAATCCTCGGGCCGGACCCTCGCCCCGCAAACGACCGCCACCCCGCGTCCGTGGCGTACCGCACTAAAAAAGCAGCCCGCGGCTGCTTCGCTGAATGATTTGAATGGTCGGGGCGAGAGGATTCGAACCTCCGACCTCTCGGTCCCAAACCGAGCGCACTACCAGGCTGTGCTACGCCCCGACTAAGAAAATCCGAACAACGCATTCTAGCGGCCGGTTATATGAAGGGTCAAGGAAGACTTCGAAAGTGATTGACCAGGAAGGAGCGTGCGGACTCCAGGGCGCGTGCGCGGTGGCTGATTTCGTGTTTGATTTCGGCGGAAAGCTCCCCGAAGGTCTGCTCGAAGCCGTCCGGGAGAAAGACTGGGTCGTAGCCGAAGCCGTGCGTGCCGCGCGGGGCGTTGACTATCCGGCCCTCGCAGGTTCCTGTCGAAAGGTTCATGACCTGCCCGCTCGGGTCCGCAATCGCTATCACGCAGACGAAGCGCGCGCGCCTGTCGCTCGCTGCCACTTTGGACAATTCCGCCAGCAGGCGTTCGACGCGGTCGGCATCGGTCAACCCTTCGCCCCCGTAGCGCGCCGAGAAGACGCCGGGCGCGCCGCCGAGCGCGTCAACCTCAAGTCCCGAATCGTCCGCCAGCGTCCAGAGACCCGCTTGCCGGGCGTAGCCTTGCGCCTTGAGGGCGGCGTTGTCGGAAAACGTCCGGCCCGTCTCTTCGACTTCGCGCGCCGACGGAAACTCCCCGAGGCTTCTCAGCCTCAGCGGCAAAGAAGCCAGCAGCGACCTCAGCTCCGCGACTTTCCCTTTGTTGCCCGTGGCAATGAGCAGTTCGTGCGTCATCAGTCTTCCGCCGTCAAGTCGGTCTTACCGCGAGAAACGCGGGTCCAAAAAATATTTTTTGCCAGCCGGAGGGTTTCGTGCATACAATCAAGTGGGCGCGCTCTCGGCCCCCGCGAGCCCGAAAGACGATTATAAGGTGGATGCCCGACGATGTTCAGTACCACGGCGGAAGCTACCCCGCTCCCCAAAAATAACGATTTCCCGCCGCCATCCGTAGAGCGTGACGACTCAGGCGACTTCGACGCCGGGACGCACGTCCGCGAGATCAGCATGTGGCTGCGCGCCCTGCGCGGCTTCTTCAATTGTCACAACCACCCGCTCCCGGAAGGGAGTCAAGAGGGGCTGGTCACGCACGACTGGACTAACGAACTGAGAATCGCGCGCGGCGTGTTGCTGCGCTCCTCCGAGCTGGTCTTCCAGTCCGTTCACTTCGAGAAAGCGGACAACACCATCTTCGACGAGCCGGAGGCCGCGGTCACGCTCGACACTCTCTCGCCGCCGGACTCCGCCGAAGAGATGAAGACGGGAGCGTCGGACGACGCGCTGCTCGCGCTCGCGGCCTCACTGGGGGACGCCTGCGATTTGTGCCAATCTCTGCTCGAACTGCGCCCCGTCAGTTTACACGCCTGGTCGAACCTGGGGCAGAACGTTAATCGTGATCTGGGCCGGCTCGAAGGCACGAGAATCCTGACGCGGCTTTACGCCCGCCAGGAGACGCTCGACATCCCCGCGCCGCTCTTAGACCTCACGCGCGACGCCGTCAAGTCGCCCGCGCTCGCCGCGGACATGGTTCAAGTCTTCAACGGCCTTTACAGGCTGCTGGGCTACCTGCGCTTCGTCGAATCCCTGCTGCGCCGCGACCAGCCGCTCAAGCCGGCCCTTCCAGTTTTCACGCTCGTCCACGAGGAGGCGCGCGCGCTGACGGAGTTCATCAAGGGGCGCGCGATGAGCGACGAGGGGATGGACAGAATCGTCTTCGAGGCGCTCGACAGCACCAGCTACGCCATCTCGATGGAACTGCGCAAGGTCTTCGCGCACGAGTTGGTGGGCCTCAGCTCGCTCCAGCAGGCCCCGCTGATTTACGTCAAGGTGGAAAACGCCCACGGCCTCTTGCGAGATTCTTTCCAGCAATCGGTCGTCGGCCTCGCGCAGGTCTTCGACCCGGCGCTCGACGGCGCGCAACTCTTCGACGCCTTCCGCACGCGGCTGGGGCAATCGCTCGCGCTGCGCCGCGATTTGTGGACGCTGCTGCAACTGGTCAGGCGCTGCGAAAAAGAGCCGGAAATGGTCGAGCGTCTGCTACAGAAGCTGGCCTGGTTCCGCGACGGGAGCCTGCGCTACCTGATGTTTAAGGACTGGGAAGCGTGCGAGCGCTTCATGGAAGAGGTGGACGCCGCGCGCGGGCGCACGGAACTGGCCGGCGTGCTCCACCGCTTCACCGCCTACCTCGAAGCCCTCAGCAGCCAGGTCAACATGCGCGCCTCCCTCATCAATCACCCCTTCGACTACCCCGCACTGGAAGACTGACAAGAGAGCGTCCCGAAACTTAAACTCAACCCCTTTGCGTCTTCTTAACGTGCTTCGGCCGTCGCGTCGTCGGACGGGGCGAACTGCGAGGCGAGAGCGCCGAATTGGCCGAAGGAGGAGCGCGTTCTTCTCTCGAAGCCGCCGTCGGCGACCTGCGTCTCGGTGTCGGCGTAGCGCAGACGCCTGAGCGCCTCTTCGAGCGCCGCCTCATCTGGCGGCCTCTCGCGCACCCCGCGCTGGGCGGCGAGGGCCGTGACGAAGGTCCGCGCGGGAGCGTAATCCTCCGTAAAGGTCACGACGTTGGCCGGGGCGTTGGTCGAGCGCGCGGCCTGCTTGAACTCCGGGTCTTCGGCGAGCGTTCGCCCCGAGCCCCGCGCTTCGAGGCAGCGGCGCAAATTCTCGGCCGACCCCATTAGAAGCCGCCCGCCGACGAAACTCGCGGCGTCGCGCTTTTCGTTGCCGGAGACCAGCAGTTCCGCGCCGCCGATCTTCTCGACGGCCGGCTTCGCGCCGAGGCGCTTCGAGATGAAGTCGCGCAGCGTCTTCTCGTCGCGCACCTCCACGACCGTCACCGTGCTCGAACCCGAGTCGTCCAGCCGCGCCGTCATAATCTCCGGGCCGATGGCGCGCAGAAACTTGTCCGGCTCCTCTATGCCGTAGGGCTTGAGCGAGGCGTCCAGCAGTCGGTCTATCAGAACTGCGCCGAGCGTGTCGGCCTGCGAGATGATGGCCGCGCCCAGGCCGCGCCATGCCTGCGCCGGGTCGTTGTAGTTGTAACGCGAAAGCGAGTAAATGTCCGCGGGCAGCAAGTCGCCCCCCGTCACGACCGCGTTTTGACGCGCGGCGAGCGCGGACTGCAACCGCGCCGCGACGCCGCTTTCGAGCGCGAGGAAGTAGCGGTCCTCGATTGCGCCTTCGGAGAGGCGCGCGCTCCAGCCCGCGGCCCCCATGATTTTTTTGGCGAGCGGGGGCAACATGCTCGCCGCCGCGCTCTGCGCGCGCGGGTCCTGCGAAATCTGCCCCGCGTAGGCCGCGGTCGCCATCTCAAGCAGCCGCGCAGTGCCCTCGGGCGAGACGTAGCCGAAGGCGAGCGCCTCATTCCCGCCGACGCGCCGGCGCATCTCCTCGACCTGCGCGTTGCCCTCAAGACTCGGCCGCTCGCTGCGTCGGACGGCTAGACACGCCTGCACGGCGGACTCGTCGTTGCCTATGACGGCGACGCTTCCCATGACGGCGGCGACGATGCGGCGTTCGCCGTCCATTGATCGCCACGTCGTGAACTGAGCGCCGTCGGCCTCTCTGGTCTCGACGCGCGGCTCGACGTACGCGCGGCGCGCGAAGTCCCCGACGCGCTTTTCGACGGCGCTCTGCAACCGCCCCTCGCCCGTGTGACTTTCCACGACGACGGCGTAAACCGGCTTGATCTTCAGAGTGTCGCCGGCGTCCGCCGCTTCCAGGCCGAGTACGGCGACGGCTATTTGCGCGCGCGAGAGGACGACCGCGTCGGCCGGGCCGATTCCGGTCCAGGAGGCGAGGCGGCTGAGCCAGCCCAGGTTGCCCAGATTCGAGCGGATGCCTGCGGCCGGGGCGAGCGCCTTCCAGGCGTCCGTCGAGATGACGCCGGTCGCGATGTCCGGCAGGTCGTTGGCCTCAAGGTAGACGAGCGTGTCGGCGGGGACGTAGGCCGTCATGTTCACCTTGCGCGGGTAGTTCCACCACACCCAGGCGGCCAGGACGAGGAGCAGGGCTAGAAAGACCAGTAGTGCTTTGCGAAGAAATCTCATTCCGCCTTGCATCGTAGCGTCTGTCTCGGGCGGCAGGCAAGCAGGCCGCATGTTGATGAGGTCAGTTGACTGTGATACTTTGATTCCCGATTTCATCACACTTCAATTCGAGGCAGCGCCGTCATGGCTTACCGCGAGCTACGCCCGCAGCAGCAGGCCGAGGCCGATTTCGACGAATTCCTGGAGAGCCTGCGCCGCGCCCTGACCGACGGGCGGCGCGACCCGAACGACGTCGTTCGCGACACCCTCTACGAACTCTATTACGGGGCCGCCGGCGCGCCGGACCCGTTGGACCTGTCGCCCTCGGCGCGCGCCGTCCTGCACACCTTCGACCCGCGCAACGTCACGACCGAGCCGGAGTATTACACCGACATTGACACCGCGGCTTACAGTGAGCGGAAGCCCTTCATCTGGCTGTGGCAGATGTACGACCGCTCGCCTTTGGGCCAGAACGCGCACCTGGGGCACCGCTTCCGCCGTATGCTCGCGCCGCTCATCTTCCGCAGCGTCGGCGAGAACTTTAAATGCTGGCACTTCGTCGAGTGGTCTTACGGCTACAATTTGTCGTTCGGCGACAACGTCGTCGTCCACCGCCACGTCCTCCTGGACGACCGCGGCGGGATAGAGATCGGCAACAACGTCTCCATCTCCGACTACGCCAACATCTATTCCCACACGCACGACGTGGAGGACATACACAAGGTCTACAACCTCAAGACGCGCATCGGCGACGGGGCGCGCATCACCTACCACGCGACCGTGCTGGCCGGCACGCAGGTCGGCGAGCATTCCATGGTCGGCACGGGCGCGGTCACGACCCGCGACGTGGAGCCTTACCACATCAAAGTCGGCATCCCTGCCCGGACCGTCAAGCTCAAGCGCGGCGCGGCCGAGGCTGAGGAAGAGGACGCGGACGTCAAGAGAATCAGCGAGCGTTGAGAGTCCGCCCTGTCCGGGCGCTTACTAAACGGTCCGAGGGAGAGACGAATGCAATCGATCAAGGATTTACTGACGAACAAAGAAGAGAAGCAGGCCATGGTCGTCGTGATGAACAGAATCCCCGTGGCCGAAGGGCGCGAGCAGGAGTTCGAGCAGACCTTCACCGAGCGCGACCGCGCCGTTGACCAGGTGCCCGGCTTCGTTGATTTGCAGGTCTTGCGCCCCTCGGAAGGGCGCACCTACGTCGTCATGACCCGCTGGAAGTCGCGCGAAGCCTTCGATGCGTGGACGAAATCGGAAGCCTTCATCTCGGCCCACCGCAAACAGTCGCCCGGCCTCGCCGAAAACCGCCCCACGCTGGAAATCTACGAGGTGTTTACCGACTGAGAATCTGGAACGAAACCCACACGATTCCAGAACAGCCCCCGCAACCGCCCCATTCATCGGCCGAAACCCAGAGGTATATCCTTCTCTGCTCGCAGTTTAAACAGCAGAAAATACCGATTGACAATGGTTGGCCACTGTTGTACCCTAACTTTGACGGTGGTTCTTAAACCGCCCAGACAGGGGCAGACGGCCCCTGATTTCAGCAGAGCAGGGCGAGGCCGCGAGAGCTTTCGGCCGGGCCGCCTTTTGAAAGTCAACCGATAAAGGCACACCCCGCGCGAGCGGGGGCCGCAAAGCCAACGGGGGTCGGATTTGAGTTAACAGCCGACCCGGCCGGGCTACCGAAGTGTGACGGCCAATCCGGCGAAATGTCTTTTCGCCTTGTCCTTCCCGCTTTCCAATTCGTTTTGACTTCGACGCTCAACCTTTGATGTTCAACCCGCGTTTCTCCCCCAAGACCCTTTGAGCGTCACTCGCGCTCTTTCCGTCAAACAGGCCATGAACACTCGCTGCGTCGAGACCACAATGAAACCCGCTAGCCAGATACCGCAGACGAAGACCCAGAAGCTCACCAGGGCGCGCAAGGCGCGTCTGCGTCTCCGACAACTTCATCGCCGGCAATCTTCGGTGTCGAGAGGAAAACAGTAGATCATGTTGAAAAGAGGTTTCGGCAAAAAGAACCTGGTCGGGGTGGACATCGGCTCCAGCTCCGTCAAAGCCGTCGAGTTGCAGGGCAAGCCCGGCAGCCTACAGCTCCTGAGCCTGGGCTACGAGAACCTTCAGGCGGACACCATCGTCGACGGGCAGATCATGGAGCTCAACGACGTTTCGAACGTCATCACGAACATCTTCCGCGAGCACCAGATCAAGACCGACCGCATCGCGGCGGGCGTGAGCGGCCACTCCGTCATCGTCAAGAACATCGTCGTCCCGCAGATGAGCGCCGACGAGCTGGAAGAATCAATCGAGTGGCACGCCGAGGAGCACATCCCCTTCGACATCTCCGACGTGAGCCTCGACTACCAGGTGACGGGCTCCTCGCCCGACGCGCTCCACGTCCTGATGGCCGCCTGCAAGCGCGACAAGATCGCCAACGTCAAGCAGGCCATCCAGCTCGCCGGCAAGCAGCCCGCGATCATCGACGTTGACGCCTTCGCGCTTCAGAACTGCTACGAGGTGAACTACGAGCCGCGCCCCGGCCAGATCGTGGCGCTCCTCAACATCGGCGCGGCGACGATGAACATCAACATCCTGAACGGCAACCGCTCCGTCTTCACGCGCGACGTTTCGGTCGGCGGCAGCCAGTACACTGGGCTCCTCCAGAAGGAGTTCGACCTCACGTTCGACGAGGCCGAGGCGGTCAAGCGCGGGATGCCCGCGCCCGAGGGCAAGGACGTGCAGGGACTCGAACAGATTATGGAAACGGTCTCGGACATCCTGGCCCTGGAAATCTCCAAGACGATGGACTTCTACCGCGCGACGGCCGAGGACGGCGACGGGACGGTGCAGAAGATTCTGATTTCGGGCGGCGGCTCGAAACTCGTAGGGTTCCCCGAATACCTCGCGAACCGCTTCGAGATATCCGTCGAAGTCTTCGACCCGTTCCGCCGGATTAAGGTTGACGCTCGACGCTTCGACCCGGACTACATGCGCGAGGTCGTGCCGGAGATGGCCGTGGCCGTCGGGCTCGCTTTAAGGGGGGTGGACGCACAATGATCAAAGTCAACCTTTTAGATTCCGTCACAGACCGCGCCAAGGGCGTGGCCGCCGTCGAGCAGAAGGTGGCGAACCCGCGCATGCAGACGCTGCTGCTCGCGCTCGTCGTCTTCGGCCTGCTCACCGCCGGGATGCTCTACGACTACTACAGCTCTTCGAGCGCGCGCGAGAGCGTGCAGGCCGAGAAGGCCGAGCAGGAGCGCATCCAGACGCAGATGGTCGCCGTCAACAAGGAGCGCGCCGACCTGGAGAAGAAGACGGCCGACATACAGGCCCGCATCGACGCCATCCAGAAGCTGCGCGCCTCGCAGCAGGGGCCGGGCGCGGTGCTGCGCGAGATCAAGTCGCGCTTCGACAGCGTGCCGGGCCTCTACCTCAGGAGCGTCGAGCAGAATGGCACACAGTTGACCATCAAGGGCGAGTCGCCGAACGAGACTTCGGTGACGAACTTCGCCAAGAGCCTGGAGTTCTCCTCGGGCCTCTTCAAGGACCTGAGCATCGAGACGCAGCGCGAGGAAGTCAAGGCCGAGGAGAAGGCCGAAGGTGCCGCGCCGGCGGCCCCCGAAGACAAGGACGCGCCGAAGCCCGAGGTCGTGACTTTCACCATCAAGTGCACGTTCACGCCGGAGCCCCCCGCGTCACCCGCCGCGGGCCAGCCGGCCCCCGCCAACCAGATCGCGCAAAAATAAGCGACCGAACGCCGTGAGCGGCCGTGGCCTACGGGCCGACTCGGTCGGAGGGAAGAAGTCGAAATGAAAATTGGAAACCTACATGAAATGCCCTGGTACTACCGCCTGGCTATCTTCGTCGGCGTCGCCGCCGTCCTCTACGCCGGCTTCTGGTACTTCATGACCAAGGGCATGCACGAAGAGGTCGACACCCTGCGCACTGAGGTGGCGTCGCTCAAGCAGAAGAATGCGGGCGCGCAGATCGACTCGCAGCGCCTCGCCAACTTCAAGTCGCTGTACCAGAACAAGCAGCAGGAGTACGACGACCTCAAGGCGCTTTTGCCCGAGCAGCGCGAGCTGACCAACGTCCTCCAGGGCATACAGGACCGCGCACACAACGCGCGCCTCGTCGTCAAGAGCTTCTCGCCGAAGGACGACATCCAGGAGGACTTCTACAACGGCAAGAAGATTTCGGTCGGCGTCACCAGCTCGTTTTCGAGCCTCCGCGAGTTCTTCGAGCTGATGGCGCGCTACCAGCGCATCGTCTCGATCTCGAACTTCGAGATCAAGCAGCTTGAGAAGCAGCAGCAGGGCAAGACCATTGACGCCACGTTCGAGCTGACGGCCTACTACGTCTCCGCCGAGTCGCTCCAGCGGGCGGCAGCGCCCGCCGCCGCGCCGAAGGCCGGGGCTCCCCAGCCCGCGGGGGGAGCGCCGCAGCAGCCGCAGGTCAAACAGCCCGCCCCTGCTAAGTAAGAAGTCAAGTAAGGGGTCTGTTGAGAGGTGAATTAATTGAGCCCGCCCGCGCGAAGGGCGGCCGTCTCCGAGAGAGAACATCATGAGGAACTACGCACAAATGATTCGCTACGCCATCAGCGGTCTCGTCCTCCTGGGCGCGCTCGCGGTCTCCGGCGCGCAGCCGAGCGTTCTGGCCCAGGAAGAGGGTAAGAAGAGCGAGCCGGTGCGCGTCGGCAAGGCGCGCGACCCGTTCGACAAGTACAAGCCGCCGGCGAAGAAGAAGAAGGCCACGAACGTCGCGGCCCCGGTCGCGCCGCCGAGCATCCAGGCGCGCATCGAAGCCTACAAGGCGCAGAAGCTGGCGGCGATGAACCGCCAGATGCCCGCGCCGAAGCCGACGACCGCGCTGCTCCTGAACGAGATGCAGGTCACGGGCATCTTCCGCACGCCGCGCGGCTACGCGGCGATGATCGAGGCCACGCCCATCAAGCTCTCCTACGTCATCTACCCCGGAGAGACCTTCTTCAACGGCCAGCTCGTCGCCATCGAGGAGGACCGCCTGGTCTTCCGCCGCGAGACGCGCTGGACGGACGGCCGCGTCGAGAAGGCCGTCGAGAACAAGCCGCTGCGCCAGGCCAACGCCGTCACGGATTCGCTGACCGTCTCGAAGGTCGCGGCCGACGGCGGCGCGGGCGTCAGCACGGGGGCGGCCGTCGCCGCCACTCCCGCCGAAACGGACGGCAAGGCTCCCACCTCTGACCAGCCGTAGATTTCCGGTAGCGGCAGCGCCGGGCGGGGGCCTGAGCCCGACCGGCGCTGCCGCGACCATCATCCCCACTCAACCGTTGCGCACTCCGATAGCAACTCAGGCCGCTACGGCCCTGAGCCTTATCGGGTGCGCGCCAGTTTGACAATCCACCGGGTCTCGCGGCTTCCGCTTTGTGCGGCGCGCGCTTCAAAACTCTCAAGAGAAGGTTAACGAGCGTAGCGCGTGGCGGGAGGTGTGGCCCCCTGGCTTCCCTTAAGGAGGGAATATGTTTCAACACCTGTCCGCAGTCACCCAGCGGGGAGCGCTCGTTCTCCTCCTGGTGTGCACAATCTCCTGGCCCGCGCTCGCGGGCGCGAAGGCTCAGCCGAAGGCGACCAGCGTCAGCGCCTACACCTCCGGCTCGTCCACGCTCATCACCATCTACGGCACCGCCCCGATGGCCTACTCAGTCTCGCGGCCCGACGCCCGCACCATCATGCTCAACCTGCCGGGCACGGACGCCTCGCGCCTGGCCGACAGCTACTCCGTCCGCTCGCCGCTCGTCTCGGGCGTCGTCGTCGAGCGCGAGTTGCGCGGGCCGCACGACATGTCGGCGCGCATGAAAGTGGCGCTGCTCGCGCCCGCGCGCGACCGCTCGAAGCTGGCCGACAACAGCCTGATGCTGGAGCTGACGCCGGCGGTCGACGCCGCGCCGAAGGCCCCGGCGAAGCCCGCGGAGTCGGCGCACGCCGAAGAGAGCGACGCGGCCCGTGAGCCGCAGCAGGAGCCGCAGCCGAAGGCCACCCCGACGCCGACCGTGCAGATCGGCCCGTCGCAGGACGGCCAGCAGTCGCAGGGCGAGCAGTACGGCCGCCCCGGCTTCGTCGGCGAGCCCATCAACCTCAACGTCGTCAACGCCGACATCCGCGACATCCTGAACTACATCACGGAGCAGTACGGCGTGAACTTCGTGATTGACAACTCGGTCCAGGCCGTCCCCGTCACGGTCAACGTCACGGACGTGCCGTGGAACATCGCGCTCGACGCCATCCTCAGGGCCAACCGCCTCGGCGTCGACGCCAACGGCAACATCCTGCGCATCGCGACCATTGAAGTCCTGGCGAACGAGGCCGCGGCGACGCAGAAGATTAACGACGCGCGGCTGGACAACTCGCCGCTCGTCACGGAGTTCATCCGCCTCAACTACGCGCGCGCCTCGGGCACGCTGGCCCAGGCCGCCGGCTCGACCGGCGGGTTCGCGGGCGGCGCGACCAACCTGAGCTTCTCGGGCGGCGCGGGCGGCGACGCCACGGGCGGCGGCGGCGACCAGGGGCTGCTCCCCATCATCCAGCGCCGTCTCTCGCGCCGCGGCGCCATCGAAGTCGACGGCCGCAGCAACACGCTCATCGTCACGGACGTGCGCGAGAACATAGAGGCCATCCGCCAGCTCGTCGCCATCCTCGACCAGCCCGAGCCGCAGGTCGAGATCGAGACCAGAATCGTCATCGCCTCGCGCAACTTCAGCCGCGACCTCGGGGCCCAGTTGGCGTTTTCCGCCTCCAACCCCAGCCGCGGCGGCCTCGGCACCTTCACCACGCTGCCCAACTCTGCGGGGTCAGGCGGAAGCACGGGCGGCAACAACGTCACCACCCCCGGCAACGTCGCGCGCGGCGTCCCCGGCGGTCTGCTGAACACCCCGCAGCCGTCTGGCACGCTCGGCGCGGCCAGCCCGAACACGGTCATCGGCCTGACGACCGGCATCTTCGGCACGGCGCAGATCAGCCTGCTGGTCACCGCCGCCGAGTCCAAGGGCCAGGCCAAGACGGTCGCCACGCCCCGCGTGACGGCGCTCAACAACCGCCCGGCGCAGATCGAGAGCGGGACGCAGATTCCCGTGCAGACCACCGGCGCTCTCGGCGTCGTGACGACGACCTTCGTCTCCGTGCCGCTGCGCCTCTCCATCACGCCGCAGATTACTGACGCCGGCACGGTCGTGCTCCGCGTCACGCTGGAGAACAACACCATCAACACGGGCATCGCCGTCGGCGGCGTCCCCGGCATCAACACGCAGCGCATGCAGTCCGAAGTGCTCGTGCCCGACGGCGGGACCACCGTCATGGGCGGCGTGCTGATTGACACCGAGGGCAACACGCAGCAGCGCACGCCCGGCGTCGCCAGCATCCCGATCCTCGGCAACCTCTTCAAGCGCAAGCTCATCACGCGCGGCACAGACGAGATACTCTTCTTCATCACGCCGCGCATCTACAGGCCGGACTACCAGGGCCGTCCGACGGCAGGGGCCATCGGCACGGGCACGCGCACGACGACCATCATCCAGCCCGTCACGCCCGGCAACCCGACGACCAACACGCCGACGCCGACCAACCTTCAGGAGCAGCAGAGTGTGCCGTCGCAAAATCCGGGTACTTCGGGCCAGCCGCTGACGCAGCCGGTCATACAGCAGCCCGCCCCCGTCCCGCAGGGCCAGTCCGCGCGGCCGACCGGGCTCAGCACGCGCCCGTAAGGAGGAGAGCGACGATGTTCAAAGAAGCACTCGAAGCGATCATCGAGCGCACCGACGGCAGCATCGGGGCGATGATTATGGGGACCGACGGCATCGCCGTCGAGCGTGTGATGAGCCGCGAGGCGGAGGACGCCAACCTGGACGTGGCGGCCGCCGAGCTGACCTCACTCGTCCGCAACGCACAGCGGACGGGCGGGGACATCGGCCTCGGGGCCTTGCGCGAACTGGTCGTCCACATGGAAGGCGCGGTCGTCATCATGCGCATCTTCTCGCCGGACTACTTCATCCTGCTCGCGCTCAGCCCCGAGGGCAACTTCGGGCGCGGGCGGTTCGAGCTGCGCAAGGCTGAGTTACAGCTCGCGCGCGAGTTCACGGTCTGACGAGAGAAGTCAGCTTTTCACCCTTCAAAGCTCCGGCAGGACTCACGAGGCGCGCGACGCGGCCAGAGCCTGCCGGGGCGTTTTGTTTACTCCGAGCGTAAAATGGACTCACGATTCGAACGGATTCAGCGACAGCCCCTGCCGGGCGACAAACTCAAGCTCGGGTTCGCCGTGGCGGCCGCGGCCTACTTCCTCTGGGCGGCGGCGCACCCGGACAGTTGGCGGCTGATTGACGGCGTCAACCTCGTCATACACGAGGCGGGCCACGTCGTCTTCAGGCCGTTCGGCGAGTTCCTCGCCATCGCGGGCGGCTCGCTCTTCCAGGTCATCGTCCCCGCCGTCTTCGCGGGCTACTTCTACTTCAACAACAAACCTTACTCCTGCGCGCTCGTCCTCTTCTGGGCCGGCGAGAGCCTGCTCAACGTCTCCGTTTACGCCGCGGACTCCGTCGCCATGCAGCTCCCGCTGCTCGGCGGCGACAATTCGATTCACGACTGGAACTACCTGCTCGAACACCTCGGCCTGCTCCGCCAGACCGCCGGCATCGCCTTCCTGATTCGCGCGCTCGGCACACTCCTCATCATCTTCGCCGCCGCCTGGGCGATTCGCACGGCCCTGCGCCCGTCGAAGCTCGAATTTGAAGGGTAAGCTCGTCAGCCCGTGCCTTCGGGCATCTTCACGTAGGGCATGCCGCGGAGGATGACTTTCTGGCGGCGGGCGAGGCGGCGCGGATTTTTGTAAGGGCTGAAGATGTTGAGCGGGCTCGGAATCATGGCCGAGAGGAACGCGGCCTCGTTCTTCGTCAGGGCCGAGGCCGGTTTGTGGAAGTAGGTCTGCGCGGCGGCCTCCGCGCCGTAGATGCCGTCGCCCCACTCGATGACGTTGAGGTAGATTTCGAGTATGCGGCGCTTGGTGAGTGTGCGCTCCATGAAGTAGGTGATGACGGCTTCGCGAATTTTACGCGTGATCGAGCGCTCGCTCGAAAGGTAAAGGTTCTTCGCGAGCTGTTGCGAGATGGTCGAGCCGCCGCGGCGGAAGGCGGAGAAATCTGGTATCCAGCTGGACTGGTCGTCGCCAGCCTCCTTCGCCACCTCCTTCTGCCCCTGCTCGTAGGCTTTCTGTATGGCCTCGTAGTCGAAGCCCTTGTGCGCCGCGAAATTGGTGTCCTCGCCCGCGAGCACGGCGCGCTGCAAGTGGGGCGAAATCTTCTCTAAGGGAACCCAAGCCTGCACGCGCCTCGGCTGATCGCCGCGCGCCCGCGCCTCGCGCACACGCGCCTCGATCATCGCCGTCGTCTCCGGGTTCTGGTCCCTCAGCCGCGCGAGGTCCGGGAAGGTCAGCCACTCGTAGACGAGCCAGCCCAGGAGGACGCCTATGAGGACGTACGAAGTGAATTTGATGATTCGCCAGATACGCATTCGGGGTAGGATTATAGGACAAATGCCCCGGAAACCGGCAGCCGGGACGTGTCCGAGAGATAGCCGGGAACATGGTGAGGAAAGTACAGGTCAAAAGGTTAGACGGGAGTGACGCGACGGGGCGGTCGAAGTTTGTCGCCGGCTTGTTTCAGATTGCCGCCTGGCGTTGGTGCCACTGACAGCCTTCTTCGTCTCTAATTAATCTTTGCAACGGAACCCTCGCCCGTCATAATTGGAGCGCGGCTTCTCCGGCATCCACGGCCGGCTCAAGCTTGCGGCCTGAGCACACTTCAGTCAACATACGAATTCGGGCGTTAGGCATTTGCTCATCGAACGAAAGAAGGTTGACCATGCGCACTTTCGCAGAGAAAACGAAAGTACCTCAGCCGGCCACACCCGCCAAATCTACGATACTCAATCAGGCACATGCGGAAGAGTTCGCAGCGGGTTCGACTGCCACGGCATCGACTCGCTTCGGGCACGATTTTAGCAGGATTAGTGTGCACCCTCCTGCGGCAGGGTCAATACAGACGAAACATGAGCGCTCGCGGAGCAAGCGCGCCGGTTCAAGCGACTTGGGGCGGGGCATAGCGCCGCCCATCGTCCACGAAGTGTTGCGCTCACCCGGTCAACCCCTCGATCCGGCGGCTCGTGCCTTCATGGAGTCACGCCTCGGGCATGACTTCGGCAAGGTGCGGGTACACACTGACCCAATCGCGGCGCGATCCGCGGACGCCGTGGAGGCGCACGCCTACGCCGTGGGGCCCGACGTGGTCTTCGGGGCCGGGCGTTACGCGCCAGCCGGTCGTGATGGGCAACGTTTGCTGGCGCACGAGCTTGCTCACGTTGCCCAACAGCGGGACGGCGGCAGGGTCGGCGCGACCATCCCGATTGGAGCGCCCGGCTCGCGGCACGAGCGCGAGGCCGACCGCGCGGCCCACCAACTGGTGAGGGGTGGGGTTGCGCCGCCCCTGGCTTCGGCTCCTCTACAGTTGTCGCGCCAGCCCAGGCTCACCATCGTCGACACTGAAAGCGGGCTGACCGAAAAGGAACTTGCAGTCATAGTCGTCGAAGCCAAGAGGGCGTTGGGCAAGACTACTGAGCACAGCAAAGACAAGAGGGTCAAGGCAGGGGTCCAGGTCTCTTATCAACGAGGTCTCAAAGACGTCGAGAAGCTGGTGAAGCGAGGCGACGTTATCGTCTATGTCATCGGCGCGGCCAAGGGGGAGAAAAGCATTCCCCAAGATCGGATGGAGAAGCTCGTCTATGACATTGTCGCTTCGCAGAAGTTAGTTCAGGGCCCCAGGCTCGAAGAACTCTCGAAGCGGTTGGCCGGCGATCTCAGGGAAACGGTAGACCCGAAGACCGGGGCCGTCACAGGACAAAGTCAATACGATCCGGCGACGAGCGTATCCATCGTGAACGTAGATTTGACCCCGAAGCGCGATGCGGGCGGTCTGAGAGCCATCGCCGGGGATATCCTGCACGAAGGCCCCGGACACCGAGCGCTGTCGCGGGGCTATCACAACCCCAAGGATAAGGGAGTGATGTCCAAAAACGTCCGCGACTCCGCCACCCCTGACCAGATCCTCTTCCAGAGCGACGAATGGGACGCGGTAAACACGTTCCTGAAAGGCATCGTGGACGATCCGCAATGGAACAAATGAGGCTCTCCCGCGCGTTTGATGGGCGGGTCGGGGGGCGGAATAATTTTTCTCATCCTTCCGGGGGCGGCGCTTCGCGCGCTTCACGCGCATTCGCTTGCCCCCTGTTATCTTCTGTGACCCTTTCAGGGTCGAACGCGGCGCGGACGGCCCTGATGGTGTTGCAGTGAATCTCCACCGTGTCGCTGATGTCCGCCGCGTAGCCGCCGGACATGACGGTCGCGACCGCAACGCCCCGCCTCCGGCACTCGGTCAGCACCAATTCGTCGCGCGCGCGCAGTCCCTCAATCGTCAGCGCGAGGCGGCCGAGCTTATCTTCCTTGTACGGGTCCGCGCCGCCCAGATAAAAAATTATGTCGGGCTCGTGCGCGAAGACGCGCGGCAGGTGTGCCGAGAGACTTCCCAGATACTCGTCGTCGCCCGTCCCGTCGGCCAGTTCCACGTCGAGCGTCGAGCGCTCTTTGAAGAGCGGGTAATTTTTGGCCCCGTGCATGGAGAAGGTGAAGACCGACGCGTCGTCCGCGAAGATGGCCGCAGTGCCGTTGCCCTGATGAACGTCGCAGTCGACGATGGCCGCGCGACGGATGAGGCGGTCGCGCCTGAGCGCGCGCACCGCAACCGCCACGTCGTTCAGGACGCAGAAGCCCTCGCCGCGGTCTGGGTAGGCGTGGTGCGTGCCGCCCGCGAGGTTCGAGCCGACGCCTTCCTTGAGGGCCCAGCGCGCGGCGTTGAGCGTCCCCCCTGTGGCGAGGAACGAGCGGCGCACCAGCGCCTTCGACCAGGGCAGGCCGAGGCGGCGTAGCTCGCGCGGCGAAAGTGTGCCAGCGCGCAGGCGCGTCACGTAGTCGTCCGTGTGGACGAGCAGCACGTCCGCGAGCGGGGCGGGCTGCGGCTCGACGATGTCCGCCGGCCTGAGCGTCCCTTCGCGCAGCAGGCGGTCGCGCACCAGCTCGAATTTTCTAATCGGGAAGACGTGGCCCTCGCCGATGTCCGCGTAATACCGCGGCGTGTAAGAGACGCGCATTGCTTTCCTTCAGGTCGTACAATAATTCTTCAGCCCGGCCGAAGAAAGCAAGCGCGCGGGCTGCGATGGGTCATCGGGCCCGCGAAAGCGGCGGCGACAGATTCCGTCCACCGCGCGCGGGAATCATAACGGCTCGACCTTTTCGACCTCCACGTAACAACTGCCGGGCCAGTCGTTGCCCGCCGGCACAGACCTATACTTCCCGGTGATTCGCACCTTGTCGCCGGTGGTGAGGACTTTCCCGTCGTGGGCGCGGAAACGGATCTTCTCGCTGATGCGCCGCCGGTTCTCATCGTTAACGGTCACGGTCTCATCCAGCTTGCCCGGAATGAATTCTACCTGGTTGGGCCCGGTCCCCGCGTCCATGTGTGCGGTCAGTTTGGTCTTGGCGTCGGGCGCGGCCGAGAAGGCGACGAGGCAGAACGACTTCTCGCCGGGACTTGAGGCGCAAGCTACCAGACCCTCGTTGCGGTTCGCCCCGACGTAGCCTTCGACGGAGATTATCTGGCCTTCGTACTCCTCAGTGCAGTCGCGGATTTTATCGTACTCGACGACCCTGGACTTGCTCCCGCACGAGGCGCAGCCGAGGACCGCGAGCGCTACGAAGATAAAAGAGATGCGTGGGATTCTCATGAGCGTCTGCCTCCTTTAGAGGTAGGTCGGATGGTGAAATCTGTGAAGCAGAGTAAGCGGCGAGGGGCCGCCAGCATACCGGCGTCGTGTGCTGAAATCAAGGGGCGTCGGGTAGGAGCCCGGCCGCGGCTAATACTGGATCAGGCTGCCCTCGCGCTTGGCGCGGCGGACGGCGCGCGAGAAGACCCAGAGGGAGAAGGGGAGCAGGGCGACGAGGAAGATGAGGAGCGTGACGAGGGGTTCGCTGACCTGTGCCAGTCCCTGGCCTTCGATGAGCACGCGGCGGATGCCGTCGAGGCCGTAGGTCGGGGGGAGGAAGCGCGAGACTGTGCCAAAACCCGAGCCGAGGAGTTGCGTCGGGAAGAAGACGCCGGAGAAGAGGGCCGAGCCCGTGCCGAGCAGGAGGGCGAACGGGTCGCCGCGCTTGAAGACCATCGCGAAGCTCGCCGAGAGGATGCCGAAGCAGGCCAGGACGAGCGTCGTCAGGAGCAGGAAGACGAGCGCGAGCAGAAAATTCCCGCGGAACTCGACGCCGAAGAAGAGCCAGCCGAAGATGAAGTAGAGCGAGGAGTGGAACGTCGCCAGGAGCAGGTCCCAGGCGGAGCTGGCGACGACGACCGTCGGGACGCTGATGGGCGAGAGCAGGACGCTCTCCAACGTCCCCTGCATCTGCTCGTTGCGGATGGCAGTGGCGAGGCTCGAAAAACCCGTCATGAAATAGTTGAGCACGGCGAGGCCCGTGATCCAGGCGGCCAGCGGGTCGCGCCACTGCGAGAAGTCTGTCTCGCCCCCGGCGAAGATTCGCGAGATGAAGTAGAAGGTCGTGACGACCAGCAGGATCGTCAGGATGCGTATGAAAAACTCCACGCGGTAACTGACCGCCAACTGGAAGTCGCGCGCCACGAAGGCGCGCACGCGGCGCAGGAAAAGTGTGAAGGCTTGGAGCATTCTAACTTTCTTCCTCCGCCTCCTGCTCGCGCTCGTAAGCTTCCAGCACGTCGAGGAGCGTCGCGCGCTCGGAGTCGAAGGAGAGGAGCGTCGCGCCGTTCTCCTGCAACGCGCGCACGGCCGCGTCGAGCTGCTCGTCGCCGCTCTCGCGCGTGAAGGTGACGTGGAGCGACGCGCCGTCCTCTTTGATTTCGAGTTCCCTGACAGACGGGGAGAGCAGGTCGTGTGCGCGCCCGCGCGTGATGCCGCGGACGCTCAACTCGACGCGCTCGGTCTGCCTGTGCGTGGCGCGCAGCCGCTTCGGGGTGTCGAGCGCGCGGATGCGGCCGCGGCTGATGACGGCGACGCGCGCGCAGAGTTCCGCGACTTCGGCCAGGTTGTGCGAGGTCAGGAGCACGGTGGCGGGCGGGTCACCGCCCGCGAGCGACTGGATGAGCGCGCGCATTCGTGCCGCCGCCAAGGGGTCTAACGAGCGCGTCGGCTCGTCGAGCAGGAGGACGGGCGGGCGCGGCAGCAGGGCGCGCGCGAACGCCATGCGCTGCTTGTTGCCCGTCGAAAGCTCGCCGAAGCGGCGCGTGACGATCTCCTTCAATTCGAACTGCCGGACGACATCGATGACGCGCCGCCGCGCCGCCGCGTCGCTCAGCCCGTGGAGCCGCGCGAAGAACATCAAATTCTGCTCGGCGGTCAGCCGCCAGTAGAAGCTGCGCTCCTCGGCAGTCGCCAAACCCACCTGCGCGCGCACGCGCTCGTCGTCGCGCACGCTGTCGAAGCCGCTGACGGTGACCGTGCCGGAAGTCGGCTGCACGAGCGTGGCGATGACCTTCGTCAGCGTCGTCTTGCCCGCGCCGTTGCGCCCTATGAGGCCGAAGATTTCGCCCGCGCGCACGTCGAAAGAGACTTCATCAAGCGCGCGCACGGGAGGGCCCACGGGGCGGCGCAGGAAGAACTCCTTGAGGCGCGCGAGCGGCTGCGGGTAGGTTTTCGAGAGGCTCTCAATCAAGATGACGGGCGGGGCTTGGGCGGTCATCTTTTCCGCTGTCTCGGGTCCAGGTACTCGCGCAGCCCGTCGCCTATGAAGTTGAAGGCGAGGACCGTGAGCGCGATGAAGATGGCCGGGAAGATGAGCGCGTGCGGGGCCGTCTCCATCCCGCGCGCGTCGTCAATCATCTTGCCCCAGGACGGGTAGGGCTCCTGCACGCCGAGGCCCAGGAAGGAGAGCGACGCTTCGGAGAGCACCGCGCCGGCCATGCCGAGACTCGCCTGCACGATGAGCGGCTGAATCGCGTTCGGCAGGATGTGCCAGACCAGAATACGGAAGTCGCCCGCGCCGAGCGCGCGCGCCGCCTGCACGAAGTCGTACTCGCGCACCTTCAGCACCTGCCCGCGAATCAGCCGCGCGTAGCCGACCCAGCCGATGATGCAGAGCGCCAGGATGAGCTTGTCGAGCCCCTTGCCCAGGAAGGCCACGAGCGCGATGGCCAGCAGCAGCCCTGGGAAGGCGAGGAAGACGTTGAAGACGTAGCCGGAGATGAGGCGGTCGATCCACCCGCCGTAGTAGCCGGAGAGCGCGCCCAAGATTGTGCCAACCAGGGCGGAGATGACGACGACCGCGAAACCGACTTCGAGCGAGATGCGCGCGCCGTAGACCACGCGGGCGAAAACGTCGCGGCCCGTGGCGTCCGTCCCGAACCAGTGCTCACGCGACGGCGGCTGGTAGCGAATGGACTCGTTCGTCTCGTCGTACGGGTGGCGCGAGATGGCCGGGGCGAACACCGCCACGAGCACCAGCACGGCGACGACGACGAAACCGAAGATGGAAAGGCGATTCATAAAAACTAATAATGAATGCGGAGTGATGAATGCGGAATTAAAGGCAACCGGTTTTTAATTCATCATTCATCGTTCATCATTTCAAGAGACCCTGATTCGCGGATCGAGCAGGCGGTAGACCGCGTCGGTCAGCGAGTTGACTAAGATGTAAGTGACGCTGATGACGAGCACGCAGCCCTGCACGACGCGGTAGTCGAGGCTCCCGATGCCCTCTTCCAGGAGGAGCGTGCCGATGCCGCGCCAGACGAAGATCTTTTCCGTGATGATCGCGCCCGCCAGGAGCACCCCGAGTTGCAGGCCCAGAATCGTGACGACCGGAATCAGGCCGTTCTTCAGGACGTGCTTGTAAACCACCTTGCGCTCGCTCAGGCCCTTGGCCCGCGCCGTGCGGACGTAGTCCTCGTTCAACTCTTCTATGACGGAGGAGCGCACCATCCTCGTCAGGATGGCAGAGAGCGCCGCGCCGAGCGTGATGGCCGGGAGAATGATGTCTTCCGGGTACTGGTTGCCGGAGGAACTGACCCAACTGAGCCTGACGGCGAAGAAGTAGACGAGCAGCGGCCCGATGACGAAGCCCGGCACGCTGATGCCTATGAGCGCGGCGACCGAGGAGAAGCTGTCAATCCATGTCCCCTTGTTCTTGCCTGCGAAGACGCCGAGCGGGATGGCTATCAGGACGGCGATGAACATGGCGGCGAGCGCCAGCTTGATGGTCGCCGGGTAGCGTTCGAGGATGAGGTCGCGCACGGGCCGGTCGCCCCTGAACGAGAGGCCCATGTCGCCGCGCAGGAGGTTGCGCCAGTAGTCCACGAAGCGGTTGTCCCAGCCGTGCCAACGGAAGTGGCGGCCGCCGTCCTCGCCGCGCGGGAAGGTGAAGAAGAACGACGGCCGGTCGAGCCCGTGCTTGCGGTTGAAGTTGGCGATCTGCTCGGGCGGCGCGTCCGCGCCGACAATCGCCGCGGCCGGGTCGCCCGGGACCGCTTCGATGAGCAGCGTGACGATTGAGACGACGGTGAAGACGACGAGCGCCATCATCGCAATCCGGCGGAGCGCGCCCAGGAGCTTGCGCCTGACGGAAGGCCACACGGAGCGCTTCTTCGCGGCCGTGCTCTCTGGCGTGTTGTTACTTGGCGAAGACACGCGTGCGAAACTTTGTCCCTTGAAAATTTGGGTTTGAAATTACAGGCCGGATGATAGCAGAAAGGGAGGCGGACAAGCGACAGGAGAATTAAGGGGACGAGACGAGAGGGAGCGAACAAACCACGAAACCGCGCGAACAAGAAAACATTTTCGCGCGGCTTCGTGTTATTTCGTGGCCCGTGCGCTCTCTTTTATAAAGGCGAATAGCCTGAAGGAGTGCGCGGCGCTCGACTCGTACAGCGGCCCCGACAACCGTGCACGAATCAGTCGTGCGCACCCTTCAGGCTATGCAATGGTTGCAGCGACTGCAACCAAGCTCGCTCTACTCGGCGGGGCGCGTGCCCAGGTGGAGCGCGGCGATCCCGCCGGTCAGATTCTTGTACTCGACCCCCGTGAACCCCGCCTCGCGCATCATCCGCGCGAGCCGCTTCTGGTCAGGGAACCTGGAAACGGAATCGGGCAGATACTCGTAAGCGCCGCGCGAGCCGCTCAACATGCCGCCTACGCGGGGCAGCACGCGCGTGAAGTAGAACTGGAAGAGAGCGCGGAAGCCCGGCACGACCGGCCTCGAAAATTCCAGGACGGCGGCGCGCCCCCCCGGCCTCAACACGCGCCACAACTCTTTCAGCCCGGTCTCGACGCTCGACAGGTTGCGCAGGCCGAACGCGATGGTGACGGCGTCGAAAGAGCGTTCAGCGAAGGGAAGCTTGAGCGCGTCGCCCTCTACGAATGGAATCTCCGACGAAACATTCGCGCGGGCTTTGCGCGCTGCTATCTCAAGCATGGGCCGGCAGAAGTCCGTGCCGACGACGCGCGCCCCTGTCTGTTGTGCCAACGCTAGTGACAGGTCGCCCGTCCCGCAGGCCACGTCCAAAGCCCGCGCCCCCTCGGTTGACAACACATCATGCAATCGCTTCGCAACAAGCCGCCGCCAGCGCTTGTCCGTGTTGCCCGACAGCAGGTGGTTCAAAAGATCGTAGCGATTCGCGATGCCGGCGAACATTTCGCGCACGCGGCGCGCATGCTCGCTCTCATTTACGCTCTTCTCGTCAGGCACAGTAAACCCATTCAGCCGAGGGGATGGTTGCAGCCGGCTTGCGATACATTTGCAAATTGTCTATTGCTTCTTAATGGGAACCGCGATGGGCGCTCGCACTGGCGCGGGCGCGGTCGGCTGGGCCACTTCTCCCAGCACCTCGACCTTGCCCGCGCCGCCCAAATCCGCCTTCAGCCGCTCGGCCGGGCCCGCCACAACAGACGCTACCGCCGCGTCCTTGAAGAGTCTGGCGGCCGTGCGCGCGAGGTCAGCCGCCGTCACGCCCTTCAACTGGCGCAGGCGCTCGTCGGCGGCCGCGAGTTGAAAAGTGTCCGCGTCGAGCCAGAGGTCGGCCACCGATTCGGGCCGCTCGAACTGCCTGGAGAGTTCCCCGATTGCCTCGCCTCGGACGCGCTCAAGCATCTCCGGGGCGACGCCCCCCTTGACGAGCGTGTTCAGCACCTCGCGCGCCTTGCTGAGCGTCGCGGGGGCTTCAGAAATTGGCACACTCGCGCCGAGGATGAACATGCCCGGAAGCTGGTGATCTTCGTGGCGGACGAAGTAAGCGGTCTTGCTCAACGCGGGTTGCTGCGCCTGCCAGAGGTCGCGCGCGGCGAGCGCGAGCAGGGCTGCGGCCGCGGCGTCTTTGTCGGAGCGCGCGAGGCCGCGCGCCGCGAGGCGCACCTCGACGGTCTCCGCGCCGGGCATGTCTACGACGAGTGTGCGCGCGTCGGGCGCTTCGGGCTGGCGGAAAGTCGCGGGCACGATAGCGTCGCTCTTGCGCCAGTTGCCCAGGAGCTGTTTCAGGGCGCGCATCGCGCGGCGCTCGTCAACGCCGCCGACGATTGCCAGCGTCGAGTTGTTCGGATTGAGGAACCGCTCGCGCACGAGCATCAGGTCCGGGCGCACTATGCGCGCCAGGGTCTCTGGCGAGCCGAAGAGCGTGCGGCCGTAGGGGTAGTCGCCGAAGAGGCGCGTGGCGACGGCCCTGTCCGCGACGAGCGCGGGCGAGACGTTGAGGTCGCGGACCATCTTGACGCGCGCCTCGCGCAGCCGCTCGAACACTTCGGGCCTCAGGTCCGTGCTGATGACGGCCGTGCCCAAAAGCTCCACCATGCGCTCGAAGTGTCGGGCGTCGCCCGTGAGCGTGACGCTGAGGCGGTCGAAGTCGCTGGTGACTTCTACATTCCCGCCGAGTTCTTCGGCGAAATACTCGCGCGTCGTGGGGTCCGAGAAGAGTGCGTCGCCGAGCAGCGCCATCAGGCCGGACTTGCCCACCAGGTCGAAGGCCGCGCCGCTGTGCACGCGCAGCTTGATCGTCACCTTCGCGTCGCCCGGCCTGTTCCAGAGCAGGATTCGCAGGCCGTTCAAGAGTTGCTCGCGCCGCGGCTCGGTGGCCGTCTGGGCCGCGGCCGCGCCCGCCGACGTGACGACGAGGGCGAGCAGGAGGGCCGTCCGCAGGGCTTGTCTTATGGTCTGAAATTTCATGATACGACCGCAGGGATGATAACTGGACGACAGAAGCAAGGGGTTTACGCCCATTTTCACAGGAAACATGACGGGGAGCTGCCGAAAAAACAGTTTAGATGCGCCCGCCTGCGCCGTCAACCGTTTGGCCCCCGGCCGCATCAAAGGTGGCGGCCACAAAAGGTTAAAGCCCCCTGTGGTGTGCCTGCTTCGGCAAAGAGTAGTATAATGTGAGTCTGGTAAAGAGCCTGGGCGACCTCTGATTCCGAGGAAACGTCAGGAGCCAGTCCCGCGTAAGAGAGTTTTAGAGACGCCGCCGGGAAAGAGTCTTCCCAACAGTCCGGTCCCTCTGGCGGCTACGAGGATAAAGATGAAACAGTGTTCCACCTGTCGGGAAGAGTTCGCCGATAAGTTCAGCTTCTGCCCGGTCGACGGCACCCCGCTCGCCGAGCAGTCAGATTCTCCGATAAACCAAACCCCTCTTCCCGAGACGACGCTCGCCTCGGTGCCGACGCCCCCGCAGCCCACGGTCCCCGCCGAGAGCTACGCGGTCAACGCGGGCGACGACGCGCCGGCGCAGTCTACGTCAACCGCGCTCGTGCCGGCGGGCGAGTACCGGCTGACGTTCGTGGACGACACGGGGCTGACGCGGCGTTTAGTGACGGAGCTCAAGCAGGTGGCGCACAGCTCCGAGCTGACCTGGCCGGAGTTCAAGCGCGACCCCTTCGGCTACTCG